>CAZIQK010000016.1:0-51184 GCA_964541735.1 uncultured Treponema sp.
TTTCTTCTTATAAATCGTTCTCTCCAGCTTTTTCTTTCTTTTGCTGAATTGATTTGGTTCATTTTTATAAAAAATGATAAAAATGTAGTCAATTTTCAGAACAAAAACCAGCAATAAATATCACTGTCTTTTGTTTAGAACCTCACTTGTTCTAATTCTTTCCTTCCTTATTGTGTCAAAAAACATTTTTACGTGCAACACATTGTTGCGACGGTGAAATCTAATATATATCTATCAGAAAAAAGTGTCAATAGATTTTTCGTTTTTTTTTAAATATTTTTTAAATATTTTTTTATTCGTACCTTGCTCGTTCACCACCAATTAATTTTGGTCTACACCAAGCGCCAACAACATTTGCATTTCCAATTTTTTGCTCAAAATGAACAGGCACCGCAACATCTTTTAAGTGCATCCCAATTAAAGTGTCACCAATATCAAGACCAGCACTTGCTTTTATATGTTCTACAACAATCGGCTTTTTAAAACCTTTATATGCAGCAGTTGCAAAAGAACCTCCTCCGTGCAGCCAAGGCACAACTGAAACTGCCTCATAATTATATTTTTCTGCACACTCTTGTTCTACAACAAGAGTTCGATTTAAATGTTCGCAACATTGACAAGCAAGAAAAATTTTTTTTGAAGATAAAATTTTATTTGCGGTTTCAAAAATAACTTTTCCAATTTCTTCAGAAGAATTTTTTCCGATTTTTCCGCCTTTTATTTCGCTAGAAGAACAACCTATTACAAATATAGAACCATCTTTTTGATGATGTTCTTCTAAAAATGTGGTTAAAATTTGAGAGAATTGATTTTTTATTTCTTGTAATTCCATATTACACCCTTGTTTATAGAAAATGTCCTTTATAATATAATAATTGTTATAAATAGCCTCAATAATTGTAAAAAAAAATGCTAAAATAGTTTTCTCTAACGCGTTAGGCAATGTAGCACCTGCGTAGCAGTTCTAAAACGGCAGTGGATGAATTCTGACGCGAAATGCGTCAGCTCAAAAATTAATTACCGTTTTAGAATGAAGCGAAAGCGAAAGTGCGAAACTGCCGACCTTATAAAATAGGAAATGCGTAAAAAAAATGTAAAAAATGAAGACCAAATTTTCAGCATTTACTCATTTTATAAGGGAACGCCATTATCTTTATAAATTATAAAAATTAATTTCATCAGTTTTATGAATTTTTTCCAAAAAATCTTCCAATAGCAAAATCTACTAAAAAATGATAATATTTTTTTTGGAGGCATTTGATGAAAACCGCTTTAGTATTTTTAACAGATGGATTTGAAGAAATTGAAGCATTAAGTCCTATTGATTATTTAAGGCGCGGCGGAATTGACTTAAAAACTGTTGCAATTCCCTCACCTACTATGAAAGATGAAAAAATTGTAACATCATCCCACAATGTAAAAGTTTTTGCCGATTTAAGTTTTAACGAATTTTTAGAAAATTACAAAAACTCGTTTCCGGATTTATGTGTTTGTCCTGGCGGTTCGGTTGGAGCAAAAAATCTTTCTGAATGTAAAGAATTATTAAATTTCATGGAAAAATCATACAAAAATGGAAATTATATTTCTGCAATTTGTGCGTCCCCAGCTGTAGTTTTAGGAAAAACATCTTTATTAAAAGAGAAAAAATGGACTTGTTATCCAGGTTGCGAAGATGTTGTAAGTGATGAATACAAAAAAAATCGACAAGATGAACCTTTTGTAGTTGATGGAAAACTGATTACTGGAAGAGCATCCGGAGCAAGCGAACAATTTGCTATTGAATTAGTAAAAATTCTTTGTGATGAAGAAGTTGCCGAAAAAATCAAAAAAGGAAACTTAATGAGATAATGAAAAATTATCATTCCGAAATAATGTAGGAATGATAATTTTTTTAAGTCAAAAGTAAGACTATTATTTTTTCAAAAGTTCTTCTTTTTCGTTTATTTGTTCTGAAATTTTTGCAATTTCATTTTGAATAGATTTTACGATTTCTACATCATCAGTATTTTTAGAATTAATTTCTGCTCCTTCTAAAAGCATTGATGAAATTTTCATGCCAAGTTCCTCATATTTACAAGAACGTTTGGTTTCTAACTGATTTACTTTTACTTTTATTACAGTTCTATCTGTAAAATCTTGAACTTTATTGCCTACTTTTTCAAAGGCACTTTTTGTTACAGTTGCCGCTTTTTTTAGTTCATCTTTTGCCTTTTCATTAAAATCCTGAGTTTCCATAAAGTACCTCTTTAGTTTTTTTTCTTATCTAATAATAATATTTATACTGATAAAAAACAAATTTTTTATTTTTTAAATTCTTCTTATTGCTAACAAAGTTAAATCATCAGATTGTTCATCTTCTTTTAAATGCTCATAATCAACATAATTTGGAGTTTCTGGATTTTGAGTTTTATGTCTTGAGTATAATTCATAATTATTAAAATAATTTTTTAGAAATTCATCAATTTTTTTATCAACTTTTACGTAATCTGTTCTTGTAAGACCATTTGGCTTGTAAAGTCTAAAAACTTTTTCGCAAGAAGCAAGAGCAATTATAGCATCACTAATAGAACCATTGCTTGAAGAAAAATCAAACTCCAAAATTTCATTTTTTATAGGATTTTCTTGTTTTAAAAGTACATATTTTTTTTGAGTCATTACAGATTCTATAATTTCAAAAATTCTTTTTGAGCCAAAATCTTCGGTCTGTTCTTTAAATTTTGAGGCATTTTCTTCTTTTTGATTTTTTGAATTTTTTACCTGAATAATATCCATTTTCGGAGCAAAATTTGAATCACGAATAACTCTTTTTGATTCTTCAATTCCATCTGTGTACAAAAACAAAACATCATTATGATTTAAAACTAATTTTTCAACTTTAAGTTTTTCAGAAATCATACTTGAAGGAAAAACTCCGGCAACCGGATATTCTTCTAAACTTAGAGTTTTCACTTTTTGTTCAAAAGAGTCGTAAATATGAACTAGAGGATCACCGGAATTGCAAATGTAAACTTCTCCAGTTTTTTGATTTATAAGACAAATGATGATTGCAGCAAATTTCCCCATCAATCCAAGAGTTTCTATTGCATCATTAATTTGTTCTATAAGTTTGTTTATTTGTGTTCCGTCTTTTTGAAAATTCCAATTTTCATAATATTCGCGAAAAAGAGTTGCGACAACTGTCATAATAATTGCGGCAGGGACGCCGTGACCAGAAGCATCACATTTTATTGCAATAAACCAATCTTCACTAAGTTTGTGATAATCAAAATAATCACCAGAAACACCAGATTCACCTTCGTAATAACCAAAACATTGAATTTTTGAATCATCATAACGAGCGATTGTAGATGCTTTTTCCAAAGGCAAAAATGCATTTTGAACAGATTTTCCATCCAAACGTAAAATATCTTCTTCTGCGGCTCGAACAAGCTCTTCAGTCATATTGTTTATGGCAACACCAAGTCTTCCAATTTCGTCCTTTGATTTTATTTCAAGTTCTTTACCTTTTAATTCGATTTTATTTTTTGTGCGTCCAATCATCGTAACATATTTTTCTAGTTTTTTAAGAGGACGAACCATTAACGTTGCAAAAAGATAGGAAATAAAAACTCCGAGCAGAATTGTTACAAAAGCAACTATTAACGAATTTCTGATAATAGAATTTCTACTTTCTTTTATAGAACTGATTAAATTTTGAGTAGAAAGTTTTATAAAAATAACCGCATGAACATAATTTTTAGAATTTCCTTGTCTGTATAAAACCGGCGAATAAAAAAGATATTCAGTATTTTTTAAATCTAATTTAGAAACATCAAAGTTTGGAAATGAACTTGAATAAATTTTTGACAACTTTAAAAGTTCATCATTTATTTTCTTTCTAAAATCACTTTCTTGAGAATCTAAAACTTCTCGCTCATCCTCCGTCACTGAAGAATAATTTTTGTCTGAATTCTGCAAAAATTCATTAAAAGAGTCTGAAAGTTTTATAATTTTTTGAGGAATATTTGCGTCGATTAAAGAACATTTTTCAATTATAGAAAGATATTCTTCGTCTGTAATAGCAGAAACTCCATATTCAATTTTTTGATTTTCATATTTTGGATCATTTGTAGCCCAAATAACATTCAAATTTTTTGATTTTTCTTCATTTTGAGATTGTCCAACAATTGTTATGTATTCTATTTCGCTCATTGCATCTTTTTGAGCTGGCAAAGATGATAATTCCAAAATATTATTTGTTGGAAGGAAATTTCTTACTCCACTAGAAAGGCTTTCTTCCAAAACTTCTATTCGATTTTCCAAACCGGTAGCCATGGTTTTTTCTTGTAAAAGAATGTTTTTTGAACCACTTTGAATAGCAATAATTGCAACTGCAAATATAATAATCAAAACAGTAAATATCATAAATTGTTTTTTTAAACTTTTCTGATGCTTTAATTTATTTTTAATTTGTTTCATAGGCATAATTTTTCCTTCAAAAATAGATTGTACTTGTTTTTTAATTAAGATTTTTTCTGTTAAATAAAAATTAAACTGATTTATTATAAAAAATATGATAATTACACAAAAAATTAAAAGTAAACCAAAAATCACAATATAAAAAAGCAATGATTTTTTGTGAAAAAACTTTTCATTATAAGTTTTTGGAACATTGTATTCAGCTTCGATTTTTACACTTCTTTGATTTCCAATAGAAAAAATGTTTTCAGTTTTATAATTGCCTCTATCTGTGTGATGTAAAATTAATTTATAAGAACCTTCTTCTATTTCGGAACTGATTTTTATGTTAGAAATTAAATTATTAGATTCAATTTTAAAATCATCATTTTTTTGTAAAAAAAATTGAGAAAAAGGTTCAAGCCCATCATCATCAATTATAATTTTGTCAATAATTCCATCGTAAGTAAAACCGCCTCCATCTATTGTAAGATAATTTTGTCCAAGTTCATCTTGTGTAATTTTTGCAGAATTTACATAAGTCTGAGGTTCAAATTTATTCATTATAAACATTTCAACATTCGGTTTTCCCACATTTCCTAAATCATCAACTGCGGCAACATAAAAAGCGTAAACTCCGTTAGAATAATCGTAAAATTTTTGTGATGAAGTTTCTAAAGTTTGAATTTCTGTCCCAAGATTTTTATTTTTATTTATAGATTTTTCAAAACGAGTTTGTAAATTCTCAACAATTTTTTGCTTTTGCTCATTAGAAAGTTCACAAGGATGGCGAGAAGAATCAGCAAGCGAAGAAGGAATTTTAAAAAGATATTCTAACTTGTAAACATATCCAGAGGTGTCAATTTCTGGTGATTTTTCCCAACTTATTTTAAAATTATTTGAATTTAAAATATGATTTTCATCACAATTATCAAAAAGAATTTTTGGCGAAAGCGGAGGCGTTGAATCTAAATTATATTCAATTTGAGTTTCCTCAGACCAATTTCCCGCATAATCTTGAATCTTTACAGAAAAATAATAAATTCCGTCTCCGTTTTTACATTCAAGATTTTGTTTTACGGACTTTTGATTTGCTTTTACACTTTCCATCGGAATTGCTAAAACTTGTTCATCTTGATTTTTTGACCAAGTATATGAATATGATTTTATCCCGGAAGAATCTTGTGGAAAAGTTATTTGAATTTGTGCTTTTTTTGAGTTTGCTCGATGATTTTTTTTGAAATTGATTGGAACAAGCGTTGGTGGAGTTATAGTTTTATCAGGAACAATTATTACTATTGAAGATTGATTTTTAGGAGAATTTTGTTGCCATACAAATGAAAGAATTTTTTCTTTACCACGACCATTCGAATTCAAAATCAATGGATTTATAAAAATATTAGAATTTTCGTTTTCGGCGATTGCATATTCATTCCAAAATTCGCCTTCTTTTTTCGCAAAATAAACAGATTCATTTCCATTTCGACTATCAAACCAAGTTATAAAAAGATTATTTTTGTAAACAAAAAATTCTGGACGAAACGCTTTTTTTTGCAAAACAATTTGTTCACTTGTATTTTTTACAATTCCTTTTTCGTCGATTTTTGCACTCCAAATGGAAGAATTTGTGTTTTCGGTTCTTTCCCAAGCTAAAAAAATTTCGTTTTCAAAAATACAAAGTGCCGCTCTTTGATTATGAAAATTATAAAATTCTTTTGAATTATTTTTGTAAAAAGAGTTTTCATTTGTAAGCAAAATCGGTTCAGACCATTTTCCTTTTTCAGACCCTCTAAAAGTTGCATAAAGTTGATAACTAAAACGAGTCGTATTAGGAGGCGTAAATTGTGATTGAAAAACTACAACATCACCATTTTTGTACGGAATTAAAACCGGAAGAAAAGAATTTTTTAATTTTTTTGAAGGTTCAAAAATTTCAAACTTTGACCAATTAATTCCATCTTTTGAGTCGCAAGTATAAATATTAAAAGAATCAGAATTTCCAAAAGAAACAAACATTTTAAAAGCATTTGCGTTTGTCTTAAAAATTTTTGGAGAAATCATCAGACCTAACGTTTTTAACTTTGTTTGAGAAAAAGTTTCTCCTCCATCCGTAGACGAAAACACAAAAATAGAAGAATTTTCTACAATGCTAACTGCAAATGTTCCATTATTTAAAATTGCAACAGAATAGATTTCTGGAACATCAATACTTGAATATGAAAACGGACCTGCGATTTTTTTTGGGGAACTGTCCCCTTCTTGATTTTTTTGAAAACATAAATAAATTTCTTTTTTTGAAAAATCAACTTCTTGCCAAAAAACAAAAGATTGTGATGAATTTGAAAGCGTTTTTGGAAACATAGAATTTTGATTAGAAATTTCTCTAGGATTTTCCCAATAAAAATTTTGCGAATACAAAAAATTTGTAAAATAAAAAATTATAAAAAGCGAGAACAAGAATATTTTTTTATTTTTTTGTGCGTTTTTCATTTTTTACAATCTCGCTGCTATTTTTACTTTTAATTCTTTTATTTTTTTTGAATATTGATTTCCTGGTTTTTGTAAAAGTTCCGTTATAATTTGATTTGCACGACGAATATTGTTATTTTGCATTGCTTGAATTGCTTCATTATAAAGTCTTTCATCATCAATAGAAAGTGCTGATATCGCAGTACCTCCCATTTTTATTATAATGCTATCTTTTAGTTTTTTTGAATCTTCATCATTTGCATTTAAATAAAGTGATTTTTCTACAGTTTCCAATGCATTTTGAAGTTTTGAAAAATCATTTCCGGAATTTTTAAATTGATTTTGTGCTGTAGAAAGCAAATCTTTTGCACGTTTTTTATCTGAATTATCAATAGGTTTTTGTCTAACTCCAATGTCAATTTCAACTTGATAAATAATTTCTTTTAAACCTTTATAGTCCGGTTTTATTGCATAATAATCCAAAAGATTTGAATATCCATCTTTTAAGGTTTCTGGATTTTTACACATATCTTGAGATGATTTTATATTTTGAGCAAATTCTTGTTCAAATCTAGTAGGATTTTGAATTTGGCGAATTTTCAAACTTAAAACAGACGCTTCTTGACTTAAAGGATAAACATATTGAACTTTTTGAATACAATTTAAAGCGTTTTCAAAATCTTTATTGCCGGAATTTACATTTCCATCTTCATATTTTTTTTTGCCTGATTCAAAATATTTTGTTGCAAGATTTAAAAGTTGCGACATTTCTGAATATTGTGGCTCTGAAGTTTTTATTTCTCGTCCAGTTTGCATAGAAATTGCGACATTTACAAAGTTCAAAAGAGAAGAAATTTCTTCATCTTCAATAGAATTTGTTGTTGCCCAACGACTTTTTGCTTGATTAAGATATTTTTCTGCATTATCAAAATCGCCAGATAAATAAAATTCTCTTGCTTGGTTTTTTAAAGCACGAACTTCTTTCACAACAATTTCATTTTCTGCACTGTTGATTTTATTTCCAAATTCTTGAATTTTTTTATTCCACAAATTACTAAGTTCTTCATCATTTGAAAAACGTAAAGATTCTTCGTATTTTGAAAGTGATTCTTGAATTTTTTTTCGTGCCAAAGTGTAATTTCTATTTTTTAAAGCATCTTCAGCTTCTGAAAATCTAAAATCACCTTCATTTTTTGCACTTTCAGATTGCAAAAATTCTTTGTAAGATAAATTCTTCAAATTGGTAGATTGATTTTTCAAATCAGTTAGATTTTTTTCTCTATTTTCCAAAAATAAAACACATTCATTCGCATAAGTAGAAATTTTTTCATCAGATTTCCATTGCGGAAATTCGTTGTAATAATTAGAAATTTCATTTTTTAAAGAATTTGTTTCTTTTATAAAATTATTTGCAGAAACTTCGGCAAATACAGAAACTTTGTAAGCAAGATTTGTATATTTATAATGATATTCATTTTCGATATTTTCATTAAGATTTTTATTTAAAAGATTTTTAAAATCGTAAGTTGCAGCAATTTCTACATCACTAAAAAGTTTTTTTTGAGTTTCTAAATCTAATTTTTCTAAAAAACCCTCTTCATAAATTTTTGCATTTTCGTTGTATTTTTTAAGTAATAAAACTTTATTTTCTGTTTGATTTTGTGCATTTTGTGTAATTTGCTTCCAAACATCATTAAAAAGAGAAGATGATATTTCAAAAATCTTATTTATTTCGTTTTTATAGTTTTCAGAAATTTCAAAGAAAGGCTTATAACCACTATTATTATAATCTTTTGCCCACAAAAAATTTTCTAATTCACGTTCAGATTTTTCTCCAACTTCAGACTTTGCCAAATTACTTAAGTCAACAATTTTTGAAACATTTTTTTGCTTTTTGGATTCATTTGTTTCTGTAGAATTTTGTTTCAAAGTAGAAATAATCTCGTTTTTTATAGATTCTAATTTTGCTTCACTTTTGTAGGCATTTATTAATTGCTCACAAAGATTTCTTATATAATTTGCAACAACAAAAAAATCAGAAAAAGGATTATAAACTTTTTCGCCATTTTCAGTTTTTAAATAATCATAAAAACTCAAGATTTTTATTTCGATTGAAGCGTAATTTTTTATGTTTTTTACAAAATCATCACTTTTTAAAACTTTATTTTCTGTCAAAATTGAATCATCTTTTAAAATTTCAAGGTAAGAATTTGAATAATTTTCGATTGTGATTGTAAGAATTCTTCTTGCACTTTCTATAAATGAATACCATTGAGAATCCAATGCAGCAATAATTCCGGAATCATTTATGAGGTCTGTCCCCAAAAGCGAAAAATAAATATAAAAAAAGTAAGATGCATTTTTTTCGGTAAAATCCAAGTTAGATTTATTTTCAAATAATTTTTTAAGATTTTTAGCACTATCTATAAGCGAATTACGAATTTTTACATATTCTAAAAAATCGGATTCAAGATTTTGTAAATTTTTTTGAGCAGAAGAAAAATCATTTTTATCAACAGAAATTACAAAATTATTTATTTTTTTTTTGAAAGAATTTAAAAAATCACTTTTTGTAAGTTTTTGTGATTGATTTTTTATTTCTAAAATAATTTGTTCGCTAGAATTTTTAAAATCATCTTCTGTACCAATTTTTTTATAAAATGAGTCTTTAGAAATTGAAAAGCCTTCTTTTAAAAGATAATTAACAGAATCTGAATATTTTTCGTTTTGAGTAAGTCGCGAACTTTCTTTTAAAATTTTCGCAAATTGAGTTGAAAAAGTAGAATTTTCTGTTGCATATAAACAAAAAGAGAAAATAAAAAGAAAAAAAAATGTAAAAAAAGATTTTATCTTCATTTAAACTTTTTTTGCAAAAACCTTGTAATTCATCCAAGGAAAGATAGAATCTCGCAATTCTAAAGTCGTAAGCCATTCTGTACTAACAGTGTTTGAACCTAAAGAATCAAAAACTGTAGTAAACGCATTTATAGACTCTTTAAATCTGCGTTCTGCAAAGTTAGGATTGTCGCCTTCGTTTATCATTTTTATTAAGCCAACACTTTGTGCCATTAAAAGTTCTTTTGCACCAAGATTTAAAAGACGAGTTTTTAAACCTGTATCATTTGGAAAGCGATCTGCCAAATCAATAATTCGTTCCGTTGCTTTTTTTACGTAACGCATCATCCAACTTGTATTTCCGTTCAAAAATTCTTCGCCATAACCTTTTCCTTTTGCAGAATAATAAGGTTCTATTTTTTCTAAGGAATATTGATTTTGTAAAAGTTCTGTTCCACCACAAAGATTTAAATTTTCCAAATCACAATTTTCTAGAACATTTTTTAGCCAAAAAATCATTTCGTTCCAATTTTTTACAGAATCTAAATCTATGCAATAAAAAAGATTGATAAAATCACTTTCGGGGATACATTTTTCTACGCTATCTAGTTTTTCTTTTATAGTTTTAGAAAAATCTTTTGCATCTTCTTCGGCAATTTTTTTTGCATTATCTTCGTTGTAATAATTATTTTGCGAATCTAAAAGAGATTTATCATAATATTTATAACCAGTTGAAAATCTAACAGAATCTTCATCAATCAATGGCGAAAGAGAATTCATATCTAATTCAAAACCAATATCTTTATTGACATTTAAATAACAAGTTTTTGAAGAATAACCATTTTCTCCCAAAATTTTATCATCTAATTCTGTACAATTTGCAAAAACTACAAGGGAATTTTCTGTTCTAACTGGATAAAATATTCCTTTTGAAGGCATTTTTTTACTTAATAAAAATGCACGAGAATCTAAAACTGTATACGAAAATCCATACGATTTAATAAGATTTTCAACTCCCGGAAAATATCCCATTTCTGGGAGCCAAAATCCTTCTGGAATTTCCCCAAAGTATTGGCGATAACCTTTTAATCCACATTCAATTTGTGCAGAAATAATTTCTTTTGTATCAACATAATGAGGAATAAAAATATCAGTTGCACAAGTTGCTAAAAGTTCAATTTTTCCTTCTTTTTTATTTTTTGCAAATGCATCAATTAAATTTGAATTATATTTTTGTTCAAAATCTGATTTTGCTTGATAATTTTTTTCGATATATTTTTTTATGATATTTTGAACTTCTGGATTACCATTATTCCTATTAAGTTCTTTTTTTCCAAGTTCAACTCGTTTATCGAGCCATTCAACATATTCTTTTTTGATTTCGCTATCAGAAAGGAGATTGCATAAAACCGGAGGCAAAACAAAACTTATTTTTCCATTTTTTTGCAACGCAAGAGTATCAATCATATTTAAAAGTGGAAGATAAATATTTGTAATGTTTTCAAAAAGAGAATTTAACATTGGAGCATTTATTTTTATATCAACTTCTGAATGTCTTATAAATTCTTGGCTTGCTTTTACTAAAATTATTAAATTTTTTTTCATTTTTGTCTCTCACGAAAAAGAATGTCTATGAATTTCATATTGATGAGTTAAAACAGATTTTATTCCAGAAAGTTTTATGATTTCCGGAAAATCTTGTTCTAATGCTTTTTTATAATCGTTTACAAGTTCAGAACCTTGAGGAATTGAAATTATAGACGACATTGCCAGATTTTTTTTAGAATTTGATGTTGTAAAAAAAAGTTCAACTTTTACGAATTCTACATTCGATGGAAGAAGCACATTTTGTTCTTGAGAAAGCAAACTTGCTTGAATTTCAAATGATTCAAAAGGAACAACATCTTCTTTTGATTTTAAACTGCAAACTCTAAGTTTTATTTCATAATCTTGTAATTTTTCCAACATCATTTTGTCACTTTCGTTTATGTTCCAAAAAACAAAAAGCCAAGCAGGATTTCGTAAAACACAAGAGATTTGAGTTTCGTTATAATTTTTTGGAAGAAAATCATCAGCATTTGTATTTTCTGATGAAATTTTCATAGAATTGTCAGTTCTTTCAGACTCTTCTTCAAGTTCCAAAAGTTCTGCAATCAAAAATCGTCTATCTAAGTTATCAGGAACATCAACTCCAAAATCATCAGCAAGTTTTACTAAATCTGAAAATGAAAGTGTTTCAAGATGAGTTCTGTTTATTGTTTCCTTTCTCATAGAAATAAATAATCTATAAAAAACAAATCTTAGTCAAGAATAAAAAATATTTATTAGAAAGCAAAATTTCAAATCGTTGTATTTTAACTATATTAAACTCGATGCCAATCTCTAAAAAAATCGTGTCAGCAATTTTTTAGAAAGTATCTTATTATAAATTCAATTTTTTTTATATTTTTTCTAAAGTCAAAAATCTTTTCTCCGATAATAAAGTAAAGGGAAACTTCGGGTGGGAAAACGTCTAGACACCTGAAAAAACCTATGTTTACTATATAAAAAGTTGGAAAACGTGTGAGGTTTTCCAACTTTTTTTTTGCATTTTATTTTTACGAACTTCTAAAAAATCACTCTAGTTTTTGCTATATTCTGCCGATATTGAAAAAAGAAAAGTGGATAAAACTATGGATACAATTCAAGTAGAAGCACTGCATAAAGATTTATCTTTTACAGGCGATTTATTAATTGATAGTACATTTTTACTTCTTCCTCAAACTGTGCAAATTCAAAGCAACCTTATAGATTTATTAAAGGAATGGGGTTTTTCAACAATTCAATGTGATGGAAATTTAAGTTTAGGTGGAGATATTGACCTTTCTCAAAACAACGAAAGTGAACAAGTACAAAACAAAGAAAAAATTGGTGTCTCTCTAAAAAAAGCAATTGAAAATTCTAAAACAGCAAAAATAGGAAACAGTGATCAAGCTAGAATGGAAATGGTTGAATCTGTTTTTTATGAATATATGAATTATGTTGAAGAAATTTTTACTCATTATGCAACTCATAAAGAAATAGACCAAAATGAACTTTCAGAAACAATTCAAGAATTAGTAATGTTTGTAAAAGATCATAAACGTTATATTTTACGAATAAATCCAAATCCTAATGAAATTAAAAAAAATTTTTTAATAATCCATTCAATTAGAACAACAGTATTGGCAATCGCAATCGCACAACAACTTCATCTTCCTTTATCAAAAATTATAGAACTTGGAGTAACTTGTATTATTCACGAAATCGGAATGCTTAGAATTCCACCTCAACTTTATATGTCTACAAATAAGCTTACGATTGGTGAACGAGCGCAAATTTCAAAACATACAATTTTTGGTTATACAATCGTAAAAGATTTAGATTTTCCTCTTTCTATTCAGTTAGGAGTTTTAGAACATCACGAAAAAGAAAATGGATTAGGTTATCCAAGAAAATTAACAGGAGATAAAATTTCTTCTAATGCAAAAATAATTGCTGTAGCTTGTTCTTACGAAGCAATTTCTTCACCAAGAGTTTTTAGAGAAGGACGTTCAACGTTTGATGCAATGGTTGAATTAATTCAAAATAAAACACAGTCTTATGATAATTCTGTTTTAAAAGCACTACTCTACACAGTTTCTCTTTATCCAATTGGAACTTATGTTTATCTTTCCAACAGGAAAGTTGCAATTGTTGTAGATACAAATCCAGATTCTCCAAAATATCCTGTTGTTCAACTTTTAAATGAAAAAGAAAAAGACGGTTCTCCACTCCAAATCACAACAAGTCATGAAGGAATTTATATCATAAGAATTCTTTCTAAAAATGAATTAAATGATATTTTAAAAATTATTAATAAAAATTCGAATAAAGAAAATAAAATAGAAGAAATTCAACTTGCAGATAATGAAAATATAAAAACTGAAGAAAAAATTAATAATTCTCAAAATGATGATAAAATTGAAGAACTTCCTTTAGAAAATGAGGAAAAAAATGCTGAAGAAAATCAATCTACAGTTGAAAACGAAACAAAAAAATCATCTGAAACAGAAAATGAAAAACAAAGTCCAAAAGTAAATCTTAGTAAAACTGAAGATGTCGATATTTCATTCTTTTCTTAAATATGAAAATTAATTAAAGAAATTTCTGATTTTTTCAACATCTTTATTAAATTTTTCATCAATTATTGGTGGATGTTCGTTAAAATACAAAATTTGCTCTATTTGTGATTGATTTTTTACTCCCCAAATAGGAACGACACTTTCGTATTGTTGCAAAAATCCTAATGCCAAAGGAATATTATCAATTAATCCGCCACCTAAAGGTTGCATTGCAATAAACCCAACATCACGTTCTTCACAAAGTTTTACAATTTCAAAAGCAGATTCAGGACTTACAAGACTAAAAGGAAATTGAAGAGTTTCGTACAAATCTGACTCAACCGCTTTTTTAGCAGTTTCAACATTTGTTGTAATAATTCCAAAATGTTTGATTTTTCCACTTTCTTTTGCTTGTAATAAAAAATCATAAATTCCATCTGCTCTAAAAGGTTCTGGCAAAAATTTATCAGTTTCAAATTGATACAAATCTACATAGTCGCCATGTAAAGTCATTAAAGATTCTTCTAGATTTTCTTTTATTTCTTCACAAGTTTTTGCAGAAGTTGAGGTTGAAAGAAAAACATTTCGCCGAAAATCAAATAAAGAATCTCCAAGTAATTTTTCACTTTCCGGATTTTTTCTTGAAGTATCATAAAAATTTACACCAGAATCATAAGCTTTTCTTACAAGATTAAACGCTTCATCAGGAGATTCTGTTTCTGAAAGTCTCATTGCCCCGAAAGCAATTTTAGAAACTAATAAATCTGTTTTTCCAAGACGAATGTACTCCACTTTAAAAACCTCTTCTTTGTGATTTTCCCGCAGATTTCGCTAATTTTGCAGATTTTGTATTTTTATCTGCATAAATCTGCGAGATTAGCGGGAAAATTCTATTTCCTAATTCTTTTTAACAACCGGTTTATATTCGCGAATTGCTTTTTGAATAAATGGAATCAAATCGTCTAAATGAACTCGTTCTTGTTTCATAGAATCGCGGAAACGAACTGTTACAGTGTTGAACAAATCATTTTTAGAACCATCATCTTTTGTTTCTTGAATTGTGTCGTAATCAACCGTAACGCAGAATGGAGTACCAACTTCATCTTGACGGCGATAACGTTTTCCTACAGTTCCTGAAACATCAAAATCTGTTACAAAATCTTCTTTCAAATGATGTTGAATTTCTTTTGCTTTTTCTGCAAGTCCATCTTTTTTCATTAAAGGAAGAACGGCAACTGTTATTGGAGCAAGACGAGGATCTAAATGTAAAACAGTTCTGTAATCTTCTTTTGCTGGATCAGTAGAAACATTTTCTTCTTCGTATGCTTCACAAAGGAACATTAAGAAATTTCGATTTAAACCAGCAGAAGTTTCTACTACATAAGGAACATATTTTTTATTTCCATCTTCCTGGTCAATGTAAGACATATCTTTTTTAGAATAAAGTTGATGTTGTGATAAATCAAAATCTGTTCTTGAGTGAATTCCTTCAACCTCTTCAAAACCAATTGGGAAATTATAAGTAATGTCGTAAGCATCTTTTGCGTAATGAGCAAGTTTATCGTGATGATGCCATTTTAGCTGATTTTCTGGGATTCCGTATTTTAAATAGAAATTCCATCTTTCTTTTCTCCAAAAATCAAAAGTTTCATCTTCTGTTCCTGGTTTACAGAAATATTCCATTTCCATTTGTTCAAATTCGCAAGTTCTGAAAATAAAGTTCTTGAAAATAATTTCATTGCGGAATGATTTTCCAACTTGAGCAACTCCAAAAGGAACTTTCATTCTGTTTGATTGCACAATATTTTTAAAATCTGTAAAAATTCCCTGACAAGTTTCCGGGCGAAGATAAATTAAGTGAGTATCATCAGCAACAGGACCTTGATAAGTTTTGAACATAAGATTAAATTCGCGAACCGCTGTATATTTTCGATTTTTGCTTCCGCAAGTTGGGCAGTTAATATTTGCATCGATAAATGCTTTCATTTCGTCGTGAGTCATTGTATCAACAGGTTTTCCGGGAGCTTTATCAGGATTTGCAGCAACAAAATCTTCAATGAGTTTATCTGCTCTATGACGTGCGTTACATTCAAGACAATCAACCATTGGGTCAGAAAAGTGATCTACGTGACCAGATGCTTTCCAAGTTGTATGATGTTGGAAAATTGCAGAGTCAAGACCAACTACATCATCGTGTAATTGAATCATATAATGCCACCAAGCATTTTGTATATTTCTTTTAAAATCAACTCCTAAAGGACCATAATCCCAAGCTCCTGCTTGTCCTCCGTAAATTTCAGAAGCTTGATAAACAAAACCTCTTCTTTTGCAAAGACTGATAATTTTGTCTAAAGTACAAGCGTGTGGATTCTTCTCGTTGTTTGCCATTTGTAACTCCTTTCGACTATGGCTTTAGCCGTTTTGATATATTTTTTTAGCAGAAATTGGATTATTCCGCATAAAAATTGTGAAAAATACGTTATCACAAAAAAAAGTTGTTTTCAATTACGGATTGTTTTTACTTTCGCTAGAAGATTGTTCATTTTCATCAGATTTCTCAGATGATTTTTCGTTAGGAGAATTTTCATCAACACTTTTTAAAACTTCTTCTTCCCCTTCTTCATTATTTTTATCTTTAGGATTCTCTTTTTGTTCAACAAAACGAATAGAATAATCTGTAAAATCGCGAGCAAGACTTTCCATAAAAAGCCTATTTCTTTTTTCCAAAGTATCGTATACAAAATCGTGAATTTTCTTTTTTATTTCAGGGGAAGTTCCATCTTCATATAAAGCGACAACAGTGCAACTTTCTCCTACAGTTTTTGACGCAAAAATCAGAACATTGCAATAAAAAGAATAACGCCCCATTGTGATTGAAATGTTTTTTAAAAAACTATCTTTTTTAAAAATTTTTCCCATTTTTGCAGGAACAATAGTTGCGAATCCCATCACACTTATATCTATCAATCTAAAAGAATATAAAATCGTTCCGTAATTAAAATATCCGTTTACATCTTTACTTTCTCTCAAATCTAAACGAATAACTCGACGAACACCTTTTGCTCCGTTGATTTTTAAGATTCCTTCAATTTGCTGACTAACAATTTCTGTTTTTTGGTCAAGACGCACAAAACCGCCAGGAAGTTTTAAATTCATAAGAAAACGTTCTTGGTCTTTTGGTTTTGTTTTAAAAGAAAGAACTCCCAAAAAGACTTTATTTAAGCTTTCGTCAAATTCAAAAGATTTTATAAAATTAAACCATCCGTCAAACGATAATTCATCATCAATGTAAATAAAACAAATTGAATTTCCATAATTTCGCAAAACAGGCTTTGCTAAATTGTATTCACGAATTATATAAACTTCATATTCTTGAGATTTTAAATTTTCAACTACATAATTTTCAATAGAAAGAGGCGGATTTAAGAAAAACACTTTTCGCCCAAACATCGGATTTTCACGATATTCCATAATAAAGTCCATTTTACCATAAGATAACTAATAATCAACATTTTCACCAACTTTAAAATATTTTTCGTTAGGGCATTTTTCAAAAAAATCTTGAAGGCGAAGTTTTAAATCATTATTATCTTTTGCATTTAAAAATTGAGTTTGTGCATAATGCGAAAATTGAAAATTCATACTAAAATACGAAAAAAATCTCTGTAATCTTGTTTTCCAAAATTCTTTTGGCTGATAAATTTCTATATTATCAATATATTCTAGAGCGATTTGCAACATATCAACTTTTTCTACAGTTTTTATTTTTTTTAATTCAGAAAAAATCCAGGGTTTTTGAACTGATGCACGACTTATCATAATGCCATCAACATCCGGAGCAACTTTTTTTGCATATTCAAAAGATAATTTATCTTTTACGTTTCCATTAAGATAAACTTTTACTCCATTTCGATGCATTTTTTCTGCAAGCTTTTGACAATATTCATAACGAATTGGTCTTGTCAGTTTTTCTTTTTTTGTTCTAGGATGAAGAGTGATTAATTCAACTCCGCAATCACAAAGCATTGTACAAAAATCAAAAAAATCATCTTCAGAAAAATCATCATCACCTAAACGAAGTTTTACACTAAATCTTTTTTTATTTTCTGAATTTTTATTATGATTTTCTATTGTTTTGTAAACTTCGTAAACCATTTTTTTAGTTTCTTCAATTGGTTTTAACATCCAAGCAATTCCACTTCCAAAACGATAAACATCAGGAGCGGAACACCCCATATTTAAATCTATTCCAATTCCGTCAAGTTCAACTAGAATTTTTGCGGCTTCGCTCATAACTTCGCAATTTTTTCCGGTAAGTTGCCAGACAAGTTTTTTGGGACACGGAGAAGAATTTATATAAAATTTTTCAAAAGGTCCTTTTGTGAGTAAAGAACCCGCATTTATCATTTCGTTAAAATATTCATCACAACCACCAAATTTTTCAACAAGAATTCTAAACGCCGGATGAGAAATTGTCGCCATAGGTCCACAAATAAGTTTCATAAGATGAATATATTATAAAAAAGAATTTCCCGCAAATCTCTCAAATTTACGCAAATATAAGAAAATAAATTATAGATTTTTAGAATTAGTATGACTGTGAATGTTCTCTAAAAGTTGCAACCTAAGCAAAATTCAAATATAATATTTAGTATGAATTTTGAACGACAAAAATATAAGACTTTTAGCAAAAAGCAACTAAGTGGAAGATGGGGCATTCCTATTGGAATGACGATTTTAACATTTTTTATAATTTCATTATTTTCAATTCCAACTGTAGTAAAACTTCTTTCTTCCGAAGAAGGATTTAATCTTTTAACCTACGATTATGGAAGTTTTGAAGCATACATTGAAGCTTATTCAGATGCATTTTCAAAAAGCACATCTTACCTTGCTTCAGTCGTACAAACTTTGGTAGAAGCAATTCTTACAATAGCGACTTTTAACGTTTACTTAAAAATGTCTCGCTCTCCAAAACCAGTTTCTTTTTCAGCATTTATCGAAGGGCTAAATAATTGGTGGCGTGCGATTTTATGTACAATCGTAAAAAATGTTTTTTTATTTTTGTGGTCGCTTTTATTCATTATTCCAGGAATAATAAAAATGTTTTCATATTCGCAAATGGAATTTTTAATTGCAGAATTTCCAAAAATCGGGATTTTTAAGGCGATGTCAATTTCAAAAATCATAACAAGAGGAAATAAATGGAATATTTTTGTTATGTATTTAAGTTTTCTCGGTTGGGACATTTTATCAATCTTCACTTTTGAAATTCTCCAAATTTGGATAAAACCATATAAAACGATGACTTTTATAAATGCTTATCACGCAATGCTAAAAAATGCATTAGAACAAGGCTATATCAAACCGGAGGATTTACAATAATGAAAAAAAAATTCAAAACCGGTCTTATAGTTTTAATCGTTATAGTAGCGGTTGTATTGGGTATTAGTTTAAGTACTACTTTTACACAGCAAAGAAAAAATTTGCCAGGCACAAGCATAACAGTAAAGACTTATACAACAAAATCTAATTCAAAAAAATCGAAATCTTCAAAAAAACAATATATTGCTGCACTTTATATTGAAGGAACAATTGAAGAAGCAAATAATTCTTACAATCAAAAATGGCTTTTAGAAACAATCAAAATGCTAAAAAATGATTCAAAAAATGCAGCTTTAGCAATTTATATCAATTCTCCTGGCGGAGCAGTTTATCAAGCAGACGAAATTTATTTAGCACTGCAAGATTATAAAACTAGTGGAAAAAAGATTTATGTTTATCAAGGTCCTATGGCAGCTTCCGGTGGTTATTATATTTCTTGTGCAGCAAATAAAATTTATGCAAATCGGAATACTTTAACAGGTTGCATCGGCGTAATTTGTGGACAAAGTTTTGATTTAACAGGACTTTTTGAAAATCTTGGAATAAAATCAGAAACAATTCATTCTGGAAAAAATAAAAATATGATGAATTATAATGAACCTTTTTCAGATGAACAAAGAAAAATTATGCAATCGATAAGTGATGAATGTTATGAACAATTCGTTTCAATCGTTGTAAGTCAAAGACATATTTCTTTTGATGAAGCATATAAAATTTCGGATGGAAGACTTTATACTGCAAATCAAGCATTAAACAACGGACTTATAGACAAAATCGACTCTTGGGACGGAATGATTGAAGATTTTTCTAACGAAATCGAAAAGAAAGGAATTGATGTAAAAACTTTTAAATATCAAAAAAAACAAACTATGATGGAAATGCTCTTAAGCAAAGTTGATGAAATCAAAAAAACAGAAAACGCAACACAGTTAGGACTTCCTACAAAAGTTTTAAATGATATAAATGATTTTAATTCTTATCCTGCGTATATTTATCGTCCTTAATTAAAAAACTAATTTATACAAACTTGCTTTTTTTCCGTTCACTAGCGTATTAATTCTATCTGTAATTTGAATATTCATTTTACAGATAGTTTTTTCCAGTTCTTCTTTTCTTGCCGAAAGAATTATCATTTTTCCATCATCTTTTAAAATTCTACAAAAAGATTCAAACATTTTTTCATAAAAATCTTCAATATTTTCAATATTTTCATAAAATCCCCAAGGAGGATCTGTTATAATACATCCTACAGATTTACTTGGAATATTTTTTAAATCAAAAGCATTTTGAACAGAAATTTCAATTTTTTCATTATTTTTTAATTGTTTTTTTTCAGAAATAAATTTTATCTTTTCTTCATCAATATCACTGATATAAAGTTTTGAAAAATTAAATTTTTTTACAAGTTGAATTGGAATAGAACCATAACCGCAAAAAGGTTCTGCAATCACCTGCTCTTTTTGTAAATCAGAAAAACAACAAATTAAATATGCAATTTCCGGTCGAAGTTCTCCTTTGTTCAGATTTTTTTCTGTAAATTCACGTTTTGAAATAAGTTGTCCACAAAAAGCAAAATTCTCTCGTCGAATTGAATACCAAATTTCGGTTGAAGGAGAAACTCTATCTATTTTTAATTTTGAATTTTCAAGAACAATATTTTCTGCTTTTCGAATAAGATTTTTTTCTACTTTTGTAAATTGATTTTCTTTTGAAAATCTTACGCGAAAAGTTCCTTTATTTATAAGAAAATATTTTTTTTCGTTCAAAATTGCACGAATCATATTTTCATAAGTCAGATTTTTTCCGAAAAAAGTTTTTAGGACGAAAAAAGTATTATTAAAATAAGTGATTTTTTCTAAATCATGCGAATTTCCAGAATACGAATAATGAATCAAACCATCAAAAACATTTAAAATCTTTATGCCTTTTAAACGATTTTCCAAATCTTTTTGAACAACTTTTTGAAATCCCGTTATAAATGATGAAATAAATTCTGCCATATTAATTCATTATACTAATTTTACACTCTGTAGTCAGTAAAATAAATTTCCCATAACTTATGCAGACTTTTTAATTAGAAAATAAGAATGAGAAATGTTTTTTCAAAATGCATTCTAGAATAAGCAACTAAAACAGACATGTAGTTTCTCTATGGTGGTAACAATTTTTATAAAAAATAAAGTACTCAAACGGCACGCACTTGAATTTTTTAGCTAAAATATAGACATAAAACACAAATTTAAATATAATATTTAGACACGCTTATGTAGAAAAAGTGTTTTATAACACGTAGGAGGATAATTGGCTAACGTGAATACTAACAATTCGAACAATAAAGGACAAAGAATTAACGAAATGATTCGTGTTCGTGAAGTTCGGCTTATTGATGAAAAGGGCAACCAGTTAGGAATAGTTCCAACATTGGAAGCACTTAATATGGCAAGAGATAGAGATCTTGATCTTGTTGAAGTTTCACCAAATGCTAACCCACCAGTTTGTAAAATACTTGACTATGGTAAATACAAGTTCGAACAGGAAAAAAAGCTCCGTGATTCCAAAAAGAACCAAAAAGTATTAAAACTCAAGGAAATTCGAATGCAACCAAAAATCGGTTCAGGCGACCTTGATACCAAAGCAAAACATATTCAAGAATTTCTTAACGAAGGCGATAAAGTAAAAGTAACAATCCGTTTTCGCGGACGTGAACTTGCTCATACCGAACTTGGTTTTGATGTTCTGAATGAGGTGCTAAAGCGACTTACCTCGGCGTACGTCATTGAAAAACCAGCCGCAATGGATGGAAGAAATATGTCAATGACAATCTCAGCAAAAGTTGCAAAATAAGAGGTTTAGAAAATGCCTAAGATGAAGACAAAAAAGTCAGCTGCAAAACGTTATTCTTTAACTGGCACTGGCAAAGTAAAACACAAGAAACAGAACCTTCGTCATATTTTGACAAAGCGTTCACCAAAAAGAAAGAGACAGCTTAGAGAAACAGGTTATGTTGCTGAAGCTGATGCACGCAAAATTAGAAAGCAAATGCTTCCTTACGGTTAATGAGGTGAATAAATGTCAAGAGCGATAGACGGAACAAAAAGAAAAAATCGTCGTAATAAATTTTTGAAACTTGCAAAAGGTTTCCGTGGCGATAGAAAATCAAATTATAAACCAGCAAAAGATGCTGTAACAAAAGCACTAAATCATGCTTATGTTGATAGACGTGATCGTAAACATGAATTCCGAACTTTATGGATTGCTCGTATTAATGCAGCAGTTCGTGAAGAAGGTCTTACTTATTCACAATTTATCAATGGAATTAACAAAGCAGGTATTAAATTGAACCGCAAGGCTCTTTCTAATATGGCTATTGAAGATCCAACAGCTTTTAAAGCAGTTGTAGAAGCTGCTAAAAAAGCACTTAAAGCATAAGGATTTAGCGTATGATTACTCTCAGTCAGGTTGAATTACTTGAACAAAAAGTTGAAAGTGCTGTTGAAAAAATTCAACAGTTACAAGCAGAAAACGATGCTCTGCGCAAAAAATGTTCAGAGCTCACAAATGCGATTTCTGTAAAGTCGGAGCAACTTACATCTTTTGAAAGTGAACAAAGCCAGATTGAGAATGGAATCAAAAAAGCACTTGAGAGGTTGAATTCAATCGAAAATTCTGTATTGAAAGCAGCTTCTCAAGTTACTTCAACACAAACTATACAAAACACAATTTCTGAACAACAAATTCAACAAACTCAAACCGCAGTACAAAATACTCAGCAAATTCCGAGTTTTGATAAACTAGAAAACGTTTCTTTAGAAAAAGAAGCAAACTTCACACCTGAAATCACAATTCCAAAAGAAAATCCTACAAGCAATATTCAAAACACAGAAATTAATAATTCTTTTTCTAATGAAAATTCTAACGAAAATGATGATTTTTCAGAATCTGACGATTTTGCAGAAGATGAAAATCAAGATGGATTAGGTTTTGATATTTTCTAAATGGGAAAACTAAGAATAGAAATGCTTGGAACGGTTTTTACAATTCAAGCAAACGAAAATTCAGAATATTTACAAAAACTTCTCGGCTATTATAAACAAATTACAGATGATGTAGAAAAAATTGATTCTATAAAATCACCTCTCCAAATTGCAATTCTTTCCGGAATAATGATTTGCGATGAACTTTATAAAGAAAAACAAAATAAAATCGCACTTGAAAATACAACAGTTTTAGAGGGACAAAATATCGAAGAACAAAACAAAATAGAACAAAAAACAAAAGAAATGATAGAAAAAATTCAAAAGGTGCTTAAGTGAACCAAAATGTACAAATTTGGGTTGATGCTGACTCTTGCCCTTCTCTAGTTAGAAATCATATACTAAAAATTGCAAAACAACTGAATCTAAAAGTTTATTTTGTTGCAAATAGAAAAATCAGTTGTAATTTTGATACTCCTTTTGAAATGATAATTTGTTCAAACCAAAAAGATGCCGCCGACAACTACATTTACGAAAACGCAAATCAAAATGATTTAGTAATTACAAAAGATATTGTTTTTGCAGATAAACTTGTTGAAAAAAACATTGCTTGCATAAACGATAGAGGAACAATTTTTACAAAAGAAAATATAAAACCACTTCTAAGTTCTCGAAATTTTGATTTGTGTCTTTATGAAATAGGACTTGTAAAACATCACGACGAAGGTTATGACAAAAAAAAGTTTGGTGCATTCGCAAATGCATTCGACAAAACAATACACAAATTGTGCAAATAGATTCAAAACCCGATTATGAATCTTCTTCATCTGGATACGCAAGTTTTATTGAACAAATTCTATCTTTTACTTGCATAAATGCAAGAACAACTTCTGGATCAAAATGAGTTCCTGCACTATTTTGAATTTCCGTAAACGAATCTTCCATTGACCAAGCATCTTTATAACAACGTTTATTACTCAAAGCATCAAAAACATCAGCAACAGCAACAATTCTTGCACTAAGAGGAATATCTTTGCCTTTTAATGGCACAAATTTTGGCAGAGTACCATCTTTTATATCAAAATCAAAAATATTTATAGCTCCCGGATAACCATTCTCGCCACCATCCCATCTATCATGATGATGAAGTGCAATTTCTATTGACATTTCGTCAAGAAAGTTTTCTGTCGGATAAAAAAGTTGTGCTCCAATACAAGTGTGCCCTTTCATAATATTTCGTTCTTCATCAGTAAAACGAGGAAATGTCTTTTTCAAAATTACATCGGAGATTCCAACTTTTCCAATATCGTGAAATTTTGCAGCGATTTTTAAAGTATCACGATAACGATGCATTTCGGCTTCTGGTATATTGTGATTAAAAGCCCATCTATCATAAATTTCTAGAGAATAAGAAGAAACTCTCTCTACATGTGGATAAGTTTCCTTTGGATCACGAAATTCTGTCATTTTTAGCATGCGTTTTACCATATTTGAAGTTAAATATGCATGTTGTAACGCTTGAACAGCAGAAGAAGCAAAATGAGAAATAAGGAGAATTGACTCATTGTCAAAAGGGATTACGTTTCCTTCTTCATTTTTACGATTTATAATTTGGAGAACACCTAAAAGATTTCCATTTGCCATTTTTAAAGGCAATGTATACATAGATTTTGTACGATAATCAGTTGTCAAATCTGTATTTTTATTAAACTTGTAAGGCTTTTTGTCTGAAATACGATAAACATCATTTATATTTAATGCGTTTTTAGTTGATGCAACATAACCACAAATTGATTTTTCGTTTACAGGAAAAGAAAAAGATGTGTAAGGAAGTTTTGTTCCTGGGGGAAGTTCTTTTAAATGAGTATCATTTTGTCCATATTTTATTTTAAGATTTTTTCCTTCTAAAACATAAATAGAACCTGCATCCGCATTAACAATTTGTCTTGTTTCTGTAAGAATTCGTTCAAGCAAAACATCAACATCTTGAATTTCGCTAAGTTGTGCTTCAATTTTGATGATTTTTTGAAGTTTATCATCACGGGTATTTGTTTCAACTTTTTCCAATTCTTTTTTTCTCATAAGATAAAGATAGCATTTTTTTTTAAGATAGAATAGAGTTTTTTTTCTTTATAAGTGAAAAATAAATTGGTCCAGAACCATTTTGTTTATCTGGAAAAATTTCGTACCCGTATTGAGTTTTTTCAAAATTTGGAAGTTCCATTTTTACAAATGAAGAAATTTCAGAAAAATCCGGATTTGGGCAAACAAATGCAAAAGAATCTGAAGTTTTGTTAAATTTTTTTACAAGACGTTCCATCATCATATCATTTTCAGAAGGACAAATTGAACAAGTTGAATATAAAAGAAAACCTCCAACTTTTAAAAGTCTGTATGCAGAAGAAAGTAAAGCCCACTGTTCCATTGTTACAGTTTTTATTCTGGAAGGCGACCATTCATTTAAATATTTTTCGTCAAGCATAACATGACGTTCAGAAGAACAAGGCGCATCTAAAAGAATTGTATCAAAACATTCACTTTGATGTTTACACCAAACCGCTCCATCGCTACAAGAAATTTTTATACGAGAATTTATATTTTCGGGCAAGCATAATTTTATTGAAGATTGTAATCGTTTTTTTCGTTCAAAAGAACGTTCATTTGAAAATAAAATTGCATTTTCATTCATTCGAGATGCAATCACAATTGATTTTCCACCAGGAGCGGCACATAAATCAAGAATTTTTTCTGCATTTTTTACGGGCAAACAAAGAGAAGCAAAAACAGAAGCTGAATCTAAAAAATATGATTTTTCGCTACCAGGTACAAAATATTCAACTGGATTGTTTTTTTCTAAAAATGCATTTTTTATAATTGGCCAACGTTCTTTATACAAATCAGAATAAAATTTTTCAAAGCCTTCTTTTCCAAAGAGTTTTTCTTTTTTTTGCTTCATATTTAATCCAAACTAAATAAATTTGCGGAAATTTTATATTTTAAAATTCTTTTTACAGAATTATTTATTTTTTCAGTAAGTTCGTTATTATTTTTTGCCTTATCGTATAAAATTTTTGCTTGCGAAGAAAATCTTTTCTGACTTGTCATAATGCAATTAACACCTGCATCAACAGCCATAACAACAGCAATTTCCGGAGGAAATCCATTTTTTGCAAGAGCGTCCATAAAAATATCATCAGAAAAAATTAAACCTTCATAACAAAATTCATTTCGTAAAATATCTGTTACCCAGACTTTAGAAAGGCAGGCCGGATTTTGTGAGTCGATAGCTTTTGTTCTTGCATGAGACATTAAAATTCCAGTTGGTTGTTTCCCGCTCGGATTTTCGTTTATGGCAAAGTAAAATCCCTGTAGATTATTTTTTAAAGTTTCTAAATCATCTTCAATTTCGGGAAGTCCGGAATGAGGATCTGTATTTGTATTTCCGGGAAAATGTTTTATTACAGTTGCAATATCATTAAATTCATAAGCGTTTATGCAAGAAATTCCATAAGATTTTGTTTGCATCAAATCACCAAAACTTCGACCATCTAAAAATTCTTTATTATCTTCTGAGCAAACTTCCATAACAGGAGCAAGATTCATATTAAATCCTAAAGTTTTCATTTGCTTTGATTCATTTTCATAAATTGAAAAAGCTTCTTTTGGTGTATTATTTCTTGCAATATCTTGTTGAGATGGAAGTTTTTGAGTGATTTTTTTTAATCTATCTACGTAACCGCCTTCTTGGTCAACTGCCAGATATGGTTGAATTTGGGAATTTTTTGCAACATAAGTTCGTATTGAATTTATAAAATTTATTTGATTTTCTTTTGAATCAGCAATATTTGGAGCAAAAAATAAATATCCACCAGCAATTATAGGTTTATCATCATTTTTATTTCCAGTGATTTTAGAAAAATATTCATAAGAACGAAATTCTTTATTACCTTCAAGATTCTCTATAAACATTTGTGCGATTTTTTCTTCTAAGGACATTTTTGAAATATAATCATCAAGTTTTTTGTCTTGTTCGGATAAAAAATCATCTAGCCAAGAATTTATAAGAGTTGCATTTTTGTGAAGTAAAATTTCCTTTTGAGTTTGTTTTTTTTCGCTTTTTGATTTACATGAAACAAAAAGAATAAGTATTGTAAGAAAAAATAATATTTTTTTTAAATGCATATTTTTATTATACAGATTTAAACGTTTACACGCAAAGAAAAAATCTTGCATAAAAACACGGATTTTTAGGATTATAAGGATTAAGAATAAATTTTTTGTGTGCATTTCATGAGGGGACAGACCCCTATGGTGAATACAGCAGCCCCGAGTGTTGAGCAGCACGAAGTGGCCACCGCAGTGAAACGAGGAGGCTGAGCGTTAGCGAACTGCGAAAGACGAGTTGGTGAAAAGATGGGCCAAACTTTTTAAACACAGCATGAAAACGCTACTCACTTGGTTGTGTTTCTTATCGCACATTTTTTTTGTTAATTTAACATTCATAGTATATAATTATGGTATGAAAAACATAGCAATCATTTCTGGTGCAAGTTCTGGAATGGGAAAAGAGTTCGCATTGCAAATTGCACAAAATTATAATTTTGACAAAATTTGGCTTGTTGCAAGGCGAAAAGACAAACTTGAAGAATTAGCAAATCAAATTAATTCATCTAAAAATTTTGAATTAGCACAACCTGTAGTTTTAGATTTAAGCGGAAAAAAAGGCGTTGAGTCTTTTAGAAATCTTTTGGAAGAAGAAGATAATTTTTTACGTAAAATTGAGTCGCACCTGAAAATTGGGCTTTTAATAAATAATGCCGGATTTGGAACTTACGGACCTTTTGACGACACTGATACCGAACGCGAAATGGATATGGTTGAATTAAATTGCACTTCTTTAACTGGAATGTGTGGAATTGCACTTCCCTATCTTTCAAAAAATTCTGTAATTATAAATACAGCTTCTCTTGCTTCTTTTATGCCTTTGGGAAATTTTGCCGTTTACGGAGCTTCTAAAGCATTTGTTTTAAGTTTTTCGGTTGCATTAGCAGCAGAACTAAAACAAAAAGGAATAAAAGTTTGTGCATTATGTCCAGGAAGTGTAAGTACTGAATTTGCAAATATTGCAAGCGAAGGCGTTCGTAAAGAAGTAAAAGGCGGACACGATCCTGTAAAAGTTGTAAAACATTGTCTAAAAAAAGCGTTTAAGGGAAAAACTATTGCAATTTGGTATCCAAAATGGAAAATTACTGCATTTTTAAGTAGAATTGTAGGAAGAAATCTTGTCGCAAGTTTTACATTCAAACATCATAAACGCCCACACATTTCTGTAAAAAAGAAAGATGATGAAATCGACATTTCAAGTTTTGACTGATTTTATTTAATTGCCTTTTATTTTAAGGAAGATATTGAAAGCGAATATTTTTCAATGCCGAAAATATTTTTTGTTTTTTAGAACTATTTGAGTTTGTTAGATTTTCTAAAAGTTTACGAGCATTTTTTCTTGTAGAATTTTCTTGATAATTGCAAGTGCAAGTAAAACCATAAAAACCTTTTTGTTTTGCATATTCAATAATTTGATTTTCTTCAACATAACACAAAGGTCTTATAATTTCGATTGGATATTTTTCGTATTTTAATTTTGGTGCCATTGCTGATATTTCGCCTTTATTAAGCATATTCATTAAAAAAGTTTCTAAAATATCATCAAGATGATGTCCCAATGCAATTTTATTATAGCCATTTTTGATTGCATAATTTATAAGTTCAGTGCGTCGTTGAGTAGAACACCAATAACAAGACATTTTTTGATTTGGTTTTATTCTTTCTAAAACGTTTACATTTAAAGTTTCAAAAGGAACAGAATTTTCATCAAAGATTTTTTTTATTTTTGGAGGAAACAAAGGTGTAAAATCCGTTTGAATATTTAGAGCTTTATATTCAAAATGCGAATTTAGGCGTTTTTTCCGATTTGCAAAATATTCAATCAAAACAGTTGAATCTTTTCCACCACTTGCACCAATCAAAATCTTATCGCCTATTTCAATCATTTTATAATCGAAAATTGCTTTATCAATTAAGGAAGATATTTTTGGAGATTTTTTCATAATTTTCTTACAATTTTAATTATCTTCCGTACTAGAATCAATTACTATATTCCCTAAATAAACAGGAGTACTATATACTTTTGAAAAATACTCATCTCGACCTTCTGCAACTGCAAACATTGCTATATACCATAAAGTTTCAGTTGTTGAAGAAGAACAAACTGTATCAGAATCTTCACTTGTTGGAATTTTATTATAATCACCATCTCGCCCAAAATTAAATGTATATTTAGTTGTTCGAGATCTAATAGGTTGACCAAGTTCTTTTCCATTAAGACCATCTTTATCACCATTTATTACAATTCGAGAATGAAAACTATCAATATCTTTATAGTCAGACAAACGAATATAAACTTTTTGATTTTCTCCAGTAAAAGGAATTAAATAACTTGTTGTCTGTCCATTATAAACTAGAGGTTGATAATCGTAGGTTGAACTTTCTATCAACATTTCTGATGCAGTACCAGATGTACTCGAACTAGATAATAAATTTTCAATTACAGAAACATGACTGTACATCGTTGAATAATCTTCATAAATTTTGTAATAAACATTTGTTCCTTTCATAATATTGATTTCACTACTTGATGTTTCATTTGTCGTAAATTCAAAATATTTTTCTGCATAGTCATCACTAGAAGATAAAGTTGTAAACAAAGGGGCGTGTGATGGAGAATGAGGTGGATCAATATAATAAAAAACATCCAAACCGCAAGAATTTATACATAAAAAAAAGGCATATAAAAGCGAAAAAAATATAATATTTTCTCCAATGTTTTTATATGCCTTTTTCATATTTATTTTTCCGAATTTTATTCAGATTTTCCTTCTATTTGCAAAATTAAAATTCTTGTTTTTGCAAGTTTTGCCCAATCATCATTTGGAGTTCTATCATTTAATGCAGTATAAACAGCAACAGCTTCTTTATAGTCGCCTTTTGCTTCAAGAACACGTCCATAACTATAAGATGCATGAGCACGTAACGAAAAATCTTCATTATCACTAGCCTTTTTGTATGCTTGAGCAGCTTTTTCTAAATCATTAAGTTTTTCGTAACAAACTCCAAGATTATAATTCGCAATTGGATTAAGATAATTTTTCTTTGATTTTGCAACAACTGTCTCCCAATATTTTGCAGAATCTTCATATTTTTCTTGTGCATAAGTAAGTTCTGCACAAAGCATATTTGCTCTAGCTCCAACAATTCCACCTTTATTTACATAAGATTGAAGCTTTTCAAGTGCAGTTGCTCGTCTAGAATCTAATTCTGCTGTTTCTAAAGCAGAAGAGTCGTTTGTCAATTCATAAGAAATTTCATCGATAGCAGAAAGATTTTTAATTCTTGCTTTTGATTTTACATTACTTCCAATAATGTAACCTAAAATGCCACAAACAATAACAATTATTAAAATTATAAAAAGTTTTAAATGGTTTGAAAGAAAATTATCAACTTTTTTACCAGCAGAATCTTCTTTTTTTGTTAGACTTTGTTCTGTCATTTTTATAACTCCAAACTTCTTTTTAGATTTATTTTCGGATTTGTAATTCATTCATCAATCTTATTACATAAGTCCGTTGTATTCCTAAAATTTTTGCAGTTTTTGTCTGATTCCAACCATTTTCTTGCAAAACTTTAGTAATATATTCTTTTTTAAAATTATCTACAGCATCCTTTAAAGTCATATTATTTGAACTATCAACTTTTGAAACACCAATGCCCAAATCTTCGGATGTAATAAAAGGTTCTTTTCCAACTAAAAATCCTCTTTGAATAGCATTTATCAATTCATCGGCATTTGCTTTCCAAAAAAAATCTTGCATATCAATTTTTGCTGATTGCGTAAAATCAGAAAATTTCAAACCAGATTTTTGGCTAAAAGATTTCAAATAATATTCTGCAATTGGAATAATGTCTTCTTTTCTTTGTCTTAAAGGCAAAACGTTTATTACAACTGCATTTAACTGATAAAAAAGTTCTGTATTAAAAGTTCCTTTTTTTAAAAGTTCATCAATCTCACATTCCATTGAACAAACAACTTTTAAATTTAACATTGAATTCTTTACAGATTTTAAAGTTTCTAAAAAGATTCCTTGCAACTCTGTAGAAAGTTCATTTACAAAATTTACAAATAAAGTAATTCGCTGATTGAAAGAATAAAAATGTCTTAAATCAACAAAAACTCTTTTTATCTGTTCATCTGAAAAAGATTTACAATTTATTTCAAAAAAAGTAGAAAAATTTTCCGTCGTAAGAGAATGGATTTTTTTAGCAATAAGGCGCTTTCCAGTTCCACGCTCTCCGTTTAATAAAATAGACGCGTTATTTAAAGAAACAGTTTTTATCAATAAATCAATTTCTTTAAGATGATTACTTTCGCCAACTAACGGAACTAAATTATTTTTTACGGAAGATTTTTCCTTCACTTCTTTTCCTAGTTTTTCTAAAACAAAACGCATTGCAATTTCTTTACAATGCGTTTTATAAATTATAAGTCAATTTTTATTAAAAAATTAACTGTTTTTCTGAGCTTTAAAAGCATCTCCCAATGTGTATGAACCATTATCATCATCTGATGAGTCCATATATTGAGAAATTTCATCTCTCTGTTGCTTTCTCTTATATTCACGAACAGAGAATGCAACTTGTTCTTTATCAACTTTTACATCAACAACGTAAACATTAATTTTGTCGCCAACTTTGTATTTTGCAACAGCTTCTTCAAAAGGAACATTTTTGTCATCAGAAAGATTTGCTTTATTAACAAGACCTTCAATTCCGTATGGAGCTTTTACAAAAACACCAAAATCAGTTATGGAAGTGATTTCTCCTTCCAAAGTAGAACCAGATTTATATTCTGCAGCAAATGCTTTCCAAGGATTATCTGTAAGTTGTTTAATTCCTATTTTTATTTTGTGATTTTCTTGGTCACACTCAAGAACAACAGCTTCGATTTCTTGTCCTACAGAAAGTTCACTTCCTGGATGTTTAATTTTCTTTGTCCAAGAAATGTCATCTGCATGTAAAAATGCATCAATTCCATCATCTAATTCAACAAAAGCACCAACATTTGTAGTTTTTACAACTTTTCCTTTTACTTTTGTTCCAACTGAATATTTTTCAGAAATTGAATCCCAAGGATTTGGAGTAGCTTGTTTAATTCCTAGTGAAACTCGACCAGCTTGAATGTCATAACCTAAAATCATAACATCAACTTCTTGTCCAAGTTGAACCATATCACTTGGTTTATTGATTTTCTTCGTCCAAGAGAATTCGCTAATATGAACAAGACCTTCTATGCCTTCTTCAAGTTCAACGAAAGCTCCAAAATCTGTAAGTTTTGTAACTTTTCCTTTTACAATATCATTTACGTGATATTTTTCTTCAAAATGAACCCAAGGATCTTCTGTAAAATGTTTTAGAGAAAGATTTATTCTCTTTTCTGCAGGATCAAGACGAATAACTTTTAATTCAATTTCTTGACCTTTTTTTACAAAATCTTTAGGACGAGCAACGTGTCCCCAACTCATATCATTGATATGAAGAAGTCCATCAAATCCACCTAAATCGATAAATGCTCCGAAACTTGTAAAACTTTTTACAGTTCCTTTTACAGAGTCACCAATTTGAGTATTCTCAAAGAATGCATTTCGTTTTTCATCAACTTGTTCTTCAAGATACTTGCGACGATTTACAACTGGATTTAGTTTATTATCTGAATAAAGGCGTTCAATATAAAATTTAGATTTTACGCCTAGCAAAGATTCCGATTTTGTAACTTTATCTGAATCAGCTTGACTAATTGGCAAGAATGCAGTTTTTTCAATTCCAAGATTAACTTCGTAACCGCTTTTTACAACTTTAGAAATAACACCATCTACCGGAGTTTTTTCTTTCCATGCCTGCTGAATTTCCTTAAAATAACGTTTTGAATCAGCTTTTTTCTTAGATAGAACAGGACCATTTGAATTATGACCTGTCAACAATGCTTGAACTTTATCCCCTTCTTTTGGCAGTTCATCTGCAAACTCCGATACGGGAATCAATCCCTCAGATTTGTCACCAATATCAACGTAAACATAATCATTTGTTACTTGAACTACAGTTCCGTCTACAAGTTGTCCAGACTGTGGTGCAGAAAAATCTTTAAGGGACTCCTCTAATTGTGCTTGAAAATCACCCTTGGAGTCCTGGGTAACTTCCTTCTCCACTTCCATTTCTTCCATTTTTTGAACCTTTTATTTTTATGAAATTTGTTGTAATATTATCGCACAAACCTCGTCTATCGTCAAGTTTGAAGTATCAATATATTTAGCATCCGGAGCAATTTTTAACGAACCTTCTTTTTTATTTTTATCCATTTCGTCACGCTTTTCTATTGCTGCTTTTATTTCTTCAAAAGAAAGATTGCTTACACCTTGCATAAAACGTCTTTTTGCCCGAACTTCAGAACTTGCATCTAGATAGATTTTGTATTCTGCATTTGGAAAAACTACAGTCGTCATATCGCGACCTTCGCAAACGATACTCAATGATTTTGTAATTTCTCGCATTAAATCATTTACAAGATGTCGAATTTCAACAATTGCACTAACTTGTGAAACATTTTTAGAAACTTCATCATCGTGAAGATATGATGTCACGTCTTTTCCATTCAGAATAAATTTTCCGTCTTTTGTATATTCAATTTTTTGATTTTTACAAAAATCCAGAGTTTTTTTCTCATCTTTATAATCAATTTTATTTTGTAAAATTGCATAAGCTAAAGTTCTGTAAAAACCGCCACTATTTAAAAAAGTGATATTTAACTTTTTTGCAAGTATAGAAGCGATTGTACTTTTTCCAGTTCCAGCAGGTCCATCAATTGCAATAATCATTGTATTATCCTTAATTTTTTATTTTTAATTTTACAAATTATTTTTACAACTTAAAAGAAGATTTTTTACTTCATTTTCTGTTAAATCTCGAAAATCGCCAGGCTTTAAATCACCAAGTTTTAAATTTCCAATTCTTACTCTAACTAAACTTTTTGTTCCAATATTTTGAGAATCTAAAACATTCCTAATTTCACGATTTTTTCCTTCAATCAAAATAATATCAATTTTTCGAGGTTTTAATATTTTACAACTAACACATTTATAAAATTTATCATCAACTCTAATACCTTTTTCAAAATTTTTACAAAAATCATCAGTAACATTTTGACTTGTTTCTACAATATATTCTTTTTCTATTTGACTTGAAGGATGTGATAATTTTGCAGCAAAATCACCATCGTTTGTAAATAAAATCATTCCTTTTGAATACATATCCAAACGACCGATATTGTAAAGTCGTTCTTTATATTTATCGCGTAAAAGGCTAACTGCAGTCGGACGATTTTTTTCATCAGCAGAAGAGCAAACAAATCCAGCTGGTTTATTTAAGAGTACGTATTTTTTAGTTTCTTCTAGTTTTATTTTTTTTCCATCAACAAAAACTTCATCATTTGGAAAAACTTTTGTTCCAAGTTCCGTAACAACTTTTCCGTTTACGCTAACTCTTCCTTCAAGAATAATTTTTTCGGACGCACGTCTAGAAGCAACTCCGCAATGCGAAAGAAAACTTTGAAGTCGAATTTCGTTTTTTTCTTTTCTTAGTGATTGATTATCTTGCAAGTTCAAATCGTTTTTCATCATCTTCATCAAGTTTAGGAAGTTCGGAAATAGAATTCAAATGAAATAGTTTTAAGAATTCTTTTGTTGTACCAAAAAGAGTTGGTCTACCGGGAACTTCTTTTTTTCCAACTTCTTTTATCAAATTTCTTTCTACCAAAAGTCGAATCATATTATCAACACCTACTCCGCGTAATTGTTCAATTTCAGCACGAGTAATTGGTTGAGAATAAGCAATAATCGATAAAGTTTCCATTGCAGATTTAGAAAGTTTACCTTCTCTTTTTGAACCATAAAATTCTTTTAAGACTTCCCAATATTCTTTTTTTGGAGTAAGGCACCATCCGCCAGTTATCATAGAAAGTTCAATTCCGGAATTTGCCGCAGTATATTTTTCTTTTAAGTTTTCAAGACATTTTTCAACAACTTCTTCCGAAAGTTGAGCTTTATTTGATAAAATTTTGGTTGTGATTGGTTCACTTTCTAAAAAAAGAATTGCTTCACATAAAGCAGTTTCTGTATCTAAATCCATTTTTTTTATCCAATTTTTTAATTTGTTGTTAATTCATCTTCACTAGGAATGTAATTATTACTTTCTTGTTTTGCACATATTTTTATATCACCAAATAGTTTATTTTGAAAGATAGTTATCATTTTAAATTTTACAGCTTCCAAAATTGCCATAAATGCACAAATAACGTCCATTTCATTTCCTGGACGAGTTAATAAATCTGTAAACATACATGCTTTTTTATTTTCTAAGAGTTCATTCATCAAAGTGATTTTTTCGTTGACAGAAATTTCTTCATACATATTCAAAATTGTTTCATTTGAATATTGATGCATTATTGATTTGAAAATATCTTGCATTTGTTGAAGCAAATCCCAAGTATCAACTTCTTCCCACATAGAATCTGAATCATCAAAAGGTAAAACTCTTTGAATTTTTTTTCGCTCAAAACTCCATTCAGACTCATCTTCTTGTTCTTCCATCAATGCAGAAAGTTTTTTAAATTTTTGATATTCAATCAATGTATCAACAAGTTCTTGTCGAGGATCTTCTTCATCTTCATCATCGTAGGCAACTTCAACCGGAAGAAGCATTCTACTCTTTATATAAATTAATTTTGCTGCCCAACTATAAAATTCAGAAAGATCGCCCAAATCGGTTTGAGTTGCATAATCTAAATAATCCAAATATTGATCTGTAATTTGAGCGATTGGAATATCATAAATATTAATTTTACTTTCTCGAATTAATGTCCAAAGTAAATCAAGAGGACCTTCAAATTCTCCAGCTTTATATTGCCTTTTAGTTTTTGTAGCTACGGCAACTTTTGATTCGTTTTGATTTGTTGATTGTTGCTCCATTTTTGAACCACCTCAGCGGGAAGAATTTTTTTTATACTTTCAAAATCTTGTGTTTTTTTTAAGATTTCAAGATTTTTTATATATTTTTCCCTTATTAATTCATCGGCAGAATTTTCCAAAACTTCAATAGCAGGAATCAAAACAAACATTCTTTCTAAAGTTCTAGGATGAGGAAGTTGCAATGTAGGATGCATTACAACTTCATCACCAAAAAATTCTATATCAATATCCAAAGAACGAGAACCAAAACGAATTTCTTTAGAACGGTTTCTACCGTATTTTGCTTCAATTTTTTGAGTTGTTTGCAAAAAATCAAAAGGATTCAAATCATCAGGTACAAAACCAAGCACGCACATATTAAAAAAGTTATCTTGATTTTCAACATACATTGCTTTGGTTTTATACACTGATGAAAATGAAGGTTTAGCTAAATATCTAGATAAATCTACGCAAGCATACTTCAAGATTTCTAAAGGAGTCTTGTCATTAAAAGATTTATTAGAACCAAGACCTAATAAAACACGTTTCATTTGTTAAAAAAGAGCATCAGATTCAGATTTTTTAGACACAGCTTCTTTTGTTTTTTCTTTAGAAGCCTTTTTAGAAGAATCTTTTTCTTTTATCACTTGACCAGGAAAAACTTCCGCACGAATTTTCTTTTCTATTTCGCTTGCAAGTTCTTTATTTTGCTCAATATAATTAACAGCATTTTCTTTTCCTTGACCAATCTTTTCATCACCCATCGTATACCAAGCACCACGTTTATCAATAATTCCATGTTTTACAGCAGAATCAAGTAAACTTGCAGAAGAAGAAATTCCTTTTCCAAAATAAATATCAAGTTCACATTTTCTAAACGGTGGAGCAACTTTATTTTTAACAACCTTAACTCTAACTCTGTTTCCAATTGCATCTTCATCACCTTTTCCTTCAATCGTTTCTATTCGACGAATTTCAAGACGAACAGAAGAATAAAATTTCAGAGCTTGTCCTCCAGTTGTAGTTTCTGGATTTCCAAACATAACTCCAATTTTCATTCGTATCTGGTTGATAAAAATCACTATACAATTAGACTTTCCAATAATTGCAGTTAACTTTCGCAACGCTTGACTCATCAGTCGAGCTTGCATTCCCATCACTGCGTCTCCCATTTCTCCTTCGATTTCTTTTTCCGGTGTCAAAGCGGCAACAGAATCAACAACAATAATATCAACAGCACCACTTCTCACAAGATTTTCAGTAATCTCCAAAGCTTGTTCACCAGTATCTGGTTGAGACACCCACAACTCATCAATATTTACACCAAGATTTTTAGCATAAACAGGATCAAGAGCATGTTCAGCATCAACAAAAGCCGCAACACCTCCAAGTTTTTGAGCTTCCGCAATAGCATGTAAAGCAAGAGTAGTTTTACCCGAGCTCTCAGGTCCATACATCTCAATCACACGACCACGTGGATAACCACCAATCCCCAAAGCTTCATCAAGCAGAATCGAACCAGACGGAATAACATCAACTCCCGCAACATCAGCCTTGTCTCCAAGTTTCATAATTGCACCTTGTCCGAACTGTTTTTCAATCTGAAGACGTGCAGCCTCCAAAGCTTTCATTTTTTCCGAAGCATCCATCGGCATAGAATTTGAACTAGACATTCAGCCACCTTCCTCCCATATATAATATGGCTCAAAACTAATAGTTTTCGACAAAAATTCACAAAAAAATTCAAAAATTTGTGATTTTTTTTTAATTTTTTACTTAAAGCTCCTCTAAAAATGCGAATTTTAGAGATGACTTAATTATGAACACTTTGATAAACAGCTCTACCTTTTAAGTAAAAAGACTCTCCGCTAGTTGCAATTTGTCCCAAAATCTTTACAGGTTTTGAACCTTCAATCAGCGGAACAGAATCAAAACGAACAAGAATATTTCCTTCATAATGAGAAAGATTTTCATCACCAATAAGAAGTTCGCAAGAATAAGAACCATCATCATAAGTTATTGCATTAGAAACTTTTCCACCCCAATTTACCCAACAATCAATATACAAAAAAGTTTGATTCTTTACATCAGAATATAATGGAACATCTTTTATTGAGTCAAAATCTGGAATAGAAAGATAACTATTTAAAACTTGAGATTTTTGCTTTATAGAAAGTGTTGCGTCAGAATTTAAAATTGTGTTTATTTCTATTTGAGCAGCGTTATCACGATATTCTTGAAAATATTGCAATGCATTTTCATAATGTTTTGCAATTTCTTTGTTAGAAAGAATAAATTTATAAGATTGAGTTGTTAAATCTTTTTCTTTTGCAGATGATTTTTCGTCGTTAGAAAGTTCAAGAGAAGTAAGATTTGCACGTTTTCCATCATAATTTTGGTTCTGCGGAATAAATTTTAAGGTAATAAAAACACCAAAAACGCAAGCAACAACAGGAATTATAATTGATGCAATTTTATCGGGATTAACTCCAATTGGCGGATAAAATTGTTCAATTCGCCCCGTATCTACCCAACGACAAATCGTATCATAATCACCATGAATACGAATAAATTCTAAAGCTTTAGTTGCAATTTTATTTTCCGGTTCAAGTTCTCTAATATCATAATAATATTGAATTGCTCTTTCTGTATCGCCACGACGCAAAAAAATGGCCGCTTGTCCTAACAAAAGCCTTACATCACTTATTTTAATTTTTCTTGCTCTTTGAAAATATGATGATGCAGAACCAATATCACCAGCATAAAGACACGCAATTCCGAGAGTTAAAAAATATTCAAAATTATCTACATAAATATCATCTTTTGCTTCCAAAATTTTTATAGCAACTGCAAATTTTCGTCGCCTTATATTTGACCAAGCAATATTAAGAGAATCTTTTGCCATTTTAATTCCTTAAAATCGAAAGAATAAAATCAATTTCTTCGTTAAGCATTTCAAGTTCATTTTTATTTAAAGTTGGATCATCTGCCTCAAGAGTATCAATTCTGTTCAAAAGATTTTGAATGTAATCTAGAGTTAAAAGTTCTTTTGGAATTGTTGGAGGAAGAACTTTTCTTTTTGAATTTTCAGATTTTTCATTTTCATCATTTTCTACTTTCGGAACCGTAATAGGATTTATTTCAATTTTTGGTTCTTCTTTTATTTTTTCTACAATCGAAATTGTATCTTCTTTTGTTTTTTGAGGAATAGCTTTTCCTTGAATGTAAGAATCTCCATTTGGACGATTTCCGTCACTTGCAAAAGAAAGATAATAAATAAACGAAGAATTTTCATTTTTTAAAATCTTTTTTGAAGGCCAAATAATTTGAATTGCAGAATTATTATAAGCCGTTACGCTATCAAAAGTTTTTGAACTTGAAATTTCTGGAAACCATGCAGAATATTGTGCATCTGAATAATTTAATAAAGAAAGAAAATCTACAGGAGTTATATCCGCTCCATCAAGCAAAAATTGACACCAAGCAGCAGAATTTTTTGAATTTATGAATTTTTCATTTTGCATTGTTCTAAAAACAACTTCATTTTTTATAGGCTCATCATTCGAAGTGTAAAAATGATACAAATCCGCTTCGCCTAAAACTGTATCCATAACATTTTTTAATGCAAATTCAGATGATTTTTTTCCAGTATTTGTTATTGTAATACAAATTTTTAACATATCAAAACCATAATTTGCAACACTTTCTACAGGAATAAATTCTAACAAAACATCGGCAACATTTTTTACAGAATAAATAATTTGAACAGAATTTTCAGTTTTTCTCGCCTTTGTATCAACATCTGCACCGGAAATAAGTTTATAGATTTTTTTTCCACACTTTAAACTAAAATAAGAACTTGTATATTCATTCCGATTAGAAAGAACTGGTATAATTTTTTTATCTTCATTTTCAACACCAATATTAAAAGTTCCTTTTTTAGGAATAACTCTAATATTTATAATTCCAAAAGTTTTATCAATTTTTTTATTTTTAACCTTTTCCCAATTTTTAAAATAATGCATATCAAGATTTTCAAAATTACTTTCTTCATTTTCTAAAGAAAGATTTTCATCTACATATTCGCTAGAAATATTTGAAATAACTTGAATACTATCTGATTCTGCAGATTCATTTTCTTGTTTTTTTGATTTAGCACTTAACGGAAAAACAAAAACTAAAAGTACAAAAATTACTAATTTTCTTAATTTTTTCATATCTTCTACCTCTCTTTTAGTTATTTTCTTCTCCGGAATTTACATCTTTCATCATCATTTTTAAAAGTTCTGCTTTTAATTTTAATTGGCGAACTGTAATAGAATCTTCTTTTTCTTTGGTAGAATTATTTTCAAAAGCAGAGTCTAAATCTTGTATATTAGAATTATTCTCTGTTTGATTTTTTTCTATTGGGTTATTTTCATTTTGTAAATTTTCGCTTGAAGTCGCAGTTTTTTGAGATTCGTTTTTTTGATTTGAATCTGAATGAATCTGTGAAAGTTGATTTTCTAATTCTATTATTTTTTGTTCCAATTCTTGATTTTTCTTTTGAGCTTCAGAAAGTTTTCGGCGAGTCGAATTTACAGAATCGGAATTATACATTTTAAGTTGTTTTTCGTACTCTTCTTTTGCAGAAAGATATTCTTCGCCAGTTTGTTTTAAAAGATAAAGAAGTTTTTCTTCACGAGAACGTTGTAAAATTGAATCTAAACGATATTGTGCAGCAGAAACTTTTGAAGATTCTGGATAGTTAGAAATTATACTTTCGTAAATATTTTTTGCTTCATCATATTTATACGCAGAATATAAAGATTCTCCAATGTAAAAAAGTGCTTGAGAATACAAACTATCATTTTCATATTCGTGACAAAAATCACTCAAAAGCAAGATTGATTTTTCGTATTCACCAAGATTATAAAAAATTCTACCTTTTAGATAACAAACTTTTGGTTTTAAAATTGATGATGAAAAATTATCAAGAAAAAAATCACAATCATCTAAAGCGCCAAAATAATCTTCTGAATAAATTTCGCTAGTAATTAGCATATAATAAGCATCTGCAGTTTGATTTTCTTTGTAAGAAGTTGCTTTTTTCAACAAAATTACAGCGGAATCCCAATCACCCATTGCATAAGCCGCACAACCTTCTTGAAAGCTGTACAAACTTGAAGATGCAGCATAAACAACTCCAAAAAGTAAAAAAATAGGAATTGCAATTTTTTTTAATTTATTCATCTCTCATCATCCTTTCAATCTTTAGGCTTCCGCTAAAAAAAGCAGAACCTGAAACGACAACATCAACTCCTGCATCTAAAACAGAATTTAGCGTTGTAGAATTTATTCCGCCATCCGCAGAAATTAAATAGTGATAATTATTTTCATTCCGCAAATTTTTCAAATCTGAAATTTTTTTTAAGCAAGAAGGAATCATTTTTTGACCGCCAAATCCAGGATTTACAGTCATTACAAGAATAATATCGGCAATTTCCAGAATTTCAGACAGAGCAGAAATTGGAGTTGCCGGATTTAAAGCAACTCCCGCTTTTTTGCCTTTGTCGTGAATCATTTGAATAAGCCTATGAGCGTGAGGAGTTGCTTCTATGTGAAAAGTAACCCAATCAGCACCTGCGTCTATAAAAGATTCAATTTGATTTTCTGGATGAGTAACCATAAGATGTATATCAAAAGGCAAATTTGTAAGTTTTCTGATAGAACGTACAATTGGCTGACCGTAAGTTATTTCAGGAACAAATCGTCCATCCATAACATCAATATGAACTGCGGAACCATTATTTTTTTCAATTTGATTTATTGCTGCTTGTAAATCCGAAAAATCTGCAGAAAGCAGAGAAGGATCTAATATTGGTGTTTTCATTTTAGATAATTTTAACAGATATTGCTTTTATTTACAATAAAAAGATAGAATTTCAAAAATTTATAAAAAATTTTGCTTGACAGATTATCTTATTAGTTGTATAAATCTTATTTCATTTTTTACAAATTTACATAATCTTTATTGACTAAAACCGCAAATCTTGTATAAAATTAAATCGATTAGGTTGTATGGATAATCAGACAGAAACAAAACTTCAGGAAGCAATTCTTAATTTAAGACTTGGACAACCTGAAGAAGCGTATGAAATCACAAGTTCTCTATTCGAACACGAATTAGAATCAAAAGAGCTTGTTTATACAAATCGTTGTTGTGTTTTTTGGATTGAGGCTAAAAAACGACTTAATCAAATTGATGATCCTTACGAGCGAAGTGAAAATACTCTTCTTGAATGGAAATCTTTTAAAAATTTTATTACGCACGAAATTGAGGTTTATGACCCCGCTTTTTATGCAGTAAAAAAAGGTTTTTTTACAAATGCACTGAACAGTTTTTCTAAACTTTTAGAAGGTTCAGATTCTTTACAAAAAGCAGAAATGTATAAAAGAACCGGTATTTGTTATAAAAAACTTGGAGATTTTGAAAATGCAAGAATGTGCCTTATTGAAGCGAATAACGCTCACGAAGGACTTTCGTCAGTTTTAGCAGAAATGGCAGACTGTTATTCTCTTTGTGGAAATGACAGACTTGGAAAAGTTCTTTTTAGAGAAGCGTTTTTTAGAAATCCAGAATTTATTGATATAGATTTTCTTGACTCTCAGTTAATAAAATATCTTATTCAAAAAGTTCAAGAAAAAGGTTTCAATGGAAAAACTCTTCTTTATTGGATTCCGGTATACGGAGTGATAGAAGGGGTTTTTAATATAAAGAGAGATTTATCATCGTTGGAAGTTGCTAAATTAGCAAAAAATATTTATCAAATGGAAAATGAATACAAAGAACCGTATTGCAATACAGAAATTCTTGTTCCAAAGCTTTTGAATAGTTATTTTTGGCTAATTGAGCACTACGTTCTTACTCACGAAAATGTTAGTAAGATAAACGAAATTTTACTAAAGATAAAAATTTTAGACTCAAAAATATACGAAGCGTATACAAACTAGAGAAAGGAGTTATTTTATGGCAGATTTAATTCAATCGGTTCAAGATATGCTAAAAGAAGAAACTTGGACAAGACAAACAATCAGCAATTACACACAAAACGACTTAAAAACGTTAGCAGAAATTGTTGAAAAAGCAAAAACCGAAAATTGCACAAAAGAAATTTATGATATTTGTAAGGAACATCTTTTGCATTCAAAAGATAGCATTATTGCTCTTTATGTTTGCGGAATTTTGGATTTACAAAATGGTTCTATCGATAACTCTTCTCTAGAAAGTCTTGTGGATATTTTTAAGAAAAATCACAAAGAAAATGTTGTTACTTACCTTTGCGAAAGCATTCTTGAAGATGATGCAAACAACAAATTTGCGCTAAGAACTTTAGCAGACTCTTATCTAGCAGAAAACAATCCTAAAGTTTGGGATTTGTATGAAACTTTGGTAAAAGTTGATTTTGAAGAAGCAGATAAAGCAAAACTTTTAGCAGAACATTTTGAATCAGAAAGCAATGCAGAAAAAACAGTTGATTATTATAAAAAAGCAATTCTTCGCTACATAAATGCAAAAAATTATAATCAATGTAAAGAAATTTGGAGCAAACTAGTTCAATATATCCCTCAAGAAATTGATTTTTTCCAACTTATCCGCAGAAAAATTGCAAAACAAATGGGCGAATACAAAACTGCAGTTTTAATGCAAGAACTTTACACTTGGTATAAAGATAATAAAAAATGGAATACAGCAATTGAAATCTTAAAACAAAATCTTGAAGTTGAACCAAAAGATACTTGGGCTAGAAAAGAAATTGTTGATTGTTATCGTGCAAAATATGCAAATCATAGCCATTTGGAAGATTATATTCGTTCTTCAAATCTTACTCAAAATTACAGAGATGTTTTTGAAGCAATTAATTATTTTGAAAAACACATTGCCTTTGATAAAGGAAGTTTTGTTTTCCATAGAAATTGGGGCGTTGGAATTATCAAAAAACTCGAAAATGAAACTCTCACAATAAATTTTGGAAAAGTTGCAGGAATTCACGAAATGAAACTTGCAATGGCAGTTACAGCATTAAAACCTCTTTCAAAAAATCATATTTGGGTTTTAAAGGCAACAAAAAGCAAAGAAGAACTTGCCAAAAAAGTAAAATCTGACAAAGTTTGGGCTTTAAAAACAATCATCAAAAGTTACGATAATGCATGCGATTTTAAACATATAAAAGCAGAACTTGTTCCGGCAATCCTAACTCCCGGTGAATGGACTTCTTGGAATACCGCTGCAAAGAAAATTCTTGAAACTGATGCACAATTTGGAATAAGTCCTAACGACATCAATATGTACACAGTTCGCGACCACGAAATTACTCCAGAAGAAAAATTCTCGAATGAATTTAAAGCACAAAAACAATTCTTTGCTCGCGTTGATATTTTAATGAGATATTTTGAAAGTGATTTAACAGATAAATCTAGCGAATTCTTTGCAGAAATGTATTCATACTTTACAGGATATTTAAAAAATATCACTAAAGTAAATGAACAGGTTTTGTCTTCTTATCTCGTTGTAAAATATATTGGTTCTGTAGACAAACAGTTTGCATTTCCAATGAAAGAAACATTTGCAGAACTTTACAAACATATTGAAAATCCAAGAGAAATTTATCTTCAACTTAAAGATACTAAAAACACTCACCTTCGCTCAGATTTTATTAAGACATTAAAACTTTTACCTGATTGGGACGAACAATATATAAAACTTTTCCCAACAGCACTAAAAGAAGATATGCTAAAATCTCTTATTGATGGTGGACACATTGATAAAGTTCAAAAAATGGCACGAAAATGCTTTGACCAATACAAAGATTACAGAGATGCAGTTTTGTTCTTGTTTGAAAAAAGCCAAGACAAAGATTGGTTCAAAGATTCTGGCGTAAGCTACGAAAAACAACTCATCACATTAATCAATATTATTGAACTTACATTCCGAGAAATTCGAGCACATGTAAATTCAACAGAAAACAAAAAAATCAACAAAAATGCAACAAATTTACTTTTCAAAGAAAATGCTTTATACGATTATATGTTCTCTAAAGATATTGATACTGTAACAAAAATGTACACAATGGTTGATGACATTACAGATTTAGATCCATCTTACAAACAAGCAATTCGTAATAAGATTCTCGAAAAATATCCTGACTTTAAGTTTAGAGTTTCAGAAGAAAAAACTTCGCAACCAAAAGGAATGCTTGTTACAGCAAAAAAACTTTCTGAAAAGAAAGCTGAAGCCGAAAGAATTGAAAAAATTGAAATTCCAAAGAATGCACTTGAAGTTGCAGATGCAAAAGCAAAAGGCGACTTGAAAGAAAACCAAGAATACAAATCTGCTCGAGAACAACAACACTTCTTGAATTTAACTCTTTCAAAACTTACAGAAGAATTAAATCGTGCAGTTGTATTTGATCCAACGACAGCAACAAATTCTATTGTTTCATTTGGAACGACAGTTACTCTTACAGATAACATTGGCAAAAAAGATGAAGTTTATACAATTCTTGGACCATGGGAATCAGATCCAGATAATAATATAATTTCTTATATGTCACCATTTGGAAATGCTATTCTTGATAGAAAAGTTGGTGAAAATGTTCAATTTACAATTAATGAACATAAATACGACTATAATATTAAGAAAATAGAAAAAGCAAAGATTTAGATAAAATTGGACATATTTTTCTCTAGTGTAATATTTTGAACAATTCACTATTTGAATTATATGTCCTTTTTATTTTGAGGCAGATTTATGTGGCTTTTATTTGCGATTGGTTCGGCAGTTTTTGCTGCACTCACTTCTATTTTAGCAAAAATTGGGATTGAAGGTGTAAATTCAAATCTTGCAACGGCAATTCGTACTTTTGTTGTACTAGTAATGGCTTGGGGAATAGTTTTTCTTACAAATGCACAATCCGGAATTACACAAATCAATAGAAAAAGTTGGATTTTTTTAATTCTTTCTGGACTTGCAACAGGTGCTTCTTGGCTTTGCTATTATAAAGCCTTGCAAGTTGGAAACGTTTCAAAAGTTGTACCAATTGATAAAATGAGTACAGTTATTACATTAATTTTAGCATTCATTTTTCTAAACGAAAATCTTACCGTAAAATCTGTAATTGGTATAATTTTGCTTACAGCCGGAACTTTGGTGATGGTTTTATAAAGTTCATCTCTGAAATTATTTTTTTAGAATTGGCAATTTACAGGCATACTTTCATCCCAATTTTGAACAATTCCAACACCACTAGAAGTGCCAAGTCTATTTGCACCGGCTTCTAAAAGGTCAATTGCCAAACGTGCAGAACGAATTCCGCCAGAAGCTTTTACTCCCATAGTAGAACCAACGGTTTCTCTCATAAGTTTTACATGATGAACACTGGCACCATTTGAAAGAGGCTTTCCGTCAATTCCTTTTGGAGAAGCAAAACCTGTTGATGTTTTTACATAATCAGCACCCGCATTTTTTGCACAAAGACAACAAGTTTGAATTTCGTAGTCGGAAAGATAACAAGTTTCTAAGATTGTTTTTACTATAATTTTTCGACCTTCTCTTTCGCCCATTTTTTTTGCACCACGAACAACGCAAGCAATGTCTTTTGAAACTTCGGAGAATCTTCCATCTTTCGCAGCTCCAATATTTATGACCATATCAATTTCATCAGCACCGTTTTTTACCGCTCGTCTTGCTTCCATTGCTTTATCTTGAGAAACATTCGCACCAAGCGGAAATCCTATTACAGTACAAACTTTTACAGAAGAATTAATTAACTGCGAAAGAGCAACTCCTACATAAATAGGATTTATACAAACACTTGCAAATTCATATCTTTTTGCTTCTTGGCATAATTGAATAATTTGTTCAACAGTCGCAGTTGGAGAAAGTAATGTGTGATCGATATAAGACGCTATTTCTTTTTTTGTCATAAGTTTCCTTACTTTGAAAACATAAATACTAAAACAGTATACTTGAATGTAATAATTTGTGCAATTTTTTTTATCTTGAGAAATAACCAATTTAGTATTATATTTGTTCATAAGAGCAAATTTTTATAGGAGCAAAATATGGCTTTTAAAATTAATGATTCATGTGTCAATTGTGGCGCTTGTGAAGCTGATTGTCCTGTAGGAGCAATTTCAGAAAAAGATGACAAACGTGTTATCGACGCAGATGCATGCATTTCTTGTGGCACTTGTGCAGCTGATTGTCCCACAGAGGCTATTATCGAAGAGTAAGTTTTCCTTACAAGAAAAAGACAGGTTCTTGGAAAAGAATCTGTCTTTTTTTATGAAAACATCACTAAAAATAGTTATGAACAAAAAATTTTTTTTATTTTTTTTTGAATTTATTTTTGTTTTTTCAAATGCATTTTCATCATCACAAAATGATGAAAAAATCATCATAGAAACTGAAAAATTATCTGTTCTTTCTCGCCTTTCTTCCTACGAATCATCATTTAAAGAATATAGCAAAATAGTAGAAGAAAACTATAAAAATCTTAATTCCGGAAGAGAACCAAATTATCAATTTTTTTATTACAAAAACACAGAAACTTTTTCTTTGCAAGGTTTAGCTTCTCGATGCAATATTCCTTACGAAACGATTGCAACCCTTAATCAAATTGAATCATCATCTGATAAAATCATAAATAAAGATTTGATTTTACCAACCGTTCCTGGACTTTTTATTCCCTTAGAAAAAGGAAAAACATCTGTTGAAGTTTTATTACAAGAAAATTATGCAACGAAACAAGATTCTCTAAAAGGCACAAAATGGGAAATTAATGGTCGTGATTTTGTCTTTCTAAAAAATAAAAGATTTTCTCCAACCGAGAGAGCATTTTTTTTAGATTCTTCAATCCAACTTCCACTTTTAAACGATTCTTTTTGGATTTCATCAGAATTTGGAAAGAGAAAAAATCCATTTTCAGGAGAATTAAAAAATCACAACGGAATTGATATGGCGGCTACAGAAGGAACTCCGGTTTATGCCGTAAAAGATGGAGATGTTGCAGTTGCATTAGAAAACGACAGCGTTTTTGGAAATTATATAATTCTTTCTCACGATTTAGGAAAAACAACAAGCGTTTATGCTCATTTAAAATCAATAACAGTTGAACAATATCAAAGCGTAAAAAAAGGTGATTTAATTGGATACGTTGGACAAACAGGAAAAGCAACAGGACCTCATCTTCACTTTGAAATTAGACAAGGCGGAAAAGCACAAAATCCACGAGATAAATTAAATTTTAATTAAAAGACATCTCTAAAGTTATAAAACTCATAAAACTATAGAATAAATTACCAAAATTTTGTAAATTAACAGAGAGTTTATGACTAAAAATAAAATTTATTTTTCTATATTTATATTTTTTTCATTTTGTATGATTTTATCAGCGGAAACTTTTCGCGTAAGTAAAATGCATACTGTAAAAATTCAACAAGATATAACTTCAGAAGCAAGCGAATTAATTGGAATAAATGAATCTTTAGCAATTTTTTTGCCAAAAGATAAAGAATTTATTGAAGGTTTAGAAATAAAAATGGATATTCCGGAAGCAGTTGCTGAATGGATGGATAGCGTTGCTTGCTCAGTTTATGATAACGTAAAACCAAAACCATCCGTAAATCAAATAGATTATTCAGCAACACGACAATTTGTCAGTACTTTACCGGGTCGTCTTTCTTGGGTTTTACAAATTCCTTTTACAAAAGAAAATTCATTAAAAGCAAATAAATACACAACAAAAATGGATACAATTCCAAATCTTTCACAAAATGTGATTTTTATAAGATTGCAACCTGTGATGAAAGGAATTCCGGAAGAAACGTTAAATTCAAAAATAAAAATTACAGCAAAACCAATATTATTAAACAAAGGAAAACTTGAATTAACATTAAATCCAAAAAATGATTTAGCACAATGTTCTGTTTTTATAGACGATAAATCTTCTGATTTTTTACAAAACCCTCAAAAAATCATTTTAGATACAGGAATTCATAATATTTCTATAATTTCTGAAACTTATAGAAATGAAGTTAGAACTGTAAGGATTGATCAAGCAAAAACAACGGAACTTATTGTCGAAATGAAGAGCATAGAGCCAACTTTAATTGTTATTGCTCCCGATGGTGCAAAAGTTACGCTAGATGATAAAGATTTTGCAACTTTTAAAACTGAAGTTCCAATTACAGAAGGAGAACACAAAATCACTTTTGCTATAGGAAATTATGAAATTGCAAAAACCATAAACGTTGTAAAAGGAAAAACTTACACAGCAAACTTTCTTGTCGATTTAGAAATTTTAGAAGAATAAATTTTAATTTCTGCAATTTTTTAATTAAAGATTTTTGATATACACGACGATAATAAAAATATCAGGGACATTTTTCCCCTCCCACCCATGTCCCTGATTGCCTGATGGGCATGGCCTGGATTCATTCCGGGCCTTTTTTTTCATTCTTATTTCTTATTGCACTGATTACACAATAGAAATTCGTATAAGCAATTTATTCTTTTATACTTCCACTTTTTTATAAATCATTTTTTTCTTGATTTATTGCTTGTGCAATTTCTTGAGTATTTTTGCGTACTCATAAGTATATACTACATTTCTTTTTGTTCTTGTAACCTCTTTTTTTTCTCATAGATGATATTAGCATATTCGTTTAATTCTGCTTTTACAATATTAAAACAACGATTAAACTCTGTATCAGGATTAGAAACTTCTTTTATGAAATTATCAAACAAACTATTTTCTTTTATTTTTGTTAGACGAAAACTTCTAGTTATTGTTCTATTTCTATAAGCATATTTTTCAAAAATACCAAAATCATTCATTTTTTTTTCAAAAACAGAATCGTGCATATAAGTTGTATTGTCGTGAAGTTTTGTGAGTTCTTGCCAATAATGCACTAATTCGTGAATTATAAGCACTGAAAAACTATCAAGTTTTATAAGGGTAGGAATTATTTTATTTATAGCATTTACACAAATACACAGAATAGGAATGTTATTTTTATTTGAAAAATATCCTTCTATTCTAGGTGAATACCCCTTAATAAATTTAATTTGTTGAAGTTCATTTTCAAAAAATGTTTCGTTTATTTTATCAAACATAAACTTCAATGATTTTTCAGTATCTTTTGAAAAACAACTTTCATATTTATCTTTTTTTTCTCGCATTTTGCCTCCGTTATACGATAACTTTTCTAGTATTGTGTAAAGTTTTAAAATCTCAAATATAAAACTCCTTGTTTCAAGCGTAAAATTAAATTTACAATTTTTTTCAAAGATTTTATTTTTTTTACGACTTCGTATGAAAGTCCGACGATTTTTGCGTCGCCCATAAATTCCAGTTCTATGTTCACGCGTTTATTGCGTTTGTTCACGACCACAACTTTACCGCTCATATCTTTTAACAGTCCGTCTACAATTACAATCCGGTTATCTTTGTCAAAAGCTACCGAAACAATTCCCATTACATATTCACAGTACATTATTGATTTTATAATCTGCAAATCTTTGTCTTCCAATGGGTGAAAATCGCTGTCTGAAGGCTAAAAGCAAAAAAAATTTTGCCTTTTTGAAAAATCTGAACTTTGCAGTATCGGTTTCGCCAGTTTCAAAAAAACGTAACCGAAAAAAACTGTTCAAAATATTCTTTTCCTGTTTTTAGTCGCATTTTCGTTTTTAAAAGATGAACGATATCGCTGATTTTTTCTTCAAATCCGGTTCTGACGGAAATGCAAAAAAATCTTCATTGCTCAACTCCGAAATCGCTAAAATCGCCAATCAAATCAACAAGTTTTTCTG
>CAZIQK010000017.1:0-27521 GCA_964541735.1 uncultured Treponema sp.
AGCGTTAGCGAAGGCTGGAACTGCCGACCTGCCGTACACGGCAGGAAACGCCAAGTTTTCTAATAACAACTTCAATGGAACAATTACAATATTCTGCAAAATCTGCGACATCTGCGTTAATTAAAAATAGATAAAATTTTATAAAAAAAAATACATAATCATCAATTCTATGCTATAATACTCTTTATGCAAGAAAAATCAGATTCTAAAAGGCTTACTGGCGTTGTTGTTCCTCTTGGAGCACTTTATTCTTCAAAAAATAGTGCAATTGGAGAATTTGCAGATTTAATTCCATTTGCAGAATTTTGTAAAAATGCAGGTTTTAAAATCATACAACTTTTACCGGTAAATGATACGGGAACTCAAAGTTCTCCATATTCCGGACTTTCCGCTTTTGCACTTCATCCAATTTATATCCGAATATCTGATATTTCAAATTTTACTGAAATTTACAAAACTGATACAATTTTTAAAAATCATTACGACAATTTTCAAAAAGATTTTCAATATACAAAACGTTATGATTATGATGGAATTTTAAATTCAAAAATCAATCTTCTTAGAAAATTATATGAATTTTCTGAAGTTGGAAAAACCGGCGAAGAAGATGATGAAATGAAAAAATGGATAAAATCAAATCCTTGGATAAAAGTTTATGCAGTTTATAAAAATTTAAAATGGCATTATATGCAATCAAGTTGGAAATCTTGGATTGAAAATGATAAAAACATGAGCATCGAACAGATTACAAAAACTTGGCAGAAAAAAGCTTTTAAAAAAGAACATTTGTTTTATGTTTGGTGTCAGATGATTGCAGAAAAACAATTTTTACAAGCGGTGGATGTTGTTCATAAAAATGGAATTCTTTTAAAAGGTGATATGCCAATTTTAATGAATGAAGATTCTTGCGACACTTGGGCTTTTCCTCAGTTTTTTAATCAAAATTTAAGAGCGGGTTCACCAAGTGATGGCGATAATCCAAATGGACAAGATTGGGGATTTCCTACTTACAATTGGAAAAATTTAAAATCAGAAGATTATAATTGGTGGAAAGAGCGATTAAAAAACGCTTCAAAATATTATGATGCTTATCGATTAGATCATATTTTGGGATTTTTTAGAATTTGGGCAATTCCTAGTTCAGATTGCAATGCTTTAAATGGTCATACGGAGCCATTTTCTTCTATAAAGAAAGATTCTTTATATGAATTAGGTTTTGATGATGACAGAATTCGTTGGTTATCTAAATCTCATATTCCAACAAGTGCGATTGAAGATATAACTTGGAATCATGAACTTGCACATAAAATTTTAAAACAATTTTGCAATCAGATTAATAATGAAGAACTTTGGCTTTTTAAATCAGAAATAAAAGGAAGTCGCCAAATTTTAGAAACTTCTCTTGAAAAATTATGTAATTCAGAAATTGAAGGAAAAATCAAACAAAAACTGATTGAATATTGGTCTAATAAAACTTTGAATGAAATTTCCAAAAATAAATATGTTCCGATTTGGACTTATGGAAATTCAACTTCATGGAAAAGTTTAAACGAAAAAGAACGAGAGTCGTTATCAAATTTGTTTGAAAGTATTTATCAAAAAGATGAAAAACTTTGGAAAAAACAAGCAAATGAAATTTTTGAAGCAATTTGTGAACCTTTAAATATGATTCCTTGCGGAGAAGATTTAGGTGTAAATATTGAATGTGTTCCAAAAACAATGAAAAAAAATGAAATTTTGGGATTAAGAGTTGTTCGTTGGTGTCGTGAATGGGAAAAATCCGGAAAACCGTATGTTTCTTTCCAAAATTATGAACCACTTTCTGTAACAACAACATCAGTTCACGATTCTTCAACAATTCGTCAATGGTGGAATGAAGAAAAATCAGAAAAAAATGATAATCAAGAAAATATTTTCTGCTCGATTCGAGAATTAATTTCGGAAGAAAATCAAACTTTAGAAAATGCAGAGTTTTCACCAGAAATAGCATTTTCAATTATGAAAAAATGTGGAGAAACTTCTTCAAACTGGTATATTTGTCCATTACAAGATTATCTTTATATGAATAAAAAATATTGGTTAAAAAATGCAGAAGAAGAACGTATAAATGTTCCTGGAACTGTAAACAAATTTAATTGGACTTACAGAATTCCTGTTAGTTTGGAAGATTTATCAAATGATAAATCCTTAATTGAAAAAATAAAAACTATAAGCGAGCGATAAAATGAGAATTTCTTATAATGAATTTCATATTTCAAAAAATGTACGCGATTTGTGTAATTTTAATAAAGGACTTTTTGCATCTTCAGGAAATGTTGTTTTTGCAAATATGAAGAATGTCCGAGATTTTCAACTTCTTTTTAATAATTATATTGAAAATGTTACAAAAGATGAAAATAAAAAAGTTTCGGCTGGACAACTTAATGCAATGGGACTTATTGACGAAATTTTGCATTATGTGAGCCTTCTTTACCGTAGAAATAAAGTTCCTGATTTTATGAAAAATCTTTTGGAAGAACTAAATAAAGAATTCAAAAAAGAAGAAATTGATTTACTTCTTTTAGATTTTATAAAAGAATTTCCTCCGGTAGAAGTTTATAATCAAAAATGTACGCCTCAAGAATATTTAGAAAGAGATGCTTTTGATGTTGGAACAGAAAAAAATCGTTCTAATCGTGAACAAACTTTAGAAGAATTGATTTTACTTCATCTTGCAAATGAAAATCCTGCTTTTAAACCATTTTATCTTCTGTTTGATGATTCTAATCTTGCAAAAAATAAAATTTATAATAAAACTTGGGCTGCAATCCAAAAATATGCAAAAACTCAACCGGATTTTGGTCCTTTTAATCACGATTTAATTTCTCTTTTACGAGAACCTCAAGTTTTTTCACCGGAAAGTTTACGTGGTCAGCTAGAATATATTGAAAAATATTGGAATGAATTTTTGGGCGAATGGTTAAAACGCATTTTACAAGGTTTGGATACAATTTCTGAAGAAGAAAAATCCGCTTGGCATGGTTTTGGTGGTGGCGATTTACCAGATATGGTTCCTTATTCGTTTGAAAATTTAATGAATGAATACGAACGTTTTAGTGCAGATAGTGATTGGATGCCAAATGTAATTTTAATGGCAAAAACTGTTTTAGTTTGGTTAGATCAATTAACAAAACAATATGGTTATCCAATTACGCGATTAGACCAAATTCCAGATTCAGAACTTGATAAACTTCGCGATGAAGGTTTTACGGGACTTTGGTTGATTGGTCTTTGGGAACGTTCAAAAGCGTCTAAAAGAATAAAACAACTTTGTGGAAATCCGGAAGCAGCAGCATCAGCATATTCGCTTTATGATTATAACATTGCACAAAATATTGGTGGATGGGACGCTTTAGCAAATTTAAGACAACGTTTATGGCAACGAGGAATTCGTCTTGCATCAGATATGGTTCCAAATCACACTGGAATGGATGGTGAATGGGTTATGAATCATCCGGATTATTTTATTCAGAGAAAAGATAATCCTTTCCCACAATATACTTTTACAGGTGAAAATCTTTCTCAAGACTCAAGAACTTCTATTTATTTGGAAGATCATTATTATTCAAAAAATGATTGTTCAGTCGTTTTTAAACGCGTTGATAATCAAACGGGAGATACTAGATATATTTATCATGGAAATGATGGAACTGGTCTTCCTTGGAATGATACCGCTCAAATAGATTTTTTAAATCCTCAAGCTAGAGAAGCAGTTATCCAAGAAATTCTTCATGTTGCACAAAATTTTCCTATAATTCGTTTTGATGCTGCAATGGTTTTAGCAAAAAAATCAATTCGCCGTCTTTGGTATCCAGAACCAGGACATGGAGGAGATATTGCAACTCGTTCAGAATATTCATTAACAACTCAACAGTTTAATGATGCAATCCCTAATGAATTTTGGCGCGAAGTTGTTGATAGAGTTGCAAAAGAATGTCCGGACACTTTACTTTTAGCAGAAGCATTTTGGATGATGGAAGGATATTTTGTCCGTACGCTTGGAATGCATCGTGTTTATAATTCTGCTTTTATGAATATGCTCAAAAAAGAAGAGAATCAAAAATATCGTGACACAATTAAAAATACAATAAAATTCGATCCTCAAGTCCTAAAACGATATGTAAATTTTATGAACAATCCAGATGAAGAAACTGCAATTGCTCAATTTGGGGATGGCGATAAATATTTTGGTGTTTGTACTTTGATGATTACAATGCCAGGTCTTCCAATGTTTGGTCATGGTCAAATTGAAGGATTTACAGAAAAATATGGAATGGAATATACAAAAGCTTACAAAGATGAAAAACCAAGTCAATATCTTGTAGACAGACATTGGCATGATATTTTTCCTTTGATGAAAAAACGATATTTATTTTCTGGAGTTGATAATTTCTTAATTTATGATTTGTGGCAAGATGGAAATGTAAACGAAAATGTATTTGCATATTCAAATGGAACAGATAAAGAAAGAACTTTAGTTTTCTACAATAATAAATATGATAAAGCGTATGGATGGATAAAACAATCTGACCCTTACGCAGTTCATACAGGAAATGGAGAAGAAACAAAACTTATTTCAAAATCAATTTCAGAAGGATTAAATTTAACTTCTGAAGATGATAAATATTGTATTTTCCAAGAACATAAAACTCGTCTTTGGTACATAAGAAAATCATCAGAAATTTGCGAAAAAGGAATGTTCGTAATGTTGAATGGTTTTGAATATCAAGTATTTTTAAATATTCAACAAATAACAGATGAAGCAGATTGTCGATATAAAATTTTGTGTGAATTTTTAAATGGTTCTGGTTGTGAAGATTTGGAATCTGCTTGGCAAGATTTAATTTACAAAGACTTATATGCAGATTTAGAAAAATTTACAAAAAAATCACTTTTACCAATTCTTGAAGAATTCTCAAAAGTTTGTGAAAAAAATGATGATAAAGTTTCAACAAAATCTGATAAAAATACAACTGAAACAATATTAAAAAAATCATCAAAAGAAGAACAAAAAAATCATAAAATTGATGTAAAAATCATAAATAAAATTTTGGAAGATTCTGAAGAAGATGCGATAGAATTTTACAAAACTGCTCAAAAATTTGCTGAAGAAAAATCAGAAAAATTAAAAATCTTAACTCCGGAAAAGCAATTTGAACTGTATAAATCTAGAATAAAAAAATTAGTTGCAATTCATAACTTGCCAGTTGCAAAACCTCCAAAAGATTTACAAAAATCACTTGCAAAAGCAAAAACTGCCGAAGAATTCAGTGCATTTTTAATTCAAAATAATAAAGATTTGGAAACCGCACTTTTAGTTTGGGCAATTTGTGGTGAATATGCAGAAAATGGTTTTGCAGAAAAATGGAATTTTGGAAGAAAAATTAATCAGTTCTTACAGAAAGATTTAAAAAACTTTTTAATTAAGGCAATTCTTTTAAGTTCTTATTCATCTTCGCAAAATCTTCCTAAAGAGGAAAATCAAATTGCAAATAAAATTGTAAAATTGCTAATTGATGGAAAATATGCATTTGCATTGAGCGGAGCGAATTTGTTTGATGGCGTAAAGTGGTTTAATAAAGAACGATTAGAAGAAAGTTTAAATGAAATATTTATGTTTATGCTTTTAAATGCAAAACCTGCAAAAGTTTCGGAAGTATTTAAATTGTACAAAAAAATCTGTTCTGCAAAATTAAAAGCGGCTTATAAATGTGAACTTTTGCTAAAAGAATTTGAGATTAAACAAAAGAAAACAACTTTACCAAAGACTAAAAAAAGCAAAAAGAAATAACATGATAAAAACTGATAGAAAGTTCTAATCATAAAATTTTTTGCGGTATTCTTTTTCGTAATCTTCAATTGAGATTTGTTTTGAATCATCAATTGAAGTTATTACATTTTCTAAGTAAGGTTCAACAACTTGACTTTTATAAGAAAGCCATCTTGCCGGTAATTTTTGCGGAACTTGAATCATTTGGGCCGGCGGAAGATTTGTTAAAAGCGGCGTATAATAAATTGGCAAAATATGTTCTGTAACATCACGAATTGCAGAAAATCCGCCTGCAATACCAAATTCTTCTGTTTGAAGATTCATTTTGTTTTTTCTTTCCAAAATTTGTTGTTGAGTTTCTGATTGGCAAAACCAACTTATAAATTCAGTTGCTCCAACTTGATTTTGTGCTTTTTTATAAATTCCCATCATCGTTAAAGAATCTTCTGCAAAAATCATTCTTTCTTGCGAAACCCAACGAAACCCGATATTTAATTGCTGATCTTTCATAACGGTAAAAAGTTCATCACTTGTTGTGTAAGCGTATAAAGTTCTTCCAATACTAACTCGACGATAAAAAGGCATAAAAAGATATTTAAAAGTAAAATCTTGTTCTGTTTGTGCTGATGTATTTTCTTTTTGAACCCACTCTTTTACATAATTTGTTGCTGCATCTAATTGAAATTGATTCCAAACAATTTTGTCTTTTTCTTCTCGAAAATTTGCACCTTTTAATTTTGTAACTAAATATAGAAAATCTGAATTTGCAAGAGGCGTAAAACCAATTTTTGTATAAGAATCTTTTTTATTTTTTCCGTTATATTGTGATGCCGTAGAACGAATTTGCTCCAAACCGATTGTATAACTTTCCGGAACGAGATGTTTATTTTCATTTGAAAAAATTATTGCAGGAAGATTAAAACTTACCGGAATTAAATATTGAACATGACCAACTTTTCCGCTATCTAAAAGTTGAGGATAAAACATTTGTGAAGAAAGTTTTTTTGTATCAAAAGTGTAATCCAGATTTTTAAAATACTTTTTTGTAGAGTCAGTTCTAAGCCAAGAACCAACAATAATATCAGGATTTTCTTCATCTTTCGCAGGAGGAAGCGAAAGCGATGGATTTTCTTTATAAACTAAAACAACTTTATCATTTTCATGACTAATATTAAAAAGTTCCGCGTACTGAGTGAATTCTGCACAATCTGTCCAAATGATAATTTTAGAAGGTTCTTTGTTTTTTTCAGAACAACTTGTAAAAATAGTTAAAAATGATAAAAAAACGGCAGTCAAAAAAAAACTAACTGCCGAAAACTTCACTTTCTTCAAAATATTCAAAAAAAACCTCAAAAATTAGCACATTGAATCGGCAACTTTATATATTTTAGAATAAACTTCTTCAATTTTATCTTCATCAATACTAGAAAAAGCAACTCTAAGAGTATTTTTATCAATTTGGATAATTCCAATGCCTTCTTCGCTCAAAAGTTTCTTTCGAATATCTTCTGCATTGCCGGTTTTTACATTAAAACTCATAAAATATCCAGAATTAAAAGGAAGAGGTTCTAAAACTTTTGAAGTATGATTATTTACAAAATTTCTAACTAAATTGTAACGACGTTTTAACATTTCTCGCATTTTTCTTTTTATTGGTTCGTGTGATGAATCTGTTAAAGCATGCAAAATTAAACTTTGAGAAACGGTAGAAGAACAAGAAACTGAAGAACGAATTGCTGCCATAAATTTTACTTGAAGAGCTGTAATTTGTTCATCAGTTAATGCTTTTGAAGCAAAAGTAATAAATCCAGTCCTAAAGCCCCAAGCGAAATCTTCTTTTGTAGGACCATCAGCTTTTATTGCCAAAATATTTTCGTGTAAATCTGCCATATAAGCAAAAAGTGATTGTTGCTCAACATTATCTTCATAATCCAAACCAAAATAAGCATCATCAGATAAAACAAGAACTTTTTTGCCACTTTCGGCAATATCCTTTACAATTTTTACAATCTGTTGAGCTTCTTGTTTTGTAGGACTATAACCAGAAGGATTTTGCGGAAAATTCAAAATAACACGAACTGAACCATATTTTTCTGCATCATCTTTCATTGCTTTTTCCAGTCCAGAAAGATTAAATTTTCCATTTTCAAAACACTTAAACTGATGAAATTCAGAACCTCGACGAGTAGAAGCTATCAATTCATAATTATCCCAACTAGGATCCGCTCCTATTAAAGGCTTATCAACATCAACGAATAAATCTGCTACATAAGAAAGAACCGCTGTAAGACCGGGTACTAAAATCGGTGAAGAGATTTTTTTATTTTTCAAATCAGGATTTTTTTCGATGATTTTTTCTTTCCAAAGTTTTCTGACATCTGGATTTCCTGCTGTTTTTGCATAAGCAACAGTTTCTTTTGGAGTAAAATTTGGAAGTAATTTTTTGTAAGTCTCAAGTTCTATTGGAGTTCCATTTTCGACCGCCATTCCAATTGTTCCGTTCGCTAAATATGCATCTTTTGCGGCTTCTCCACCTTGAGCAATAATTCCGTTTGGAAAATAAAGACGCTTTCCCATATCAGAAAGGAGAGCATCTACAACTGAACCTGCTAATGTATCATTTAATTCTTTTGCTAATGGATTAATCATAATAGATAAATTATGCAAATTTGTAATATTTTAGTCAATGAAGAGATTTTGAGAAATACAAACGAATTTTTTAATCTTTTGGTAACAAAATTGTATGAATTTTTATATTGTCTTCACTAACCTTTTTCATTACAAAATCTTTTGAATATTTTTTTGTACCTCTTGGAATTGGATGAGGTTCTGCATCACCAATTAAAATAATTTGCCGATTAGAATTTTCTCTCCAAGAATAAAATTCACTTGCACTAAAAATAGCTTCGTAAACTGCTTCCGGAACATCACCACCTTCTCTTCCTAAAATTTTAATTGAATTTAAATTTTTTTGAAAAACATTAAAATCGTTTGTAAAATCATAAAATTTTACAGGAAGGTTTTTATAATTAAAGTTATCACCATAATCTCTATAAAAAAGCAATCCAATTCGTGTATTTGAATTTTCGTTTAATTTTTTTTGAACAGACAAAACTAAATCTTGTTTTAATTTATCCATATCATTTTTCATGCTTCCAGTTGCATCAATTACAAAAACTAAATCAAGATTTTTTAAATCAATTTTATCAAGTACATTTTCTATATCAGTGATTAAAGTTTCTGGACCTTTTGAATAAATCAAATCATCATCCATTTCTTTAAAACTTTCGCTTGCAATAGGATTATAATCATCTGTAAGTTTTGCTTCTTCCACAAAGTTTTTTACTTCTGGTTCTTTTAATTCTTCAAGTTTTTCGATTTTTTTAGGTTCTTCAACTTTTTTTTCTACAATTTCAGTCTTTTTTTTGGGAATAAAATTAAACATAAACGGACTATCCATAAAATTTCCAGAATAATCAGCATAAGGCTTTTCAAAAGAACGAATATTTACAAAAGTACCTTCTTTAATTTCAACTTCACCATGTCTTGTCCATTCGTAACCATAAATTAATTTTGAAGGAATATAAATGTGGAATGCTTTCCCAAAAAAAGAAGTTTCTTCTACGGTTGAATCAACCAAACTGAATTTTGCACTTTCCGAAACAAGACGTTTTCCATCAAGAATTCGAATTTCATCACCATTTATTTTATTATATTCTTCTGCTCTATAAGCGTAACTTGATTCTTTTCCGGTAGGATCTTTTGCAGTTTCTGTAAGCAAAACAGATTCAATTCCATCTTTTTTGCGAATGTAGAGATGAAATCCTCCAAATTCAGCATTTGGTTCAACAAAAATTTTTACGTCTGATGCTAAAATTTTTAATTTTTGTTGTTCGCTCGTATATAGAGTTTTTTGATTTTCGGATAGATTTTGAGCAAAAACATTTCCTACTATTAAAAAAAATAAAACAAATGAAAAACTTTTTACTTTCATAAAAACATTATCGGAAAAAAACTGTGAGAATAAAAGTTTTTAGAATGTTTTTTCAAATTAAAACTAAAATATTCGTATCATTCTTCTTAACTAAACACTAAGAAGAGTTATGCTAACTTTTGTAACATTTTTTGTTATAATTATTTTTTAGGACATTCCTAAATCAGAAGAAAATGAAAAAATGCCACCAGAGAATAAATGAGCTTTAATTGGATTTATTCTTTCGATTGTTGGTTTTAGTATCAGTTATTTTTGTTTTTTTGGTGCTATTGCTGCTATTTTTTTTATACTGTTTTTAGTTTTATTAAGTTTATAACTACTAAAACAATTCTAAAGGCAATAAAATCTTTTATAAATTCTTTTTGCCTTTTTTAATCCAACGATTGAAGTTCTATAGCAATTTCTTCCATTTCGCGATCTGTCATTGCAATTGTTTCTGCAACGCGGTAAAGTTCTCGTCTAACACTTTCAGGAACTTTTGTATCATTTTTATAATGAAGTTCATGTTCCAAACTCGCCCAAAAATCCATAGCGATTGTACGCATTTGAATTTCAACTTTTACATTATGTTCTGATTTTGAAAGATAAACCGGCGTTTCTACAATAATATGCAAACTTCTATATCCGGATTCTTTTGGATTTTCAATATAATCATTTTGTTTGATAAATTTTATATCCGGTTGTTTTAAAAGAATATCTCGAACTTTATAAATATCTGAAATATAAGGGCAAATTACACGAACACCTGCGATATCATTTAAATTGTTTATCATTGATTCAAAAGTGATTGGAAGATGTTTTTTTTCTAATTTATTTGCAATGCTTTCCGGCGACTTTAATCGTGATTTTATTGTTTCGATTGGATTTCTTCGTCCCGAAACTTTATTTTCTTTATTTAAAATCTCAAGTTTTGTTTCTAATTGTTTGATGGCACTTTCGTAAATCATCATAATTTTTTGATATTCAAAAGCCATTTTGTAAAAATTATCAGAGCCAACATCAGAAGTAAGATTCGACACAGATTTTATAAGCATAAGTTCAGATGATTTTTTCTGATTTTCATCTTCTTTGTTTTCTTTTACTAATTTTTCGTCTATTAAAAATTCATCGGTTTTCACAATTTTTTCCGTTTTAGATTTTTTTTATATTTATAATCGTATATTTTAAAGATAATTATAAAACGCTCACTTTGCAAATAATTTTTTGTAACATTTAGGTTGAGAATGAAATAGAAATTGTAGTAGTTGAGTATATCGAAACTACCGCAAAACAATTTTTTTTATACCTCATGTGCGTTAGGGTATGGAAGCCCGAAGTCCACCGCAACGAGCGAAGTGAAGTGAGGAGGATGAGCGTTAGCGAAGGCTGGAACACCCGACCTTATAAAATAGAAAATACGTTAAAAAAAATTGCGAATACTTGGAGCAATTTTTTAGTATTTACTTTTTTATAAGGAAACGCCCATAAATAAAATTCTTTTCATCTTTTTATAGAGTTTAAAACTTATGGAAAATTCAAAAAGAATGTTTTATAATATTTTATAAGGAAAAGATTTTCTTAAATTATGGCTAACGAAACTCTATTTGAATCAGTTGATATAAATACATTTTTTGACTCACCCGCAGGAAGTGCTTCTCTTAATTATGAACATGAAGAACGCGTTGAATGTTTTACAAAACGGCAAGTAGACCTTATAAACGAATTTTTTCCTAAAGTTCGACAACTTGACGAAGAACGTGCTGACACATTTTTAAACAGAATTGCAGATTTAGAAGCAATTGCTTCATCAATTTCTAGATTTCCTTCTTTATTGGAAAAACACGATTTAGTTGGTGGAATCAGAACGCCAATGACATTAATTGACTCTTTAATCAAACACCAAGAAGATGGCGATAAAACTTTACAACTTCCATCAAAAGCTATTTTAGGAAAAGGACTTTTAGTTGCAAAAGCGCACACACTTTCTAATTTTTCAAAATATGCAAAACACGTCGGTGAAGAAATGCTTAAATTTTATGAAGAATTTGATAAAGAGACAATTCTTTCTATGTTTTCGCTTTTGGTTGAAGATGTTTATATGAATCTTATTACAGACAACACACAGCCGATGGAATTTCGTAGAGAATGGGCATACTCACTTTTGCTTTTGTGGGAACACTGGAACGATCAAACTATAGAAACGGTTGCTCCTGTTTTGCGTTCAGTTTGGGCAGCAAGAAGAAAATTGGCTCCGGCGTTTGGAACGATGATGGGAACAAGCGAACTTTTACTAATTTCAATGCAAATGGATGACCAGTGGATTAGTTTTATAAAACAAAAAATGGGTGATGAAGGAGTAAGTCAAGCAATGGAAGAATTTCTTTTTGGAATTTCTTATGAACAAATAAAATCACTTAGAAGAACATTAAGAGAATCAGGAATTCCCGCCATTGGTCGTGATGAAGTTTCTAAATTTTTAGGCGAACACGTAAAAGCAGATGCCGGACTAGATTATCGAGACTTTTACTCAATGTACACAATCCGCCGAGATAATGCTCGTTCAAGAGCAAGAATGAGAGTCGAAGGTCCAAAAAAAACATTAGAAGATTACTTTGTACAATTTGTTACAGCCCAAAATAAGGAGAAACAAAATAATGACAGCTTCGCAAAATGAAACATCTACAGAAAAAAAAGTACCTTATCATTTTGGTGAAAAACTTCGCAAAGTTCGAGAACGAAAAGGGCTTACATTAAAAACTGTAGCTCAAAAAGCAGGTGTGAGCGAAAGTCTTGTTTCTCAAATAGAACGAAATCATGTTTCTCCTGCCATAGATACACTTTTGGCATTGGCTGATGTTTTAGACATAAATCTTGAATATCTTTTTGAAGAATATCGAAAAGAACGTCCGGTAAAAATTATTCGTCACAATGAGCGAGCAACAATTCGCGAAGATGAAATTGTTTATGAAGAACTTTCAAAACCAGATTATAACGATACAATTTCTGTAGAATCTTATGTTTTGAAACTTCCGGTTGGAACTCACACGCATCACGGTTCTTATGGACACACAGGTAGAGAAATTGGAATCATCATAAAAGGAAAAGCAAAATTTATTTACGAAAACAGAGAATATATTTTAGAAGAAGGAGATAGTGTTTCTTTTTCCGCAGGAGCACCTCACCGTGTAGAAAATGCCGGTGAATGTGAATTAATTGCAATTTGGATAAATACGCCTGCACAAAGATTTTTTAATGAATAAGAACAAATCTCTTTTTCTTTTAATTTTATCTGTACTTTTATTTTTTTCTTGCCAAACGACAAATGTTTCTCCAAAAACAGATTTTTCTCAAGTTGAAGTTTTGCCTTTAGAACTTCTTTCTTCTCAAACCGACGAAAAATTCCAAACAATAGAAAATGGTTTTGAAGTAATTTCCGGAAAAAGTGATGAAATAAAAGTGAGTTGGACTTGCGTAAAAGTTGATTTATCGACTCAAAACTTGGAAATAAAAGCGGAACCAAGTAGTAAAAGCATGCTCGGAAAAACTTTTAGATTAAAAAAATTTGCAAAAAAAAATAAAACAATTGTTGCAATAAATACAAGTCCATTTGATTTAAAAAAAACAAATTGGCCAATCGGAATCACAAAAATCAACAATGATATTATCACCGAAAATTCTGCAAAATATTGTGCATTAGGATTTTATTATGATGAAAATAACAATTTTCGTGCAGAAATTATAAACACTCAAAATGAAGAGAATACAAAAAAGTTTACCTATGCGTTTGGTGGATTTTTTACAACTTATGAAAATGGAAAATTTATTCCTTTCCAAAAAAATCGTCGCTCAAGAACCGCTTGCGGAATAAATGAAGATGGTTCAATTTTATATCTTTTTGTCACAACTCCAAATTTTAAAATTGATGATAAAAATGGATTAAATTACGAAGAATGTTCCAAAATTTTAAAATCACTTGGTTGTACAAAAATTATGCAATTTGACGGGGGTCATTCTTCTGGACTTTGTATTTATTCAAAACTTGTGCAAAAATCTTCTCTTCCAAGAAAAGTTCCTGCAGCAATAGGTTTTACAATAAAATGATAAAAGCTCTTTTTGATATGTATCATTAGAATTGTATTCTTACGAGGGGACTGTCCCTCTAAGGACGTTTTCTCATTTTAATCTTGTTATTGAACACTGTGCAGGTTAAAAACTTAATTAAAGTGTAAAAAAAAACTCTAACCTGCACCCTAATTTTACTTCGTAAAATTAGCATAAAATGCTTTTTCGGCTCGCGTTTCTTTATGCACACTTGAAGAAGCCTTATTTCTACTATAAAATAAAATTTCAAAAGGAATAAAAATGACTGAAAAACGAAACGATTATATCAATTGGGATGAATATTTTATGGGAATTGCAGCACTTTCTGCATTACGCTCAAAAGATCCGAATTCTCAAGTTGGTGCATGCATCGTAAGCGAAGAAAATAAAATTCTTTCTGTAGGTTACAATGGATTTCCTATCGGCTGTTCTGATGAAAAATTTCCTTGGGGACGCGAAGGTGAACCTATAAATACAAAATATCCTTATGTTGTTCATAGTGAATTAAATGCTATCTTAAATTATCGTGGTGGTTCTCTTTTTGGAACAAAAATCTATGTAACTCTTTTTCCATGTAACGAATGTGCAAAAGCAATAATTCAAGCGGGAATAAAAACTGTAATTTATGATTGTGATAAATATGATGGAACGCCTATGAATCTTGTTTCTAAAGAATTATTAAAAACTGCTGGCGTAAAAATTGTAAAATATCAACGAACTGGAAGAAAAATCGAATTCGAATTATAAAAAAGTTATAAAATTAAAAAATTAAGTGAGGAAAAAAATGACAGATATAGAAATTGCACAAAAAAATGTGATGGCACCAATTTCGCAAATTGCAGAGAAAATTGACATTCCACAAGATAAATTGGAACTTTATGGACCTTATAAAGCAAAAATCTCTTTTGACGAATTAAAAACATTGCAAGAAAAGGCAACAAAATCACCGGGAAAACTTGTTTTAGTAACTGCGGTTACACCAACTCCGGCGGGAGAAGGAAAATCAACAGTTTCTATTGGATTGACAGATGGCCTTAGAAAAATTGGAAAAAAAGCGTCTGTTGCATTGAGAGAACCTTCTTTAGGTCCTTGTTTTGGTGTAAAAGGAGGAGCTTGCGGTGGTGGATACGCTCAGATTGTTCCAATGGAAGATATAAATTTGCATTTTACAGGCGACTTGCACGCAATTTCCATCGCAAATAATTTAATTGCTGCTTTAATTGATAATCATATTCAACAGGGAAATGAACTTGGAATTGACCCTAGAACAATTTCTTGGAAACGATGTGTAGATTTGAATGATAGAAGCCTTAGAAATATCATCATAGGTTTAGGTGGAAAAACCAACGGAGTTCCGCGAGAAGATCATTTTACAATTGCAGTTGCATCAGAAATCATGGCAATTATTTGTCTTTCTAAAACAATAAAAGAATTAAAACAACGAATCGACAACATTGTGATTGGGCAAAATTATCAAAAACAAAATATAACTTTTGGACAATTAAAATGTACCGGTGCAGTTGCAGCACTTTTGAAAGATGTTTTAAAACCAAATTTAGTTCAAACTTTGGAAAAGACGCCGGCTTTTGTTCACGGTGGACCATTTGCAAATATCGCACACGGATGTAACAGCGTAAATGCAACTTTATGTGCTTTAGCTTCTAGCGAATACGTCGTTACCGAAGCTGGATTTGCTGCCGATTTAGGAGCAGAAAAATTTTTTGATATAAAATGTAGAAGTGCAAACTTAAAACCTGATGTAGTTGTGATTGTCGCAACAATCCGAGCATTAAAAATGCATGGTGGAGTTTTAAAAATTGATTTATCAAAACCGAATTGTGATGCTTTACAAAAAGGTTTTGAAAATTTAAAAACACATATAGAAAATGTTTCAAAATTTGGACTTCAAAGTGTTGTCGCTATAAATAAATTTATCACCGATTCTGATGAAGAAATTACATTATTACAAAAACTTTGTGAAGAAAACGGTGTAAAAGCTGTTCTCAGCGAAGGTTGGGAAAAAGGTGGAAATGGAACTACAGAATTAGCAAAAACTGTTGTAGAAATGATAGAAAATCAAAAATCAGAATTTCATCCACTTTACGAACTTGATTTACCTTTGACAGAAAAAATTAAAAAAATCGCGACAGAAATCTATCGTGCAAAAGAAGTTGAATTTGAACCATCAGCATTAAAAAAATTAAAAACTTTTGAAGAACAAGGTTATGGAAATTTACCAGTTTGCATTGCAAAAACTCAAAATTCAATTTCTCACGACCCAAAATTAATTGGTTCACCAAAAGATTTTACTTTCCCAGTTAGAGATGTTCAACTTTATGCAGGAGCAGGATTTGTTGTTGCTTTGGCAGGCGATATTATGACAATGCCAGGTTTACCAAAATCACCAGCAGCATTAAATGTTGATGTTGATGATAATGGCGTAATTTCTGGATTATTTTAATCTATTTTGAATTTTCTTTTAATTCTTTTAGTTCATTTGTAAGTTCCAATGTTTTTTGATTTTGTCTTACAACTCTTTGAGCTAAAAGTTTTGAAAGAAATATTCCATAATGCGGATTTTTTCGTATAAGATTTAAAAATGCTGCTTTTGGAATACGAATCAATTTTCCTTCTTGTGCAGACATAATTGTTGCAGAACGTCTATCATTTAGTAAAAATGCCATTTCACCAATAAACATATCATTTGGGGTAAGAATGGAAATCAATTTTCCATCGACATAAACTCCATATTCCCCAGAACAAATAAAAAACAAATCATTTGAAAGTTCATTTTGTTTACAAACAATCTGATGTCTTTTATACGTTATTGTAGAAAATGGTTGCATAACAAGAGGAACTGTATTTGAAGAGTCGTGAAGATTTTTTATTTCAAACGAAACTTCATTTCCTTTATCATTATAAGTTAATTCTGAAACTAATTCTTTTGATAAATTAATTCCTCTGCCATGAGTTTCTTCATTTTTTGGAGAACTAGAATTTATTCTTGAACGCCAATCAAATCCATCACCTTCATCAGAAATTTTAAAAGATGATTTTTCTTTTCCAATTACATATTCAATACAAATTTTTCTTTTTGCTATATTTTCATCTAATAATTTTTTATGAATTAAATCTAAAACATTTCCACCATTTTCAAGATATTTTGTTTTTTCATCATAAGAAATTCCACAATTTCCATGTTCTAGTGCATTTGTTAAAAGTTCCATCAAAGTTGTTTGTAAAGAATATCTACCTTCTTCGCTGATTCTATTTGTGCAATAAAGATAATTTATCAAGAAACTTGTAAACATTCTTAAATCGAAAGGATCATTTTTACAAACAAAACCACCTTTTTCAATTCCGCCAACAGATTCTTGCATTCCTCGATTAAATAAAAATTGTTTATTACTCCAAAGAATTCGTAAAAGTCGTTCAAAATTATTTTGAAAAGTATGAACCGTTTGTGCAACTAAAATATTTGGATTTTTTAACTCTTCCAGTTTTTGAACTTCTGATGGATTTGAAACAACAGCAATCACTCCACCATTATGCAACCAGGGGTCGCTATTTATAGTTTGTAAAATTTTTTCACAATCAATATCTTTTGAGGTGAAATCCACAATTTTTATTTCTGGAATTTCATAATCAATAAAACACAATGCTTCATCGGTATCTGGACAAAACAAAGGGTCAAAATACGCTGAATATTTTAAACAAACAGATTTTACAACATTTGTAACAATAGGATTTGTTGATGCAACTAAAATTTTTTTCATAAAAACACCTTTTTAATTCTAAAAATAAAATATCACAAATTTGAAAACGTTAGGGGACAGACCCCTACGTGATTTACGGAAAATTAATTTTATTCTTCCCTAAAAAGAATCTCTGGTAATTTATAAACATCATCTACGCCGACAACCAGAACTCCGCCCATTCCTAATTCCAACGGAAGAGCAATATCTAAATCATAACGATCTCCAACCGCAAGACAATTTTCAGGATTTTCGGAAAGCCATTCTGTCGCTGTTAAAAACGGTTCTTTTGCAGGTTTTGATTTATGACAAGTGTCCAAACCAACGATTTTTGGAAAAAAATCCAAAACACCTATTGCTTCCAAAGTTTTCTTTGCTGGCAAAACAGGATTATTTGTTACACAAATCATTTTATATTTTTTAGAAAGTTCGCCTAAAGTTTTTACAAGTTTTTCATCATAAGACAAAAAATTTTTAGGTTCCAAAAGATTTTTTCTCCATTCAATACTTTTTTCAATTGGAATTCCAAAATTAACAAAAGTATTTCCCAAACTGATTTTTTTTCCATCGTTTAAAAGAGCATATTGTTTGCGAAAATCCAAGACTTTTTTTCTTGCGTCTTCAATGCTAATGTTAATTTCTTTTGCATATTCTCGAATTTGGCAATCAACTTGTTCAAAAGCATATTTTGGATTTGTATACAAAGTCGAATCAATATCAAAAATGATTACTCTTAAATTTTTCGGAATTTTATAGATTTTCATAAATTTATCCTAAAGTTGTGGTTTAAAAACTAATGATTCTTTTACAATTTTTGAGGCGGCTTCTTTCAGTGAAGCAAATTTTCCCATTCCATAAAAAGCGACACATGCGTCCCCTATTAATTCTGCATCAAAACAATTACAAACTGCAATTTCCATTTTAAGAAAATCCGCTTTTTTTTGTAAAAATTCAAGATTTTTTGCTTGACCGCCGGTAACATGCATTTTTTTTGGAAAAGAAAAATCATTTTGAATTGAAATTTCTTGCAAAATATCAATTCCTTCTTTTATCATTTTTAATCTTTCAATTTCTGATGATTTGCTACTTTTTGGAATTAAATACGAAATATTCCATAAATCACTTTTTACAGAAGGCAAAGTTCTGATTTTTTCGTGAAAAACTTGTTTATTTACACAAAAATTTATTCCTTCGCTAGAGCCACTTCTATCACAGATTTTTCCAGATTCTAACGTATTTGTCCCAATTAAAGCGGCAACAAAATCTGGTCCGGCACAAAAAACAGGAATATCTTTTTTTAATTTTAAGAATTTTGCATTTTCAGCAGTGAGATTTCCGCATTTTTGCCCAATTTTTATAAATGGCGGAAGTTTTTCGGCTGAAATATCAACATTTTCTTTTGAAAGTATTCCATCATTCCAATAAGCTGGAATAAAACGCTTTTCCGGAAGAAGTGTAATTGCATTTTGAGTGAGTTTATAAATCAGATATTCCGGGCCAGAAAACAAATATTTTGTACGATTGTATTCTTTTTGAAAAAGTTCCTTAAAAGCAATCAATTTTGGCAAAAAAAGTGAATTTTCAGTTCTTTCTTTTGAAACTTCGTAATTTTTATTCCACAAAAGCGTCAATCCGCCACAACTTACAATTGTTGGACCATTTCCGGAGACGCAAATTGCTTCAATTTCAAATCCTTGTTCACTGGATTTTTCTAAATGTTCCAAAGAACTTTTTAATGCAAAAAGCCATTTTTCGGCAACAAATTTTGATTTTTTTTCAAAAAGATTTTTTTTAAAAACAGAAACGACTTCACCATCATCAGAAAAAATTCCTGATTTTAATGAAGTCGTTCCTATATCTACACAAAGAACATTCATAAAATTTAATTTGTTCCTTGCTCGTTAGATTGTTCGATAGTTTTATTTTGACTGCTTTGTTTTAACACTTTTTCTATAATCGTGCGATTATCAAGCAATTCGCTCAAAGACTGATTATAATGAATTCTTGTAATTACGTTCGCAAAAAGTCCGCTTACATCCGTGCTAATATACCATTCACGATTTAACAATTCTTCATGATAAACCGCATTCGTTCCAATAATTCTGTAGAACAAACCTTGTTTGTAAGCCTCATCAAAATCTTTGATTGCATCGCCGGTAAAGAAAGGAAGCGAAATTGCACAAATAACTTTTGTAGCTCCTTGCTCTTTTAAGAAACTCATAGCTTTAAGCAAAGTTCCTCCAGTTCCAAGCATATCATCTGCTAAAAAAGCAACCTTTCCCTTTACATCACCAAGTAATTTTACTGCTTTTATATTTGTAGAATGTGCATCTTGAGTTACAATCGAATAATCACGTTCTTTGTAAATCATTGCGAGTGGAAGTTTTAAACCTGAAGCATAAAATTTATTGCGGTCAATTGCACCAGTATCTGGAGAAACAATTACCAAATCTTCAGTATTTCCCGTCAAATCAACAATTTTACTAAGTTCACGAATAATTTGATAACTAGCGTGAAGATTATCGAGATTTAATTTTGAAAAAGCATTTGGAATTTCGCGAGAATGTAAATCAAGTGTGATAATTCTAGAAACACCTTGCATTTCGTAAATGTGTCCTAAAAGACTTGCCGTAAGACCTTCTCGACCTTTTCGTTTATGCTGTCTAGCGTAAGGATAAGCAGGAACAACCAAAGTGATTTTTCCAGCACCAGCCATTCTAACAGCGTCAATTGTAACCAGAAGCGACATAACGTGATCATTCACCGTCATTCTGATTTTGTTTTTACCATCGTTCATTGAAAGAACTTCATGGTTTTCTACGTCCTGAAAAATAAAAACATCTTTTCCACGAACAGTGTCTAAAAGTTCGGTCTTAACCTCACCATTAGCAAAATAAGTAAAACGTGCATTGATTTTAAAAATCGGCGGTCTATACTTATCAGTAGCACCTCTTATACAAAGATCACTCGTTTGCAAATCGTTTTGCAAATTAATTCTCTGTACAAGCTCTTCTTTAGTCAGCTCATAACGCTTAGATACAACATCGTTCTTCAAAGTGAAGCGATGTTTATACATGTGTTTAAGGTGCGTTATGACTTCATTGGCGAAAGCTTCGCCACCTGGACACGCAACAATCGCAAGACTTGTTGGTTCAGTATAAGGCATATTTGGACCTCTTTTTAGTGGGATATATTTTACTATAACATTTTTTAGATTTCACGACAACAAGTAAAAAATAAAACTGTAATAAAATTGTCTATAAACAAAACTTTATGAAAAAAAAATGCACCTTTCAAAATTGAACTTAATTTCCAACTTTTCCAGGTGCATTTTCATTATTTTAATTTAGATTTTTCTATTTTTTTAACAACTCAGCTAATTTTTCTGATGTAAAACCTAAATATTCAGCAACTTTTTTTGCCGGACCGGAAGTTCCAAATCTGTCGATGCAGAAACAATTTTCTTGTTCTGTAAATTGTAACCATTCCATAGAAATTCCAGCTTCTGTACAAACTACGCGTTTTGGAGAACCCATAATTTCATTTTGTTCAGATTTTGAAAGTCCTGAGAATTTTTTCAAATCCGGTACAGAAACAACTCTAATTGATTTTCCGGAAACAAGTTTTACTGCATCCAAAGCCATATTTACTTCTGAACCACTTGCTAAAATTGTAATATCCGGATTTGAAGAGCCTTCAAGAACAACATAAGCACCTTTTTCTGCCATGTTTTTCTTCCAATTTTTATCAGCTTTTTCATAAACAGCAAGAGCTTGTCTTGTAAAAGCCATACAAACAGGATGATCTTTTGAAGCATAAGCAATATTCCATGCTTCCATAGATTCTTCTGGATCTCCAGGACGAATTGCTTGAACTCCAGGAATTGCTCTTAAAGATGTCATTGTTTCAATTGGTTGATGAGTTGGTCCATCTTCTCCAACATAAATTGAATCATGTGTGAAAACATAAATAACAGGCTGTTTCATCAAAGAAACTACTCTTAAAGAAGCACGGAGATAATCTGCAAAAACTAAGAATGTAGCACAGAAAGGACGTAATCCACCGTGTAAAGAAATTCCTGCAGCAACTGCTGACATTGCAAATTCACGAATTCCATATTCAATTGTTCGTCCTTTACGATTTTCCGGACTGAAAGTTCCGTTATCTATATTTTTAAATGCAGTTTTATTTGGTCCCATCAAATCGGCTGAACCACCAACTAAATTTCCATAACGAGCGGCAATTACATTTAAAGCTTTTCCTGAAGCATCTCTAGTTGCACAAGCATCTCCAACTTTATATTCAATATCTTTTACATCTGGATTTGTTACAGAATCTGAATAGAAAGCGTCCCATTCTTTTTTAAGTTCCGGATTTTCTTTAGCCCAAGCAGCAAATTCATCTTCCCAATTTTTTTCTGCTTTAGCAAAATCTGCTTTTTTATCTTCAAAATATTGATAAGCTTCCGGTACAACGTAAAACTCTTTATCAGTTGGTAAACCAAGAGTTTTTTTAGCTTCAATAATTCCTTCTGCACCAAGAGGAGCACCGTGAACATCAGCTGTTCCTTGTTTTGGAGAACCTTTTCCGATTACTGATTTTAACATAATCAATGAAGGATGTTCTGTATCTGATTTAGCTTCATTTACAAGTTTTACAATGCCTTCTACATCATACATATCACCTTTTAAAACTTGCCAACCATAAGCTTCATAACGTTTTGCAATATCATCTGTAAAAGTAATATCTGTACAACCATCAATAGAAATTTTGTTTTCATCATAGAAAACAATTAATTTTCCAAGTTTTAAATTTCCAGCTAAAGAAGATGCTTCTGATGCAACACCTTCTTGCAAACAACCTTCTCCAACAAGAGAGTATGTATAGTGATCAACAATTTTGTGATTTGGAGTATTGAATTTTGCAGCAAGCATAGATTCTGCCATAGCCATTCCCACTGCCATAGAAACGCCTTGTCCTAAAGGTCCACCAGTACATTCAACACCATCAGTATCGCCATATTCTGGATGACCTGGACATTTTGAACCAACTTGACGGAAATTCTTTATATCATCCATAGAAACTTTATATCCAGCTAAATGGAGGATTGAATAAAGTAACATAGACCCATGTCCTGCAGAAAGTACAAAACGATCTCTATCAGACCATTTTGAATTTGCAGGATTATGCTTCATAATTTCACCATAAAGAACAGCTGCTACTTCGGCAGCACCAAGTGGAAGTCCAGGATGACCTGAATTTGCCTTTTGAATAGCGTCCATTGACAAACTACGAATAGAAAGTGCAACTGCCTCAACACCTTTTTTGTTCATAAAAAATACCTCATTTATAAAATTTTTAAAGTTATCTCTGAAAATTAAGCTAATTCGTTAATTAAATTGGTAAGTTCTGCCTCACCGGCTCTATCTTCCAAAGCTTTTCTAAAACGAATATTTCTAAAAAGATTAGCAAGGTAAGAAAGAATTTTTAAGTGTGCCTGTGAATTACTGGTAAGCAAAATAAACATTGTAGAAACTAAGCGTTCATCAGGAGCTTTCATATCGATTGGATTTTTTAAATATACAACAACAATTTTTTGTTCATCTTCAGTTTTCATAATAGGAGTTCTTGCGTGAGGAAGTGCAATACCATTTCCAACCGCCGTACTTAACACCATTTCGCGAGCATTTAAAGCTTCTTCCAACTGCGACGCACTCAATCCCTCTGGCAATTCAATTTTTTTTGAAATGAATTCATAAACTTCGCCAGGAGTTGATACATCTACATCAACAAAAATGCCTCCACGATGAATTAACTGAGCAATATCTATATCATTTTCCATTTTTTCTGCCTCCAACAACTTCAAATCCTTTATAAATATTATATTCAAGTGATGATTTTAAGGTGTCATAAATATCATAAAAAGTCTCTTCCATTCCATCGAGAGAAAGTTGAATATCGCTCAACGGAATTTGAATTCTATCAGCAAAAGCTTCAATTTCTTCAATCATTTTTACACAATGAGTAAAAAGTTGAGTAAGAATTATCAATTCTTGCTGAGGAAAATCTTCGGCATTAAGACCGGAACATCCTATAGAACAAATCAGTTCGTTGATTTGAGTATATAACTCTAAAATTCGTTCTCGAACAGGAGAAACTTTATTTTCAAAAAAATCATCATATTGTTTTTTTAGTATATCGTAGCGAGATTGCAAGTTCAACAAAATAAACTTATTCTCGGATACTGTCATTTTTAATGATGATGGAAAAATTGTTGTTATCAAATTTTCTAAACAGAGTTTATTTTTACCTCGTTTTTCTTCATAAATGTAATTTTTTACGTAAGAATCAATTAAAATTGGTGAATACGAAACTGTAATATCATTCAATATTACATCTTTTGAAAATTCTCTATTCCAGTCTCCAACATACGGAACTGATTCTCCATTAAACCATATTCTAGTTTCAACTCCGAATTGTGAAAATCCGATTTTTTTCGTATGTTTTAAAAATTCTTCTGATGAACCACAATTTCTTATACAAAGTTGTTCTTGATTTTCTAAAAATAAAAATGCCAACTGTTCTTCAATAGAAGAGCAAGGTCCATTCCGATTAAAACTATTTAAAAGTCCTTCTTCAAAATTAGAATACCATTCTTCTCTTTCTATTGCTGCTGAAGAAATTATATATTTGCTAGATTCATTTTTTAAAACAGTCATTTCTACCAAGCAAGTTTCCCAATCAACTACTTGACACAAAATTCTGTCGCCATAATTAAATTCTTTATTTTTAGTAATTTTATCTAACGGCCAAGATGTAAGTTTTATTTCTTTTGGAAGATTGTATTTTATATTTGCAAGAGAACAAGAATCATTCGCTACATCATTAAAAATTAATGGAATCTCATAACCTTCGCCAAATAATGCAAAAGTATCCAATGCAAGATTCATAGAAAAAACAGTTTGCTCTCTTTGAATAATTTTTCCATTTGTAACAACTTCAATACTATCTGGTGAAATTTCCGGATTTATAAAAGGCATACAACGATGACCAATCAAAATATGATTTTTTTCTATTTCTTCTTTCGAAGGCATAAAACTGAACAAACGCCCCGTAAAAACGCCTGCACGAGTAATAAATTCATCATTTATTAAAGGAAAAACAAAATTTGTTGAACGAAGGATTTCTAATAAATCTTGTTTGCTTATTTTTTTGCCTTTAACTTTAAAATGTAAATAACTTGCAAGTTGATCTAAGGAAAAAGAATCTTTTTGTTCAGAGAGAAATTTTGAAATATATTTTGACACTGAATAACCAATCATCGTTTTCTATTTTAATGGAATTTTTTAATATAGTAAATTATAATGACTTTATGAAATTAACATTTTTGGGGACAGGAACTAGTCATGGAGTTCCCGTTATTGCTTGTGATTGTCCCGTCTGTAAATCTACAAATCCAAAAGATAAAAGAAATCGTTCCTCTGTCTACATTCACACAAACGATGATAAATACATTTTAATTGATATTGGTCCTGAATTTAGAATTCAAGCTTTAACATACAATGTTCGCAAAATTGATGCACTTTTATTAACACATAGTCATGCAGATCATTTGCACGGAATTGATGATTTAAGAATTTTTAGTGCGGATTGTTTTAATCGTACTGAAAAAAATGCTGATGTTGTAGACGCTCCTCCAATTCCAATTTATACAAATAAACAAACAATAGATGATGTTAATGTAAGATTTTCTTATTTTTTTCATCATGCAAAAGAAGGCGGTGGACATGCAAAAGTAATTCTAAACGAAGCAAATCAAAATTTTACAATTGGAGATACAATTATCACTCCAATTCCAATGTTACATGGACATACACAAACTGTTGGTTGGCTTTTTACAGAAAATGAAATTTCTTTTGCTTATTTAACAGATTGTTCTTTTATAAGTGATGAATCTTTTGAATTAATAAAAAAGAACAAAAAAAATTTAAAACATCTAATAATTGATGGATTAAGAGTAAAAGAACATTCAACTCATTTTAGTTTTTTACAAGCAATGGAAGCTGCAGAAAAAATTGGAGCAGAAAATGTTTGGCTCACACATCTAGCTCATCATCATTCACACGAAGAAACGATTGAGTATTTAAATGCACGTTTAAAAGATTTTCCAAACTTAACAAAAAATATAAGTCCTGCTTGGGATGGATTAGAATTAATTTTTTAAAATTACATTTTCGCAAATTTTGTTTGACATTTTTTAATGACATCAACTGTCATTGTCAAACAAGACTACTTTTACTGTCAGATAACACAACTGTCATTATCGGATTCGGTTGTAAAAACATGTCATTGTCGGACTTGAGCCGACAATCTAAAATAAAAAAAGCCACTCAAACAGAATGGCTTTTCAAGACTAGTTGTAATTTTTAAAACAAAATAACGCAAAATTAGTTCTGTGCTACTTCAGCTTTAGGAACACGAACTTTTTTATCAATAAAACCAGCACTTAAACAACTTGAGCAAACTTTTAGAGTTCTTACTTCTCCGTTTGGAAGTTTTGCTTTTACACTGTGAAGATTTGGTCTCCAAGTTCTGCGTGTATGGTTATAAGATTTACTAACTTTGTTTCCTGACATTACACCTTTTCCACAAACATCACACATTCTAGACATAGTATTTATCCTTCCTTATTTGTTTACAAAATGACGATAGTTTAAAAAATTTACACGAATGAATAAAAAAAGTCAATATGATTTTTTTTACTATACAACACTTGTGATTTTTTTTTAATCTTCCTAATAAAATGCGTTAGGGATTGTAGTCGCGAAAGCGAGACGGACGCACAAAGTGCGGCTGGACGGAAACAATTTTCATAGGGGTCTGTCCCCTAATGAAAATTGTTATACCGCAAAAGCCCGACCTTGAAGTTATTTGAAGCAGTTGAAATTCTATCGGAACAATCGCAAATAACTTCAAGGGAACGCCCAAAGTATAAAAAAACTTATTTTTATTTATAAATTTATTTTTAAAACACTTGAAAAATTACTCTCCTATGTATAAATTTTTTTCTGATATTTTGGAGATGACTTATGGATATGAACGAAATTTTAGAAAAATGGGACAAAATCCAATCAAATAAAATAAAAAAACAAAAAGAAAGTGGTAAAAACACAATTTCTCACAAAAAAGCAAATGCACCGACGGCGGAAGAAAAAGCAGCAAAAGAAGAAAGAGATTTTGAAAATCAAATTCGTATGCAAAATGAAAAACAAGTAAATCCTATGGAAATGTGGCTTCGTCGTTATGGTACAATTGATAAAGATAAAATTGCCGAAGAATCTGAAGAAAAAAATCGTGAATTGGACAGAAATTATCTTATAAATATGAAACCACAAGCGTACATTGATTTGCATGGTTTACATCAAGATGAAGCAGAACGAAAACTAAATGATTTTGTAACTGTTTGTTGTAGGCGCGGAATAAAAAAAATCTTAATAATCCATGGAAAAGGCATTCACACAACAGGAGCGGATCCTGTACTTGGAAAATTAGTTCACAATTTTATAGAACAAGACAAACGATGTGGGACTTCCGGTCATCCAAAATCAAAACAAGAAGGCGGAAGTGGTGCTACTTGGGTTATTTTAAAATAAATTTAGTTTTTTTAATTTTACTCCGAAATTTGTTCCGAAAATTATGCAGGTCGTAATCCTAACTTCAAATTCTGTTTTTTCCACCTGCACGTTCATTTTACTCCGTAAAATGAAAATTTATTTGTTCTTTTTGCATTTTCGGATATTTTTTTTTAGTTTTTTTAATTTTATTCCAAAATTTGTTCCGAAAATTATGCAGGTCGTAATCCTAACTTCAAATTCTGTTTTTT
>CAZIQK010000017.1:27621-46940 GCA_964541735.1 uncultured Treponema sp.
TACTCCGTAAAATGAAAATTTATTTGTTCTTTTTGCATTTTCGGATATTTTTTTTATTTTTTTTTATTTTTACTCCAAAATTTGTTCCGAAAATGCTTAAAAAAAATCCATATTAACTATAGAGGTTTTTTATGATTAGGGCTTTTTCTCGTGGATTTTTTTTGTTTTTGGCTGGGATTTTTCTTTTTTCATGTTCGGTTGAATCTTGTAAAGAAAGTAATTTTTCTGATGGAAATTTTGTTTCGATTGTGGATTGGAATGTTCAAACTTTTTTTGATGGACAAACTCAAGGAGTTGAATATTCAAATTTTGTGAATTCGAAATATTGGAATGAAGAAAAATACAAAACAAGATTAAAAAGACTTTGTGATGTCATTACAACGCTGGATGCAGATATTTTTGTTTTTGAAGAAATCGAAAATATTGGCATTTTGTATGATATTTACAATCAACTTTCCGGAAATTCTTGGAATTCTAACAAAATGTGGAATTATGGAAGTTTCTATAAAGACGAAAAAACATCCATAGGATTAGCCGTTCTTTCTAAAATTCCTTTAGGTCAAATGAAAATTCATTCAATGGATATAAGAGTTATGAATGAAGTTCAACCAAGTTCAAGACCAATTATGGAATTAGAAGTTTGCACCGATGCCGGTGAATTTTCTTTATTCGTAAATCACTGGAAATCTAAAGTTAGTGGAAATTTGCAAGGCGAAGATTGGCGACAATGGCAAGAATTAATTTTGAGCCAAAATCTTACAGAAAAAGAATTATTTTTAGCAACCGGAGATTTTAACAAAGATATTTTAGAATTCGTTATTTCTGATGATGCTAAAATCTGCTTGCGTGGTCCAACTCAAAATGTTTTTGTAAAATCGTCTTGGTTAGATTCAAACAGAAATTTCAAAACAGAAACAGGTTCTTATTATTACAAAGGAAATTGGGAACGAATTGATCACTTTTTTTCAAGCGAAAATCTAAATTTCGTAAATTTTCAAGTTTGTACAAACGGCGAATGGGCAAATGAAGACAAAACTCCAAAATCATATAAAATTTTTACCGGAGAAGGATTTTCCGATCATCTTCCAATTATGTGTAAAATTTGGTTATAAAAATTTCCAACAGATACCTATAGAAAAAAGCACAGATATCAACAAACTTCTTTGAAGCAAACGGAGCGATATATGACGTAGAAAATTAGAAATCTTTTTGCTTGTAATAATACATATTAAACTAGTTTTTCAAAGCAAAACTAATGAACAAGTAAGCTGTATTGAAACTAAAGTACAAATTACGAACTTGCTCAGTTGTTATTGTTTTTTTTTTAGATTATTATAAAAGAATGAGCAAAACGGCTTTAATTCACGTTGAAGATACAGAAAATCTTGTTGAACTTGCAGAATATCTTACATCTACAAATTGGACATTGCTTACTGCAAACGAAACAGAAGAATTCTTAAAAAAACAGAAATTTCCTATTGTTCACGAAGAATCTTTGTCTTTTTTAGAACAAAATCAAAAAAATAATGATTTTTCTTTATATGAGAAAATTTTAAATGCAAGAATTCCTGAACAAGATGAAAATGGAACTTATCTAAATGCCGAGAACAAAGATTCAATACAATTAGTTTGCATAAATGTTGAACCTAAACTGAAGAATTTTGACGATATAAAAGGTGCTGTTGGTTCTGCAAAACCGCGTGATTTTTTTATATCATCAGTTTTGCGAAATTCTTACCAAAACTATGAAAATATTTTAATTCTTACTGATCCGCAAGATTATAAAGAAGCAATTATTCAGTTAAAAACAGACAATGTTTTACCAGACTTTAGAAGATATTTGGCTGCAAAAGCATTAAATCTTTGTAGTGCTTATGATGGAGCAATTTCAAATACACTTTTATTAAACACAAAATTAAATAAAAATTTTATAAACTATCTTATGTATCCTTTTAAAAAGGAAACTCTATTAAAAAGCGGTTCAAATCCTCAGCAAAAATCATGTTTTTACAAATATCCAACAGAAACAGGAGCATTTAGCGGACATTCAAAAATTCAAGGTCACGAACTTGATTATAACAATGTTACAGATATTTCTTACGCTTGGGAACAAATCAGTATTCTTTATTCAAACTTAAAAACGCAATTTTCGGTAAAAAGCACAAATATTGACGGCTATGATTTTACAACTCAATTTACGCCACTCATTGGAACAGTTTTTACAATCGCAGTAAAATTAAAATCAATTATTGGAGCGGCAATTTCTACAAGCGTTTTAAACTCTTTCAAAAAAACGTATACTTATGATAAAAAAAATATCAAAGAAGTTACATTTGCAAGTAGTGCCGTAATTGATGAAATTGCAGCAAAACAAATTGTAAATTGTGATTTTGTGGCGGTAGTTGCTCCAGGTTTTACTCCAGACGCAAAACAAATTCTGTCAGAAAATAAAAAAATGAAACTTATATCAACAGCAAAAGTTTCTATCACTCCATTTGATATAGAATTAATCAATAGCGGACTTTTAGTGCAAACTCGCGATTCAAAACTTTTTAAACATTGGTACATAAAAACAAAAAATCGACCATCACAACTCAAAACTGATGAAATGGCTTTTGGAATGCTTTTAGTTTCAAGTTCTCGCTCTTATTCGGCGGCACTAATAAAAGAAAATTCAATTGTGGGAATCTCACAAAGTACAACATCTACGTTAAAAGCGGTAGAAGATGTTTTTTTTGAAGCAAAAAGACACGCTCTAAGAAATAATCAAAATGGAGGAAATGCAAAATTAGCAGATATTTTAGTTTGTGATGCAGCGTTTCCTTTTTGTGAGATTGTAAAAGATATTATAAATAACGGAATTTCTGCAATTATTCAAACCGGAGGCACAGAAACGGATGAAGAGTTTATAAATTATTGCAATGAACATGATGTAGTTATGGTTTTTACCGGAATTACACACATTTCTTATTAAGATATTTATTTGGGAAATTTGGGAGGAAATATGCTTTTTTATTTAGGTCAATATCTTCAAAAATTTTGGGGACCAGCAAGACTTTTATCATCTTACGCAGTTTTAATTACAGTTGCACTTTATTTAGGATTTTTTCTTGCGTATAAACTAATTCCAAAATTTTACAATGTACTACCTCACGACCGCGGACGCGAATTTACAATTAAAGAAAACGCAGAAGCTGCAAAAGGAAAACCTACAGGAACAGGAATTGTTTTTATCACAATATTTGCATTAATTTGCATTTTAGTTGTTCCAATGAGTTGGATGCGCGCCGGAATTATTTTTCTTACTTGGATTACAATGCTCACAGGTTTTTTAGATGATAATAGCACAAATTCTTGGGGCGAATATTTAAAAGGTGCACTTGATTTAATCATAAGTATTTCGGCTTCGTTTATTTTATATTTTGGATTAAAAGGCATTTCTGACGATGGAATTGTGCGTTTTTGGCTTCCGTTTGTTTCTCATCAAATTGCAGTAAATCCTGTAGTTTACATTATAATTTGTACAATTATGCTTTGGGCTTCTATCAACACAACAAATTGCACAGATGGAGTTGATGGACTTTCATCTTCTTTAGTTTTGATTGGACTTATAATTTTAGGAATAATTTTTTATTTTTTGATTGGTCACAAAGATTTTGCAGAATATCTTTTAGTTCCACATTTACGTTCCGGTCCAAATTGGGCAGTTATGGCATTTGCAATGGCTGGAGTTGTAATGGGATACTTGTGGCACAACGCTTATCCAAGTGAATGTTTAATGGGTGATGCCGGAAGTCGTGCATTAGGATTTTTTACCGGAGTTTGTGTTATGATGACAGGAAATCCTTTGATTTTTCTTGCGACATCATCAATCATTTTTGTAAATGGCGGAATGGGACTTTTAAAAGTTTTTCTGTTGAGATTTTTTAAAATCAGAATTTTTGAAAATATAAGATTTCCACTTCACGATCATATGAGAAAAAATCGAGGATGGTCGCCAACTCAAGTTTTAATAAAATTTATGATAATGCAGATTTTAATCACACTTGCACTAATTGGAATTATGTTCAAAGTTCGATAAATCTGGAGAAAAAAATGAATGATTTTTTTGAAAATAATCGACAAGAAATGATAAATCTTGAAAAAATGCTAACTTCTCACATTGCAATTGCACCAGAAGGTGGTGGCGATGGAGAAACAGAAAAATGCGATGCTCTAGAAAAATATTTAATTTCAAAAGGTTTTAAAAATTTAGAACGATTTGAAGCTCCTGATGCTCGCGTTTCTTCAAAAAAAAGACCTTCATTAGTTGTAACAATTCCAGGTACTGATGATAGCCAAAAAATTTGGGTGATGGCTCATCTTGATGTTGTTCCGACCGGCGATTTATCACTTTGGAACACATCGCCTTGGGAAGTTATCGAAAAAAACGGAAAACTTTTCGGTCGTGGGGTTGAAGATAATCAGCAAGGACTTTGTTCTGCAGTTTTAGCAGGACTTTATTATATCGAAAATAAAATCACACCTTCAAAAACCGTAAAACTTCTTTTTGTTGCTGACGAAGAAAACGGAAGCGAATACGGAATTAATTGGCTTTTGAAAAATACAAATCTTTTTAACAAAAATGATTTATTTATAATTCCAGATGGTGGCGACTCAAAAGGCGAAACAATCGAAATTGCAGAAAAAAATATTCTTTGGTTAAATGTTCACGTGATTGGAAAACAAACTCATGGTTCTCGCCCTGATAATGGAGCAAATGCTTGTCTTGCAGCAAGTGCACTAATTTTAGAACTTCACAATCTCGAAAACTTTTTTAATGCAAAAGATGAACTTTTTGAACCGAATTATTCAACTTTTCAACCAACAAAACGCGAAAAAAATGTTGATAGCATAAATATCATTCCGGGAGAAGACCGATTTTGTATGGATTGTAGAATTTTGCCACAGTATAAACTTTCTACAGTTTTAGAAAAAGTTGATGGAATTTGTAGAAATATTGAATCTGAATACAACGTAAAAATTGAATACACAACTCCACAGAAATCAGAATCGCCTGCAACATCAAAAGATTCTGCCGTTGCACAAAAATTGGCAAAAGCAATCAAAAAAGTTCACAACATCAACGCAAAATTCATTGGCATTGGAGGAGGAACTGTTGGAGCAGAACTTCGACGTTTAGGTTATGAAGCTGTAGTTTGGAGCACTCTAGACGATCAAGCACATCAACCAAATGAATATTGCATTGTTGATAATCTTTTAGCCGACGCAAAAACTTTGGTAGAATTGTTTAGAGACTAGAAATAAAAAAGCACGCTTTATGAAAAAATCAGCAAAAATCTTTATTATTTTGGGAAGCATTATCCTTTTGATTTGTCTTGTAGTCATCATTTATATTGCTTATGTTTTTATTTCTTTTTACAGAATAGAAGACAACAAAGTGCTTGATGTTTCAAATTCAAAAATCTCTTCAACAATCGAAACAGATAAATCTTACAAAGTAATGACTTTTAATATCGGTTTTGGTGCTTATGATGACCAATTCACGTTTTTTATGGACACTGGCTACGAAGATTCAGAGAAAAAAATCAAAACAAAAGGATATCAATCTTGGGCGACAGACAAACAACACATTTATAATAACATTGAAGGATGTATCAGTGTAATAAACTCAAAATTTCCGGATTTTATTATGCTACAAGAAGTTGATGATAATTCGACACGAACGTACCATATCAACGAAGTAGAACTTATAACAAACGAATTTAAGGATTTTTCTTTTTCACAAGCAAATGATTATCACTCAGCATTTTTATTTTATCCGTTTACACAACCACATGGAAAATCAAGTTCAAATTTGATAACACTTTCAAAAACAAATATTATTTCATCACTAAGGCGTTCTCTTCCTCTTTCTGATTCAAAGATTGCAAATATTATGGATTTAGACCGTTGCATTATGATAAATCGCTACGAAATTCAAGATAGCGACAAACAATTTGTTCTTATAAATATTCATCTTTCTGCTTACGATGAAGGCGGAAAAATTAGAAAAAAACAAAATGAACTTTTACGCGAAGTTTTGGAAATCGAACGAAAAAATGGAAATTATGTAATTCTAGGTGGCGACTTTAATCAAGTTCTAATTCCAAATGGCACAGAATATTACATCAAACAAAATGGAGAAATTACTCCAGACTGGGTTGCGGAATTTGAAGGAACTTTTGAAGGCTACACTCTTGCTTATTCAACAGAAGGTGATGATGGAGCAAATTTTGGAACTGCAAGAAACAATACAAAACCTTTCAATAAAAATTGGACTTACACGTGTACGATTGACGGTTTTGTAGTTTCCAACAACATAGAAATAGAAGATATAAAGAACATAACTTCTCACACATTCAAATATTCCGATCACAATCCAGTTTTGTTAACGTTTAAGATGAAATAATTCTCCGCGTGACAATTTCTATTTATAAACTTCCCAAGTTGTTTTTACTAAAGTTTCAACATCAGAATATATTGGTTCCCAATCTAAAAGTTCTTTTGCCAATTTTGAAGTTGTATACAAACTTGCAGGGTCACCTTCCCTTCTTGGAGCAGCTTCCGCAGGAATTTCTTTTCCAGTGATTTTTCTTGCAGCGTCAATTAATTCTTTTACAGTTGTCCCTTTTTCTGTTCCAAGATTAAGTTTTAAACTTTTATCATTTTTTGTAATATAATCCAAAGCCATAACGTGAGCACGAGCCAAATCAGTTACGTGAACATAATCACGAATACAAGTCCCATCGCGAGTTTCATAATCAGTACCAAAAATTTTTAACGAACGTTTTCCTAAAGCGGCTTCCATCACTCGCGGAAGAAGATTTTCTGGATTCTGCTCAAGTCCACGAATTTCACCATCAGGATCATAACCTGCCGCATTAAAATATCTTAAAGCTGCAAATTTCATTCCTTTTAGTTTATCATACCAATCCATAAATTCTTCAATTTTAAGTTTTGTAAATCCGTAATAATTAATTGGATTTTGAGGATGATTTTCATCCATTGGTAAATATTGAGGTTCTCCAAAAGTCGCAGCTGATGAACTAAAAATCATCTTTAAGCAATTATATTTTACTGCCGAATTCATAATATTTAGAGTTCCGGTGATATTGTTTACAGAATATTTTTCAGGTTTAATCATCGATTCTCCAGCTGCCTTAAACGCTGCAAGATGAACAAAAGCATCAAAACCTTGAGAAAAAGCAGAATCCAAATCTTCAGGAATTAAAATGTTTCCATAGATAAAATCATTTTGAGGAAAAAGATTGCATCTTAAACCGCTAGAAAGGTTATCAAAAACTGTAACTTTGTGCCCCGCTTTCATCATTTCCTTTACAACGTGACTTCCAATATAACCTGCACCACCAATAACCAGAACTTTCATATAATCACCTCTATTTGAAAATTTTTAAAATTTTACGTGTATATCTTTTTTATTTTATTTGATTTTATCACAATGGAGTTTTTATTGAAACATATTTTTACATAGGATAAAATAAACGTATGAAAAAATTAATTTTTGTTTTACTTATTTTTACAACAACGTTTGCATTTTTTTCGTGCAAAACGACAAAAGAAATCCCAGAAGATTACACTTCAACACAAATCATTCAGTTAGGTCAAGACGCTTACGATAAAGGTGATTTTTCTGAATCTGAATACTATTATAAAGAAGTTATCGAACGCTACGGTGCAGACACAGCAACTTATGTAGAAGCATTGTACGAACTTGGTCACATTTACTTAAAAACAAAAAAATACGAAAATGCCAAAAATTGTTTTAACGAAATTCTAAATGTTTATGATTTGGATATACAAAATCAACTACCTAGAACTTACAAAAAATTAGCACAAATTGGACTTTCAAAAATTCCAGAAGGAAAATAATTTTTTGATTTATAAAAATGTTCCAACCAAACGCAAGCGAATTTTTGATTTTTAAACAAATTTCTAATTTTTCTGATTGCAAAAAATTTTGTACAAAAGTCAGAACAAAACGGAAAATCATTTTATAAAATCACGGAAGAATGCTTAAATCAGATTTAGAAGGAGGGGAAAGCCTTCCCCTCGGTTGTACTTCGTTACAACCTACCCTTTCTAGCGGGCTTCAGTCGCCAGCCCGCAACGCCCGGCTTTTTTTTGCTAATAAAGTGCGTTGTATTTTTCTGAAATCACCTTCCATGAATAAAGACGTTTTCCCGCTTCTTTCATATCGCGTGCAATTTGGACTCTGGTGGTTGAGACTGTCGAAACCACTTCTCCCACAGATTCCGCAGAAGTGTGCAGAATTTCTTCCACTTCACTTTGTAAATCTTCCGCGTTTTTCCAGTACAGGCACTTTTCCTCAGTGGTGGCACGGTTATAAACACAGTCAAACGCTAAAATCGGAAGCCCTAGATTCATCGCCTCAACAAGAGACGGATTTGTTCCGCCGGCGCTGTGCCCGTGGATGTAGAGAACGGCGTTTGAACGGAGCCAGTTGATTGTATGAGGCTCGTAAATCGGGTCAAGAAGATGAATATTTTGAAAAGCGGAATATTTTTCTTTGAGCAATTTTCCGTAGTCAGACTTGTTCCAGTTTCCAACAATCAAAAGCGGGTAATTTGGAAGTTTTGAGAACGCTTCTAAAATGGTGTGGATGTTGTTCTCCGGCTCGATTCTGCACACGGTGATGGAATATGGCTTTCGGCAAAACGGATACTTTTCAAAAAGAGAATTGTCCTCCACGCTCGAAACCTGGTCGCCACCGTAGGCAATCAGAACTGCATCCTTGTTGTATTCATCTTTCACATAGTCCGTGATTCCCTTGTTGTCGCCGATTACAACATCAGAATATTTGACCGCCATCCTCTCGCTCAGCTTTAAAAACTTCTTGGCAAGAAAGTTCCACTTGTCGCGCCGCCACTCAAGGCCGTCAATATTCGTGATGATTTTTCCCTTGAAAATCCGCCGGATATACGGAAGAAAAATGCAGCCTGAAACTCCAAGCACAAGCAGGATGTCCGCATTGATTGGAGCGTGTAAAGCCATTTTCATCGACTCAAAGTCGTACAAAATGCTGTCCTTGCCGTTTGCGTCCTTTTCAAGATAGATGAGCTTTGCACCTTTGTAAGTTTCAAGATGAGTTTCGTATTTTTTCGCAGAGCAAAAAACAGTGTACTCAACATTTGGCGGCGTAAAGTCAAGCATATTGTCCACAAGCGACTCGAACCCACCGTAACATGCAGGCACGCCGACCGTTCCGATTACGGCGACACGGAGAATGGAAGATGATTCGGCAGTTGAGCCGATGGTGGTTGAGGCACTCGAAATCACCTCTCCAACAGATTTCATGGATTTACACAGATTTTTATTTTTACGCATAAAGGAACTCCTTGTTTACGAATTTCGCGTTAGGGATTGTAGTGGCGTGCGAAGCACGTTCCAAAGTGGCGGTGATTGAGCAGCGTAGCGTGTCGAAACCGCCAAACCGAAGGAATGAAGTCGAAAGGCGGGACCAAGTTATTGCATAATCATTATCAGAAACTTCATCCACAAAAGAGTGAGTCGTGCAACTCCAAATTTTATCTGTAAGATTTGCAATTATTAGGTTGTTTTTTACCATGCCTTCAAAATCGACTTCATTTTTCAAGTGGCAGTTATCAATCGACTGTGAAGAAATAAAACCTGATTTTATCTCTGCTTCTGTATAAAGATGAAAATCAATATCAAAGTTCCTTATAATCTGATATTTAGAACGTAGAACTTCCAATTGAGTATCTGTAACAAGATTGTTTCCATGCGGTATTGCAAAAGTGTACATTTTGATTCCTCCATCTAAAAAAGTTTGCAGAAAATGATAGTTTTCCCAGTTAAATTTGTCATATATATCTGGACAGTACGTTCCATCTTTGTAATAATCCGAATGCAAAAGCATTGTGTGGTTTTTGCCGTGATAACCAATTGTATGCCCCTTATTCTGTGCATTTGTCATAAAATCACTTACACTGCCACCATTACAGAACCATGTCGCATGCAAATCATATTTATCAAAATATGACAAAGCTTCTGTCCATGTTGAATAATAAGCATCAAAAGAAAGAAGTATTCCGCCAGAAGAAGGCTGGATAGATTTTTATACACCCCCCCCCTCCCATAAAAATATTGTTATATTTCACATTATAAGGAATTTTTAAAATCGGATTCTTTTCAATTTCAATCTCATCTAATAAAAAATAAAACTCACCATCATTATTTGTATATGAAATTTTTTTTTCTTCCTCGGAATATTCAAATTTTAAATAGTCGATATTGTTCAAGAAATTTGAATTTTCAAATTGCATTTTTTCATATTGATTTACCAGCAGCATTTCATCGCAATTATCATCATCATTTGTTTTGCACGAAATAAAACTGCAAAATGGTAAAAATAAACTCATCATAACAAAACAGATTTTTTTCATAAAACACCTCGTCCTTATTTATATTTCTTTCAAATTTTGCTTCAATTTTGAAAGTACAAAATTCATTTCATAGTTTTTTGATTTATTTATTGCCGCATCAGAAAATTTGTTTTTTACATCTACGGGAAACATTAAAAAATCATTTATTTTTTTCGCAAGTTTTTGAACGTTTCCCTTTTCAAAAAGAAAACCATTTTTCCCATCGTCAATGTATTCTGGAAGAGCAGCAGTATTGCTTCCAATTACAGGCAGACCGCACGACATCGCTTCTAAAGCGACAAGTCCAAGGCTTTCAGATTTGCGCGTCGGAAAAACGAAAACGAGTGATTTTCTATAAATATCTGCAATTTGCTTTTGAGGCAGCTTCTCGTAAATTTTTATAAAACTATCCGATTTGGTTTTTATAATTAATTTTTTTGCATCTGATATTTCTTCTCCGTAGCCAATTAAAACAGCTTCCAAATTTTTATTTGTTGAATGGACAAGACAAAGTGCGTTTATAAAATCATCCCAGCCTTTATCCTTTGCGAACCTTGAGCAAAAAACAATTAGATTTTCTTTTTTGATTTTTTTATCAGGAAAGAAGATTTTTTTATTTACACCGCCAGAAGGAGAAACAAAAATCTTTTTTTCTTCAACAGAATATTTTTCAAGAAATACATTCTTAAAATACGAAGATGGGAAAATAATTCTGTCGGCAGTTTCAACAAGATATTTATTTTTTGAATTGATGTCATTTATAAATTCAATCAAATCCTCACCATGAAAATTCAGAATAATTTTTTTATTCTGTTTTTTCCATTTTTTTATAAGAGGAATACTTGCAAAAACATGAAGCCAAATATATTGAAAATAGACAGCGTCAAAAGATTTATTGCAAAAAAAACCAATACTATAAATCCGCAGCATTAACGAAAAATACCTTAGAACATTGAATAATTTGTTAAAACTTTTTCCATAAATAACTGCAAGCTTTGTAACTTTGAAATATTCATCATTCAACGCATCGTAGACATTTTTGCAGAAAATTCCGTAATTGTCGTTTGTTTTTTTTGAAGGGAACATATTCGATATGTAAAAAATTTTCATTTTCATACCTCCTTTTGTTTATGAAATAAATATTTATAATTGAAAAATAAAGTGCAGCAGAAGTGCTGTACCAAATATGCCCACTTGTAAGACATATCAAAAGATACAGAACATTAAAGGCTCTTAACGTAAAGCATTCAGTTTTGAAGGATTTTAATAAGATTGAAAGATAAAAAAATAAAACTGGTATAAAAATTAGAAGTCCATAGCTAAAAAATGTATCAAAAATATCAAGTTCTATTATATCTAACTCTAAGAGCATTCCATAACCAAACAGAAGGTTATGCAAAGAGAAGGTTTCGTTCCATACTTTTAAATGGTCAAAAAGTTTTACATCTCTTCCGGAAAGAATTACGGAAAGAATATTATTGTTGAAGAGTTTTAAAAGATGCTTTACACGCCAAATTTGAAAATCTAAAAAACCTTTTGAATATAAGAAATAAAAAACAAAAAAACAAAAAACGGGAACTACTACCGCAAAAACTAACCTCAATACAACTTTTGAACGCTTCCATGCAAAATATAAATAAAGCAGAAAAACAGAAAGAATTGAAACCTTAGTTCCAACACAAACGGCCATGACAAAAAACAGAATGAAAAGAAAAAAAGATTTTTTTGCATTATCAAGCTCTTTTTGTGCAAGAAAAAATACAAAGATACAAAAAACAACAATTGCAAAAGAATTTCCATCAAAATAGAAGCCTTTGATTCCTACATCAGCATACGGATAAGTATGTTCACCGAAACCTAATGCACCTAAAATAAAATTTATAAAAACGGTTACAACATTTACCGCAAAAATTCCAAGAAGTTTCTTTAGATTATTTTTATAAATTTCATTCAAATAAATATATAAAATTGGACATAGAATAATTCTCATTACCATTGCGACAGATTCATTCGCATTTGAATAAGTATCATTAACAAAAGAATTGAAAAAATATGCGAGCAAAACAATGACAAAAATATAAAAACAGAATAAAGATTTTTTATTATCTCTTGCGGAAATTGAAATAGTGAAAATTAGAATCAATAGCAATTTATATGCACTGCCAGGACTTGGCAAACCATATATCGAACAAAAGCCAGTAAGACAATCCACTGCTGAATAAATGCAGAGAAGATAATAAGTAATATAATCTAGAACTCCGATAGAGTTTTTTTCTGCAACTGTCATTTTTTTAAAATTTTTTTCACTCCTAAATCAAATATGACTGCCAAAATCAAAGTGATGCAAAGGCAGAGTATAAAAAGCAAGAAGCTGTTATTGATAAACTTTGAGAACAAAATCATTGGAATGCGTTGCAAGATATAAATGCTGAAAATATGTTTTCCTAAGAATGAAAATAATGGCTGATTAAAATCAAACTTGAAAGTCAAAGTTGCGAAGAGTAAGCAAAATGCTGCAGAAACAAGATTGTAAAAAATTGAACGCAACAAATCATTTTTCAATAGCCAATACATTATAAACAAACCGCCGAACAAAATAATTTCCAGCAAAACGATACAAACATACCCCCTCATTAAATTTAAAAAGTTGCTTAAGAATTTTATCTTTATGATATGCACACAACTCACCTGCAAAATAGGCAAAAACAGTGTTAAACCAGTGGAATTCAAATTCCAAAATATACATTGAAATCACATAAGCACAAATTAAGAAGAACGAAATCCAAATTGAAAATTTCGAGTTTTTAATAAATCCCAAAAAACTTGTTAAATAGCAGAAAATAATTGCGACAACATACCAATTGGAATTTCCTACATTTTTAAATCCTGTAAAACTTAAAATATAAGTTTTTATTTTTTCGGAAGGAACATCTCTTGTTATGGCAAAATCGAGAATACAGTAAAGAAAAACGGCAACTGCAAACTGAAAGTACAAGGGCAGGATTCTTCTTTGAATAAATGTTTTTTTGTAATAAGGTTTATTTAAAAAACCGAGCGTAACTCCATATCCAGAAACAAACAAAAAAGGCACAACAATAAGCTGCCCCATTGTTTTTTGCAAAATTTGAATGTATTTAGGAGACACAGAATACTGTGAAAAATGAGCAAGGAAAACAAACAATACAAAAAAACCACTGAAATTCTTAGTTGTTTCAATTTCAAGGAAATCACCAACAGAAGACTTCTTTTTAATTGAGAGGCAAAAGAGAATAAAAATTATCAAATATGCAAAATACAAAAACAATCTACTTCTCCATCATTATCTTGAATACGGATTCACAGGCAGTTCCTTTCTCATAACTATTTAGAGCTAAAAGGTAGGATTCTATTTTCTTGATTTCAGGTTCTAGTGATAATTTTTCGCACAACTCTCGATTTGTCTTAAAATATGGGAATGGCCAAGTTTCTATTGATGTGTAAAGACCTCTGTTAGATTCATATTTTTCCAAATCTGGCACAAATAAAACCGCAGTTTTTTTTAACAATGAATAATCCCAAATTGTGGAACTGTAATCTGTAATCAAAAAATCAGTTGCACATAGCAGTTCCTGCATATCAGGATAATTTGTAGCATCTAAAATAAAATTTGAATCAAAATTATATTTTCTAAGCATCGCATGATGAGCACGAAAAAGAATTCTAACATTTTTTCCAGAAACGTTTTTGGCTTTATCATAAAACGAATTAAAATCAAACCTAATATCAAAATCAGAATTCAACTTTCCTCTGTAAGTTGGAACATAAAGAACCACAAAATCATCTACCAAAAGACCAAAATGATTTCTGACTGATTTATTTGCTTTTTCAATTTTGTCTTTATCAAAAAAAACATCGTTGCGTGGCATTCCAATTGGAAGGAACTTTTCTATTTCTATGCCAGTTGAGTTTTGCATTACCTGTGTAAATTTCTCGGAACTTGAAATATAAAAATTGGTATTCTTGGAAACAATTCGCTTTGTGATTCTTTGATATAAAGATTTTTCTTCATGCTCGACTTTTTTAAATGCACCGCCGCCATGCCAAGTATTGAACCAGATTGCATCGCATTTTTTAGGAATGTATGATGAAAGCTCAATATTTGTAAAAACAAATTTGGATGTAATTAAATAATAAAAATATTTTAAAGATTTAGGCTTAACAACTATAACATTGCCTGGCACGTTGTCTTTAGAATTCAAAGACCAGATATATTCAAAATTTTCATTCTTAATTTTAAAAAAATCAAAAAGAGCTTTTGGATTGCAAGAAAACTGACTGCCATTATAACTTTCAAAAAAACATCTATTTTGCTTCAAAGGGAAAAGTTTGAGAACTGAGAGAAATGTTTTAACAATATATAAAACAAAAATTTTCATCATCTCTCTTCCTCCATTCCCTGAACAAGCTTTCTGCACATCTCTTCAAGCCCCACTTCCGCCTTCCAGCCGAGTTTCTCCACCTTTGAAGAGTCAAGCTGCAACTTTACATCAGGATTGTAGCCTAGCTTTGACACATTCTCTGCGATGTCAAACACAACTTTAGAGCAACTTTCAGGAAAAAGACTGCAGAACAAATGTGCCATATCACAAATTGAGATTGTTGTACTCTTATTCGCTATGTTGTACGATTCGCCCGACTTTCCTTGCACAAGCACAGTCAATATTCCTGCAACAGCATCCGTCGTGTAGCAGTAGTTACGGACGGTTTCACCTTTGGTTTTCAAAATAATATTTTTATGTTCTATTACGGCACGAGCGAACTGAGCAAACACTCTGTTGTCGCTGTAGTTCACGCCCGCACCAAAAGTCTGGCAGAGCCGCGTAATTTTAACAGGAACACTGTGTTCGCTTGCGTAGGCCGCACATATACATTCCGCCATCCGCTTGCTTTCCGAGTAGCTTGAACGAACTGAAAGAGTGTCGATATATCCGCTGTCACGCTCAATAACATTTTTTACGCTATCTTCATTATTAAATGCTCCGTACACTTCAAGTGAGCTTAGATAAACAAAGCCTTTTAGATTTTTTCCAACACACTGCCGCAACAGATTCCTTGTGCCGTCAAGGGCAGTGTTAATTGTCTCGACAGGTTTTTTAACAAATGACTTTGAGTCTGTTATGCTCGCTCCGTGAACAATGTAGTCAATATTAATGCCAGAAATATCAAGCAATGATATGTCACAAACTAAAGGCACAAGATTTTCCGAAAGATAATCCTTGAACCCCTTTTGAAACTTCTCTTGTGAACGGCAGGAAGCGTAGACTGTCAGTTTGCTGCCGCTTTTTTTTGAATATGCAAGCAGAGATTTAACAAGAACCGAGCCGATAAGTCCAGTCGCTCCAGTCACAAGAATAGAAGACTCTTTGAAAGGCTCAAAATACTCAGAATGAGAAATCAGTTCTTGAATTTCTTTGTCCAATATGCTGTTCATACAGTTTCCTTTTTATCGTGATGATTGAGTAGCATAGCTTGTCGAAATCACCTATTAATTTGAGGTTTCGACAGGCTCTACCACAGCTTTCTTCCTTACAGCCCGAAAATCTGCTGATTCTCCCGCACTTCGTACAATGCCTTGAACGTGTAGAAGTCCGCGGGCGTTGTGATTTTTATGTTGTCGAAGTTTCCTTTCACCGTGTAAAGCTCGTGTCCGTAGATCTTCATGAGCGAAGCCGAGTCAATCATGTTAGTGTTGCCTTCGGTACGAGCCTTCTCGTGTGCTGCAAAAAGCTCATCAACGTAAAAGCACTGAGGAGCCTTCGCATGGAAACATTTGCTTCTGTCGGTGATTGTCTGGATTTTTCCGTTGTCAAGAGTCACGATTGTTTCGATTGCGGGCGTCACCGTGATTGCAGAGCCGTGTTCTTTCACACACTTGATGCATTCGGAAATCAAGCTTTCGTTCACAAAAGGACGCACTCCGTCGTGCACAAGAACAATGTCTTTAGGCTTGGAGAATTCCTTGATTGCACTAAGTCCGTTGTAGATTGACTCCTGCCCTGTTACGCCGCCCGGGACAATCTTCTTCACCTTGTCGATTCCGTATTTTTCGAGCAGCTTTTTAAGATACGGAATCCAATCTTGAATGCATACGACGACGATTCCTCCAACTTCAGGATGATTTTGGAAGTTCTCCAGCGTGTAGATGATGAGCTCTTTCCCATAGAACTGTAAGAACTGCTTAGGACGCGAGCGGCTGTTCATGCGTGTGCCAGAACCACCAGCGAAGATGAGCGCGTAGGTCATAGAACTCCATCCTTTTCTTTCTGATTATTAATTTCATCATTTAAAATAAATTCCGTACATTGGTCATACTTCAGATTCTTCACAATGCTTTCCTCTATATACTCTTTTGATATTTTTTTATATTTACTTAGTTTTAAGTAAACACTTTCCCAATCGGTCTGTTCATCTGAGCCTTTATATGAATCAATCCCTGATTGATATACAAATCTGTTTTCAAGATCTAGAATTTCAAGCAAGGACTTCACTTTTAAATCAAAGCCGTCACGTTCGAAAACAAGAAATTCCTTTTTGAACAAGATTGCAAAGCAGACTCCGTGGAAACTATTGGTTACAAAATAATCCGCATTTTTTATGAGCCACAAAAACTCACCAATGCTTCTTCCGGCCAATGTCTTATGGTCGATTTTATTTCTAACAAAGTCTGAAATTTCTATCAGTTTTAGACCTTTGTTTTTAGCAAGCTTCTTGGCAAATGAAATCATCTTTTTGTCATTCATCATCACGTTGTATACAAGCAGGTATTTTTTTTCATTCCGACTTTCCAAATATGGCAGATAGTCTTTTTCATCGAGCAGCAGAACTGGATCAAGAACATGCGCGCATTTTTTTCCTATAAGTTTCTGCACATATTCGGCAGTTTCTTTTTCTCGGCAAGAAATGCAGTCGAAATTTGAAACAAGACGCTTGAACTCTGTTTCTTGCTCCGAAGTTAGTTTTGTATTGCTTATGCTTGGTGCGTATGCGACTTTTATCTTTCCGTCAAAGCACTTGTAATCACAGAAAAACACCCTATCAAAGCCATTGCTCGTTTTTGGCGACCATATAACATCGCTTTCGCAAACAGCTATCGGAAAGTCAAAATAAATTGAATCAGAATGTTCGTTGAAGAAATCATAAGTATAAGAACTACCATTGTTGTCTATCATTCTGCAGTTTTCCGCGTAAAACTTCCTAAACAACTTGTCCTTACGTTTATATGGGATTGTATAAAACAAAAATGCGCTTATCATTGGGCGCAGCTTCTTACTATGAATAAAATTCAAGTAGAATTTGTCAAATCTAAAATTTCCAAAATGTTTGGATTTATAATCAACAATAACTGAATCGATTCCGAGCTTATCCAGATACTTCTGGAAAGCAAATGAGTGAAGAGCAGCTCCATAGTTCAGAAAAAATGAATGAATATTTATACTTACAATGCCAACGTCGCTCACACTTTTCTCCTAAAAATTTTCTCTATGATTTTCTTCTTTTCATCACGGTTAAGCCCAGCACCAAAAAGCACAAGCCCACTCCACACGACAGAAATCAGCACAAAAAGTACAAATTTCCAGAAAGAAGAGCCGAACCATCTGATAATCATAGCCGGTAGGACAGATGCGAAAGTGCCCAGCAACAGAAAAAGAAGAATTAGTTTTGTAAACGGCACAAGAAGATTAAAAGAAATCATTTTTTGAGTAATTATGATTCTTAGAAACAGAGCCGCAACAGACAAGGCGATTGCGACTACGAACACAGTCTCAGCTGAAAATCCAAGTTTTAAGAAAATGTAGGAAACTGGAAGATTAAAAATTAATAATCCACCGACAACTGCCTGATAAAGCTTAATTTTTCCGGTTGCCTGAACAACTGACATAATTGGATAACTGATTGAGTCAATTAGAACATCAATGACAACAAGACGGACAAACATCACTGTATGTTCAGGCACGTCTTTTAACCATAGATTCATAAGATAAGGCACTTCAAAGAACAGCGGAACACATATAATCAGCATAAGAAAGAACACGATTTTTGTGCCGTACATAAGCATCCTGAGCGTCGCGTTTTTTTCACCAGCGGCATAAGATTTTATAATTTGAGGACGTAGTGCCGTGCTGAAATTCTGCGCAAAACTCAAGACTGCGGCATTCACTTGGGAAGCGACCGCACGTGCCGCACTCACCACAGGACCGAAGAACAAGTTTATAAGAATTGTCATTCCTTGATTGCGGACCATACTTGCGATAGAACCAAAAAGATTCCACCCACTGTAGCTAATCATCTCTTTGAAAAGCACATTGTCTTTGACAAAATGAAACTTGCACTCTGCATAATGTTTATGGCAGTAGACACGGTACAGAGAGGTGTTTATCACGGAAACAGCACAGAGCAAAAATCCGTAGACAATCATCTTGTCGTAAGGGATTATTCTAAGTATGAACACAATCACCAATTTCAGCACAGCCTCGACAATACTCACGTAGGCGTAAATATTCATGTTTTCATGAGAGATTATGTCCGCCATGTATGGAGTTGTGATTAATGTAAAAAGAAAGGAAACTATTGCTGATTGGTAAATTACATTCGCCGCGAGCATTCTGTTTTCTGGAATCACAAGCTTATGATTTACAAACCAAAGACCTAGAGTCTCCGCAAGGAACACAACGACAAGTGCAAGACAGATATAGATCTGCAAAGTAACTGAAAAGGTTGTCTTAAGATGAACATCATCTTTTTTGCCTAAGTCAAACGAAAAATATCTCTGGCTAGCAGTCGCCATAGCTCCACTTAAAAAGCCGAACATCGTGA
>CAZIQK010000018.1:0-41890 GCA_964541735.1 uncultured Treponema sp.
GAATTATATATAATATTATTTGGTGGGATTGGAAAATTTATGGCTACAAATTTTTCTTTTACCAAGAAAGTTTATAGAAATCTCCACTTGTCGAAAGGACAAATTGCAATAATAATTGCAGTTATAATTACGTGTCTTGCAACAGAAACTTTATTCTTTAGCGTAGAATCTTCTTTACTCAAAAAAAGTGAAATTTATAAAGCAAAAATCTATGGCGAAACTATTGTTTCAAATATAGAACTTTCTATTGATGATGGTATAAATGTTTCTGAAGTTTTAAAATATCTTTATATAGATTACAAAGATAATCTTAAAGAGTTAGAAACCCCTTTTTATAGACGGTCATCTCATCTTATAAGTGCAAATCCTACAATAAATAGCATTCTTATTGCACCAAAAGGAATTATTGAATATGCCTATCCGTTTGATATTTCCGAAGAAAGTTTTGGTAGAAATATATTAAAAGATGAAGAATACGAAAAAGGTGCAGCACGTAAAAGTTTAGAAACAAAAGAAACTACAGTTTCAGGACCTTTTAAAGTTAAAGATGGAAAAAATATTTTTGTTATTGTAAATCCTATTTTTGATGATAATGAATTTTCTGCACTGGTTTTAGTTATTCTTGATTGGGGAAAACTTGTTAATAAAATTATAAAAAATCTAAATCTTCAAAATTCTGAATACGATTTTGCAATTTGGAAAGATAATAATATTGATAATACTGTAGATAATTATGGTTTTATAATAAACAATTCAAAAAAAGCTATTTCAAAATCTGTTACATTAGAAATAAAACTCCCAAACGAAATATGGCATCTTTCTACCGAACCAAAAAGTGGTTGGATAAACAAAAGAAAACTCTTAATAGAGCTTATACTTTTTTCATTTGCAATGCTTGTTATTATCGGTCTTGTAATTTTTAGGCAATACGACAATGCAAAAAAAGTTTATGCTTTTGAACATGATTTTCTTACGGGACTTTACACGCGTTCTGCATTTTATCGCCGAATAAGAAAACTTTTTGAAGACTTTCCAAATGAGGATTTTGATATTATTGCTTCTGATATAGAAAATTTCAAAGTTTTAAATTCAATTTACGGAACAAAAAAATGTGATGCCCTTTTGTGTTATCTTGCGAACGAATTTCAAAAAATCGATTGTCATTCCGTTTTCTGCCGTTTTAGTGGCGATATTTTTATGTGCATTGTAAAATCAAAAAACAATATAAGCATAGATGAACTCTACAATCGTGCAAAATCAATCGAAAAAAATTCTCCAATTCCAAATATTAGCGTAAAATATGGTTGGTACGGACATATTGATAAAACAATTCCAATAAATCAGTTGTGCGACCGAGCGTTAATTGCAGCAAAATCAATTCTTCATAAATACGATAAAACTATTATGACTTATGAAGGTCCAATCAGCCATAAACATTTGCAAGAACAAGTGATTGAATCTTCTTTTGGCGATGCAATAAAGAACGGAAATTTTAAAGTTTGGTTTCAACCAAAATTTGATACAAAAACAGAAAAACTTGTCGGTGCAGAAGCGTTAGTTCGTTGGGAAAAAGATGATGGAACAATAGTTTCGCCAAAAGATTTTATTTACGTTTTTGAAAATGATGGTTTGATTGTTCGCCTTGATGAATATGTTTTTAGAAAGGTTTGTTCAATCGTAAAAAATTGGCTTGATGAAGGTATTTCTGTCGTTCCGGTTTCTGTAAACATTTCTAGGGCAACTTTACATCACGAAGGAACAATCGAAAAATATAAAAAAATTATCGAGGAATTTAACATTCCTATTGAACTTATCCCTCTAGAAATTACAGAATCAACTGAATATACAAGCAAACAAATTGAAGAACTTGCAAGTAAACTAAAAGAAACCGGTTTTAGAATTGATATGGATGATTTTGGAACAGGTTTTTCGTCTCTTGCAAGTTTGAACATAATACCTTTCGATGTTGTAAAAATTGATAAAAGTTTGGTAGATTTTATTGGAACTCCGGACGGTGATGAAATCATCAAACACGCAATAGAAATTGTTCATTTTAAGAAAATTCATGTTGTAGCAGAAGGCGTAGAAAAAAAGGAACAACTAGATTTCTTAAAAAGTTTAAATTGCGAATCTATACAAGGTTATTATTTTTCTCCACCAATGCCTTACGAAAAATGCCTAGATTTTATAAAAAAACTCCAAAAAGAAGATAGGATTTTGAACATTTCATAATAAAATTATCCAAAATTGAAAAAATAAAAGTTATGGTGATTGAGCATTGTCAAAATCACCATAGAAATTAAATCTTATTTTAACCTAAACCGAAGTTAAACTTTCAGAAATACTAAAACAGTTATCACCAATTTTTTCAATTTGACGAACAATATCGATATATAAAAGTTCTGCTTTTACATCTGCTCCAGATTCCAAACGTTTTCTTGCAACTTTCTTTAAATCTTTTCTAAAATCATCTATTCCATTTTCAAGTTCATTTGCAAGTTGAAGTTTGTCTTCATCAATATGTTTGTTAATATTTCTTTGAACAAATTGTAAAAATTGTCGAGTAAGTTCTACATAAGGAAGCATTCTTTCAATATCTTCAGAAGGATATTTCATTTTCTTTTCAATGCTTCTTCCTAAAAGCATAATTGTTGTGTAACAGTTGTCAGACATATTTTCTAATTCATCAACAATTTGAAGCATAGAAGAAATATGAGAAATTTGTTTTTCTGCCAAAGGTAAAGATTCGCATTTTACAAGATAATGTGTGATTTGTTCATGCATTTGATCTACATAATTCTCTTCATCAGATGCTTTTTCAACATGGTCTTTCAAAAATGCAGAATTTCGTTTTGTTACGCCAATTTGAATTCTATCAAACATTCCTGAAACAACATCAGTCATATCGCTAATTGCTTTTTCTGCACGAATTATGTATGCAGCCAAACTTTCCTTAGCACCAAGAACTGCTTCTTGAAATTCCAATTTGTAAACGCCTTTTTTCTCAGTTTTATCATCTTTAATAATAATTCTAGAAAGTGTACAAAGTTGATTTGCAAGAGGGAATAAAATTATTGTTGTAAGTGTATTAAATACTGTGTGTAAAATTGAAATTTGAATAGAAATATTTGCATTTTTTGGTGTTATGAATTCTATTAAACTTAAGAAAGGTTGGAAGAAAATTAAAGCGATTGCAGTTCCGAAAACATTGAACATAACGTGAAGTAAGGCGGTTCGTTTTGTGTCGGCACTTGCACCTAAAGAAGCAAGAACTGCGTCTATCGTAGAACCAATATTACTTCCTAAAGTCATTGCTGCGGCAAGTTTCCAACCTAAAAGTCCGTTATAAGCCATTGTAATTACAATTGCAGAAAAAGCTGAAGACGAATGAAGAAGTGCTGTAACTACAATTCCAATAAAGAATCCTGAAAGAATTGCAAGAGGACCACTTCCTTTAATTTGTAGGAGGAAACCAAGTTGCTCTGGGGTGAATACATTTTTAAGTCCATCTAAACCTAAAAATAACATTCCAAAGCCCATAACAGCTTCTCCAAGATTTTTATAACGTGCTTTTTTAAAGATAGAAAGGAAATATCCAATTCCAATAACAGGAATGGCAAATGCAGAAATGTCAAAGTTGAAACCAAAAATAGAAACAATCCAAGCGGTGATTGTTGTACCGATGTTTGCACCAAAAATAACGCCAATAGATTGTGATAATGTTAAAAGACCTGCATTAACAAAAGTAGTAACCATTACTGTAGTTGCCCCGGATGATTGAATTATCATCGTGATAAGCAAACCTGTTAGTAATCCAACAAAACGATTTTTCGTTACGACGCTAAGAGCTCGTTGAAGTTTTTCTCCGGCACTATTTTGAATACCGTTACTCATCAGTTTCATGCCATAGAGCAAGAAACCCAAACTTCCAATGAATTGTAAAAGGGGTGTTATAACACTCATATTTTCTATATTACAATAAAAACAGTCTTCTTTTCAATAAAAATTAAATTCATTAAAATGTTAATATGAAAAAAATCTTACTATTTTTTCCGCTACTTTTTATATTTTGTTTTCTGAGTTGTAATCAAAAAAAATCTGAAATAATTACAGAAGATACAGTAAAAATCAATTTAGAAAATACAGATTCCAAAGTTACAGAAGAAACTCAAACTTGGCACATCACAAATAAACGAGTTTGCGTTATTTTTGGTTATGATTTTAACCCAGAAGAAATTTACAAACCTTTGCTAAATATTCTTTCAGAAAAATATGGACTTGATGAAGACGGTGGTTTGATTTATCCACTAATTTATCCGGAAAGTTTTAAACACGGAGCAAAAGGTTATGACTCAGATTTGTATTCAATTTTAAATGATGATGAAATTGATTTTTCCGGTTTAATCATTTTGGGAGCACCAGAAAAAACTTATCAAGCGTTAGCGAGACTTCAAGATAAATGGAACCAAAAAATTCCTTATCCAATTATTGCGTTATTTCCGCAAGATGATGTTTTAGGATTAGAAGCCGCTTGTGATATTATAATTGACCAAGAAGGAGTTCCTACTGACGTTTTGGAAGACCAAACTCAAAATCTTCCAGAAATTGATGAAATTCTAGAAGAAACCATAAATTATGTGATGGCTTTAAATTCTCCACTTCCAAAAGATATTTCAATTAAAACTCATGTGCAACAAATGTACAAAAATCGAAGTTTTAGAAGATATATTGACCCAGAAAGTGGATTACAATCAATAAATCATTTTGTCTTTAATTAATTTTTTCACTTCATTGATGGATTTATGATAGAACTTTTACAAAATTCAAATAATTTGATTGGCTCACCGCAAGCAATAGAAAATCTTAAAAAAACTGAACATGCTCGCATTTTGGTAATTTCAGATTCTCATGGAAATTACAAAACTTTAATAAAGATTTTAAAACAATTTGGTCCATCTTGCGATGCTTTTATTTTTTGTGGCGACGGTACTCGCGATATTACTGAAGTTTTAGAACTTGCAAACGAAAATGAAGATTTTAGAAAAGCAGTTCCTCCTGTTATTGCTTTTGCTCGTGGAAATGGTGATTATGATTGTTATCCGGTTAGTTTTGATATCGGAAAAAATAATATAAATGCCAGAACGTTTCCAAAAGGTTCAGTTTTAATTCCTCTTTCGCAAATTATATGTGTGAATTCAAAGAATATTTTAATTGTGCATGGACATTATCAAAGTGTAGATTTTGGACGAAAAAATTTAGCAAATCGTGCAAAACAAGAAAATTGTTCACTTGCATTTTACGGACATACACACGTTGCAAAAGAAGAAATTGTTGATGATATAAAAATTATAAATCCCGGAAGTTGTACTCGCCCACGAGGTGGACAATCAACAAGTTTTGCAATTTGCACAGTAGAAAAAGATTTTGTTGATACCGCTTTTATCCGCGTTGATGATTTTAAAATCTGGACTCCAATTTCATAACTAAATGTCTTATTAATGCGTGAGTCATAAATCATTTTTTAGTTTATTAAATTGTTTTTTTTAACTAAAATAATCTTATGAAAAAATCAGAATCGAAACTGCCTTTTGGAATTTTAATTGTTGTTTGTTTTATTTTACTTTTTATTTCGTATAAACAAAAAGAATTTAGAAGACAATTAAACGAAGTAAAATCTTTACCGTATTATGCAAATTCTTTAGAAAATATTAGTGATGGAATTTACAAAAACAAAACCGAAACTTCATTTTTAACTTTAACGCTCGAAGTTTCAATCGAAAATCATAATTATAAAAGTATAGAAATTATTGAATCTACCGGTTCAAAAGGAAAAAATATTCCAAAATTTATAGAAAAAGTTTTAGCGGGCGAAGAAATAAAAACTCCATCTCACAAAAGCGAAATGTTAGAATATTTAGTTTTTTTAAGTTGCATTGACGGAGCAATCGGAAACAACAAAAACGAAATCACCGAAACTCAAAAGGAATAATTTATGGAAAAAGTAAATTATCAAAAAGAGTTGGATAAAATCATAAGAAATCTTAATGGAAAAAAGCCATCTGTACTTTTGCACGCTTGTTGTGGACCTTGCTCTTCAACTTGCCTTGAATATCTTTATAAATATTTTGAAATTACTGTTTTCTATTATAATCCAAATATTTTTCCACCAGAAGAATATTTTCGCCGTTTGAATGAACTAAAAAATCTTTACACCAAATTTCCGCCGGTTTTGGAGGGAAAAATTAAACTTGTAGAATGTAATTATAATCCGCAAGAATTTTACGACGGAATTGAAATTGAAAAAAATCCAGAATTAACTAATGAACAAGAAAAGGGCGAACGTTGTAGAAGATGTTATAAACTTAGAATGGAAAAAGCGTACGAATTTGCAAAACAAAATCATTTTGATTATTTTTGCACAACACTTTCTCTAAGTCCTTTTAAAGATTCAATAAAAATTAATACAATTGGAAATGAATTAGAAACAGAACATCAGCCAATATCAACAAAATGGCTTCCTTCAGATTTCAAAAAGAACAACGGATTTAAACGAAGCTTAGAAATTTCAAAAGAATATGGAATGTATCGTCAAGATTACTGCGGATGTGTTTATTCAAAGAAAAATCGCGAAATTATGACTATTCCAAAATCAGAATTGTAGTAATTATTGAATTGAACTTTTCTCGCTTGTTAAAATACACATATAGTTTGCAAGAATTATTTCTAGTTCGATTTATTTTAATATTTGAAACGGAAATATAATCTGCCTTTTTTAATTTTCATAAATTGGTTCAAAATCTTCTGCCGAATGACTGCAAGTTGGACATTCAAAATCTTTTGGAAGTTCAGAAAATTTATATTCATATCCGCAGATTTTACATCTCCAACCAATAATTTTTTTTTCTTTGTTGATTGATTGTTTTGGCTTTAAAACTGATTGATATTCCTCATAAGTTAATGGATTTTCTTCACTCAAAATTTTTGCATCTTGAACTTCGGCAATAAAAAGAGTATGAGTTCCTAAATTTTGTGAAGAAAGAACTTTACATTGTAAAACTGAACAAACTGATTGATTTATAAATGGAGAACCATTTTCATCAGTTTTGTATGGAAAATCTGCAAATTTATCAATATTTTTTCCAGATTGAAAACCAAAATGTTTTATAAGATTAAAAGAACAAGATTTATCTAAAACAGAAAGACTGAAAAATCCTGATTTTTTTACAAAATCACACGTTAAATTTTGATTCAAAATCGAAATTGCAATCCGAATTGGTTCATTTGCAACTTGAATACAAGTATTTGTTATACACGCATTAATTTTTTTTCCATCACTTGAACCAAGAACAAAAACACCATAAGAAAGATTATACATTGCTTTATTTTCCATAGATTTTCTCCATTTACCCTAAAGATAATAAAATATTTCCCATTGACAAATTCTTTTTTGAAATCTATATTTTTTATAATTTATTTTCTGTCACCGGACAGTGTGAAAGCATTCACATAAGAATATCGGTAGGTGAGAAAACTTACGTTTTCTGCGATTTTCTTATGCGAATGCTTTTTTTTTGAATTTTAGAGGAATTTTATGAGAAAAAATATTTTTATCCCATCACTTACAAAATTTGAAAAAATTCTTTGGGCAAGTTCTGCTTTTGGAGTTATAGTTTTATTTCTTCTTTTACCTGAAAAAAATTTTTTAACACTTATTTCAACTCTAATTGGAGTAACATCTTTAATTTTTACAGCAAAAGGTCATATTTCTGGACAAATTTTGATGTGCATTTTTTGTATTTTGTACGCAATAGTTTCGTTAAGTTTTAAATATTATGGAGAAGCAATCACATATCTTTTTATGACTCTTCCAAGCGATATAATTTCTACTGTTATTTGGTTAAAAAATCCTTCCACCAACAACAAAACAGAAGTAAAAATTTCGCATTTAACACCAAAAAAAACTTTTATCACTATTTTTATTACAATCATTACAAGTTTTGTTTTTTATTTTATTCTACGTGCATTAAATACAACAAATTTAGAAATAAGTACGATTTCCATTGCAACAAGTATGATAGCTTCAATTTTTACAATTATGCGACTTCCCTACTACGCTCTCGGTTATTCTGCAAATGATGTAGTTTTAATAGTGATGTGGATTTTAGCAAGTATCAAAAATCCTGTTTATGTTCCAATGATTTTAAATTTTGTGATTTTTCTCGCAAATGATTTATATGGATTTTTTAATTGGAAAAAAATGCGTCGTGAACAAGAAAAAAATTTATATTTTTAGATTAATTATTCTTATAATCGCTCTGGATACGGTTTATATTGGATTGGATTAAATAATATTGAAGAAGAACCAATAATGTAATTCAAATTTGTCATTTCATTCTGTATAAATGACAAAATCATTTTTAATGCTAGTACTAAATAATTTGGTGCTAGCATTTTTTATCTATTTTGCTTACTAAATCAACATAATTTTTCATCACTTAAAACTAAAATCACACAAAGAAAAATTTTTATTTTATCTTCCAAAAATTCCAATCCTTGATATAAATATTGTAAAAAAGTAAAATAAAATCTATAGAAAAAGTTTATTTCTAAAAAGGGGCTTTCTTAAAATGATAGAAAAAACAGCAGAATTAAAAAAGCAGTTTGAAGAAAAAATTGCCCAAGTAAAATCTATTGCTGATTTAGAGCAAATAAAGATTAATTTTCTTGGAAAAAAAGGTCAAATCACAACTCTTATGCAAGGTTTAAAAAACGTTGCAAATGATAAAAAACGAGAAGCTGGACAAGCAATCAATACTGTAAAACAGTTTATTGAACAATCTATTGAGCAAAAAAAAGAAGATTTAGAAAAACTTGAATGGGATTTAAAAATTCAATCTACACCAAGTTATGATGAATCTCTAGCACTTAGACAAGAACATGGTTCTTTCCACCCAATAACTTTAGTTCAGCGTGAAGTTGAAAAAGTTTTTGAAACAATGGGTTTTGTTATAGAAAATTATGATGAAATTGTTGATGATTTTCATTGTTTCGAAGCTTTAAATATTCCAAAACATCATCCTGCACGAGATATGCAAGATACTTATTATTTAACTACAGGACAACTTTTAAAAACTCATACATCTGCCGCACAAAATGCACTTATGAGAAAATATGGTGCTCCATTAAGAGCAATTTTCCCGGGAAGATGTTTCCGCAATGAATCTACAGATTTTTGTCATGAAAATACCTTTTTCCAAATGGAAGGAATTATGATTGATGAAAATATTTCTATTTCAAATCTTATCTATTTTATGAAAACAATGCTTTCTGAAGTATTTGGACAAGAAGTTGAAGTTCGTCTTAGACCAGGATTTTTCCCATTTGTAGAACCTGGTTTTGAATTGGATATAAAATGTCTTATTTGTGGTGGTGATGGCTGTCCTTCTTGTAAAAATTCCGGTTGGCTTGAACTTTGTCCATGCGGAATGATTCATCCAAAAGTTTTGGAATATGGTGGAATTGATACAGAAAAATATACAGGTTTTGCGTTTGGACTTGGATTAACTCGTCTTGCTATGATGAAATTTGGTATAAAAGATATTCGTGTTTTCAATTCCGGAAATTTAAAAGCATTCAGTCAATTTAAAAATATTTAAGAGAGTTTTTAAGATAAAGATTGTAAATTTGGGAGAAAATAAATGTTCGTTTCAATGAATTGGATAAAGGAGTACGTTGATTTTCAAGGTCAAGACGTAACTTCTCTTGTAAAAAGATTTACACTTTCTACAGCCGAAGTAGAAGATATTTATTATAAAGGAAAAGACGTTCAAGGAGTTATTATCGCAGAAATAAAATCTGTTGAACCTCATCCTAATTCAAAAAAATTACACTTACTAAAAGTTGATACCGGTAAAGAAATTTGTAATGTTGTTTGTGGAGCCCCAAATGTTTCTGTTGGTCAAAGAGTTGCTTTTGCTCCAATTGGTTCTCACGTTGTTGGTGCAGAAATTCAAAAAGCAACGATTGCCGGTTATGAATCTGAAGGAATGTGTTGTGGCGAAGATGAACTTGGTATAAGTGATGACCATTCTGGTTTGATGGAAATTGATGTTGATTGTCCTCTCGGAACTGATATTAAAACAATTTATGATATTGATGATATTGTTTTTGAAGTTGATAATAAATCTTTAACAAATCGTCCGGATTTATGGGGACATTATGGAATTGCAAGAGAATTTTCAGTTTTAACAGGAACTCCTTTAAAACCTATGGAACTTCTTGAACCAAAATATGATGGCACAAATTCTATCGAAGTAAAAATCAATCGTCCGGATTTAGCTTATCGTTATACAACTTGTAGTTTTAAAAATATCACAAGAAAAATCTCTCCTACAAATTGGAGAATTCGTCTTTATTATTGTGGAATGAGAGCAATCAATTTGTTAGTTGATCTTACAAATTTAATTATGCTTGAAGTTGGTCAGCCAACACACGCTTTTGATGGAACCGGAATCAAATCTATCACAATTGACACTCCAAAAGAAGCTTTTAAATTTAAAACTCTTGATGAGGTAGAAAGAAATATCGACCCTGAAACATTAATGATTTACACAAACGATAAACCTTCTGCCATTGCAGGAATTATGGGTGGTTTGGAATCAGAAATTGAAGGTTCTAGCGATTCTACAGTTTTGGAATGTGCAGCGTTTAATGGTGTAAGTATTAGAAAATCTACAGTTAGACTTGGACACAGAACAGATGCTTCTATGCGTTATGAAAAAATGCTTGATCCTGAATTAACAATAACTGCTTGCTATCGTTTCTGGAAACTTTTAAAATCAGTTGACCCAAATGCACAAGTTGCATCTTTAATTACAGATAAATACGTTTACAAATATCCGACTTTAAAAATTGATATTGATAAAGCATACATTGACCGTTACACAGGAATTAGTATTTCTTCAGATACAATTTACAATACTTTAGAAAAATTAGGTTTTAAAGTTGAACGCAATGGAGATTCTTTCAAAGTTGAAGTTCCTTCTTGGCGAGCAACAAAAGACGTTTCTTTAAAAGCAGATTTAGTTGAAGAAGTTAGTCGTATTTATGGTTATGATAATTTCGTAATAAAAACAACAGACAGTTTATTAAAACCGGTTCGAGATTTAGTAAGCCGTGATGAAGATAACCGAATAAAAGATTTACTTGTAAAACGCTTTTTAATGCATGAAGTTCATTCTTATATTTGGTTTGAAGGAAAAAAACTATTTGATATTGGAATTGAAATTGAAGATAATCCAAAATTAATGAATTCTGTAACTCCGGAAAATACTGTTTTACGAAATTCTATGATTCCAACTCTTCTCACTTTTGTTTATGAAAACAAAACTTATGGCGATGCATATTCTATTTTTGAAATTGCTCGTGTTGTAGAAGGAACAAAAAATGATGGAACTTGTAACGAAAGACGAAAACTTGGAGCAGTAATTTATAATCGAAATAAATCTGAAAAAGAAATTTATTTTGAAGCTGTAGAAGTTATTCGTACAATCGTTAGTTCTATTAAACACGTTGATGTTTCTTTCAAGAAAATTTCTCCAAATCATAAATGGCAACATCCAAAAAATACATCAGAAATTTATGTTGATGAAGTAAAAATCGGAACTTTATGTACACTTCATCCTTTTAATCTGCAAAAAATTGATAAAAATGCAGGAATTGTTTGTATAGAACTTGATATGCAAGATTTCAATGAATTAAAAGTTGCAGAAGTTGAATTTCACGATGTTTCAAAATATCCGGTTATTGATTACGATATTTCTCTTGTTATGCCAAAAACAACTTCTTTTAATGAAGCAAAAGACAAAATCAAAAAAATGAATATTTCTAATCTTTCTGATATTGAAGTAATTGATGTTTATGAACTTGAAACAGAAACTTCAGTAACAGTTCGTTTTACATTTAGTGCTTTTGATAGAACATTGGAAAAAGAAACTGTTCAAAAAGATATAAAAAATATTTTATCAGAACTTGAAAAAGACGGAATAAACGCTCGTTTCTAGTTTTAAATTTTAGTGCTATATCATATTTATTCAAAAAATTCATTTTCACAAAAATAAATATGATGTAGCATTTTTTTTTAACAATTTTCTAAGTATTTTCATCTAAATATAGGTAAAACATCTGCTTGACAACTAATCGTAAGTGAATAAAATTTACCTAATAAAAAATAAAATTTGGCAAAATTAAATTGATTAATGCGATTAAAACTCGAGTTTTCAATCATTTTATAGATTTTGAAAAGCAAATTTTATAGGAGCAAAAACTATGATTAAAAACATTCCGGATGTAAAACTTGGAATCATTGCTGTTAGTCGTGATTGTTTTATCATCTCTCTTTCTGAATCAAGAAGAGCGGCTATAGCAAAAGCTTATGGATCTGATCTTTATGAATGTAAAGTAACAGTAGAAAACGAAAACGACATGCTTAAAGCTGTTGAAGATGTAAAAAAAGCTGGATGCAATGCTCTTTGTGTTTTTCTTGGAAACTTTGGTCCGGAAACACCTGAAACTTTAATTGCAAAACATTTTGATGGACCTGTTATGTATGCAGCTGCTGCAGAATCTTCTTACAAAAATGCCGGTCTGATAGACGGTCGTGGAGATGCTTACTGTGGAGTTTTAAACTGTTCTTACAACTTAGGACTTCGTCATTTAAAAGCAATTATTCCAGAATATCCAGTTGGAACAGCAGAAGAAGTTGCACAAATGATGAAAGATTTTGTTCCTGTTGCTCGTGCTTTGATTGGTCTTTCTAAATTAAAAGTTATTACTTTCGGACCTCGTCCTCAGGATTTCTTTGCTTGTAACGCTCCTATAAAAGGACTTTATGACATTGGTGTTGAAATTCAAGAAAATTCAGAACTTGATCTTTTAGTTTCATACAAAGCTCACAAAGATGACCCAAGAATTAAAGATATTACCGAAGATATGGCAAAAGAACTTGGCGTTACAGGAAATAATTATCCTGATATGTTACCAAGAATGGCTCAATTTGAACTTACATTACTTGATTGGGCAGAAAAAAATAAAGGAGCTAGAGAATACGTTGTATTTGCTAACAAATGTTGGCCAGCATTCCCAGAAGCATTCGGATTTGAACCTTGCTATGTAAACAGTCGTCTTGCATCTCGTGGAATTCCAGTTGGTTGTGAAGTTGATATTTATGGTGCTTTAAGTGAATACATTGGAACTTGCGTAACAGGTAGTCCAGTTACATTGCTTGATATTAATAACTCAGTTCCTCAAGATTTGTATGATGATGCAATCAAAGGAAAATTTACTTATAACTACAAATTAAATGATACTTTTATGGGATTCCACTGTGGAAATACTCCATTCTGTAGATTAGCTCCAGAAAGTAAACCCGGCGTAAAATATCAGTTGATTCAACATCGTCTTCTTGAACCAAAAGGAAGCGATCCTGATTTTACAAGAGGAACTTTGGAAGGTGATATTGGAGCCGGAGATATTACATTCTTCAGACTACACGCAAACGCAGACGGAAAACTTCAAGCGTATGTTGCTCAAGGTGAAGTTCTTCCTGTTCCAACTCATTCATTTGGTGGAATTGGAATTTTCGCTATTCCGGAAATGGGACGTTTCTATCGTCATGTTTTAATTTCTAAACGATACCCTCACCACGGAGCAGTTGCATTTGGCCATGTAGGAAAAGCTTTGTTCACAATCTTCCAATATTTAGGCATTGAAGATATTGCTTACAACAAACCTGCCGGACAATTATATGTTGATGAAAATCCTTTTGCTTAATTAAAGTAATTTTATTATAAAAAAGATTTTCTATCATTTTTTAATGAAATCTGTTTTTTATTGTGATAAAGTATTTTTATGAAGATAAATCTATCCAGTAAAAAGCAGATTTTTTTTACATCAATTCTTTTTTTTATTTCTGTAATTATTTTTGTGGTTTCACTTTTTGTGATGAAAATTACAAGTAGTTTTCCATGGGACGGAACTATTTTTGATATTTCAAAAGTAAATTTTTTAGATAGAAATCTTGCAAATCCTTATAATCATTTTTTACACATTATAGGAACTATTACTTGCGGAATTTCTTATATCTTTTTACCAATTTGTTTTATTTCTTATACAGTTTATAAATCACAAAATAAAAAATGGACTTTTTTTGTTTTATTTTTGATTTTTTGTACAACATGTCTTTTTAATAAAGGTGTTTATGATTTATTAAAAGTTCTTGTAGAAAGAGTCAGACCTTATATGTATTTCGAAAATCCTGCTCAAAAAGGCATTTTATCTGGAGATTTTCAACATTCCTGGCCAAGTGGTCATACTGCAAATGCGTTTATGGGAATTGCTTTTATTACAATGAATTTTATTTTTTCAAAAGATAAATCTATTTGGAAGAAAATTTTTATAATTTTGGGATATTTTATTTCTGCTGCTACAGGAATTTGCAGGATTTTAAGCGGAAATCATTATTTTACAGATGTTTTAAGTGGCGGATTTTTAGGCTCTTTGATAGGTTTTGGAATTCCTTTTCTTAATAACAAATTCGGAATTAAAATCAGTTAAAAAAAACGAGGACTTCCAATTGTAACACAAGAAGAAGTCCTCGCCGTCCAGTTTTCTGGACATCGGAGAGAGTTTATCAGCTTATTTCTAAGCCTTTTTTAATATACTTGACTATTTTTTTTAGGTCAATCTATTTTATCAATATAACAAATAATTCTTTTTATGAGAAAATATGACTTTAGATGAACGTTTAATACAAATCAGACCAAGTAAAAGGCAACTTGAACATCAGAAAATGGAATTTTATGCTTTTGTGCATTTTTCGATAAATACTTTTACAAACAAAGAATGGGGAGATGGAACCGAATCTCCAAAAATTTTTAATCCAATAGAATTTAATCCAGAACAGTGGTGCAAAGCAATAAAATCGGCAAAAATGACTGGTTTGATTTTAACTTGCAAACATCACGACGGATTTTGCCTTTGGCCGAGTAAATTTACAAATCACACAATTGCAGAAAGTCCTTTTTGCGATGGAAAAGGTGATATTGTAAAAGATGTTTCTAATGCTTGCAAAAAATTTGATTTAAAATTTGGAATTTATCTTTCTCCGTGGGACAGAAATTCTAAAATTTATGGAGAAGGCAAAATTTATGATGATTTTTTTATCAATCAACTTACGGAACTTTTAACAAATTATGGACCAATTTTTTCTGTGTGGCTTGACGGAGCGTGTGGAGAAGGTCCAAATGGCAAAAAACAAATTTATGATTTTTCTAGATATTATAAAATAATCAGGAAACTACAACCGAATGCTTGCATTAGTATTTGTGGACCGGATGTTCGTTGGTGCGGAAATGAAGCTGGGCATTGTAGAAAATCAGAATGGAGCGTTGTTCCACTTCGCACAAAAGATACAGAAATTATCAAAGAAAAAAGTCAGCACTTTGATAATGATGAATTTCGTCAGCGTAAAATTTTTGCTAGTGATGAAGATTTAGGAAGTCGTGAAATTCTTAAAAATGAAAAAGATTTAATTTGGTATCCATCAGAAGTAAACACATCAATTCGTCCTGGTTGGTTTTATCACAAAAATGAAGATGATAAAGTTCGTTCACTAAAAGAATTAATTGATATTTATTATAATTCTGTTGGTGGAAATGCAACTTTTTTATTAAATATTCCTCCAACGCCAGAAGGAATTTTTTATAAAACTGATGTAGAACGATTAAATGAAATTGGAAAATATCTTAAATCTAGTTTTGAAAATCCAATTTTTTTGAAGAATTTTCCAAAAATCATAAAAAATCAGAATAATTTCATTATTGAAACTGAATTTACCAAAAATTTTGTAAAAAACATCATTTTACAAGAAGATATTTCGAAAAGTCAAAGGATTGAAACTTTTTTTGTAGAATTAAAATCAGATGGAAAATGGCAAAAGATTTTTTGTGGAACTGTAATAGGTTATAAAAAAATCATAAAATTAGAAAAACCTATTTTTTCGTATGCAATTCGCATAACAATCACAGATTCTCGTTGTGAACCAATTTTAGAAAGTGTGGGAATTTATTAAAAAAGTAAACATCATTAAATTTTTACTTGCACCATTCTAAAAAAATCACTAATATAAGGGAGCAAACGGCAAAGAAGTCGTAAATGAATTTTTGTAAAATTTACAAAGATTTGTTTACGGCTTTTTTTTTGTGCAAAATTTTTTTTTAATTTTCCGAAAATCGTAGGAGCAAAAAATGGGAAAGCCAACTGGATTTTTAGATTTTGAACGAAAAGAAAATGGAAATATTCCTCCACTAGAACGAATTTGTAATTTCAAAGAATTTCATCCAAAGTTGGACGAAAAAAAACGTAGAGAACAAGCAGCTCGGTGTATGAATTGCGGCGTTCCTATGTGCGGAAGTGCAATCAAACTTAACGGAATGGTAACCGGTTGCCCATTACATAACTTTATTCCTGAATGGAATGATGCACTTTATAAAGGTCAGTTTGATATGGCTGCTTGGCGACTTTTAAAAACATCATCATTTCCCGAATTTACAGGACGAGTTTGTCCGGCTCTTTGTGAAAAGGCATGTAATTGTGGAAATCCAAATGTAAACGAAGGTTCTGTTACGATTCACGATAACGAACTTTATATTATTGAACGTGCTTTCCAAACTGGTTATATGAAACCTCAAATTCCTTTAACGCGTTCTGGAAAAAAAGTTGCTGTTATTGGAGCAGGACCTTCCGGACTTGCAGTTGCCGACGCGTTGAATCGACGAGGTCATTCTGTAACAGTTTTTGAGCGCGAAGATAAAGCGGGTGGACTTTTGATGTACGGAATTCCTAATATGAAACTTGAAAAATCTATAATTGACCGCCGAATAAATTTAATGAAAGCAGAAGGTGTTGAATTTATTTTCAATGCAGATGTCGGAAATGGAACCGAAGTTTATCCGATTTTGAATACTTTTGATGCGATTGCTTTATGTTGTGGAGCAAAAAAAGTTCGTCCGTTATCTGCAGTTGGAATTGAAAATATCAACAAAGAAAAAAATGGAAGTGTCGGCGGAGTGATGTTTGCCGTTGATTTTCTAAAAAATATTACAAAAACTGTAGTTGCAAATCAAAATGCAAAAAATGAAGATTTAGCAAAAATTTTGGAAGAATCGTATGGCATTGAAGTTAGTGGAAAAGATGTTATTGTTCTTGGTGGTGGTGATACAGGAAACGATTGTACAGGTTCGGCAATTCGACTCGGTTGTAAATCTGTAACTCAATTAGAAATGATGCCTTGTCCTCCAACAGAACGGGACTCTAACAATCCGTGGCCACAATGGCCTAAAGTTTTAAAAGTTGATTACGGAGCAGAAGAATCCATCGCAAAATTTGGTCATGATCCGCGAATTTATAAAACTACAATAAAAGAAGTTTACTCAAAAGATGGTCGTTTGAATGGAATAAAAACTGTTCAAGTTGAGTTTAGAATAATTGATGGAAAACGCCAACTTTGCGAAATTGAAGGAAGCGAAAAAGATTTGCCTGCAGATTTAATTTTAATTGCGACTGGTTTTCTTGGTTGTGAAGATTACACCGCTAAAGCTTTCGGAACAACGCTTACATCACGAAACACAGTTGAGACGATTGGTGATGCAACTCCAGAATTAGCGTCTCCAAATGGCTATAAAACTTCCGTAGAAAAAATTTTTACAGCAGGAGATATGCATCGGGGACAGTCCCTCGTCGTTTGGGCAATCGCTGAGGGACGAGAATGTGCAAGACAAATTGATGAATATTTAATGGGATATTCAAATATGTAAAATTATTGCAAAACCATTTGATCGTTTGTCATTTCGTGCTTTTTGATTTGCTTAAAACGTTCTGACAAATCTTCTAATGTAAGTTTTTCTTTTTCTTCGCCACTTATATCTAAAATGATTTCGCCCGAATCCATCATTAAAAGGCGGTTTCCATAATCTAAAGCTTGTTGCATATTATGAGTTACCATCATAACAGTAAGATTATTTTCTTCTGCAAATTTTTTGGTAAGTTTCATAATAAGTGCGGCATTTGTTGGATCGAGAGCGGCTGTATGTTCATCTAAAAGAAGAATTGAAGGTTTTGAAAGAACTGTCATCAGTAAAGTTAACGCTTGTCTTTGTCCTCCAGAAAATTGTTCTACATTATCGTTAAGTCGATTTTCCAGTCCCATATCAAGTTGTTTAAGCTGATTTTTAAATTCTTCTCTTTTTTTTCTGTTCAAACTTATTTTTAATCCTTTCCAGCCTTTTTTGCTACAAATCATCATATTATCTTCTAGCGACATTTTTCCGGCAGTTCCAAGTAAAGGATTTTGAAAAATTCTTCCAATGTAAGACGCCCTTTTATATTCTTTATCTTTTGTAATTTCGCGAGTTTGATTTTTTCCATTTTCCTCAACATCAAGGAAGATATGACCTCCGGTTGGGGTTAAAGTTCCGGCAATTACATTGTATAAAGTTGATTTTCCGGCCCCATTTGAGCCAATCACCGTAATAAAATCACCTTTATTTATTTTTAGATTGATATTCTTTAAGGCTTTATTTTCATCACTTGTGCCTTGATGGAATATCATAGAAATATTTTCAAGAGTTATCATTTTTGCCTCTTTTTTATGATTTTTATCAGATTTTTCAAAATTGAAATTTACTGCTTTTTAGGACGTTTTAAATGTTGCATAAAATTTGCTTTTCCTTTGACATTTGCAATTATCAAACAAATGATGATTAAAAGTCCTGTTATTAATTTTAAATCATTTGCAGTAAGATGAATGTACACTCCGTAGCGGCGAGCAACAAACATCAATGCACGATAGATTATTGAACCAATTAAAACTCGCAAAGTTATCCAACCAATTTTATTTGAGCGAATAATAAATTCACCAAGCATTAAAGATGCAAGACCGCTGACGATTACACCAGTTCCACTTCCTACATCGGCGAATCCATTGTACATTGCGGCAAACGCTCCGGAAAGTGCAGCTAAACCATCACCAACGCAAACTCCAATTCCACGCACAACTTGAGGATTTACACCTTGAGAAACAACCATCTGCTCGTTAGAACCAAGAGCACCCATTGTAAGTCCTAAATCTGTATGAAAAAATAAATCTAAAAGGCATTTAAAAATAATAATAAAAATTATAAGAAAAACCAAAACGCCCGTTTCTGAAGGAATTGAAGGAAATTTTGTTTCTACAAATTCTGTAAGAGTTGAAAAAACTGTTTTATACCTAAGGAACGAAACATTTGCCCGATTCGACATAATTCGCAAATTTACAGAATAAAGCATTGTCATCATAAGAATTCCTGCAAGTAAATCTGGAACTCTTAATTTTGTATAAAGCAATGTTGTAAAAAATCCTACAACGCAACCACCTAAAAATGCAAGTAAAATTCCTACAATTGGTGGAATTCCGTGTACTATGCACGCTGCTAAAATGCATCCTCCCATTGGAAATGCACCATCGACAGTCATATCGCAAAAATTTAAGGTTCTATAACTTATAAAAAGTCCTAAAACCATAATTCCGTAAATTAATCCTTCAATTAAAATTGTTTCTAGCATTTTATTTTCCTTAAATTAGGAATTTCAAAAAATTTCACACAGATTCGGAGTTATCTAATAAGAGCACACCATAGTATCATTCCAAACCCTACCTATCGGCAGATAAGTCGTTTCGGAATCTATACACAACATCCGTTGTATATGCTGTGCAAAGCCGCCGAAGGCTAACAAGTTCGGAATGACATTTTTTAATCTGTGGTTATTTTTTTTCTGTAAGTTTTCCGTTTTCAATAATATAAGTTGCTTGATTAAGATATTCTTGAGGAATTGTAATTCCACAAGTTTTTGCAACATCTAAATCAAAAAGCAAATCTGAATCAGAAGGTTTTGTCATAAAACGAACTGGCATTTCTGAAGGTTTTTTGCCATTTAAGATTTCTACAACCATTTCGCCAGTTGCATAACCAGCTTTGTAATAGTTAAATCCGGAAGCCATAAAACATCCGCCTTCCAAAGCCCCAGTAACATCACCGGAAAAAATAGGCTTTTTAGCTTTATTAAAAACAGCAACTAAACTTGGCAAAGCAGAAAAAACTGTATTGTCAGTAGAAAGATAAAGTCCATCAACTCTATCAACAATTGCTTCTGCCGCTTGTTTTACTTCAGAAGAATTTGAAATTGCTTGCACAACAAGTTCAAGACCGGCTTCTTCACAACCTTTTTTTACAAGATTTAGAGCAGAAACTGAATTATCTTCACTAGCAGTATAAATATAACCTAAAGTTTTGATTCCTGCAATTTGCTTAAAAAGTTTTATGTGTTCGTTAGAAGGAAGTTCATCAGACATTCCTGTAACATTTCCTTCGCCATGTTCCAAAGTTGTAACAAGTCCTGCTCCCAAAGGATCTGTTACAGTTCCAAAAACGATTGGTATATTTTTCATTGTATTTGCAAGAGCGATTGCAATTGGAGTTGCAATTCCTACAGCGACATCAACTTTTTCTGCCTTGTATTGAGCGGCAATTTGATTGGCTGTATTTACATCGCCGTTTGCATTTTGCAAATCGTAAGTTACCTTAAAACCTGCGTCGTTGACTGCATCAATAATTCCTTGTTCAACAGAATCGAGAGCCGGATGTTGCAAAATTTTTGCAATTCCAATTTTTACTTTTTTAGGTTTTGCTTTTTTTGTTTTTGCCGTAACAGAACTAAGACAAAGAGCAACCATCAATAAAACTGATAATGTTTTTTTCATAATTTTTCTCCCATATAATATGTTTCTATTTGTAGAAACATATTATATGTTAGTAGTTTTTCTGTCAAGAAGAAAGAATTTTTATTTTTTTTTTGGAGGCATTTGCCCGCAAGCGGTCAAACCGGGCTATTCGCGGTTCCGCTATCGCTCCATTCTAAAACAGCACATAATTTTGGAACTGACGCGTCTCGCGTCAGAATCTTTTAAACGCTGTTTTAGAACACTAACGCCTGCCTGACGGCAGACTGGTGCCGCTACTATCCCTTGCTCTAATTTTTTACGAAAAATGGATTTTCTCTAATTCAACTTTATCAATTCACAATTTGGAATTGCAATTTTCCAAAAATCTTTGCGTGAAATGTGACGAACTTGCGAAATAATGCTATTGTTCATAGCTCCGTGTCCAACAATTAAAACATCTTTATTTTGGTCTAAATCTTTTTGAACAACATTTTTCAAAAAATCACCGGTTCTTGCAAATAAAGAATCTAAACTTTCGGCTCCATCTTTTGCAACATAATTTTCTGGTTCGTTAAAAAATTTGTAGATTGCCCATTCTGGATGTTTGAAGGCATCTTTTTTTCCTTCAAATTCTCCAAAACTCATTTCTATAAGACGATTATCAGTTATGATTGGTACATTTCGGTTTTCTAAAAGGATTTTTGCGGTTTGTTGAGCACGTGTAAGTGGCGAACTATAACAAATATCAAAATGAATATCAGCATATTTTTTTGCTGCATCGTGAGCCATTTGAATGCCTTCCGTATTTAACGGAATATCAGTTCGTCCTTGTAAACGAAATTCAACATTCCAATCAGTTTTTCCATGACGCATTATGTAAAGCATTTTGCATTTTATCTGTTATAAAAAAAATTAGCAATAAGACGCAAATCCTTATAAAAAAAATCCAATCTGCACAAAAATGCAAATTGGACTTTTTATATCTCAAATACAAAAGATTATTTGTGATTTTTCTACTACAAGAATATTGTTTGTCTTATTGTGTCAATAAAGAAATTTTTCCTATAAAAAAGACGCCCAAAAGAGCGTCTTTTCAAATCAGAAAATTGTTCTGGCTACTTTGATTTGCCTGTGCCAGCATTGGTCGTAGCCTTTGGCTACTTACCGAGTTTGCTTCGCAAACATCGCACGCAATGGCTGGCATTTTTTTAGTTATTTACAACTATTTCTAGCGAAGTAAACTTAACACGTTCTGGCTACTTTGATTTGCTTGTGCCAGCATTGCTGTTCCAGCTTGAGAAAGAACTGAATCTTTTGTAAATTCAACCATTTCAGAAGCCATATCTGTATCACGTATACGAGATTCAGAAGCTTGTAAGTTTTCTGCACCAATATCAAGTCCTTTAATTGTCATATCAAGTCTGTTTTGATATGCACCAAGATCTGCACGTTGTTTGTTAATCTTCTTTAATGCTTCATCCAAAGTTCCAATTGCACGGTTTGCTTCTTCTGGAGTTTCAAGAGTCATAATTGATTCATCACCAACGTTGCGAAGTCCTAAAGCCATTGCAGACATTGTTCCAATGTAAACTTGTGTTCTTTGATCCATGTTAGCACCAATATGGAACCACATTGAACCAGTAACAACATTTTCTCCAGTTGGGCGTGCAAAACGTCCAGTCAACATATTCATTCCGTTGAACTGAGCAGCAGATGCAACACGATCAACTTCAGCAATTAATGAAGAAACTTCAACTTGAATCTGCATGCGGTCTTCAGAAGAATAAATTCCGTTTGAAGATTGAATAGCAAGTTCACGAATGCGCTGAATAATATCAGTTGTTTCTTGCAAATAACCTTCTGTTGTTTGAATAAAAGAAATACCATTTTCAGCATTTGTAGAAGCTTGATTCAAACCACGAATCTGTGCACGCATTTTTTCTGATACAGCTAATCCAGAAGCATCATCTCCAGCACGATTAATTCTCATACCTGATGAAAGCTTTTCCATTGATTTTTGCTGAGCCAAATCCTGGATTCCCTGGGAACGCTGAGCGAACATAGCACTCATATTGTGATTAATAACCATAATAATCTCCTTATTTTTAGGTTAGTGGTTCTCGCCACCCTTTACTTGATTTTCGGATTCCTAAAAAAAAGGTTTAGTATTTTTTTTATTTTTTTGAAAATTTCCAGGGATTTTAAATTTTAGTTTTAAAATCTAAAGCGAAGTCCAGAACCTACAGAAAAACTTATTCCCGGGTCATTTAAAAATGAACCTGCAAAACCAAATTCAAGAGGTATAGAAATTCTTTTTAAAATCATCAATTCAAAACCAAATCCAATTCCAAGAGTTATGCTATTTAAAAGTCCGGAATCTGAATAAACATAATATCCTTTTTCATAAGATTCTGTACCTTCTGTACCGATTGGTTTAATGTAATTATTATCAATATCATTATAACCATAATAACCGGCTAAGCACCAACCAAAAAGTCGAACCGCAGTTTTTTCGCTTATTGCGGATTCAAAAAGATTTACTTGAAATTCCGCAGAAGCTGAAAATGCATAATTTGGAATATAATCATTTGTTTTTTCATTATAAGAATAATGATTATCATACATACCAAAAAATTGAAACTGAGCACCAAATCTATCATTAAACCATCTTTGATATTGAAGTCCACCCACACTTTGAGGAATTAATCCATAAATTCCCAATGCATTTTTATATTCTAAAGGATTTGCACTTAAAGCAAAAATTCCACCAAATAAAAATACAGACATTACACAAACAATTTTTATAAATTTTTTCATATATACCCCTTTTTTTTAAGTTAACAGATTTTTTATAGCATTTCAATGATAAAACTTCCTGTTCTTGACAAAGATTTAAAAAATGTCAAAAATAAAAGAATGAAACCTTACATTCACAAAGTAAATTATTATGAAACTGACAAAATGGGCGTTACTCATCACTCAAATTATTTTCGCTTTATGGAAGAAGCAAGAATAGATTATATGGACCAAATGGGAATGGGTTACGATAAAATGGAAGAAGTTGGAATCATTTCTCCAGTTGTAACTATTGAAGGCCATTATAAAAAAACTACAACTTTTCCGGATACAATTATAATTGAAGTTCAAACTGAAAAATGTTTAAATTTCAAAGTAGTTTTAAATTACACAATGAAAGTGAATGATGAAATTGTTTTTTTGGGAAAAAGTACAAGTTGTTTTTTAAATAAAGAAGGTAAACCCATAAACTTAGAAAAAACTTTCCCGGAATTTCACAGAAAGATTCTGGAAAATCTCGCCGAAAAAAAATAGTTTTTATTGGTGATGAACTAAAATTTGAAAAAAATATTACAACCTGCATACTTTTCAAAAATTTATATTCTCGATACAATCGTCATTCAATATGGATGATAAAAAACAAGTAGAAAAAATTACAGATAATCAAGATTTTACAACAGGAAGTATTTTTAAAAAATTAACATCATTTATGTTTCCGACTTTAGGTGCTCTGATTTTGCAAGCAATGTACGGAGCCGTAGATTTATTAATCGTTGGAAGATTCGGAACAACTGCAGGAATTAGCGGAGTTGCAACAGGAACAAACATTTTAAATATGTTTACTTTTATTTTGGTTTCTATTGCCGTTGGTGTAACCGTTTTAATGGGACAATATTTAGGAGCAAAACAAAACGAAAAGATTGGAAAACTTTTAGGAAACGCAGTTGCTTTTTTTGCCGCAATGGCAATTTTATTCACGATAATTTTGATTTTTTTAGCAAGACCAATCGCAATTCTTTTACAAGCCCCAGAAGAAGCATTAGATTTAACAGTTCAATACATCAGAATTTGTGGTGCAGGATTTATTTTTATAGTTGCATATAATTTTATCAGTTGTATTTTTAAGGGAATGGGAGATTCAAAACTTCCTTTTATTTTTGTTTCTATTGCATGCGTTGCAAATATTATTGGTGATTTAGTTTTAGTAAAAGGATTTAATATGAATGTTGCCGGAGCCGCAATTGCTACAGTTGCCGCCCAAGCAATCAGCGTTATTCTTTCTTTAATCATCATAAAAAAGAAAAAATTTCCTTTTAAGTTTAGTGCAAAAGATATTCGATTCGGTTCAGAAATTCCAAAATTTGTAAAAATCGGAATTCCACTTGCTTTACAAGAATTTTTAACTTCTATAAGTTTTTTAGCTTTAACCGCTTTTATAAATATTTTAGGATTAGAAGCATCCTCAGGATATGGAGTTGCACAAAAAATTCAACAATTTGTAATGTTGATTCCATCAGCACTTATGCAAAGTATGGGACCTTTTGTTGCTCAAAATGTCGGTGCAAAAAACGAAAAACGTGCTAGAGAGTCTATGCTTTGTGGAATGAAAATCGGTTGTTCAGTCGGATTAATTGTTGGATTGTTACTATTTTTCAAAGGTGATGCCGTTTCATATCTTTTTTCATCAGATCCAAAAGTTATAAAACGTTCTTTTGAGTTTATGCAAGGATTTGCTTCTGAAGCAGTGCTTACAAGTATACTTTTTAGTTATATGGGCTATTTCAACGGACATTCAAAATCACTTTTTGTAATGATTCAAGGAATTGCACAATCATTTTTAATACGATTACCAATGTCGTTTATAATGAGTAGACTTCCAAACACAAGTTTAACTTGGATTGGTTTAGCAGCTCCAACTGCAACAGTTTTCGGAATTATTTTATGTTTAGTTTATTACAAAAAAATGGGAAAAAATCTAGAAAGAAAATAATTTTATGAAAAATCTTGATGAAATTAAAAATTATGCTAAAAAAAATTCTATTCCAATTATGCGTGATGGCGGAATTGAATTTATTTGTGATTTTATAAAGAAAAATAATATAAAACGCATTTTAGAAATTGGCAGTGCAGTCGGCTATTCGGCAATAGAATTTGCAAAACTTAGTGATGAGATAAACGTTACAACAATAGAAATTGATATTGATAGAGCAATAAAAGCAAAGCAAAATTTTGAAGATTTAGGACTTTTAGAGAGAATCAATCTTATAAACGCAAATGCGTTGCAAGTAGAAATTAATGATTTTTTTGATTTAATTTTTATTGATGGTCCAAAAGCTCAATACATAAAATTTTTTGAAAAATTCGCCAAAAATTTGGTAGAAGGAGGTTATATCATAACGGATAATCTTTCTTTTCACGGAATGGTTGATGATTTAAGTTTGACTCACAATTACAGTACAATCAAACTTGTAAAAAAAATTAGAAAATATATTGATTTTTTGGAAAATAATTTAGAATTTGAAACAAAATTCTACGAAAACGGAGATGGTATTTCGGTATCTAGAAAGAAAATCTCTAAAAATTTATAATTAAATATGTTTTATACGATTGGAGAAATTGAAGATTTAACTGGCGTAAAAGCACATGTTTTGCGTTATTGGGAAGAAGTTGTTCCCGGATTTTCGCCAAAAAAAGATTTAGGCGGTCGAAGAACCTACAATCAACATGATATTCAGTTAATTTTTCGTATAAAATATTTAATCACCGAAAAAAAATTTACAGCAGAAGGAGCAGGTCGCCAAATTTTAGAAGAATCGCAAACTGTTCAAAATAATTTTGCAATTATTCAAGAGATTCAAGAAGTACGAAAAGAACTTTCTGAATTATATTTAAACCTAAAAAAGACTAATGAATATCAAAAATCAAAAAAATTATAAAAAAATCTTATCGCAATTTGATGCAAAAAATATTCCTCAAGAAGCACAAAAAATCCTCCTCAATTTTGATGATATTATTCAAGGGGTCTGTCCCCTCAATAGTAAGCAATTACAGCAACTTCCGGAAAATATACGAGAACTTTCTCACCAACTGACAGATAAACGTTCAGAACGACGATTAGGTTATATGAACGAAACTTCACAACTTTCCAGTTATGTGCGTTATTACACTTGGTGGAATCTTGTACGACTTACAAGGCTTTTTGCAAATCTTCCACCGCAAATTTTTCCAAAAAATGATTGCTTTTGTCTTGATATTGGTTCAGGTCCGCTCACGGTTATAAATGCACTTTGGCTTTCTCGTCCAGAATTGCGGAATTTAAAACTCACTTGGTATTGTGTTGATGTTTCTGCAAATTCTATGTATTTAGGCGAAAATATTTATCTTTCTATTGCTGCAAAAATGAATTCAACGCCTTGGAAAATTGTTCGCGTAAAAGGAAGTTTTGGAGTTTCTCTGCGCCAAAAAGCTGATTTTATTACCTGTGCAAACGTTTTAAACGAACTAAATCAAACAAATCAAATGCCTCCAGAATATCAAACAAAAAAATACTACGAACAATTTATGCATTATGCTTCAAAAAATGCGAATTTTGTTTTTATTGAACCTGGAATTCCAAAAGCAGCACGAACTTTAAGTCTTTTGAGAGAACGTTTTATAAAAGATGATTTTAATATTCTTTCTCCATGTCCTCACTCAGATTCATGCCCGATGAATGGATTTAAATCTTACACAGGAAGCAAAAATAAATGGTGCAATTTTGCATTTGCAACAGATGATGCTCCGTCAAAACTTTTAAAACTTTCACAAAAAGCAAAACTTCCAAAAGAACGAGCAACACTTTCGTTTTTAGCAGTTTCAAAAAATGATGAAAAAAAATTGCCTACTCAAAATGAAAATTTATTTTGTCGAATTGCATCAGATGAATTTAGATTGCCTCCAAATTTTTTTGGTCATTATGCTTGCACAAAATTAGGGTTAGTTTTGTTAAAAACGAGCGAAGAAAATGCATTTAGTTCTGGAGATTTAATTCAAATTAAAATAAAAACACCGAATCTTCCAATTGATGAAAAATCCGGTGCAAAAATAATCAATTTGTAAAAGTGTAGAAATTGTAGGCTTTTAAATTATTTTGATGTGATGGCTCCTATCAAACCGAGAACCCAACCAACAAGAATAATATAAAAACCAACATAAGCATGTTTTAAAAATCCTTTTCCAATTGCTTTGTAAAAACCACCATTAGTTGTAAATCCTATAATAAGAATCACACCGCCAACAATACTTATAATGATAAAAAGAAATTTTAATTTAGATATTTGCGGAACAAAACAAGAAACAATTCCAACAACAGCTCCAATCAAAATTAAAAGGGAACCAATTGTAACAAAACCAAAGTGTTCAAAATCAATAAATGAAAATCCATTCGTTGTTGTTCCAAAAATATTTCCCTTAAACATAGGTAAACAAAATCCTACAAGTACAGCTATAACACCAATCAAATAAAGCAACGGTAACTTTTCTTTTTTTGCCATTTTTTCCATCTCCTTTTAGCAAAATTTCTAAAAATATTTTTTAGATAAAATATTATAACACAAATAAAAAAGTTGGCAAAATTTTGCCTATAAAAAATTAATTGCTCAGATTTTGAGTTTTGATAAATTTATTCAATTTTGAATTCTATCGTAAAACTAAATTCTTGTTTTTTGCAGTCCATTTGACATTTTCTTTTGAATTTGATTCTTGATTTCCAAAAAAAATTTTTGTGTTTAAATTTATGTTTGAAATCAAAATAAAAATTAGTAAAATTATTGATGTAAATAAAATGCTTTCTATGATAAAAAAATAACTGAAATTTACAAGACTTTTCGCCATAATTAGTTGATGTTTATAGCAAAACTGAAGATGATAAAAGAGACGTAAAAAATGCATAAAAATTAAAAAATTTTTTACCGAACTGAAAAGATAAAATATAGGAAAATTTATGAACGATTTAGACAAAGCAAAAAATTTTTTTAAAGATGATGTTTTTTCAACACAAACAACTGGAATTGAAATTATTGAAGTTGGCAACAAATACGCAAAATGCTTTTTAAAAATTGACGAAAGGCATCTTAATGCAACAAATCGAGTTATGGGCGGAGCAATTTTTACACTTGCAGATTTTACTTACGCAGTTGCTTCGAATTTCAATCAATCTCCAAACGTTACGAACACAACCGAAATTTCGTTTTTAGGTCAACCGGCAGGAAATTCTTTAATTTCAGAATCAAAACTCATAAAAGATGGACAAACAACTTGCACTTATGAAATTTCAATCAAAGATGAATTTGGAACTCCAGTGGCACTTGCAATTTTCAATGGAGTAAAGTTAGATAAATAGGGCGGGGAAAGCAATGTGTATCCCCCCCTCCCGCAGTTTGTTCAGAAAAAAAATTTAAACCGCAGCAAATCCTCTTTCCAAATCTGCAATAATATCAATAAATCTCCAAGCTTCATCTTTCGCACCTTTTATTTCAAAAGTAAAAATTGATGCTCCACCATTTAAAAAATATTTTTGGTAAAGTGCATGGTCAGGATGGTCTGGCAACGACGGATGATTTTCTTTTGCAACTTTTGGATGATTTGCTAAAAATTCTACAACCTTTTTTGTATTTTCTACGTGACGTTCAATTCGCAAAGATAAAGTTTCTGTTCCTTGAATTAAAGCTCAAGCTGCAAATGGAGAAATTGTCGCTCCTTGGTCACGAAGCAAAATCGCACGAATGTAAGTTATAAAAGCGGCTCCTAGAACTGCATCTGCAAAACTTACTCCGTGATAACTTTCGTTTGGTTCTGAAATTGTAGGAAATTTTCCGCTTTTCCAATTTGTTTTTCCAGATTCAATAATAATTCCGTCCAAAGTTGTGCCGTGTCCACCAATAAATTTTGTTGCAGAATGAACAACAACATCTACTCCGTGTTCGAGCGGACGAATTAAATAAAGCGTTCCAAAAGTATTATCAACAATAACTGCAAGTCCATATTTATGACCAAGTTTTATAAGTTCATCCAAATCCGGAATATCTGCATTAGGATTTCCTAAAGTTTCCAAATACAAAACTTTTTTATTTTTTTGATTGCCTTTTCAACTTCTTTAAGATTGTGAGCAACAACATGGTCTCCCGCATATTTAGAATTATGAAAAAGGTAAGAAGTTGTAGCATAAATAGGAACTGCTCTTGAATCTGATGTAGAATCTTCTTGTTCCTGACCAACGTGTAATTGTTTTGTTTCAAAACGTGTTTTAGAAAAATCTGCCATAAAAAACCTCCAATTTCACTTCCCTAGTAGGTTGTTGTTAACTATTCACAGAACTATATTCCTATTATGTCAATAGGTTTTGTAAAAAATTATCTATCGACAGAAAAATTACATATCAATAAAATAAATCAGAGAGGTAAAATATGTCTTGTACAACAATTTTAGTTGGAAAAAATGCCACAAATAATGGAGCGACATTTATTGCTCGTAGTGAAGATTGTCAATCTGGTCAATTTTGTCAAAAAAAATTAGGAATCACACTTCCAAAAAATCAACCTAAAAAATATAAATCTGTAATTTCCAAACAAGAAATTGAACTTCCAGAAAATCCAATGCGTTATACAACTTCGCCAAACGCACAAAAAAATGAAGGAATTTGGGCAGCCCACGGAGTTAATGAAGCAAACGTTGGAATGACAGCAACAGAAACAATTACATCAAACGAGAGAGTTTTAGGAGCCGACCCTTTGCTAACAAAAGGCGGCTTTGGAGAAGAAGATTTGAATATCATCGTTTTGCCATACATTCACTCTGCCCGCGAAGGCGTTGAACGACTTGGAATGATAACCGAAAAATATGGAACTTACGAAATGAACGGAATTGCTTTTTCAGACCAAAACGAAATTTGGTGGTTAGAAACAATTGGCGGACATCATTGGATTGCAAAAAGAGTTCCAGATAATTCTTACGTTGTAATGCCAAACCAATTTGGAATTGATGATTTTGATTTTGATGATGCTTACGGCGAAAAGAAAAATTATATGTGTTGTGCAGATTTAAAAGATTTTATCAAAAAATATCATTTAGATTTAACTCAAGACGGTAAAAAATTTAATCCACGAAGAGCATTTGGAAGTCACGATGATGCAGATCACGTTTACAATACGCCACGAGCATGGTTTATTGAACGATATTTAAATCCAACAACTGCAAAATGGGACGGAGAAAATTCCGACTACAAACCAACTTCCGACAATCTTCCTTGGAGCATGATTCCGGAAAATAAAATCACTATCGCAGACTTAAAATATCTTTTAGGTTCGCATTATAACGGAACAGAATTTGACCCTTACGCAACTTACGGAAAACAAGAAAATCGAGGAAAATATCGTTCAATTGGAATAAACAGAAATTGTTCTACAACAATCATCGAAATTCGAAAAAGTTTTCCGGAAAAATGCAAATCAATTCAGTGGACAGCATTTGCTTCAAATGCATTCAACGTTTTTGCACCGATTTACACAAATGTTACAAAAATTCCGCGATATTATTCTTTTGTTCCAAAAAATGTTTCTACCGACAGTTTTTATTGGGCTTCAAGATTAATTTCTGCGTTAAGTGATGCCGGCTACAAAAAGTGTCAGAATAAAATTGAACACTATCAGTTGGCAGTCGGTTCAAAATGCAACGAACTTCTAAATAAGTTTGATAACGAAATTTTAAATGCAAAAGATGAAAATGCCCAAAAAATTTGCGAAAAAGCTAACGAAGAAATTGCAAAAATGGTAAAACAAGAAACCGAAAAAACTTTGGGCGAAGTTCTTTTTGAAACAAGCAATTTGATGAAAAACGCTTATGCCCGTTCGGATGCATAAAATAAGAATTTGGGCTCAGCGTAAACACCAACTCGCCTTTCGCAGTTCACTAACGCTCAGCCTCCTCGTTTCACTGCGGTGGCCACTTTGTGCTGCTCAACGCTCGGAGCTTATGTATTTTTATGATTTGGATTTTTTTAGTTTTACTTTATGGAATCTTAAAAGGTTTTAGAGAAATTTCAAAGAAAAAGGCAATGGAAAAAAATTCCGTAATGGAAGTTCTATTTGCCTACACTTTGTTATCATTTATTTTTGTAATTCCGCAAGCTCCAAAAGCATTCGGAATGGAAAAAAAATTTTATTTTTTAATTGCTCTGAAATCCTTTTTTATTTTTCTCGCTTGGATTTTTAGCTTTCACTCATTAAAAAAATTACCAGTAAGCCTTTACGGAATTTTAGATTTATCTCGCGTTTTGTTTGCAACAAGTTTGGGAGTTTTTGTTTTACACGAAACATTAAATTTTCACCAAATTTTAGGATTGATTATTGTTTGTGCCGGACTTTTACTTTTAAAATTCAAACCGCCATTCTTAAAAAAGATTTTAAAAAATGACGAGGGGTCTGTCCCCTCGCGTGATGTTTCACAAACAAAATCATCATCTTTTTACGTATTTTTAGCATTAGCTTCATGCCTTTTAAATGCCGGTTCCGGATTTTTAGACAAAATCTTAATGAAAGACATTTCCAGTTCACAACTTCAATTCTGGTATATGCTTTTTTTAACAATTTATTATTTAGTTTATATTTTTATCACTCGCGAAAAAATCAGAAAAACAATCTTCAAAAATTGGTGGATTTTACTTTTAGCAGTTATGTTTGTAATTGGTGATAAAGCTTTATTTATTGCAAATGGAATGGAAGGCAGCAAAATCACAATTATGACGCTTTTAAAACAAAGTGGTTGCATTGTTACAATTTTAGGCGGAAAATTTATTTTTAAAGAAAAAAATACCATTTACCGACTCTTTTGTGCGACAATGGTAATTTTAGGAATTGTGATTGGAGTAATGTGATTTTAGATTTTATGCAATCAGTTGCATAATCCATTTTTTTTCTTTGGAACTAATTTTACCATCAATGGCACAAATCATCATACAAATTATGACAATATCATTTTTTAAATCATCAGAAAGAAGTGCTAAAATATCAATCATTTTTGCAGTTACATTTTTTAATTCTTTATTTTCTTTTCGCAAACTTTTAAAAACTTTTTTTGCATCATCATAATTTATTGAGTCACCTAAAAATACATTCAAAAGCGGATAAATCAATTTATATTCTTCCGGTGCAAGTTTTCCATCCGCTGCAATAGCACCTAGAATAAACGAAAAAAAGATTATGACTCCACAAAGACCATCAACTGCTGCAGATTTTAAAATAGGAGTAATTTCTGCAGATTTTAAAGTAAGATACATTGCATACTTTTCTGGTTCAATTTGTTCAAATTCTTTACAAAGTAAATCGAAATCTTTCATACATTTTGCTCCTAAGTTTGATGATTTTGCTCTTAAGATAAAATAAAATTTTAATCTAAACTAAAAATAAACTTTTGAGCGTATTCCAAAAAATCACAAATCTTGTGGCAAAATTACAACAAAGATTGTTTTTTTGTTTCCACTAATTACAGAAACTTCTCCATTATGCAAATTTACAACTTTTTTTACGATTGCAAGCCCAATTCCGTTTCCTTCTGAAGAATGAGAATTATCAACTTGGTAGAATTTATTAAAAATTCTAAGTTGATGTTCTGGAGGAATTTCGCTTCCCTCATTTGTAATGGAAATTTGCAAAAAATCATCTTTTTGTTTTATTTCAAATTTGATTGAACAATTTTGCTGAGTATATTTTATTGCATTATCAAAAAGATTTATCCAAACTTCTTTTAAAAGTTCTTCGTTGCCGTTTATATAAAACTCATCAAAATCCAAATCGATATTTAAAAATTTATCACTCCATTTATTCTCCAAAAGCAAAACACAATTTCTAATTTGTTCAGAAAGATTAAATTTTTTTACATCTGTTAAAATTGTTTGATTTTCAACTTTCATCAATTTTAAAATGCTTGTAGTCATTTTTGAAAGTCGCGAAGATTCTTCAATAATTACTTTTAAATATTCATTTTTTTCTTCTTCGGAAAGATTTTCTTTTTGTAAAAGTTTTGCAAATCCGGAAATTGAAGAAATTGGAGTTTTGAATTCGTGCGAAAAATTGTTGATAAAATCATTACTAAGAGTTTCTGTGTGTTCAAGTTCATTCGCCATTTTGTTAAAACTTTCAGAAATTTCATCAAGAAGTTGGATTTTTAGTTTAAAATTTAATCGCTCTTTATAATTTCCGGTAGAAAGTTCTTCCATCGACTGATTTAGTTTTGTTACAGGATGCATAATTAATTTACTAAGCATAAAAGTTAATACATAACCAATAACTAAACAACTTAAAATTATTAAAAACCAAAGTAATTCACGATTTACAACAGTGGAAACCGGAATTAAAAAACGCAGATTGATATTTAAATCAACTAAATATTTTAAAATCAAATAAACAATCAAAAAAATCAAAATAAAACAAACAAAAACTAATGCCGCCAAGAAAAACGTCATAGAAATTGTTGAATAGTGCTTTTTGTTTTTTGTGTTTTTATCCATTCTTTTTGACCGCCTTATAACCTAAACCGCGTACATTTTGAATTTCAAATTCGTCCCAACCTTCAAAACGTTTTCGCAATCTTCCAATGTGAACGGTTACAGTTTCCCAACCGGAGTCAGATTCATTTGGCCAAATTTCTTCCATCAGTTGAATTCTTGTAAAAATTTTTCCCGGATAAGAAAGCAGTTTATATAAAAGTAGAAATTCTTTTTGTGGCAATTCGATAACTTTATCTTTTTTAGAAACAATCAAAGAATCATAATCAATTACAACATCATCAATTATGATTTTTCGTTCTGTAGCAATTTTTGCTCGACGAAGCAACGCTTTTATTCTAAGAAGCATTTCTTCTTCATCTATTGGCTTTGTAATGTAGTCGTCTGTCCCCGCAATAAAACCTTTGTGCTTGTCGGAAGGCATTTGTTTTGCAGAAACCATTAAAATCGGAAGATTGTTATTCGATTTACGAATGCATTCTGTAAATTCGTAACCATCCATATTTGGCATCATAACGTCAAGAACGACCAAATCAATAAAATTCTTTTCAAGAACATCTAACGCTTCAATTCCATCGCCGGCAATAAAAACTTTGTATTTTTCTGCTTCTAAAACTGCTTGAATTAATTTTCTGATATTTTTATCATCATCAACAACAAGAATATTAAACATCAAAAATATTATAAAGCAATTTTAGAAAAAGTTAAGGTCGTTTAGAAAAATTAAATTTTATAATTTAATTTGTTGTATAAATTTTTTCGTATCATTAAAATAAGTAAAACATAAAAAATTGCGCAGTTTATGAGTCCTCATAACACTACTGCGCGTTATAAATTAAAATTCTTATGGAGGTGGCAGTATTGCCTTTTTTGTCATGAAAAAAATCATGTCTTTTATTTCTAGAGAATTTGAAGATTTGAAAATTCTTCTTAGAAACATTCCTTCCCTAACAGTTTCAATTTTTATTCTTTCGGTTGTTTGTGCAAATCTTCTTGCAAACAAAGAATTAGTTAGTTTTAAGTATCTTGCACTTGATTGTGGATTCACTTTTAGTTGGATAATGTTTTTGTGCATGGATGTAATTTGTAAACGTTGGGGAGCAAAAGCATCTATAAAAATTTCGCTTCTTGCTCTTGTTGTAAATCTTTTTGTAACATTAATTTTTGCACTTTTGGCAAAAACTCCAGGAATGTGGGGTACATATTATTCAACAGAAAATATTGAAGTAAATAATGCATTGAATAAAACTTTTGGCGGCTCTTGGTATGTTGTTTTAGGTTCATCACTTGCTTTTATAACTTCTTCCATCGTAAATGCACTTGTAAATAATGCGATTGGAAAACTATCAAACTCCAATGGATTTGCTTCTTTTGCGGCTCGTTCTTACATTTCAACTGCAATTGGACAATTTGTAGACAATCTTATTTTTGCAACCGTTGTTTCAAAATTCTTTTTCGGTTGGACATGGACTCAAGTTTTTATTTGTTCTGCAGTTGGTGCATTTTTTGAACTTTTATGCGAAGTTGTTTTTTCTGGAATTGGTTACAAAGTTGTTCGCCAATGGGAAAAAGAAAATGTCGGAAAAGATTATTTTGATTATTTAAAAAATCGCAAAGAAAACGAAAAAAATCATATTGCATAGGAAATTTTTGTGAAAATCTTAATAACAGGAACGAGTCGTGGAATTGGACGTGCAACTGCAATTAAATTTTTAAATTCCGGAGATGATGTTTTTGGAATTGATATTCAAAAAGATACAATTTCAGATGATTTTTCTCTTAAAAACGCAAATCGTTACACTCATTTTTCAGTTGATATTTGTAAAAAATCATCTCTTCCGGATATAAAAGATATTGAAATACTTGTGAATAATGCTGGAATTCAAAGTGGCACAGAAGATGATATTAAAGTAAATCTTTTTGGTACAATGAACGTAACTAAAAAATATGCGTTTCAACCAAAAATAAAATCTGTGCTTTTTAATGCATCAGTTTCTGCGTTAACTGGAAATGAATTTTCAGAATATGTTGCTTCAAAAGCGGGAGTTGTTGGTTATATGAAAAATTGTGCCATCACACTTGCGAACAAATACAAAGCAACTTGCAATGCACTTTGTTTTGGCGGAGTTCTTACAGAATTAAATTCACCTATTATTAATGATAAAAATCTTTGGAACAAGATTATGAAAGTAACGCCTTTAAAACGTTGGGCAACTGCAGAAGAAGTTGCAGAATGGATTTATTTTATGACAAAAGTAAATACTTTTTGCACCGGACAAGCAATTGACATTTCCGGTGGCGAACGAAATTGTGCAGATTTGTTTGTTTGGTGATATTACTGTCCAAATTCTAACATTTTTAATACTTTCGTAAATATTAAAAAACACTTCTCCTCTATATTTTGTGATTTCTCGCTATGTTCTCTTCGCAATAACGTGCGGTTGTTGAGACTCTTAAAATTCACCATAATGACATTGAAAAATACTGTGGAGGAAAAAATGCAAAAATCAGTTTGTGTAATAACTGGCGGTGGAAGTGGAATGGGACTAGAAGCCGCAAAGTTTATGAACAAAGAAAAAATCATCGTTCTAACCGGAAGAACTTTATCTAAACTTGAAAACGCTGTCTCAGAATTAAACGCACTTGGATTTGAAGCGTACGCAAAAACTTGTGATACATCAAGTCGTTCTCAAGTAAAGGAACTCGCTCAATATTGTGCGTCACTTGGCGAAATAAAAAACGTAATCAATGCGGCGGGACTTTCTCCTGCAATGGCTGATGCTGAAAAACTGCTTCGGGTAAATGCACTTGGAACAGTTTACGTAAACGAAGAATTTTCTGCTTTAATGAAAAGTAATTCAGTTATTGTTGATGTTTCTTCAAATTCGGCTTACGTTTTGCCAAAATTTTTAATCAACACAAAAACTTATGAACTTGCACAAACTAATGAAGAAAAATTCATCAAAAAACTTGTAAAAAAATCACATCTTGCTCGCACAGAATATGAGCAAAACGGATTTGCTTACGCACTTTCTAAAAATTTTGTGATTTGGTTCTCGCAAAAATGTGCATTTGAATACGGTAAAAAAGGAATCCGCGTGGTTTCTTTAAGTCCGGGTCTAGTTTCAACAAAAATGGGAAAACTCGAAGAAAAAGAAGGCTCATCAATGCTAAAATTTGGTGCTGAAGAGCGAATGGGAACACCAGAAGAATTAGGATTTTCCATAGCCACACTTGCCGACGAAAGAAACGGCTATCTTTGTGGAGTAGACATTTTATGCGACGGCGGTTGCACAAATGGAAAAAAATTTAAAAAAAGTTAATGAAAAACAGAAAAACAATTTTTCTTGACAACTTTTTTTACAAGTAGTATAAATAAAACATCAACGACAAAGACGCCGTGAAATATATTTTCATGGCGTCTTTTTTTGTTTTAAATTTTCGAAAATGAAGGCAAAGGAGCCACTTTTCAAGAAGTTTTATGCTTTTTGGAACGTGGCGTTTTTTTTTATTATGATTTTTATGGAGGAATTCAATGGATTCAATTACATCTATTTTTGGTGAAAATGTTTTTAATGAATCAACAATGAAAGCTCGATTGCCTAAAGAAACTTTTAAGCAGTTGATGAAAACGATTGAAGGTGGCGAAAAATTAGAGCCTTCCGTAGCAAATATAGTTGCCAACGCAATGAAAGATTGGGCAATCGAAAAAGGTGTAACTCATTTTACACATTGGTTTCAACCACTTACTGGAGTAACTGCCGAAAAACATGATGCTTTTATTCAACCTACAAAAGATGGCGGAATTATTTTGGAATTTAGCGGAAAAGAACTTGTTCAAGGTGAACCGGATGCATCTTCTTTTCCTTCCGGAGGAATTCGTGCAACTTTTGAAGCTCGAGGATATACAGCTTGGGATCCAACAAGTTATGCATTTATAAAAGATGGTACACTTTGTATTCCAACAGCATTCTGTTCTTACACAGGCGAAGCTTTGGATAAAAAAACTCCACTTTTACGTTCTATGCAAGCAATTTCAAAACAAGCAGTTCGCGTTCTTCATCTTTTTGAAGGAAACGAAGATGTTACAAGCGTAAAAACAACAGTTGGTCCAGAACAGGAATATTTTTTAATTGACAAAAAAATGTATGATGAACGTCCGGATTTAATTTACACAGGGCGTACACTTTTTGGTGCGAAATCTCCAAAAGGACAGGAATTGGAGGATCATTATTTTGGACAAATCAAACCTCGCGTACAAGAATTTATGAAAGATTTGAACAAAGAACTTTGGAAGTTAGGAATTTTAGCAAAAACTGAACATAACGAAGTTGCTCCAGCACAGCATGAACTTGCTCCGATTTTTTCAACAACAAATATTGCTTGCGATCACAATCAACTTACAATGGAATTGATGAAGAAAATTGCAGCACGACACGGAATGGTTTGTTTGCTTCATGAAAAACCATTTGCCGGCATAAACGGTTCTGGAAAGCATAATAACTGGTCAATTTCTACAAACACAGGAAAAAATCTTTTGGATCCAGGAAAAACTCCGGAACAGAATGCACAATTTTTGCTTTTTCTCGCAGCAGTTATTAAAGCTGTTGATGATTATCAGGATTTACTCCGCATTTCAGTTGCTTCTGCAGGAAACGATCATCGTCTTGGAGCAAACGAGGCACCTCCGGCAATCATTTCTATGTTCTTAGGTGATGAACTTACAGAAATTTTGCATTGTCTTTTAGAAGGAAAACCTTATGGTCGTCACGAAAAAGTTAAAATGGAAATTGGTGTTACAGTCATTCCGGATTTTAATAAAGACAACACTGACAGAAACAGAACATCACCATTTGCGTTTACAGGAAACAAATTTGAATTCCGTTCGCTTGGTTCAAATGAGTCAATCGCTTGCTGTAACATTATGTTAAATACAGCAGTTGCCGAAACTTTAAGTGAATTTGCAAATCAACTTGAAAAATCAAAAAATTTTAATGCAGATTTGCAAGCACTCATTCTAAAAACAATTAAAGACCACAAACGAATCATCTTTAATGGAAATGGTTATTCTGACGAATGGGTAAAAGAAGCTGAAAAACGTGGATTGATGAATTTACATTCTACACCGGAAGCATTACAGCATCTTTTAGACAAAAAAAATGTTGATGTTCTTAAAAAACAAGGCATTTTCAATGATGTAGAAATCAAATCACGTTACGAAATTTATAACGAAAACTATTCTAAAGTTATAAACATCGAAGCACTCACAATGATTGATATGACAAAAAAACTTTATCTTCCTGCCGCAAGTAAATACTCAAAAGAACTTGCTGATACAATTATTGCAAAAGATACAGTTGGTAGTCATCCAGAGCAATCTTACGAAACAGATTTGCTTAAAAAGATTAGTGCTCTTACAGGAAACATTTACACAAAAGTTCAAGATTTAGAAAAAGCCGTTGCAGATGTAAAAAAATTATCTGAAGCTGGCGAAATTGCACTTTATTATCGCAACACAATTTTCAAATTAATGGGCGAACTTCGTGCAAATGTTGATGAACTTGAAGGTTATATGCCATCTTCTGTTTGGCCGGTTCCTTCTTACGGTGATATTTTGTTCAGCGTAAAATAAAAGCAGAAAGTGAATATTTTTCTCATTAAAACGTGGTAACTTTGATAAACTCAGTTACCACGTTTTTTTTATTTTCATTTAATTTTCTAAATCCATAATCATACTTGAGATTGATTTTCCCGGAGGAGTCATTGGCAAAACCATTTCATCTAGAAAAATTTCGGCATCGATTACGCAAGGCTTTTTACTTTGTAACGCTTTATCAAAAGCTGACATAAATTCTTTTTCGTTTTTGGTGTGAAATCCTTGAATTCCGTAAGCATCTGCAAGTTTTACCCAATCTGGGCCAAAATCTAATGTTGTTTGACTGTAACGCTTTTCGTAAAACAAAGTTTGCCACATTCTTACATTTCCCAAAGCATGATTATTTAAAACAACTATTATGATTGGTAAATTGTAATGTTGGATTGTTGCAAGTTCATTGCAATTCATTCTAAATGAGCCGTCGCCGGCAAAATGAACTACAGTTTTTTTAGGATTTGCAAATTGAGCTCCAATCGCAGCTCCGGTTCCGTAGCCCATCGTTCCAAGTCCGCCGGAAGTTAAAAAAGTTCTTGGATTTGTAAAATCATAAAACTGAGCAGTCCACATTTGATGTTGTCCAACTTCGGTTGTTATGATTGTATCAGGTTGAACTTTTGAATTTACATACTCAAAAATAAATTTTGGTGATAAATCTTCTTTTTTGCTATATGCCTTTGGCACAACTTTTTTCCATTCGTCAACTTGTTTATTCCATGCATCACTTTTTCGCTCATTTACAAGAAGAATTAATTTTGAAAGAATAGATTTTACATCTCCAATTAAAGAATTATCAGCTTCAACCATTTTATTTATTTCGGCTGGGTCAATATCAATTTGAATAATTGTAGATTTTTTTGCAAATTCAGATGCGTCACCAATAACTCGGTCAGAAAAACGAGTTCCAATCGCCAAAAGTAAATCACTTTGATTGCAAGCTGTATTTGCAGCATAAGTTCCGTGCATTCCAATCATTCCGGTTGAAAGTGGATGTTTATTTGGAAAAGCAGATTTTCCCATCAACGACATTCCAACAGGAGCATTTATTTTTTCTGCAAATTTTTTAAGTTCATCACTGGCATTTGATGTAATAATTCCTCCACCAGCATAAATAAACGGTTTTTTAGAATTATTTATAATTTTTGCAATTTTTTTGATTTCATCATCTTGAGAAATAGGAAGTTTTTCTATTTGAAAATTTAGAATTTTATCAGTTTTTGGATTAAAAGGCTGATATTCAGTCTTTGCGGATGTTACATCTTTTGGAATATCAATTAAAACCGGACCCGGACGATTTGAACGAGCAATTTCAAATGCTTCGCGAATCGTATTTGAAAGATTTTTTACATCATGAACAATAAAATTATGTTTTGTAATTGGCATCGTAACGCCGGTAATATCAATTTCTTGAAAGGAATCTTTCCCAAGTTGATTATTTGCAACATTACAAGTGATTGCAACAATCGGAATTGAATCCATATAAGCTGTTGCAATTCCGGTTACAAGATTTGTGGCTCCCGGTCCGCTTGTTGCTATACAAACTCCAACTTTTCCAGTTGAACGAGCATAACCATCAGCCGCATGACTTGCACCTTGCTCGTGAGCAGTTAAAATATGCCGAATTCTTCCAGAATTTTTGTAAAGCTCATCATAAATATTTAAAATTGCTCCACCCGGATAACCAAAAATAGTATCTACTCCTTGTTCAATAAGACATTCTATAACAATTTGTGCACCTGTAATTTCCATAATGGTAGAATAATCTTTTTTCGTGATATAAACAATACTAAAAAACTTTAAAATTTTTAAAGAAAAATAAGATTGTAGTGATTGAGTCTCTGTTGTTGCGTTTGGAAACAGAACAGTTAGAAGCATTGTTGTTCCAACCGCCTCCGCACCAGCATCGTTTTTTTTGGTCATTTCCACTGTGTTGGTTGAGGCTCTCGAAACCTTTAGATTGAGCTTGTCGAAACCACCAGTGAGCAATATTTTGTTTGATGGTGGTCATTTCGAGTGCCTCAATGACCGGAAGTTGTCATTTCCACTGTGTTGGTTGAGGCTCTCGAAACCTTTAGATTGAGCTTGTCGA
>CAZIQK010000018.1:41990-42408 GCA_964541735.1 uncultured Treponema sp.
AATCACTAGTGAGCAACGTTTTGTTTGATGGTGGTCATTTCGAGGGCCTCAATGACCGAAGGTTGTCATTTCCACTGTGTTGGTTGATGTTTGCGAAGCAAACTCGTGTAATAATTACGACTGCTCCCTTTTATATTAATCTGCATATACAGATTAAATCCGACTTTTACACTACTTACTTTACCGCCCTTATGTGCCGCCTTAAGCGGCACGGCGGTAAAGTAAAATAGTGTTTACTCCGTAGTATTTTTTTAAATTTTAGTTAGAACTGGAACGCACAACACGGAAACCGTAGTAGTAGCCGCGGTCAGAAGGGTAGTAGTAGTCACGGTGAGAAACAGAACAGTAAGAAGCATTGCTGCTCCAACCGCCTCCGCGCAGGCATCGGTACGAACCAGAGGCCGCGCCCGTTTCAGGT
>CAZIQK010000019.1:0-40994 GCA_964541735.1 uncultured Treponema sp.
AAATATTTCTCTTTACAAATAAAAAAATCAAATGCAAAATTAAAACATTACAATTTTTTAAGGAGGAGCAAATGAATATCAAATTTTTTAAATGTAAAAAATGCAAAAAAGTTGTTGCAGTTTTACATCCTTCAGTTTGTGATACGATTTGTTGTGGAGATGAAATGGTTGAATTACAAGCAAACACAACAGATGCTGCTGTGGAAAAACATGTTCCGATTTTAACTGTATCTAACAATACGATTGAAGTACAAGTTGGTTCTGTTTTGCATCCGACGGAAGAAAATCATTTTATTGAATGGATTGCTTTAGAAACAAAAAATTCAAATCAAATTAAATTTTTGAAACCCCAAGAATCACCAAAAGCGACTTTTGCAATAACAAATGATGATGAAGTTTTAAATGCTTATGCTTATTGTAATTTGCACGGATTTTGGGCAACAAAATAAAAATTATAAAAAAAAGAGGTAAAATTATGGCAAACAAATACGAAGGAACAAGAACTGAAAAAAATTTACAAGCAGCTTTTGCTGGCGAAAGTCAAGCAAGAAATAAATATACTTATTTTGCATCTGTTGCAAAAAAAGAAGGTTTTGAGCAAATCTCCGAAATTTTTTTAAAAACTGCGGATAACGAAAAAGAACATGCAAAAATGTGGTTTAAAGAATTAGGCGGAATTGGTGATACAAAAGCAAATCTTGCAAGTGCGGCTGATGGCGAAAACTACGAATGGACTGATATGTATGATGAATTTGCAAAAGTTGCCGAAGAAGAAGGTTTTTCTGATTTAGCTGCTAAATTTAGAGGTGTTGCTGCAATTGAAAAACGCCACGAAGAACGCTATCGAGCACTTTTGAAAAATATTGAAATGCAACAAGTTTTTGAAAAAAGCGAAGTTAAAGTTTGGGAATGTAGAAATTGCGGACATATTGTTGTTGGAACAAATGCTCCGGAAGTTTGTCCGGTTTGTGCTCATCCAAAAAGTTATTTTGAAATTAGTAAGGATAATTATTAAGTCCTTTTTTAAGTGTAACGCCGCTTGAACATTTTTTTATTGAGATTTATTTTTATTTTAAATCTCGGTTAGGGATAGTAGCGACGCAAGTCTGACGACAGGCAGACGTAGGCGTTCTAAAACGGCATTGTAAAATTTCTGACGCGAAATGCGTCAGTTTCAAAAAAATTGCCGTTTTAGAATGGAGCGATAGCGGAACCGCGAATAGCCCGACCACTTGCTTTGCAAGTGGGAACCGCCGAATATTAAATCTTTTCTTAAAAATCTTTCTAAAACCTATATTCTTTTTGTACGATAAAATAAGTATGAAAAATAAAATCACTTTTTTTAGTTTTTTAATTTTTTTATGCTTTTTTGGATTTTTTTCTTGCTCAAAAAATGAAGATTTAGAACTTTCTGAAATTGAGGAACTGGTTTCTAATGATGAATTATCTTTTATCAATAAAACTGTTTCAAAACCATGGAAAGGAGATTCTTACGTTGCTGGAAAATTGGGTGGAACTTGGAATGACACAATTATAAATGATCCAAAAACTTTTAATCAGCTTGTTGGCGAACGTGATGCTCAAAGTGCCGGAATTATTGGTTATACTTTGGATTATCTTGTTGATTATGATGCAACTTTAAAAGAATGGAAACCTAGAATTGCTTTTTTTGAAATTGAAACTGACGAAAAAAATGGAACTCTTACTGTTCATTATACGATTCGTGATGATGCTTTTTGGACATATTATGAAAAAGATGAAAAAATCCCTGTAACTTCTGATGATTTTGTTTTTTGGTGGAATGAAATTGCCGGTGATACAGAATTTGGTTCGAGTGGATATTCGCAACAGTGGGTTACTCTTGAAAATGGAGAAGTTGCTCACATTGATTGTGTAAAAATTGATGATAAACATTTTGATTTTAAGTTTCCTCGCATTGTGGCAGAACCGCTTTTATCGACAAATATGAGTCTTTGTCCATCATTTATTTATAAACCGGCAAAAGAAACCGGCGGTGTAGAAGGCGTAAAAAATCTTTTTACGATAGATACTAATCCAAAAGAAATACCTTCTTGCGGAATGTTTTATATTACAGAGTATATTCCTTCTCAAAGACTTGTTTTTAAAAGAAATCCTAATTATTGGCAAAAAGATGAAAATGGAATTTCGATTCCTTATTATGAAGAAATGATTTGTCAAATTATTGGAGATCAAAACACGGACTTTCTTTTGTTTAAGCAAGGAAAAACTGAAACTTTTTATCCGCGACCGGAAGAACTTTCTGAATTGTTGAATAATAAAAATGATGATTATACTGTTTTTAATGCGGAAGGTTCTATGGGAGCGTCAATGTGGTCGTTTAATCAAAATCCGGTGAATGAAAATGAACCTTTTTATAAATGGTTTACTAAAAAAGAATTTCGTCAGGCAATGTCTTGTCTTTTGAATCGAGAAAGAATTGCTTCTCAAACTTATAGAGGACTTGCAGAACCAAAATATGATTTTTTTCCAGAAGCAAATCCTTTCTACAATGAAAATATTTCTTTGAAATATAAATTTAATGCAGGTGAAGCTGAAAAACTTTTAAAATCAATTGGTTTTACAAAAAAAGATGGAATTTTTTACGATGAAGATGGGAACAAAGTGGAATTTGATTTAACGATTCCATCTTCAAATACTGTTTTAAATGATATTGCTCAGATTGTTGTGGATGAATGTTCAAAAGTCGGAATAAAAGTAAATATTCGGCAGATTGATTTTCAAAAATTGGTAGAAATGCTTACTTCATCTTATGATTGGCAAAGTGTTTTTATTGGTCTTGGTTCGAATATGTTTCCATCGCAAGGAAGTAATGTTTGGCCAAGTAATGGAAACTTACATTTGTGGTATCCTTTGCAGTCAAAACCGGCAACTGAATGGGAAGCAAGAATTGATTATCTTTATAACGAAGGTTGCTTTACAATTGACCATGATGAGGCAAAAAAAATTTGGGATGAATATCAAGAAATTTTGCTTGAAGAATGTCCGGTGATTTATTTAATGCGTTCTAGAAGTTTTTTTGCAATTCGTAATAAATGGGATTTATCGAATGTTTATTATGATAATAAAAATGGCACAATGTTGGAACACGTTTTTTTTAACGAATAAATAGAGAACTGTCCCTTATTTATTAAAAGGCAAAAAAAATGAATATTAAATTTTTTTTAAAAAACTTAAATGCAACTATTTTTGCTCCGTGGAAAGCATTCAGACGTTTGTCTCCGCTATTTTCGTTTATTGTTGGACGAATTATTACGATGTTGTTTTTGCTTTTTCTATTAGGATTTGCTCTTTTTGGTCTTATGGAACTTGCTCCTGGCGATATTGTTGATCAAATGATGACGCAACAATTAATGAGTTCTACGGAATCCGGTTCTAAAGGTGAAAAAGGAATTACATCTATGGGAGAAGATAATTCTTTTTCTGATGAGCAAATGAAGCAACTTCGAGCAGAATTTGGACTTGATAAACCTTTTTACGTTCAATATTTTAAGTGGTTAAACAGAGTGATTGTCCATCATGATTTGGGAACAAGTCTAGTTTCTAGAGCTCCAGTTGGATTTTTAATTCGTACAAGACTTTGGAATTCTGTTTTATTAAATTTAATTTCTCTAGTTTTTATAACGGTGTTTTCGTTTTTGCTTGGAGTATTTTTTTCTAGCAAAGTCGGCACAAAAATTGATACGGCAGCAACTTTTTTTGCATTGTTTTTTCATGCGTTTCCGGGAATTCTTTTGCTGATTTTGTTTCAACTTTTTGCTTCAATAACCGGACTTTTTCCGGTAACCGCTTATCCTGATTTTGCATTCCACGATGCTCCGATGAAATTTACTTTTAATTATATTCATCATATTTTTTTACCATTATTTGCATCTTTTTTAGGTGGAGTTGGTGGAACTATGCGAATGATTCGAGCAACAATGCTTGATCAAATGGGAATGCCTTATATTTTTGCACTTCGTGCAAGAGGAATTAGCGAAAGACGAGTTTATTTGAATCACGCATTCAGAAATACGTTAAATCCTTACATAACCGGAAGTGCAAACTTGTTAGCGAGCCTTTTTAGCGGTTCGTTGGTTTTGGAAATTATTTTTGCTTATCCCGGAATTGGAAGATTGATGTATGAAGCGGTTTTGCAAGAAGATATAAATCTTGTTTTGGCAAATAGTATGTTTATTTCGGCTTTAGTTTTAATTGGAATGGTTATTAGTGATATTTTGCTTGCAATTGTTGATCCAAGAATTCGATATTCATGAAGAAGCCGCAGCCCCGAGCGTTGAGTGGTTTAGCCACCGCAGTTGTGCAAGGTGAATATGTAATTTAAAATTAAAATGCATCAACTTGTACACTCATTTTACGAAGTAAAATGAGCATAAAAGGTTTTTCACAAAGCACAACGAGGAGGCTGAGGGTTACCGAACCACGAAAGGCGAGTTGGTAGAAAGATGGGCCAAAAATCTTAGATTTAACGGAGTTTTTATGAAAAAATTTTTTGACTTTTTACGAAATAGACCTCTTCCTTTTATTTCTTTGATAATTTTATTTATTTTGTATTTTAATATGATTTTTGCGGAATTTATTGCTCCGTATCCGGCGACACAAACTTTTGAAAATAATACTTATCATCCGTCAAATATTCAAATAACAGCAAAAGGAATAAAAGTTCGTGAATTTAGAGTTGTAAATAAAAGTAATTGGAAATATGCACGCGTAAAAGATGCATCTCATATTCATAATTTTAGATTTTTTGCAAAAGGAAGTGAATATAAAATTTTGGGATTTATTCCTTGTAATCGACATCTTTTTGGTTCGGATTCTGATTATCCAGTATATTTGATTGGTGCAGATCATCTTGGAAGAGATTTATTTAGTCGCATAATTTACGGAAGCCGAATTTCTTTGACGATTGGTTTTGTTGCGACGGCAATTTCTTTGGCGTTGGCAATTTTATTTGGCGGAATTTCTGGCTATTTTGGTGGAAAAGTTGATTGGGCAATTATGCGTTTTGCAGAATTTTTTATGCTTATTCCAAGTTTGTATTTTATTTTATTTTTGCGTTCGCTTTTAAACACAAAAATGGATAGCGGAACTTCTTACATAATTATAACTGTGATTTTGGCTTTGGTCGGTTGGCCTGGGAGCGCAAGAACAATTCGCGGAATGGTGCATGCAATTAAACGTGAAGAATTTGTATTGGATGCGGATTTGGAAGGCGTTCCTCCGCTAGTTGTTATTTTTCATCATATTATTCCGCAAACAGCAAGTCTTTTAATTGTGAGTACGACTTTAAGTGTTCCCGGTTTTATTATGAGCGAAACGACTCTTTCGTATTTAGGATTGGGTATAAATGATCCAGCGGTCAGTTGGGGTTCTTTAATAAATAGAGATATTTCTACACTTTCAAATTTGAGAAATTTTCCTTGGCTTTTGTGGCCGGTTTTTATGCTTTTACTTGTAACGCTTGCATTTAATTTTTTGGGTGATGCACTTCGTGACTTTTTTGATCCTTACGGCGTTGTTTTTAAGAGAAAGTCTAAGCAGCAAATTTTTGATAAAAAACTTGGGTACAAGTTAGAAGAACAATCATCAAAAAATTATTACGAACTTGTGCAAGAGAAAGAGCCTTCAAAAAATATTTTATCGGTTCAAAATTTAAGTGTAACTTTTAGAATCTTGCGTGGAGCAAAATGGATTCCAATTTATGCGACTAGAAACGTAAGTTTTTCGCTTGAGAGGGGACAGACTCTTGGCATTGTAGGAGAGTCTGGTTCCGGAAAATCAGTTTCAACAACGGCAATACCCGGTTTGCTTCCTGCGAATGCAACTGCAACAGGTCACATTTTTTTTGACGGAATAGATTTGATTTCTCTTTCAAAAAATGAATTAAAATCATACAGAGGAAACAAAATTGCATTGATTTTTCAAGAACCTGGACGCTCGTTTGATCCTCTTCAAAATATTGGAAATGTATTTTTTGAAACTTTTAGGGCAGAAAATTCTGAAATTTCACGAAAAGATGCAGACAAAAAAACAATAGAATTATTAAAAGAAGTTGGTTTGCCTGATCCAGAAGGAAGATTAAAAGCATATCCACATCAATTTAGTGGAGGACAACTTCAAAGAATTGGGATTGCACTTGCACTTGCGCAAAATTGTGAACTTTTAATTGCTGATGAACCGACAACTGCGTTGGATGTTACAATTCAAGCACAAATAGTTTCGTTATTGTTAAGACTGAAAAAAGAAAAAAATCTTTCTATGATTTTTATTAGTCATAACATAAATCTTGTTGCTCAAATTTCTGATAGAATTGCGGTTATGTATGGTGGAAAAATTATGGAAGAAGGTGATGCTCATCAGATTTTGGAACATCCAAAACATCCATACACAAAAGCGTTAGTTCAGTCTTTACCGAAATTTGGAAATCATTATACAAAATCAAAAATGATTTTTATTCCTGGACGAGTTACAGATGCTGCAAATCCGGAACCAGGATGTCCTTTTGAGCCTCGTTGTCAATTTTCAAGAAAAGAATGTAAAATTCCAAATTGCGATTGTTGGAAAATTGAAGAAAAATAGGAATGTCTATGAATATTATTGAAGTTCGTAATCTTTCAAAACAATTTAATTTGGAAGCCGGTTTTTTTGCAAAAAATAAAAATCAAGTTTATGCGGTAAATAATGTTTCGTTTTGTATAAAAAAAGGAACATCTTATGGGCTTGTTGGAGAATCCGGTTGTGGAAAGACTACAACTGCTCGCTTAATCATTCAAATGTATAAGCAAACAAAAGGAGACATTATTTATACAGATAAAAATGGAAATGAAAAAAATTTGGAAAATCTTTCTAAAAAAGAACTTAAACTTTATAGAGAAAAAGTAAAATACATTTTTCAAGATCCTGCACGTTCTTTAAATCCGAGAATGACAGTTTTTGATATTTTAACAGCAAGTTTACGTTATTCTTCATTATGGAAAGGTAAAAAAGATGCTAAAAAACTTTCAGAAAAAATTATTCAAGAGGTAGGTCTGTCCCCTCTTGATTTGAATAGGCGACCTGCAGAATTTTCTGGCGGACAAAGGCAGAGAATTTCTATTGCACGAGGATTAATAATGAATCCGGAACTTTTAATTTGTGATGAAGTTGTGTCTGCTTTGGATGTGAGCATTCAAGGACAAATCATAAATTTGTTGCAAGATTTAAAAGAAAAACATAATTTAAGTTACATTTTTATTACTCATGATTTAAAAGTTGCTTGTTATTTTTGCGATAAAATAGGAGTTATGTATCGTGGAGTTTTAGTTGAAGAAGCGGATGCAGAAGATTTATATAAAAAAGCAAAACATCCTTATACACAATTACTTTTTGAAAGTGCGGAAAATTTTCTTTCAAATTCCAACATGGAAGTAAAGACAAATTTACAAGTAGAAAATTCTTGTCCGTTTGCATATCGTTGTCCAAAAGCAACCGAAAAATGTAAAAATCAAATGCCAAATTTTACAGATATTGATAAAAATCATAAAGTTAGGTGTTGGAATTTGTAAAAAAATATCACAGCCTTGTACGTTTTGTGGTTATGCAGGTTAAAAATCAATTTTTAATATAGACTTATTTTACTTGCATTTTAATTTTACTTTGAAAAATTAGCATAAATTTTTTTTTACAAGAGAAACAAGGAGTCTGAATGTTATCAAATCACGAATGGTGGATTGATGAACAGATGGACCAAAAAAATTATTAAAAATAAATAAATTTGTTGAAAAGAATTGTTCTTGACGTTGAATGTAAAATTTAAATTTTTTATAATATCTTTATATGTTTGGAAAATATGTTGCAATTTTTTTTATGTCGATGGTTCCTCTTATTGAGCTTAGAGGTGCTATTCCAATTTCTCAAGGTTTTAATCTTCCTATAATTCCGTCTTATATTGTTTGTATTATTGGGAATATGGTTCCAGTTCCTATAATCTACCTTTTTGCACGAAAATTTCTTGAGTGGGGACAAAATAAACGTGTTATTGGAAAAATATGTCAATTTTTTTTGATAAAAGGTGGTCATGCTGGTGAAAAATTGCAAGCAAAAGCCGGACATGGACTTTTTGTAGCTCTTATGCTTTTTGTTGGAATTCCGCTTCCTGGAACTGGTGCTTGGTGTGGTACTTTAGCTGCAAGTCTTTTAAATATGAATTTTAAACAAACTGTACTTGCTGTTGTTTTAGGAGTTCTTATTGCAGGACTTATTATGATGGCAGCCAGTTTAGGTTTATTTACTGCAATTGGTGTTATTTTTGCCAAATAAAAATTTATTTGAAATAGAAGAATGAACCTTGATACAGTCGTTGTAGTATGCAATTAAATTTTAAAAATCATTTTTAAACTAGTCGAAAGATATTTTAAAACTTCAAATTTTAGAGAGAACTCTTTAATTGACTGATGCATTAAATCTTAGTAAAATAGAATTCCTATTAAAATAGCAACAAAAAAATTTTTATATGGAGTAAAAATCAATGGCTAAAACAAAGTATGTTTACTTTTTTGGTAACGGTGATGCTGATGGTTCAGAAGAAATGCGTGCTGAACTCGGCGGAAAAGGTGCAAACCTTGCACAGATGGCTAAAAAGCCTTTAAGTCTTCCTGTTCCTGCAGGATTTACAATTTCTACAGATGTTTGTCAGGAATTCTACAAATTAGGAAGAAAATATCCTGATGGATTGGATAAGGAAGTTGAAGAATATCTCGCACGCCTTGAAAAAACAATGGGTAAAAAACTCGGTGCAGATGATGATCCACTTTTAGTTTCTGTTCGTTCTGGTGCTGCAATCTCTATGCCTGGTATGATGGATACAATCCTCAACCTTGGTCTTAACGACAAATCAGTTCTTGGTTTGGCTAACAAAACAAATAATCCACGCTTTGCTTGGGATGCTTACCGCCGATTCATTCAAATGTACGGTGATGTTGCAATGGGCGTTGATCACGATAAATTTGAAGCAATTATTGATGAAGTAAAATCTCATCGTGGAATTAAAAACGATACAGAGCTTACAACAGAAGAACTTCAAGAAATTGTTTCTAAATACAAAGAAATGTATAAAAAAGAAAAAGGTGAAGATTTCCCACAAGATCCAAAAGCACAAATGTGGGGAGCAATCGGAGCTGTATTCGGTTCTTGGATGAATCCACGTGCTATTAAATATCGTAAATTAAACAACATTAAAGAAGGTGCTCTTAAAGGAACTGCTGTAACTGTAATGGCTATGGTTTTCGGAAATATGGGTAATGATTCTGGTACTGGTGTTTGTTTCAGCCGTGATCCTTCAACTGGAGAAAATGTATTCATGGGTGAATATCTTATGAATGCTCAAGGTGAAGACGTTGTTGCCGGTATTCGTACTCCACAGAAACTTTCTCAACTTGAACAAGAAAATCCTGCAATTTACAAAGAACTTTGTGAAATTCGTGAAAGACTTGAAAAACACTATCACGATATGCAAGATATGGAATTCACAGTTCAACAAGGCAAACTTTATATGCTTCAGTGTCGTAACGGAAAACGTACAGGTGCTGCTGCTGTAAAAATGGCAGTTGATATGGTTGGAGAAAAACTTATCGACAAAAAAACAGCACTTCTCCGTGTAGAACCAGAACAATTAAATCAATTACTTCTTCCACAGTTAGATAAAGAAGCTGTAAAAAAAGCAGTTGAAATTGCAAGTGGTTTAAATGCTTCTCCTGGAGCTGGATGTGGACAGATTGTATTCACAGCAGATGAAGCTGAAGCTTGGGCAAACGAAGGAAAGAAAGTTCTTCTCGTAAGAAAAGAAACTTCTCCAGATGATATTGCTGGTATGGCTGTAGCTCAAGGTATTTTGACTTCAACTGGTGGACGTACATCTCACGCTGCTGTAGTTGCTCGTGGTATGGGAACTCCTTGTGTTTGTGGTTGTGATGCTGTTACATTCAAAGATGAAAATACTGTTTCTGTAAACGGAAAAGAATATAAAAAAGGTGATTTCCTTACAATCGATGGTGCAACTGGAAAAGTTTACGAAGGTCAAGTTGCTGTAAAACCAGCAGAAATTTCAGGCGACCTTGAAACATTCTTAAGTTGGGCTGATGAAGTTCGTGAAAATTCTTCACGTGTTACAGCTTCTGGAAAGAAAGTAAAAGGATTTGAAGTTCTTGCAAATGGTGATACTCCTAAAAATGCACAAGATGCATTCCGTTTTGGTGCAGCTGGAATCGGTCTTTGCCGAACAGAACATATGTTCTTTGATGAACCAAAACTTACTGCTTTCCAAAAAATGATTGTTTCTGAAACAACAGAAGCTCGTAAAGAAAACTTAAAAGTAATTCTTCCATATCAACAGAAAGATTTCTATGAAATCATCAAAACAATGGAAGGACGTCCTGTAACTATTCGTCTTTTGGATCCACCATTAAACGAATTCATTCAGGCAGAAAATGAAGAACAACTTGTAGCTCTTTCTACAAAACTTGGTATGGATAAAGTTGCTCTTAAAGCAAAAGTTGCTGCTCTTGATGAACACAACCCAATGCTTGGTCATCGTGGATGTCGTCTTGCAATTACTTATCCAGAAATTTATGAAATGCAAGTTGAAGCTATCGCTCGTGCAACAGCTCAATTGGAAAAAGAAGGTGCAAAACACGATGTTCGTATTATGATTCCAAACGTTGTAACATATCGTGAAGTTGAACAAATTCGTGGACAAGCAGAAGCTGTTATTGCTAATGTAAATGCAGAAGTTGGAACAAATCTTACATTCCAAATTGGTTCTATGGTTGAATTCCCAAGAACAGCTCTTTCTGCTGATAAAGTTGCAAAATTTGCAGACTTCTTCTCATTCGGTTCTAACGACCTTACACAAACAACATTCGGTTTCAGCCGCGATGATTATGGTAAATTTATCAATTCTTACCTTGATCAGAGAATCTTGGAAGATGATCCATTTGCTACATTAGATGCTGATGGTCCAGGAGCTTTAATGGAAATTGCTGAAGCTAAAGGACGTGCAGAAAAATCTGACCTTCACCTTGGAATCTGTGGAGAACACGGTGGAGATCCAGCTTCTATTGCATTGTGCTACAAGATTGGTTTGAACTATGTTTCTTGTTCACCATTCCGTGTTCCACTTGCTCGTCTTGCTGGTGCTCAGGCTGTTATCAAATCTGAAAATAAATAAGATTTGAATAATGATTAAATAGAAAAGGCATTCTCAGAAATGGGAATGCCTTTTTTTGTCTTGATAAATTAAATTTTTAGAAAGATTTTTACATACATTTAGTATTTTTACTTTGCATCGCCATCAAAATTAATTTGTGACAAATCTACAACTTTTGTTACAGAAATAGTTTTTCCTTTGTCATCAAGATAACCTGTTGCGGTAATACTTTTTCCTTCCAACGAAATAAGATAATCTGGAGTAATTTCTCCACCGGCAATTGTTTCTAGATTGTATTTTTTCTTTCCATTCACCAAAAGATAAGGATATTCAACGCCTTTTTTGGTTTTTAGAAGAACCTTTCCTGTTGCAGTTTTTGTTTTTACATTAGAAATTACAACAGTTGCTTCTGTTTGAGTCGTTTCTTGAGCAAAAGCAGTAAATCCAGCAAAAATAAGAGCAACTCCTATAATCATACTTTTTAAAATTGTTTTTGAAGTTTTCATAATCTTACCTCTCTAATAAAGATTTTATATTTAAAAAAGTTCAAAGAAAAAAAAAGGTAACAAAAAAAAGTATTTTTTTATGAAAAATATGCAATTTCAAAGGAATTCGTTTCTGAAAATCCGAGTTTTTGATAAAGTTTTATTGCTGGAAGATTTTTTTCTTTTACAAAAAGACAAATTTTTTTATCATTTTTTTGAATTCTATCACAAAGAATTTTTAATACATTCCAGGCGTAATAATTTTTTCTGTAAAGTGGATGTGTAAAAACTCCTCCAATCTGAATAAAATTCCAGCCAATAGCGTTTGTATTTGATTTTGAAATAAGTTTTCCATCATCAAACAAAGCAAAAACTAACTGATTTTTTAAAATATTTCGTAAAGATATTTTTACTTCTAAATCTGAAACTTGTTTTCCGATAGGAGCAACTTCTTTTACTATATATTGTTTTTGTAAATCAAAAAGCAAATCTAAATCATCTTCTGTGCAACGTCGAATTTCTGTATCACAACTCAGTTTTTCTGGTGAATTTGGTATTTTTTTTTCCAAAGACATTAATTTATACGAATTTATTTGAAACGGTTTTCTTTCTGGGAAAATAGATGATGTTAATTTTTGATTTGATTTTTTTTCTCCGTTAATGGATTTTATTTTTTGCTCTTTGATGAAATTTTCAAAAATCGAATAAATTCTACAATCGTCTTTTGGAATACAGTGAAGAATTGTCCCGTTGATGTAAAAAACAGCGAGAATATCATCTTTTGTGTTTATTTTTTCACCTAAAACAATTGCATAAATAAATGAACTTTTTTTTCTTACATAAGCACATAAAGTTACGCAAATTTGTTCATAAGGAAGAAGAAAATCTTTTATATGTAAAAAATCAGTATTTTCAGCTTTTAAAAGTTTCATAGTGAAATTTTATCACAATTGACGCTCTTAAAAAATACTTATATAGTTCTAAAATGAATTTGTTTTTATTATTTTTAAAAGGTATTGCCATTGGAATGGTAAACATTATTCCTGGTGTTTCTGGCGGAACATTAGCTGTCGTTTTTGGAATTTATGATAAATTTGTAAATGCAATCACTTTAAATTTTAAAAAGATTTGGGCAAATAAAAAATTTGTTTTTCCTTTACTGTCTGGAATGTTATTAGGTATTTTGATTTTTAGTAAACTGATTGGAATTTTATATACAAATTTTCCATTCCAAACAAATTACTTTTTTTCAGGTTTAGTTTTAGGAAGTCTTCCAATGATTTTTGCACTTATGGTAAAAAAAGATGGATTAAAATCTGAAACAAAATCTGAGAATGAAATTTCTGAAAAAAATAAATTATCTGTTAGCGAAATTGTAAGCATTATAGTTTGTGCTTTGATAGGTTTTGCTGTTGTTATTATTTTTACGATTTTACAAACAAAATATACAAAAGTTATTACAAATGATGCGATGCCAAAAATTACATTTGGACTTGAAGTTAGAATTTTTATTGCAGGAATTTTAGGTGCCATCGCAATGATTATTCCGGGAATTTCTGGTTCACTTTTAATGTTGATGATGGGTGTTTATACAATCGTCGTTCCTTGTATTCCTGCTCTTTTTGAGCCATCAAAATTTTTTCATGCTCTTTTTCTTCTTTTGCCAAACGGAGTTGGTGTAATTATAGGACTTTTGTGTGGAGCAAAATTGATTAGTTTTTTACTGAAACGATTTTCTAATGCGACTTATGCTTGTATTTTTGGATTGATTTTTGGTTCTTTCTTTGCAGTTTTTCCAGGATTTTCAAATTTTAAGAATGTTTTTTCAGTAGTTATTTGTACTATCTGTCTTGCCGCAGGCTTTTGTTTAGCGTTTTTTAGCAGCAAGATAGATAATAAACAAAATTAATTTCTGAATGAATGAATTGGTGCAGGTATTCTTCCTCCTCGATTAATAAAATCTGCACAACCGAATTTATTTACCGGCATAACTGGACAACCTCCAAGTAAGCCACCAAATTCAACCCATTCTCCAGCTTTTTTTCCGGGAGCTGGAATAAGTCTACATGCTGTAGTTTTATTATTTACCATTCCGATTGCAAATTCATCAGCAAGAATTCCAGAAATTGTTGTTGCCGGCGTATCTCCGGGAATTGCAATCATATCAAGTCCGACAGAACAAACTGTTGTCATTGCTTCTAGTTTTTCTAGAGTAATAGAACCTTGTTGAACTGCGTTTATCATTCCTTCATCTTCGGAAACTGGAATAAACGCACCAGAAAGGCCTCCAACATTTGTACTTGCCATAACGCCACCCTTTTTTACCATATCTGTGAGCATTGCAAGTGCTGCAGTTGTTCCGGGAGCACCACAACCTTCAAGACCGATTTCTTCAAGAATTCGAGCGACAGAATCACCAACGGCTGGAGTTGGAGCAAGTGATAAATCTAAAATTCCAAATTGAACACCAAGACGTTTTGCTGCTTCTGAACCAACTAATTGTCCCATTCTTGTGATTTTAAATGCCATTTTTTTGATTCCATCAGCAAGTTCATTGATTGGTTTTCCTTTATATTCGCGAGCAGCAGCCAAAATTACGCCGGGACCGGAAACTCCAACATTTATAACACAATCGTCTTCTCCAGGTCCGTGGAATGCACCAGCCATAAAAGGATTATCTTCCGGAGCATTACAAAAAACTACAAGTTTTGCACATCCGTTAACTTCACAAGATTTACTAACTTCGGCAGTTTTTACAATTGTTTCGCCCATAAGTTTTACAGCATCCATATTGATTCCTGATTTTGTAGAACCGACATTTACTGAAGAACAAACACATTCTGTAGACGCAAGTGCTTCTGGAATGGAATCAATCAAAATTCTATCAGCAGGAGTGATTCCTTTTTGAACAAGAGCAGAAAATCCTCCAATAAAATTAACGCCAAGTTCGTGTGCACATTTATCTAAGACTTTTATGTAAGGAACGTAAGATTTTGCATCGCTTGCACCGGCAATTAGAGCGATTGGAGTTACAGAAATTCGTTTATTGATAATGGGAACTCCAAATTCTTTTTCAATATCTTGTCCAACTTTTACAAGATTTCCTGCTTTTTTCATTATTTTGTCGTAAATTTTTTGACATGCTTTATCTACATCAGAATCAATGCAATCAAAAAGAGAAATTCCCATTGTGATACATCGAATATCCAATTTTTGACGCATAAACATATTTACTGTTTCTTGAATCTCTATAGGTGAAAAAATCATAAAATTGCTCCTTATGAATTAGTGAAAATATTTTAATGGAAATGCAGACAATTCTCAACGGATTTTTAGCGGTGATTGAGTCCATTGAAACTACTTTGCAGATAAGCTTTGTCTATTAGATTTCCAAGTCGTCTTTAGAGTTTTGTAATCCTCAGCCTCCTCATTTCACTGAGCTCTTGTTGCAAAGATTTCAATCTTATTTTACGAAGTAGCAGATTATAAGAGTTTTAGTTTAAGGTGAGATTGCAATCTACATAGTGGCTAGTGCATTTTATCCAATTCCAAAATTCTGTATCTTCTTGTCCAATTCGCCAAAAACCGACATTTTGAATGCCTTGATTTTTGTAAAAACGACAAAATTCAACCAAAGAATATGCATCGTTAAAATATGCTTTTACATTTACTGTTTGTTTGTAATTTGTCGTTGGAATTTCGTTTTCGTATGTTATTTTTTTTACATTATTTTCTATGAATTTTTTATTCATTGTTTCAAAAATCCATGCTCCTTGCGGAGTTTCATCAACCCAAGTTCTTGCATAAAAAGGAATTCCCATTATCAGTTTTTCTGAAGGAATTGTTGAATTTGCGTAATTTGTGATTTTTTCGCACCATTCTAAAGATGCAATTGGACCTGGAGAACTTGTAGACCAATGTTCATCATAAGCCATAACAAAAATTCTATCAAAAATTTCAGAAAATTTTTCATAAGGAAAAATATCATTTTGTAAAAGTTTTGTGCGGGCAGGAACACAAATTGTGTATATTTTTTTATTTTTTCCGTAAGTTTTTTCGAGTTTAGATTTTAAAAGTTGTACGAATTCTAAAAAAATTTCATTATCTCGTTGAGGAACAAGTTCAAAATCAAGTTGAACACCATCAAAATCTTTAGAAGCATCTACAATTTGTTGAATTGCAGAATCGCGTAAAGAAAATTGAGGAGTAATTAAAAAATGAGAAAGAGAAACGTTGTCGCAAATAAAAACGATATGACAACGCGAATTTGGTGAAATTTTAAGATTTGAACGTTTTGGAATATCAATTAATTCGCCATAGCAATTAAAATCTGCGGCAAAATAGCAAACATCTGAAATTGGAAGATTTTCGTTATAAAATTCTTCCCGATTTTGAACTACGTAACCCCAAGTTTCAGCAAATTCTATTTTATTTCCTTTTGGTTTGTTTAATTTGTATTTTTGAGTTTTATCAGTTTTTCCGTGACTAAAAACAGAACAAATAAATATTAAAGCAAAAAAAGTGAGAAAAAAAGTTTTTTTCATATTAAAAAATTATAATAAAAATTAAAAAAAATCATAGAGTAAAGTAACTTTTTCTTTTTCTTTGAAACTGTTATATTTTTTTTATGTCAGAAATTAAAAATGAAATTCCCCGTTGGAATTTAAATTCTATTTACCCTTCTTTAAATTCAGATGAATACAAAAACGATGTTGCAAATCTTGAAAATGTTTTTTCCGAATTAAAAATGCAACTTTCAAATCAAAAAAATGATTTTTCTCTTTGGTTGAACGATTTTCTTGAACTTTTAAATAAAGAATATTATCTTTTAAAAACCCTTTCGGCTTATGCTTACATAATTTATTCAACAGACACGACAAATCCTTCTTATATGAATAATTTAAATTTGATGAATAAATATGAAACTCAATCTCATCAAATTTATATAAAATTTTCCAAAATTCTTTTTGAAAATAAAGCTCTTTTAGATGATTTTTATAAAAAATTTCCTCAAAAAAGCGAATATCAATATTTTTTTAACGAAATTTTGGAAGAAAAATCACATTTGATGAACGAAAACGAAGAAGAATTAGCTTCAAAAATGTCGGAAACGGGTTCAAATGCTTGGAGTCGTTTGCAAGAACAAATAATCAGCAATCTTCATAACGAAAAAGGAAAAACTTTTAACGAACTGAGAAACGATGCTTATGATGAAAATCCGTCGCTTAGAAAAAAATCTTGGGAAGAAGAAATAAAACTTCTTTCTCAAAATAAAATTGCTTTTGCGGCGGCGTTGAACAATCTTAAAGGCGAAAAAATTACTTTGAACGAAAAACGAAATTGGAAAGAAGGCATTGATAACGCACTTTTTAATTCTAGACTTTCTAAAAAAACTTTAAATGCTTTAATTTCTGCGATAGAAGATTCTCTTCCAACTTGGCGAAAGTATTTTCAAGCAAAAGCAAAATTTTTACAAAAAACAAATTCTACAGCGAGTAAAACTGCCGGAACTGCGGAACATCCGGGAATTGCATTTTATGATTTGTTTGCTCCTTTAGAAAATCCAAAATCACAAAAAAATGACTCGTTATTTTCTAAAAAATGGACTTTTAAAGAAGCAACAGAATACGTTTTAAAAGAATATTATTCATTTAGCAAGAATATGGGTGATTTTGCAAAAAATGCAATCGAAAATCAATGGATTGATGCAGAAATTCGGTCAGGAAAAGTTGGAGGAGCGTATGATGAAGATTTCCCAAAAGGTCATCAAAGTCGAGTTCTTACAAATTTTACAGGAAATTTTAGTGATATTATCACTTTAGCTCACGAATTAGGTCATGCATTTCATTTTTCGTGTATGAAAAATAAAGATTGTATTTTTTATAATTATCCTATGACGCTTGCAGAAACAGCTTCAACTTTTGCAGAAACAATTGTAAAACAAGATATGATTGCAAATTCATCAGATTTTGACAAAATTAAAATTTTAGATTTAGATTTAACTGATGCAAGTCAAGTTTTAGTTGATATTTTGTGCCGATTTTATTTTGAAGAGTCAGTTTTTCAAGCGAAAAAAACTTCTGAACTAAATGCCGATGATTTTTGTCGTCTTATGCAAGAAGCTCAACAAAAAAGTTATGGAGAAGGTTTGAATGATGAGCGTTTGGAAGATAACTCAAATTACAAAGAACGACACGATTTTATGTGGGCGGTAAAGAGTCATTATTATATTCCGGATTTAGATTTTTATAATTTTCCGTATGCATTTGGGCAACTTTTTGCAGCAAGCCTTTACGAACGAGCAAAAAAAGAAGGAAAATCATTTGCAAAAATTTACGAAAATCTTTTGAGCAAAACAGGAAGCCTTTCGTGCGAAGATTTATGCAGACAAGCAGGTTTTGATATTACAAAAAAAGATTTTTGGAAATCTGGAATAAATTTATATGCAAAAGAAGTTGAGATTTTTTGTCAATATTGTGAAAATTTATAAAACTTTTGATGCATAAATGCTAATCACACTGAAAATAATAAGCGAAATGATGATTTGCAAGCTTAAATATCCGGAAGTGAATTCTATTGCTTCTTTTTGGGTTGCATACATGCTAAGCAAAAATGAAGTTGGAACAAAAAAGTATATCAACAAAGCAATTTTTAATGGCAAAGAAAGTCCAATTGTAAAATGAATAATTGTTAAAACTAAAACACAAATTACAATTTGAACTCCATAGCGGAATAATGCAAGTTTTAAACCCTTTTTTAAAACATTCCAGTCAAAAACCAATCCAGAACCAATGGAAATTAAAATCATTGGGGAAAGTGGTTGAATAAAGAAATTTGTGATTTTTGTATAAAGACCTGCGAATTTTGAATTATCAATCAAATCGCCAAGATGAAAAAATGCACCAATAAAGCCTAAAACAACTGCAATTATAAGAGGATTTGTTACAATAGAAATTGTGATTTCCTTTTTTGTCATTTGTTGACCGGCTAAAAGTTTTAATCCAGTTGCCATTACTGTAAAACAAAAAACTCCGCTAAAAATATCCATTGAAACTATACTGAACATTGCTTCACTTTTTTGTCCAACAACGAGAGATATTAAAGCCCAACCAAAAAGTCCACCTTCGTAAGTTGGCATTGCGTATGGGACATATCCGTTTATTTCTGGATCAAAAAATCTTTTAAAAACAAAACCTAATCCAAATGCTCCAAATAATGCAACAAGTTCAAGTGCAATTAAAAGCAAAGAATCTGTAGAAAATGAACCGTGAATTAATGTGTCAAAAGCCATAACTGGAAGAAAAACGTTAGTGGAAAGATTTTTTATGCAACGAATTCCTTCATCAGAAAGAATATTTTTTGTTTTTAGGAATTTTCCTAAAGCAATCATCAAAAAAATAGGAATAATTGTTTCTAAAATCAGCATTTTATTTTCTCTTTTGGATATTGGGTTTGAAATTTTTTTTTATTATCGCTTTTTAAAAATGTATTTTCAAGTGTGCAAAAAGAAAAGCAGTAATGTCAAATCTTTTCCATTATAAAAATTGAATTTATCTACAATCTGTTATAAAATAGAAATAAGAAGATTTTTAGGTTAATTTAAAAATGCTAAGTGGTTTAAAAAAAATCTTAGACAAAAATAATTCTACTCCTAAAAAACGAGATAGAATTATTGCAACATTTTGTACAAGTTTCGCATTACTTTATCACGTTGTGATTTTCTTTGTTTTTTTGCATTTTAAAATCAAATTTATGGTGATATTTAACATTTTCAGTGTTACCATTTTTACATGTCTTATTTGTAAACTTCAAAGCAAAAAAACTAAATCCATAACACCATTATATATTTTTGCAACGATAGAAGTTATTGCACATCAAATTTGTGCAGATATTATTTTAGGTTCTTATACAAATTTTCATTTTTTTATTCTCTTGATGGGATTACTTCCATTCCTTATTTTAAGAACAAAATCTAGATTTTTAATTCCGTTTGCAATTCTTACGAGTACAGGTTTTATAGTTCTTGAAATTATGCAAATTCCAACAAACCGATATTATGAATTAAGACTTTCTGATTTAAATACTTTTCGGACTGCAAATGTTTCTCTCTCGGTTGTAATCATCATTTTTATGATTTTGATTTTTACTTATGTTGTTGAAAGTTATGATGAAAATCTTAATGAAAAAAATAAAACTTTAACTAGTGAAATTGAAATGGCAGCGATAATTCAACAAAACTTTTTCAAACAAAATTTAACTGGTTTGGAAGGCGTAGAAATTGCTTGTTACAATAAACCTATGGCTGGCGTTTCCGGTGATGTTTTTGATTTTTATAAAACTAAAAATAAATTAGATGGTTTTGGTCTTTTTGATATTTCTGGTCATGGAATTTCGAGTGGACTTGTTACAATGCTTATAAAAAATATTATCACTAAAGAATTTTATGATCACACAGATTTAGGTTTGTGGGAAATTATGACGCATATAAATGAACGTGTAATTGTAGAAAAAGGTGATATTCAAAATTATCTTACCGGAGTTTTAGTTCGTTTTGTAAATAAAGATACAATCGAATTAGTTTCTGGCGGTCATCCAATGCCTATAATTTATCATCACGAAACTGGAAAATGTGAAGTTATTCAACAAGATTCTACAAGTGTAGGACCTATTGGCATTGCTGAAATTCCGGTTTTTTATAATTCCATTTTTGAAAAACTCAGAAAAAATGATGAGATTATTCTTTATTCAGATGGAATTACGGATGTTATGAATGAATATAGCGAAAATTTTGGAATTGATAATTTTATAAAAGCAATAGAAACTTATGGTTCAAAAAGTGTAAAAGAACAAATGGAAAACGTTGCTAGCGAAATTGATAAATTCCGCGGAAATCAACGACAAAACGATGATTTGACTTTTATAATTTTAAAAAATACAAGTTCAGCGACCTAATTCTGTAGATTTTTTGCAAGCGGCAGTTACTGCTTCAATTATTGCATTTCTAAATCCACATTTTTCTAATGCAGCAACGCCTTCTATTGTAGTTCCTCCTGGCGATGTTACAGAATCTTTTAAAACACCAGGATGGGTTTTTGTTTCTAAAATCATTCCCGCAGAACCGTAAACTGTTTGAGCTGCATAAGTGTATGCTTGTGCACGAGGCATTCCGCAACGAACAGCAGCATCAGCAAGTGCTTCAATAAACATAAACACGAATGCGGGACCGGAACCACTAACGGCTGTTACACAATCCATAAGTTTTTCTGGAACTTGTTCAACTTTTCCACAAGCACTTAATATTTCTTTTATATCTGCAAGTTCGTCTTCATCAATATCATCATTACAACAAAGTGCAGTCATTGCTTCTCCAATTTGAGCAGGCACATTTGGCATAATTCTTACGAATCGACTTTCATCAGATAAATGTTCAAGTTTTTCTATTTTTACGCCAGCAACCATAGAAATTACAACAGAATCTTCTGGAATGCTTCCTCCTATTTCTTGAAACAGATTTTCTAAAGCGTTTGGTTTTACTGCAATAAAAATATATTTTGAATTTTTTACTGCTTCTATGTTAGATTTTGCAAAATTACATCCGTTTTCGTTTGCAAATTTTTGACCTTTTTCTGATGTTCTATTTGTAACAATTATGTCTTTTGGGTCGAATTTTTTGCAAACTGCACGAATAATAGCTCCACCCATTGAACCAGTTCCAATACAACAAATTTTCATTTTTTTACCTCTATTCTGCTAAAAACAAAGTTCCTGTTTCTGAACCACTAAATAGTTTTTCAAGAATATTTTCTTTTCCGCCATTTGCAACAAGCGTTTGAATTCCATAAGAAGTTGTTTTTTGTGCTGCTTGAATTTTTGTTTCAATTCCGCCTGTTCCAAAAGAATTCGCTTCTCCAATTTTGATTGATTTTCTTAATTTATCAATCGAAGAAACTTCTTCTATAAGTTTTGCATCTTTATTCGTTTTTGGATTGTCCGTAAAAATTCCATCAATGTCACTAAATAAAATTAATAAATCTGCGGACCAAAGAATTGCCGTTAATGCAGAAAGATTATCATTATCACCAATTTGGAATTCGTCTATAGAAACAGAATCATTTTCGTTTATGATTGGCACAACGCCTTCATCAATTAATGTAAACAAAGTGTTACGAATATTTAAACTTCTGTGGTCATTTTCAAAATCTTCTTTTGTAAGAAGAAGTTGTCCAATATGAAGATTTTCATTTGCAAATGCTTTTCTCCATTGAGTCATAAGTTCAACTTGCCCGATTGCACACAACGCTTGTCTAAAATGAACATCTTTTTTTCGAGGCCATTCTTTTAAAGTTGAAACACCGGAAACTTGTGCTCCAGAAGAAACTAAAACAATTTGTTTTCCTTGATTTATTAAAGCTTTACATTGTTTTGCAAAACTAGACATAAATTCTGTGTTTTGAGTTCCATCACTTTTTGCCAAAGTATTTGAACCAATTTTGATTACAAGTTTTCTTGCTTTTTTTAATGCTTCTTGAATATTTTCCATAATTTAATTCCTAATTTGTCCATCACCATCTATAAGATATTTTGTTGTTGTAAGAGCGTTTATTCCCATTGGACCACGTGCATGTAATTTTTGCGTGCTGATTCCAAGTTCTGCTCCAAAACCAAATTCTCCACCGTCAGTGAATCTTGTGGAAGCATTTACGTAGACACAACTTGCATCAATTTTTTCTTGAAAAAGTCTAGCTTTTGCCCGATTTTCTGTGATGATTGATTCACTGTGTTTTGTATTATGCGTGTTGATATAAAAAATTGCTTCATCAATCGAAGAAACTGTTTTTATACAACATTCGTAATCTAAATATTCGTTTCCAAAGTCATTTTTGTTTGCTAAAACTGCATTTTTTAAATATTTGATAGATTTTTCATCAGCGTGAATTTTTACTCTTCCATCAAAAACTTTTTCTAACATTGGAAGAAATTTTTGCGAGATTTTTTCGTTTACGACAATGCATTCTATTGCATTACAAACACTTGGTCGTTGAATTTTTGCATTTTCGGCAATTTTACAAGCTATTTCCAAATCTGCATTATCATCAATATAAAGATGACAAACTCCGCTTCCGGTTTCAATAACCGGAATTTTCGCGTTGGAAACAACATTTTTAATAAGATTTTTTCCGCCGCGAGGAAGTACAACATCAATCATTCCGACTGCGTTTAAAATTTGTTCAACATCAGAATGGTCGTGTTCTATAACTTCAACTAATTCTATTGCAGAAGGAACTCCATCTTCTGTTTTAGACAACTCTTCTTTTATAATTCTAACAATTTCTTTGTTTGAGTTGTATGCAGATGATGAACCACGAAGCAAGATTGAATTTCCACTTTTGTAAGCAAGACTAAAAGCATCAACTGTTACATTTGGACGACTTTCATAAATTATGCAAACAACTCCGAGAGGAACTCTAACTTGGTGGATTGTCATTCCATTTGGAGTTTTCCAACCGGAAATTTCTTCTCCAATTGGGTCAGTTTGAGCGATGACATTTTTAAGACTTTCTATAATTCCATCAATTCTTTTTTCATTAAGTGTTAGTCTGTCAATTAATGCACCGGAAGTTCCATTTTTTTGAGCAAATTCTATATCTTTTTTGTTTGCATTTATGATTGATTGTCGATTTTTATCTAAAGCATCTGCAACAAAAGCAAGTGATTTATTTTTTTTGTCTGCATTTTGAAGAGCCAAAATCTGATTTGCATTTTTTAATGAGTCCGTGATTTTTTTTATGTCCATAACATTTCCTAAATACAAAAAAAGCCGAAACTAAAAAGTTTCGGCCTGAGTTCACAATTAATAGTTTGCCAAAAAATACATTCCCAGCAACATTGCTATTTTACACTTTTTTTCAGACCAAGATGTTTCATTGGGTAAAGAAGAAATATACCACCAAAAAATACCAAATTCGGGGTCAATTCTAAGAGTGTAAGCTTCAAATTCCGGAGAATCTGTTGGTTGTCCGAACATCAAAAAAACTGCTTGATCAATTATGCTTCTAAAAAGTACGTAATTTTGTTCCCAAGAAGGATTTTCGCTAGAAAGGAAAGATTCAAGTTTATACAAAAGTTGTTCTTTTAATGCAATATCAGATTTTTCAACCCAAGTTTTTTGAATAAGAAGGTTAAGATTATTTTTAAAACTAACAACAAGTTTTTGTACATCAGAATCGTTTATTTTTGAAAAATTTTCTACAAAGCCAAATGCCTTTGCAATAACATCAGCAGAAGATTCAAAATCTTCATTTTTATCTAAAAAAAATTTCAACGAGTTAATCGTTTCACTATCAAGAAATTCTTTTATAAACTCATTTTCTGTACTCATATTATGAAATATTAAAATTTTATTCTTCTTTTTGCAAGTGGCATAAAATATGATAGATACGAAGACGGTATAATTCACAATAAAGTTATAGTTTTATAGATTTTTTACTATCGGAGTGATATATTTTTCAATTATGATGAGAAAAAGAATTTTGATTTCTATTTTGACCGTTGTAGTTTCTCTAAATCTTTTTGCGATTGATGTTCATTCTGTAAGAAGAAATCCTCCACCACCACCACATCATCATCACCCGCGACATCATCCGGAACCTAAAGATGAAACTTCTAGTTTTTTTGCTGATTTATTTGTTTCTTTATGGTTTTTAAATAATGTTTTTGTTACTTTTGATGATTATCCTTATGCAGATGGATTTTATTTAAATTTTTTTACGCCAAATACGTTAAATCCTAATATTTTTGAAAATGAAAATTCCACACAAGATGATAATTCTGGTGCAATCGAAGATAGTGATATTATTATTCCAATTAGAAAAAAAGAACAATTTTACAGATTTAATTTAGAAAGTGGACTATTTTGTTTTCCATCACAAAAAAGAATAGGTAATGAAACTCGTTTTGAAGGTTATATTTGGAAATTTTTTGGACCGGTTTTTGAAAACGATATTTATTCAGAAAAAATATTTTCTAATTCTCAAAATGATTTTATTGGAAATGTAAGACTCGGAGGACAACTTTCTTTATTACATTCAAATCTTTTTGATGTTTCATTTTTTGTTCAATGGTCATATTTTTATGGAATTTATACTAATTTAAATTTAAATGGCGTAAATTGTGGTTTTATAATTCGTTCTTATCCAATGAAACCGATTTTGTTTGAAATGCGTTTTAATTTTCAAGATTTTTTTGATAATCTAGCAGAAAATTATTTTGAATGTCATATTGAAATTGGAGTTGAATTAAATTCTCCTTATGAAGTTTATGTTGCTTGGAAACTTATAGAAGATTTTATTTTTACAGATGATATTTTTTTTGGATTTGCTTTTGGAATGAAATATAATTTTTAATTTAATTTTTGTTTATCAATTCTTCATTGCAACTGTCAAAAGTGACTGAGAAACTGGAATTTAAATGCATTTATAAATGACATAATAGGAAGTATATAAAAATGAAAAAAACAAACGCAATGAGAATTTTAGATGGAATGAAAATTCCTTATGAAGCAAAAGAATATGATGATGATGGTGAACACATTTTAGAAAAAGGTGCAGCTGTTCGTATGGCTGAAAAACTTGGAGTTTCGCCTTCTACAGTTTTTAAGACGATTGTTATGCGAACCGAAAATAAAGAAATCTGCGTTTTTTGTCAAAGTGCTGAACACGAAATCAACTTAAAAAAGGCAAGGCAAGCCACAAATTGCAAAGAAATAAATCCTGTAAAACCAGAAGAACTTTTGCAATTAACAGGTTATGTTCGCGGAGGTTGTACGCCACTTGGAATGAAGCATAAATTTAGAACTTTTATTGATAAGTCGATTTTGAATTGTGAACAAGTTTGTATAAGTGGCGGACAACGTGGAGTTCAAATAAAAATCAAACCTGAAGATTTAATAAAAGCAACAAATGCAGAAGTCGTTGATTTAATTTTGGAATAGTTTTAGAAAGTAAGATTTAAGAGATACGGAAACGCGTTAGGGATTGTAAGGACGCGAAGCGTTCTAAAACGGCATTTGTGAAATATTTAAGAATGAGTACGTTATGCTGAACTTGTTTCAGCATCTATTTACAGATTCAGAGATAAATTCGGAATGACAACTTTTGCCGTTTTAGAATGAAGCGATAGCGGAATCCTGAAAAGCCCGACCCTTCAAAATAGAAAATGCGTTAAAAAAAATTGCGAAAGCTTGGAGCAATTTTTTAGCATTTACTTATTTTGAAGGGGAACGCCCAAATTACTAGCCTCTAATGTTAATAATGCGTTAGCACGTGGGTAAGGTAGAAAATCCAAAAGAATCGTTGTATAGTAAATCTATGATTTTTCAGGCAAAACCTTTTGTAAAATGGGCGGGCGGAAAAACGCAACTGCTCGAAGAAATCAGAAAGCATTATCCGTCGCAAATTGAAAAATACTGTGAGCCTTTTGTTGGTGGCGGTGCTGTTTTGTTCGATGTGCTTCAAAAGGCAAAGCCTCAAAAAGTTTTAATCAACGATATAAATCCGAATCTCATAAACACTTACGAGCAAGTAAAATCAAACGTGGACAGACTTTGCGAAAAACTCAATCAGTTTCAAAATCAATATCTTTCAAAATCTGACGATGAACGAAAATCATTCTTTTACGAAATGCGCGGGCGATTCAATAAAATTAAACTGAACGATGCGGTGATTGAGCCAGTCAAAATCACCAACACAAAAATTGAAAAAGCCGCACTCTTCATTTTGTTGAATAAAACCTGCTTTAACGGACTTTACCGCGTGAACAAAAAAGGCGAATTCAACGTGCCTTTCAACAATGCGAAAAATCCACTTATATGTGATAAGGAAAATCTTCGTGCCTGTTCCGAACTTTTGCAAAATGTCAAAATCACTTGCGGCGACTACAAAAACTGTGCTGATTTTTGTGATGAAAAAACATTCGTCTATCTTGATCCACCCTATCGTCCGCTCACAAAAACTGCTGCGTTCACGTCATATTCAGAAAACGGCTTTGACGACAGAGAGCAGATTGAACTAGAGAAGTTTGTCTCGCAGATTTCAGAAAAAGGTGCAAAAGTTTTGCTTAGCAATTCCGACCCGAAAAACGCAGATGAAAAGGACGAGTTTTTTGATGAATTGGGCGTTTCCCTACGCTGCGCTTCGGGTCGGGCTATTCGCCGTTCCGCTTTCGCTCCATTCCTTCGCTACATTCCATTCCGCTTCGGAACGCTTCGCGCGGCTACTATCCCTAACGCATTTGCAATCAACGCAAGGTGAAAAATTTGTAAAATTGGACAACAATATGACATTTGACTTTAATATTGAATTGGCAAACAATTATCACAGTAATTCTCAAAAAAGCCGAGTTCTCACAGAAGATTGGGTTGAAAGAAATTTATATTGTCCAATTTGTGGAAAACCTAAAATAGAACGTTACGAAAATAATCATCCAACTGGAGATTTTTATTGTTCATCTTGCAATTCAGATTTCGAGTTAAAAAGCAAAGAAAGTAATTCTGGGCAAATTTCTTCAACTATAAATGATGGAGCTTATGAAACTATGATTTCAAGAATTACATCTTCAAGAAATCCGAATTTCTTTTTCATGACCTATAAAAATTTCAAAGTTTCAAATTTTTTGTTGATACCAAATCATTTTTTCACTCCAAGCATTATAATAAAACGAAAGCCATTAGCTACAACGGCGCGGCGAGCAGGCTGGACTGGATGTAACATTGATATTTCCCATATTCCTAATTCAGGGAAAATATTTATTGTAAAAAGCGGAGAAGAGATAAATCATTCAGAAGTTGTTCAGAAATATGCAAAAACTAAAACTTTAAAAACTTCGAATCTCGAAAGTCGTGGTTGGATTCTCGACACACTTTCTTGCATTGAAAGGATTCCAAATGTCGAATTCACATTGAATCAAGTTTATGAATTCGAAGACGAATTACAATCAAAGCATCCGGAAAACAATTTTGTCAAAGACAAAATAAGACAACAATTGCAAAATCTACGCGATAGAGGCTTTGTTGAATTTTTAGGAAATGGACATTATCGCAAAACAACTTGATTAAAATCCCAATCCGATCAATATTTGAAACATGAATGAATACATTTTTTACACTTCGGAAGGTTTTACGCAGTCGCCGAACGGAACTGATTGCGAGAATATGCAAATCTTGGGATTTGAAAAAGGAAAAAATCTTGAACAAGCAAAATCAAATCTTCTGAAAAATAATCAGTGGATTTTAGAATACGAATTTTCAACTGATGAAATAAAAGCGAATAAAATTGTTGTGTAAAAATTCCTGCTTGCGATGCTTTCATGCGTTAGGCTATGGAGCACCTGCGAAGCAGTTCCGAAGCGAAGTGAGACGTAGCGAAGGAATGAGCGGCTAGCGAAGTGCGGAACAGCCGACGGCGAAGACGGAACGCCCAAAAAACTAATAACTTGCAACTGACCACTGTTCACTAACTTGGGCAAAGACAAATCCGCCGCCGAATCTTTCGTGTAGGTTTTTCACGCATTCAACTGAGTTCATCTTGTGGGCAAGAAAAGAGAAAAACGTTCCGCATTATTTTAACTACGAGCTTATGAAAAAAATAAACGGCGGAAAACAAATGCGCGACTTGTGGAGCCTTCCGGCAATTGCAAAATGGGAAAAATCTTGTGGCAAGCATCCCACTCAAAAGCCGCTTCCTCTTCTTGCGCGCATAATTCTTGCCTCAACAAAAGAAAATGCCTGGATTTTAGATCCATTCGCTGGTTCTTCTACAACTGGAGTTGCAGCGAATCTTTTTAACCGCCGTTTTCTTGGCATTGAAAAGGAAACTGAATTTTTGGAGATGTCAAAACGCCGCCGTGAAGGAATTGAAAATCCACTTGTAAAATATGAATACAAAAATCGGATTTCAAAATATTCAGATAAGCAGTTACTCAACATTCTTGATTTTCGTGAAGAAGAACCGTATTTTGGTGCGGATTTGTCATTTTAATAATGGCTATCTAACGGTGAATGTAATAACACCAATCTTGGCAGGCAGTTGCTTATTTCATCTCAAACCTAATTTTCGTTGTTCCCATCCCACTAAAGAACGCAATGCGAGATGTTGCCGCGGTGTCGTAGAATTTTACATGAAGAGTTTTGTTTCCCTCGAAGTTCGTTTTAGCAGATTAGGCTTCTTGTAATTGTAATACATTTTTTTTTATGTTAAACTCATAAAAATTTTATTAAAGAGGTAAATTCTAAAATGTTAGCTGGTCGTCACTTAATACAACCTGATGATTTGACTGTTTCGGAAATTGAAGAAATTTGTTCTTTGGCTGAGCAGATGATTGTAGATCCAAAATCTTTTAATGAAGTGTGTCGCGGGAAAATTCTTGCGACACTTTTTTTTGAGCCGAGTACAAGAACGCGTCTTTCCTTTGAAGCGGCAATGCTTAGACTTGGTGGAAGTGTTGAAGGTTTTTCTGATGCAGAAAACACATCTTCTGTAAAAGGTGAAACATTAGCTGATACAATTAGAGTTGTTTCTTCTTATGCTGATGTAATTGCAATGCGAAATCCTCACGAAGGAGCTGCATTACTTGCAAGTAAATATTCTGCTTGTCCAATTATAAATGCCGGTGATGGTGGACATTTTCACCCAACTCAAACTTTAACAGATTTAGTTACAATTCGCCAACTTTTAGGCGGTCTTGAAAATCATACTGTAGGTTTTTGTGGCGATTTAAAATTTGGAAGAACAGTTCATTCATTGGCAGAAGCATTAAGACATTTTAAAGGCAATAAATTTATTTTTATCAGTCCAAAAGAACTTACTGTGCCAGAATATCTTATCACCAATATTTTAGAACCTGCAGGCGTAAAATATCAAATTACAGAAAGTTTAGATGAAGTAATTGGAGATTTGGATATTCTTTATATGACTCGTGTTCAAAAAGAAAGATTTTTTAATGAACAAGATTATATTCGTTTAAAAGATAGTTATATTCTTGATTCTGAAAGAATGAAAGCTGCAAGAAAAAATATGATTATTTTACATCCTCTTCCACGTGTAAATGAAATTACGCCAGAAGTTGATGATGATCCTCGTGCAGCATATTTTAAGCAAGTAAAATATGGAATGTATGCAAGAATGGCTTTAATTGCAAAAATTACAGGTGCTTTATAATCTGAATATGATTTTTTATTTCATCTAAAGTTTGCGTTAAAATTTACGGGAGAAAATATGTTAAATGTAAATACAATAAAAAATGGTCTTGTAATTGATCATATTTGTGCTGGTTCTGGTTGGAAAATTTATCAATGGCTTGGTTTAGATAAATTACCTTTTACATCTTGTTTAATTCAAAATGTTCCTTCAGAAAAAACGGGTAAAAAAGATATTATAAAAATTGATAACATCATAAATATTGATTATTCAGTTTTAGGATTTATTGATCCAAATATTTGTGTCAATGTAATTGAAAATGAAAAAATCGTAAAAAAAATTACAATGGAATTGCCTTCAAAAGTTCAAGGTGTTTTTAATTGTAAAAATCCACGTTGTATAACTCAAACTGAACATTATGTAAAACCTACTTTTATCCTTGCAGATAGACAAAAAGGTCTTTATAAATGTGAATATTGTGATACGTTATATATTGCAGGAAAATTCAACAATAGATAAACGAAAAATAAACAAAAAGGAAAAAAGATGACTCATGCAACTTTTATTTATAATGCACGCTTGTTAGATAAAAATATGGATACGCAAGGAGCGATTTTCTTTATAGATAAAACGATTCGTGCAATTTTTCAAGGGTATTTTACAGATTCAAAAACTGTAGAAAATCTTGCAAAACAAATTCTACAAGAAGATGGTTATGATAAAAATTGCAAACTTGAACTTTATGATGCTCATAATCTTACATTGACTCCTGCTTTTATTGATATGCACGTGCATTTGCGTTATCCGGGGCAAACTCAAAAAGAAGATTTATCATCTGGGCTTCACGCAGCGGCTTCCGGTGGGTTTGGAACTGTAGTTGCAATGCCAAATACAAATCCTATTGTTTCTTCTCAAAAAATGGCTCTTCAAATTGAACAAGAAGCTTCTTCTTTAGGGCTTTCGCATTTATTTCAAGTTGTAAGTATTACAAAAGATTTTGATGGAAAAACAACTTCTCATCTTGATGAATTAGAACCAAAATTTACGCCTGTAATTAGTGAAGATGGAAAAGATGTTCTTTCTTCAGAAATTATGCTTGAAGGTATGCAAAAGGCTGCAAAAAAAGGATTGATTGTTGCGTGTCATTGTGAAGATCCCACTTTGGTAGAAAAATCGCGTGCTTACAGAAAAGAAGGAACTGTAGAATCTCTTTCAAAAGCAAATGAACTTTTAGCAATGGCAGAAGATTCTTACACCATCAGAAATATTTTTCTTGCACAAACTGCCGGATGTCATTTGCATTTGTGTCATGTAAGTACAAAAAATTGTATGGACGCAATCCGAATTGCAAAAAGTGGAAATACAAAAAACGGATTTAGTCTCACTTGCGAAGTTACGCCACATCACATTGGGCTTTCAGGCGAAAATTCTCCAGAAATTTTTAATATTGTAAATCCTCCTCTAAGAAAAGAATCTGATAGACAAGCGATTATTGAAGGCATAAAAGAAGGTCTTGTTGATGTAATTTCTACAGACCACGCACCTCACACAAAAGAAGATAAAGAAAATGGTTCTCCGGGTTTTACTGGACTCGAAATTTCTTACGCTATTTGCAACACAGTTTTGGTAGAACAAAATGGAATTTCACCACAAAAACTTAGCGAATTGATGTCGGCAAATCCTGCAAAAATTTTAGGATTAAATAAAGGTTTATTAAAAGTAGGATATGATGCAGATTTAACGTTGGTTGAGCCGGATGAACAATGGACTGTTGATTCATCACTTTTTTATAGCAAAGGAAAATTTACGCCTTTTAATGGCAAAAAAGTTTTTGGAACAGTAAAAGGTCTTTTTATTGATGGCAGAAAAATTTTAGAAAGATAATTTTTACACCGACATTCTATGTCGTTTATAAAGTTTATAATAAAAAAAATAAACTTTTTAGAGGATAAAAATGTCTGACTTTAATTTTTATGTTATTCAAAAAATATTAGGATATTCTTTTAAAAATCCAACTTTACTAAAACAAGCGTTTACAAATCCTTCAGTTACTACAGCTTCGTGTGATAGAATACAAAATTATCAAGTATTGGAATTTATTGGTGATTCGGTTCTTTCTCTTGCTGTGGTAAAAAATTTTACAAAAGAATTTTGCAAAATTGATAATGAAGGTCAGATGATTTGCAAAACAAATGAAAAAAAACTCAGTTCTCTTCGCCAAGATTTTATAAAAAATGAAACTTTAGCACATTGTTCAAAAGTTTTAGGTTTAGACAAATATATCATTCGTGATTATTATCATCTTTCAAGCGATTATAAAACTAAAAAAGGTGATATTGTAGAATCTATTCTTGGAGCACTTGCTTTAGATTGTAATTGGGATTTTCAAATAATCTGTTCTGTGGTAAAAAATATTCTAAAATATAAAAATATTGATGTTAATTATTTTGAAAAGATTGAAAATTTTTGTCAAAAACATCATTTACCAGAACCCAATTATGCAATCTACCAAAGAGATGATTGTTTTGAATGTTATGTTTCAATTCCAAATGCAAATCAAATTTTTAAATCACAATCAGATTCAGAATTATCGGCAATAAATAAAGCAAGCAAAGAAGCCTGGATTTTTATTTTAAAAGATGATATTTCAGATAAAGAAATAAATTCTATTGAAGAATTAAATATAATGAATCAAAAAAAATTAATTTCAAAACCTATTTATAATTTTGAACTGATTCAAGAAAATTCACAAAATATTTGGAAATGTTATGCAACTTTAGAAGATTTAGAATATGAATTTTGTTCAGAATCAACTTCAAAAAAAGGAGCAAAACAGTTAGCGTCAAATTTTTTATTAAATTACATTGAAAATCAAAAAACAGAAAATAATTCTATAAAAAATGGTTTATTGAGATTGATAATGACAAAATATCGTTTTTATTGTAAAGAGTCTGCTTAAAAATATCTTTCATCGAAAATTAGTTTTTCTTTGACAAAATCTGATTATTATCAATAATAATATTATGATTTTAGATTTACAAAAAATTCCTTGTTTTGGAGTTGCCGGAAATTTTACGGGGCATCTTGAGCAAGCAGGCGAAGCGAAAGATTTTGAAAATGTAAAAACGCTTCAAAATGAGCCAAAAGCAGTTTTTCCAACTTATATTCCTTTTTCAAATCTGCAAAATGATGATGATAAAAAAGTCGTTCCTGAATTTTTGCACATTTTTCCATTTGATTCAGGAAAAATCATTTTTCCAAAAAATGAACAAAAAATTCAAATTGAACCCGAATGTGCAATAATTTGTGATGCAATTTGGCAAAATGAAAAACTTATTTCTTTAAATCCAAAATTTTTTGCTGCGTCAAATGATTGTTCTATTCGAAAAGAAGGTGCAAAAAAAATCAGTTTGAAGAAAAATTGGGGAAAAAGTTCAAAAGGTCTTTCTGAAAATCTTTTAAAAATAGACAGGTTTGATGAAAACGGAATTATCAATAATTATAGAATTGCAAGTTTTCTTATTCGTGATAAACAAATTTACGAATATGGCGAGAATAGTGAAATCAAAAATTATAGTTATATTTATCAAAAATTGATTGATTGGCTTTTAGACAAATTTAATAATCAAATTGATGAAGGTCCAGCCGAAAAAATTTATGATTATCTTCTTGCGTGCGAAAAACCAAATCAAATTATGGTTTCTATTGGAGCAACAAGATACACAGATTTTGGAAAAACAAATTTCTTAAAACCCGATGATTTTAGCGTTGTTGTTTTGTATCCGGAAAATAAATATTCAAAAGAACAAATTATACAAATGGTTTTAGAAAATTCGCATTTTGAAGATGATATTTCGGTTTTATGTCAAAAAGTGATGGAAAAAAAATAAGATTTGTATATTTTTAATTTGCTATAGGCAATGTTATTCCTGTAATTGTTTCTCCATTTTCGCAAGAAACGTTGAAAGCAGTTTTATCTAAACCAATCTTTTTCAAAATTAAGATGATAGAAACAATTCCAAGTCCTGCACCTTCTGAAGAATCTACAGTCATAAGTGCTTCTGCAAGAGAATTGAATTTTTTTGCATTATCAATTCTTTCCATAATTCTATCACGTTCTAAGTTTGTTAAAGTTGAATTATTTATTGTTTTTATGACAATTTTATTATCTTTTTTAAGAAGTACTAATTTTACATAAAGATTTTCTTTTTCTTTTAAACATTTATAATGTGAATAATCATTAAAAGTATCTTCTAAAAAAGATTTCATTCCGATTTTATAATCTTCTGGATTTTTAATATCAAGACCTTTTTCTTTAAAATAAATTCTTTTTATATTAGCTTTATCTGCATTAGAAAGCAATTCTCCAAGACAATAAACAAGTTTATCTTCTAATTCTGGATGATTACATACTTTTAAGAAATTAATAAGAACTTTATTGTATTCTTCGACACTACGAGGCAAACCCACAACAATAAGCTCTATAGGAGATTGAGACTCTACTGCTTCTATAATTTGATTATTGTTTATAAGCATAATATAATCCACTTTATCCTTTTGAGTCTATTGAAATATTATAAATCTATAGACAATTTTAATCAACAAAACAATTTTTATTGCAAAAAAAATTGTTTTCTGTTACGCCTCACAATAATAGAAAATTAGAACTTATAAGAAACTAGATAAGCAAAATAATATCAAAATAGAAAAGTAAATATAAAGTAATCATAAAAATTTTTGATATGTCAATTTTATTGAACAAAATATCATAATTTGTTAAATTGGTTTTTATTATGAACAATCTTGTAGCGTTATGTGCTGTTGGTGCAGAAAAAATTCTTGGAAACGAAATTAAACATCTTGGATATTCGCTTATTTCTAATGCACCTGGAAGAGTTTCTTTTTCTGGTGATGACGACGCTCTTTTTCGCACAAATTTATGCCTTCGCACTGCCGACAGAATTTATTTTCAAATGGCAAAATATTCTGCTACAAATTTTGATGATTTATATCAAGGTGCTTACAACGTAAATTGGCAAGATTTTTTAAAAAAAGACTCCAAAATTGTTGTTGATAAAGTAAGAATTTATAAATCAAAACTAAATTCCGAGCATTCAATTCAAGCAATGGTTCATAAAGCAATTTATGCAAAACTTGGCGAAAAATGGCACATGCAAACGCTTCCGGAAACTGGCGAACAAACCGACATAAGAATTTATATTGATGAAAATACTGTTTTTTTGCTTTTAGATTTATCCGGACTGCCACTTCATAAAAGAGGCTATCGTGTTGATGGAGGAATTGCTCCTCTTAGAGAAACAACTGCAGCTGTTCTTTTGCAAGAAATGCTTTGGCGACGAAAAACTCCTTTACACGATCCATTTTGTGGTTCAGGAACAATTCCAATAGAAGCAACTCTTTACGCTTTTAATGTTGCCCCAGGTTTTGGAAGACGTTTTGCATTAGAAAATCTTGCAATTTTTAACGAAAAACGAGCAGAAGAAATCCGTTTTGAAGAAGCGGCAAAAATCAGAACTGATGTTGAAGTAAGAATTACCGGTTCTGATATTGATGAAAAAGCGATTGAAAGAGCAAAAAAAAATGCAGAATACGCTTGCGTTATGGCAGGAAGAGCATTAAAAATGATAGGAATTTCTGTTCATCTTCCACGCCCGGATTTTATTCAGTCGGATTTTAAGCAAATTCAAGCACCTTACGAAAACGGTTTACTTTTATGCAATCCGCCGTATGGAGAACGACTTGGTAATGAAGAAGAAGTTTCTAATCTTTACAAACAAATGGGAACTCTTTGGGATGATTTTCCAAATTGGAATATTGGAGTAATTACTTCAAATCCGAATTTTCAAGATGATTTTGGACATAAATCAAGCAAAATAAAAAAAATAAAAGCCGGAAATCTCGACACCGCTTTTTATATTTACAATCGCTTAAAATCTAATTAAAGATGCCCAAATCTGAAAAAAAAATTTAGAGGAAAAAGATGCTTGTTATTGAACACGAAAAAAGAAAACATGAAATTCTCCAAAAAGCTTTAGATGTTTTTATTGAAGAGGGTTATGAGGACACAAATTTTCAAAAAATTGCAGAGAGATGTGGACTTACTCGCACAACTCTTTATATTTATTTTAAAAACAAGCACGAAATTTTTATCGGAAGTATAAAAGAACTTCTTTCTAATCTAGAAATTTCATTAAATAAAATTATAGAAGATGATAATCCTTCTGCAGAAGTTGCTTTACGTGATTTTTGCGGGAGAATTCTTGATGAATGTAGCAAAAATTCAAAACTTTTTGCAGTTCTTTTAACTTATCTTTTGCAAATAAAAAAAGCCGGTGTAAATACAGACGAAAGAGTCCGCCGTCGAGTAATCAGAATGCGACATCACATAAGTTCAATTATAATTCGCGGAATTCAAAACGGAGAATTTAGAAATATTTCTGTAAAAGATGCAAACGAACTTTTATACAGTTTGATAGAATCTTTGATTTTTAAAATGACTGTTTTGGGAACAAACGATGTTTCTGCTATGAAAGACACAATGAATTTTGCAATATACGGAATTTTAAATAAAAATCGCTAAAAATCACATAAAACGTGATTAAAAATCTAATTCTCACAATCATCAATACGAGTTTATACTAATACAGATAAGGAATTTTCTTATTAAAAAATGTATGCTTTCATTAGGAGGAAAGTTTTATGAAAAAAATTGCACTTGTATTAGTAGCAACTGCATTAGTGTTTTCTTTGATGTCTTGTTCAAAGAAAAAAGCAAATGATGATATTTCTGCTGATTTATCTATGTTTATGGAAGAAGATGATGGACTTCTTCATCTTCCTTACGATTCAACTGGAAAAATTGCAAAAGGAAATTCTTGCAATAAATTAAAAAATGTAAAAATTATTGCAAATAAAGACTATTCAAAACCAACACCAGTTGATATTTTCTGTGATGAACCAGAAATTGTAAAATTCGCAGGTCAAGAATGTGTTAAATTATCTCCAAACGGCGACGGAAACATTCGTGTTATTTGGTTATTTGACAAACCTGTAGATGCAGCTTCTTTAAGCACATTTACATTCAGTGTTGCAGGTCTTGACGTTCCAGCTGATAACACTTGGACTTGGAATATTGCTTTAATGTATAACAATGCAATTACAGAAGGTGAACATGCAACTGCTATGTACACAGGTCCAATGAAGACAGACGGATGGTCTACAACAACAATTAATCTTGCTTCAGACGAAGGTCTTTGGGGAAATTCTTACAAACCAGAAGGTGAATTCCTTGGAATTCAAGTTTACTATGGTGGAAGAGATCCTATTTTCATAAAAGATCTTGAAGTAAAATAATTTATAACTAATAGATTTTTTAGGCTGACAAACTAATTGGCTTTACGGTTGATTTTTGTCAGCCTTTTTTTGTTAACTTTTTTTTATCATTTCCGATAATCAAAACAGTTGGAACTTTTCTAATTGAATTTTGGAGTGATAAAATATGAGTAATTTTATTGGAAATGTTAATTTTTCTTATGGAAGTATTTATGGAACAAGTTCTTCTGCCACAAGTGGAAAACTTTATGTTCCGGTAAATAAATCTGCACTTTTATATTCTCATTTTGATCATGTTTCTGGAGTAGCTGCTCGTTCTGGGCAAAATGGAGTTTCAATCAGCAAAATAAGAATTTTGAATTCTTTAATAGAACGCCTTTCTTCCATAAAAAATGAACCAAAACAAAATTTTTCAAATCTTACAGAAAATCAAACAGACGCTCTTATAAAAAGTTATCAACAACAAATTCAGCAAACAATAAAACAAAGTTCTTATCTTTTAGCAGGAGCTCAACCACTTCCCGGAGCACTTTTCCAAATTGATGCTTAATTTATTTTTTTTCGTGTAAAACTTGAGCAAGTCCACGTTTAAATTGAGGAATTCGTGCATATGTAATAGAATTCCAATCATCTCTTTCTCCACGCTTTAAAAAATGATAAGCAACACCAGCAATCATCGCTCCATTATCGCCGCAAAGTTTTAACGGAGGAAAAATACAATTTAAATCTTTTCGTTCACCAAGAATTTCTCTCAATCTAGAATTTGCTGCAACACCACCGCCACAAACAACAGTTTTTAAACCAGTATCATCAACCGCAAGTAAAAGTTTGTTTACTAAAGTTTTGATTGCAGTTTCTTGAAAAGCTGCACACATATTTTCTGTAGAATGTTCAAATCCATCTTGCCAAAATAAATCACATTGATGAATTACAGCAGTTTTTAATCCACTAAAAGAAACATCATATCTATGTTCTTTTTCATCTAATTTTGGAATAGGAAATTTTGCTGCTTTAGGATTTCCTTTTTTCGCAAGATTATCAATAATCACTCCACCCGGATAACCTAATCCGTAAAATTTTGCAACTTTATCAAACGCTTCACCAACAGAATCATCAACTGTTGTTCCTAAAATTTCCAGTTCATCAAAATTAGTTACTTTACAAATGATTGTATGACCACCGCTTACTAAAAGTCCTAAAAAAGGATATTCAACTGAATTTTGAAGTTGAGCAGCATAAAGATGTCCTAACATATGATTTACTGCATAAAAAGGTTTATTCGTTGCCCAAGCTAAAGTTTTTGCAAAAGTAAATCCAACCATCAAAGAACCCATAAGTCCCGGACGATTTGTAGCGGAAATTGCATCAACTTCTTCTAAAGTTAAATTTGCTTCTGCCAATGCTTGTTTTACAACTGGCAAAATCCATTCAGCGTGTTTTCTTGAAGCAATTTCCGGAACAACGCCTTTATAAATTTGATGAAACGGAATTTGAGTTGCAACAACATTACTCAAAATAGTTTTTCCGTCTTCTACAATTGCACAAGCAGTTTCATCACAAGATGATTCAATTCCTAAAACTTTCATATTTTTTTCCTAAATTCAATTTTAATTTTTTCTTTCAGCCTGACTGACTTTTATAAATTTATAACCTTTTTTAGTTAATTCAGGATAAATTTCTTTTAACAATTCTGGTAAAAAATCTGCACTCCAAATATGTCCAATCATAATAACTTGACCATTTTTGTTTGCAATATTCAATCCTTTTTTTAATTCTTTCAACACATTTTCGCGAGTTTTTTCGTTATCTAAAAAAATATTTCTTTCATAATAACTATAACCCATTTGATTCGCAACATAAGGAACTTTTGTTTCAACGTTTGTTCGACTATCCAAAAAATAAATTCCTTCTTCCGATGCAAATTTTAACACCGTTGCCATTTTTTCTGCATCCGCCGTTATTGCCGAACCTTCGTGATTATTCAAGCCCGCTATTGGAGCAATTTCATTCACATTTTCAAACAAAACTGAAATAATTTGATTTTCAGTCATTTCTGGAGTGATTGCTCCTTTTCCCGGATTTACATTTGCATTTACAGATTGCATTGGCTGATGAAGAATAAGTTCGTTTCCGGAAGCCCGAATTTTTTTTGCAGAATCTATGGAATGAGGAAGTTTTGGAAGAACAGCAATCGTTATTGGAAAAGGCAGAGATAAAAAATTTTCTAATTGCGATAAATTTTGTCCGCCATCATCAAAAACAAAAGCGATTTTTGCATTATTTTCTGCAGGCGGAAAATTAAAATTATTTTTTTCAGTTTGGATTTCGTTTTTTTGTGCTTGTGAATTTTTATTTTCCGTTTTTTGTGAATCTTCTTTTTTCTGATTTTGTGATTTTTCTAGATTTTTTTGTTGTTCTTTTTCCTGCAAATTTTTTGATGATACTTGTGAAGATTGATTATTTTTTGGAGTTTCTGTTTTTTGAGTTTTAGAAGATTGTTTTTGTTCATTCTTTACAAATTTTTTATCTTCACTCGTTGATAATTTTTTTTGCTCAGTTTGATTTTTTTCTGTTTTATATTCTCTGCTTTCAACTTTTTCTTGAGATTTTTTATCATTATTTTCATAGCGTTTTGCAATTTCTGTTGGTTCATTTTTTATAGTTTTCCCAGATATATCAGCAATCAGATAACCTAAAATGCAAATTGCAACTGCTAAAGCACAGTAAACTAAAGTTTTGTAAGTTGGAATTTTTTGTGTTTTTTTTGATTTTCTTCGATTTGTAGTTTTTCGTTTTTTATTTTGTTGATTTGAAACATTTTTTTGTTGAACGTTTTTTTTAGAAGTCGAAGAAGTTCGTTTTTGTGGCATATTCTTTATTTTATGCTTTTCTTTGACATATTTCAATAAATCTACTATTCTTTACAATAAATACGAGGTAAAAGTTGTCATTCTCGCAGTAAAGTTCGATAATGACACTTTATTTTCAGTTTTCCATAAACGAGGTTTTTATGTATATTACGTGTCTTGACTTGGAAGGTGTTTTAGTTCCAGAAATTTGGATTGCTTTTGCTGATGCTGTTGGAATTCCAGAATTGCGTCGCACAACTCGCGATGAACCTGATTATGATAAACTTATGAAATATAGAATTAATATTTTAAAAGAACATAAACTCGGTTTAAAAGAAATTCAAGAAACAATTAAAAAAATAGAACCTCTTCCTGGTGCAAAAGATTTTCTTGATAAATTACGCGAAAATGGACAAGTTATCATTATAAGTGATACATTCAGTCAGTTTGCATCTCCTCTTATGGAAAAACTTGGTTGGCCAACAATTTTTTGCAATTCATTGGAAGTTTCTGATTCCGGTGAAATTACTGGTTATAAAATGCGTTGCGAAAAAAGCAAACTTACAACAGTAAAAGCTTTGCAATCTATTGGTTATGAAACAATTGCAAGTGGAGATAGTTTTAATGATTTAGGAATGATTCAAGCGTCTAAAGCAGGATTTTTATTCCGTTCAACAGAAAAAATCATCAAAGAATATCCACAATATCCGGCATTTACTGAATATTCAGAATTATTTGATGCAATCCAAAAAGTAATTAATAACAAATAACTGTAAATGTTGATTGAGATTAAAAAAACAACACAGTCATTTAAGATTACGATGTTTGAAAAGCAAACTTGGAGCTGTCCAATAACTTTAAATCATAGCGGTCATTGAGTGTTTCGACTATGCGG
>CAZIQK010000020.1:0-39143 GCA_964541735.1 uncultured Treponema sp.
TTTTTATATTCTTTACCTTTAAAAATATTTAAATAAATTCTGTTGAGTTTGAATAAAACCTTTAAAACAAATTCGTTGAATTTTGTTGTTTTTTTTACTTTTTGCATAAAACTTTTCCCTATAATCACTCAAGATTCAAATCCTGGTGAAGTGTTTTTATAAAATCTAAAGTTTTTTGTATTTTCTTTTTTGATTTTTCATAACCAGAACTTTGAGTTAATGCTTTTCGTTTTACTAAAGGCATTCTGTATTTTTTTATGAATTTATAAGGATATAAAACTGAACCTCTTTCTCTATTTTTGTATAAAATTCCATAATTTTTGAATAATGCGTAACTTTCAAATCCAAAAAATTCTAAAAATGGTGTAAGTTTAGTTTCATAATAAAATACAACACTTTCAAAAGATGGTTGTTGTTTTACATAACTTAAAAAAATTTCAAGTAAGTTTGATTCTATAATTTTTTTTCTAAAGACCATAAAATATGATTGTATATGAAAGTCGTGGATATCGCAGGCTGTAAATCCCCAAAAATCACATTTTATAGGTTTTACTTGTTCAAAACTTTCAGAAAATGGATAAATTGGTCCTACGCAAGAATCATTACAAAAAATTAAATCTTCAATATTTTCTAAAAGACCGTTTTGTTTTGCATATTCATAACCACGTTTGTAAGAGCCAAAATCATATTCACTATGACGTTCTGCTTGGCAAAAACACACAAGATTTTCTACTTTTTTGATTTCGCTTTCTAAAAGAGGATTGTCTGCGACAAAAATTATATTATCTACAATTTTTAAAAGACCTTTTAAGTAAAAAATAACATAATCATGAATTTTACCGTCAGACGAAAATGATGCAAAGATAGCAAGACGTTTTTTATTTAGCGGATTTACGGGAAATTCTTTTTTTATGTTTATATAATCATTTGGAAAAATAATTTCGTTTTTTATATTTACCGCTTCTTTGTTGTATTCATAAAGAAGTAAGGGGTTTATTGTGTTTTCTTCAGTTTGCATTTTATGATAAGTTTTATAAATGACAGTATTAAAATTTGGAGAAGGATTGTAATCACACAAATAACCTTTTGTTAAGTAATGCTCTGCGGCATCAGCATTTTGAGGAATATTGTAAGTTTTTCTGTAATATTCTTCATCAAAAAAGTGAGATTTTTTTATTATATCTAATTCTTTTGTAAATTTTAATTTGTCTTTTAACTTTTTTCTTTTTAGAGATATAAAAGATAATAATGATTTTAGTTTTTTCATTGTTGTTTCCTGTGAAGTTTAGAGGTTACTTTGCCTTTTAAAATATTTATTACATTTATGAAAAAATCGTTTTTAAGTATAAAAAGCATAAATGCATATACAATTATTCCCACCAAAATAGGAATAAATAATTTTAACCAATTATTTGTAAAAAGTTTGGAAGTAAAAAAAACACAAATTGTCATTATAATTGACGAAATAAAAAACTGAAAAAATTGTTTTTTGATTTTTATTTGTTTAAAAACATCTCTCATTATTATAGCATATGTAATAAAAATAAGAATTTCTGTTATGAGAGTTGCAAATGAGGCTCCTGACGCTCCAAATTTTGGTATAAAAATAAAATTAAGAATAATATCTGTAATTGCAGCTCCAATCATACATATCAAATAAGTCAAATCTTTTCCCATTGCAAGCATTAACTGTCCGCCTAAAAAACCAGAGCAAGAACTAAAAAAAATCAAAAAAGAAAGAATTTTTGTAGATGGAATTGCACTTACATAATTTGCACCACAAAAAATCATAATTAAAGGTTCTGATAAAATATAAATTCCAGAAACAATCGGTAATGAAAAACAAAATATAAAAAGAAATGTTTTTTGAGTTAAATCAATAAATTTTGTTTTATCACCAGTTCCTTTGTAATACGAAAGTCTAGCAAATAAAACTGTAAAAACTGCTGGAAACAAATCACGAATCATTCTTGTAATTTTTGAAGCGGTACTATAATATCCTATTTCTTCATTTGTAGACAAAAAACCTAACATTGAAGTATCAAGCATTGTAAAAACACTTATTGCGATAGATGATGCAAACAAAATAAAAATAGGTTTTAGATGTTTTTTAAATTCAAGTTTTGATTTTGTTTTTAAAGTAATAAATTTCCTTGCATGAATTATATTGCAGATATTTGAACCAACACTTGAAATAACACTTATTGCTGCGTATTTTAAATAATCTTGTGGAACTTTTACAAAAACAAATAATGCAAGTATGCTAATAATTTGAAAAATTAAAGAACGAGCAGTTGTGTATGTATATTCTTCAACGGCAGAATAAAGCCAATTTATTCCTACTGTTGTTAAAATTAAATTTGAAGAAATTATGATTAATAATGTTTTATATTCTTGAAATTTTGGAATTATCAGTAATGAAATAAATAATAAAATATAAGCAACTAAAGTTGAAATTAAATTAATTATTAAAATTTCTTTTACAAAGCACGATAATCTTTCTTTATCATCTCGAACTTTTGAACCTTCTCGTATTGCGTAAGTTCCTATTCCTAAACTTGCAATAATTCCAAAATACGAAATTATGGAATTTGCAAAATTTACTTTTCCTATATTTTCTGGCATTAACACACGAGAAGAATAAGGAAATGTGATTAATGGAAAAATTAATCCCATTAAAGTTTTAAAAATATTTAAAAAAGCATTTAATTTTAATGATTTAGTTTGCATGTTCTTCAATAATTTTATCTAAAGTATTATAAGCTCTTTCCATTGTAAATTGTTTTATAAATTCATGACCATTTTTTGCAATAGTAATTCTTAAGTTATTGTCTTGAATTAATTTTATGATATTTTCTGCAAGTGCTTTTGGATTTAAAACTGGTGATGTCAATGCTGTTGCATTTTGTTTTGCATAGATAGCAAAACCAGGTATATCTGTACAACAAAGAGTTGCACCACATTGCATTGCTTCAGCTGGCGGAAGAGCCATTCCTTCTGCTTTAGAAGCAGCAACAAAAATAGCTGCTGTGTTATAGATAAAATTATGAATCTCTTTGTTTGGTTTCTGATAATAAGTGTACCAATCCGGCAAAAAATCAGGTTTATTAGGAGTTCCGAAAATATTTACATGCAATTCAGGAATTTTTTCTTTTATCATTTTTAGAGCTTCAAAAGAATCTACACATCTTTTTCTATCATCAGTATGATAAAGCATTGCAACTTCATAAGATTTTCTCTTTTCTATAGGATTTGTCATTTTAAAATATTCAAAATCTAACCCATTATAAACCTTATGAGCTGAGAAACCTGTGGATTTTACAATATCTTCAAGCCCATCTGAAATTACAATATTGTTTAAACCAAGTTTATAACTGTTCATAACATATTCATCAGTTACACCATTCCATTTTTCATAATCTTGAATAAGATAAAAACAATTTTTTTTGTTGAATCGTTTTATATTAGCAAGTGAATAAGATGTAGAAAGTGCAGTTGCAAATACTATAGAGTCTTTTTTATATTTTCGGAAAGCATACGGTCTATATATAAAAACAAAATCTTTTTTTATTTTATTTTTAAAATTATACCATTCACCTGCATGATATTTTCTTAATGATTTTTTTATAATATATCCACAAATAGCTTTTGTTTTTTTTAAAAAATGTAATTTGAGAAAATCCTCAGTAACGTGATTGTAAAGAATATGAACATCGTATTTTTCTGCAAAATGGTCTGCATATTGATATGCAACTTTATAACCACCCATAGGATTATTATCTTTTCCTGGTAATAAAATTAATAATTGTCGTTTTTTTGTTTTTTTCATATTAAATAACCTTTTTAATGCTAGTACTTTTTTATAATGAATATTTTGCACCTAAACTAAAAACAAAATTATTTAAATATCCGGTATCTAAAATAGTGTTGTCTTCAGAAACTCTATAATAATATGGATTTATGATTAAGTTGTAAACAAATCCACCAGATAAACATAAATTTTTCAAAACATAATAAGAATTTGAAATTCCAAAATTAAAATACGCTTTATAAGTTTGGTTTTTATTTTTTAAATTGATGTATGAATATGTATTGTCAGGATTTTCTCGTTGAACAAAAATTTCACCAAAACCTTTTGGATAATAAAGTTTGTATTTTAAATATTGTGAATTACCACCATTTGCTAATAAAGTTCCTATAGCTTGTCCTTTATTTGTGAAGCCTTGTCCAATTTGATGATGATAATTGAAAGAATATTTTGCCTTATTAGAAAGTTTATTTCTTGGAAGTTCCATATTTGAAAATTCTAAAATAAATTCACCTTTTACTTTTGAATTAAATTCATGAACTTGTTTTAATCCCATTGTCCAAATTAAAGAATCATAAGGATAGCGAAGTAGTCCTATAATCCAACCGCCTTGAAAATAATCATCAAGTGCAAATTCTGAATATAACTCTAGTTTTGCTTTTTCTATAAAGTAGTTAATGTTTACCGATATTTTTTGATCTTCTCCAGAAACTTCAGAACCTACAGAATTTTCATCATAAAACGGATTTAAATATTTCCAAAAATTTTCTCCCCATTTTGAAAGACAAATTTTATTAGCAGTAATAGTAAAGCCTTTTATAAATGGCGGTTCATAAGAAAGTGTAAAACCTGAAATTTGGTTGTGATTGTTAGTATTATCATTATCAAAATAATCTGATTCTGTAAGATAACCAATCCAAATTCGTCCCTCAATATCGCCTAAGTGCCAACCAAAATGCGGCATATAAAGCGAAGTTTTTCTTATTCCTAAGTCAAATTTTGGATAAGTTGCTGCATTATTTGAATGTAAAATAGGATTTAAATAAGCAGGTCCAAGCCAAATTGCTTGTGTTCCAAATCCCATTGTAAAAGTATGCCAAGTCCAACGAAGTTCTGAATCTCCCCAATCAAAAGTCCAGAATGGTTTATCTCCGAATCTTTGAGGCGCATCTATTCCAATATTTTTGCTATATCCCCAAAAATATCCATATTCAGAATCATAAGAAGAAGGCCTTATTTGAAACTCTAAGTTCTGACTAAACGTTACTTGCGGTTTAAGCGTTAATTCAAATCCGAATGCTTCGAGTCTTGCTCCGGCACTTAAACTTGTGTTGTAGCCTTTTCCTTGCCAAAGTGCACCGTCGTTCTGTCCGTAAGGAGCGGCTGTGTTGTAACTGTTGTACCATTCTGGTCCGTAAACGCGAAGTTTTATATTTTGATTTAAGCCTTTTAAGAACCAATTTTGACTTTGTTCTTGTTTTTGCCAAAGTGTAAATGTTGTTCCAAGATTATTATCTTTCCAAAGATGTTTTGTATTTTCATCAAGTGTCCAAACTGAATCGGATAAGGTTCTGTAGCCAAGAGTAGGGCGTTCGGTCATTCCTTGAAGTGATAAAAAATCATAATATTCTTCTTCAATACTTTTTAATGCCTCTTGTGAAAAAAAAAGTGTTGTTAAACAAAATATAAAACAAAGTGATAAAATTTTTTTCATAAAATGATTTTTCTATTTAATTTCAAATCTAGAGTTTTTAATGAAATTTTCTAAACTAGTCTTCCAATCTGGAAGTTTTATTTTTAATTCATTGCAGATTTTTTCTTTACTTAAAACGGAATATGCTGGACGTTTTACTTTTGCACCATATTCTTCTGTTGTGCAAGGATTTACTTGACATTCAGATGTAATTCTTTTGTATTTTTTTCCTAGTCTGTAAATTTCTTGTGCAAATTCAAACCAATTAGTTTGTCCACCATCTGTAAATTGATAAATTCCATACGAAGGAATTGATTTTTTTCCAAAAAAACCAGTTGCTTTATTTGTTTTTTCTATGATTTTTAAAATTGCAGAAGCTAAATCTACTGCACAAGTAGGCGTTCCAAATTGGTCGTTTACAACTTTTACGCTATCGTGAGAATTCATCGCTTTTGTCATTGTATAAACAAAATTTTTTCCGTCAAAACCATAAAGCCAAGCGGTTCTTATGATGTAATAAGTGTTCATTTCTTTTTGAATAAAATCTTCGCCTTCAGCTTTTGTTTTTCCGTAAACTCCTAAAGGTGCTTTTTGTTGTTCTTCAGTGTAAGGAACGGTTCCGGTTCCATCAAAAACATAATCTGTTGAAATATGAATTAATTTTGCACCAATTTTTCTTGCAATGCGAGCAATATTTAAAGGGCCTTGAGCATTTAGTTTTTCTGCAAGTTCAATATCTTCTTCAGCTTTATCAACATTTGTATAAGCAGCACAATTTATAATCCAACTTATTTGTCTTTCTGATTTTTTTAATTCAGATGGAAAATAAGATTCTGTTTCTATATTTTTAGTAAATTTTTCTAATGCATCGTAATCAGAAATATCAACATCACGATCTGTTCCAATCCAATTTAAATTTGCCTTTTCAAGTTGTTTTGAAACTTCAGTTCCTAACATTCCCTTACAACCAATTAACCAAATCATCTGTTTTCTCCTATTTTTCTAATTCTTTAAATATAAAACTACAAAAAGTTTTTATTCTTCCTATAAAAGAAGTTTCAATTCTTTCTGTAAAAAAAGGAATTCTTGGAGCCTTTACGCCACCAATTCCATATAAAATCCAATTATCGCCGTCTCGAATAAGTAGAACATCCATGTTCATTTTTTTTGGAGGAACACAATCAAATTTCCCTAAATAATTTAACGTATTTAAATTTTCAGAAAAATAAAAAATTCCATCATCAGTTTTGTTAATTATGATAGATTCATTTACAGTTCCAAAAGGAGCCATAATTAAATCTGCTAAAATTTTTGTCGAATCATCATTCTTTTCGATGCTTTTAATTTCTGCAGATGAATATAAATCATAATATTGTTGATGTCTTTCTGACCAATAAGGAATTCCTGCGTAAGAAGATACATTTAATAAAAGGTGTTCTAATTTTTCTAGTAAATTTTCATTATTTTTATAAGGTTTTACTTGAATAACTTCTGCCAAATAACGAGGAGAAAGACTTTTAATAGAATTTACAAGATTTTTTGCAAGAGGATTTTCTGAATCAAGGCAGATGTTTTTTGCATAATCAATATTTCTAATTAAAACTTCACCATTATTTAATTTTTCTCTTTCTTCTTGTGATAATTTTGAATTAAAAGGCAAGCAAAAAAGCGAAACTGAAAAAATAAGAAAACTAAAAAGTACAAAAAGTTTTTTCATAAACGATATCTCATTATAAAATTTTTATCACTTTGTTTCAATGTAATATAAATATTCATTGAAATAACAAAAAATAAAATTGTACGTTACAAAATTAAATATAAGAAAACTCTTATTTTTTATGCAAATATCATAAAAAGTGCTATAATAATTACTATGATTTCAAAGAAAGTTAAAGATATTGTTGAAAGTCCTTCTAACGGTGTAATTCGTAAAATGTTTGAAGAAGGCAATTTATTAAAACAAAAATATGGGGAAGATAAAGTATATGATTTTAGTATTGGCAATCCTGATTTAGATCCTCCTCAAAAAGTTGTAGAGTCTTTAATGGAGGTTGCAAAAGATAAAACACATCTTAGACATGGTTATATGCCAAATGCCGGTTATCAAAAAACTAGAGAAGCAATGGCTAAAAAAACCGGAATTGAGCAAGGTATAGAAATTGATTTTTCAAATGTAATTATGTCAGTTGGTGCCGCTGGAGCAATTAATGCAACATTAAAAGCTCTGTTAAATGATGGTGATGAAGTTATTGTTCCATGTCCTTATTTTGCTGAATATGGTCATTATGTTCACAATCATAATGGTGAAATTATTGGTGTACAAACAAAAGAGGATTTTAGTTTAGATTCAAATGCAATAAAAAATGCTTTAAGTGAAAAAACTGCAGCAGTTTTGATAAATTCTCCAAATAATCCAACAGGACGCATATATTCTGATTCTGATATTGATGAACTTGTAAAAGTTTTAAAAGAACATGGAGAAAAATCAGGTCGTTATCCTTATTTAATTTTGGATGAACCATATAGAGCAATTACTTATGATGGAAAAAAAGTTGCAGCAGTTTTTCCGAAGTATGAATATTCGGTTGTTGTAACAAGTTTTGCAAAAAATTTAAGTTTACCGGGAGAGAGAATTGGTTATATTTGTGTAAATCCGAAAAATCCGGAAGCAAAAGATTTTATTTCTGCTGCAATTTTTGCAACAAGAGTTTTGGGCTTTGTAAATGCACCGGCATTTTTTCAAAAAGTTATAGAAAAATCTTGGGACGCAGAATGTGATTTTTCTTCTTACGAAAAACGCAGAAACGAAATTATGCAAGTTATGGATTATGCAGGATTAAAATATGCAAAACCAGAAGGTGCATTTTATCTTTGGGTAAAAGTTCCTGATTGCTGGAATGATGATGATATGGCTTTTACAAATCATCTAAAAAAATACAATATTTTGTGTGCCCCGGGAAGTGGTTTTGCCGGGAAAGGTTGGTTTAGAATTGCATATTGTTGTAGCGAACAAACAATTTTAAATAGTAAAGAAGCCTTTAAAAAGGCTGTGGAGGAAAAATGAAAATTTTAATGGTTACTTCAGAAACAGTTCCATTTGCTAAAACAGGTGGATTGGCAGATGCAGTTTCTGCTTTGGCAATAAATTTAAGAAAACAAGGTCATGATGTAAGAATTGTTATGCCTCGTTATTATAAAATTGATCGTTCTAAATTAAAAGCTATTGAAGAACCCGTTGCTGTAGCTGCAGGTCAAATTGAAACTTGGGTAAAATTTTATGAAGCACCTCTTCCAAATACAGATGTTCCTGTTTATTTTATAGATCATGAACAAGCTTATGGACGAGATGGAATTTATGGTACAAAAGCAGAAACAGATTTTCATGATAATCCTTATCGTTCTGCATTACTTTGTCATGGAGCGTTTCAACTTTGTCGATTTTTAGGTTGGTATCCAGATATTATGCACGCACATGATTGGTTTTGTGCTTTAGTTCCTGCTTTATTAAAATGTGTTTGCAGAAATGGATATTTTGCTCATACGGCTTCTGTTTTTACAATTCACAATTTGGGTTATCAAGGAGTGTATTCAAAAGATTCTTTTCCAGCGTTAGGACTTGATTGGCATCTTTACTACGGAGCAGGACTTGAACATCATGGTGCTATCAATCTTTTGCAAGCAGGAATTTCTTGTGCTGATATGATTACAACAGTTTCCCCAACTTACGCACACGAAATGCAAACAATGGAAGGCGGCTTTGGTCTTGATGGCCTTTTACGAGTTCGTTCTGATTGTGTAAAAGGTGTTCTAAATGGTTGTGATTTAGAAACTTGGAATCCAAAAACTGATAAACTTCTTCCTGCAAATTATGATTATAAAAATTTAAAAAATAAAGCCATCAATAAAGAAGCTTTACAGAAAAAGATGGGACTTCCTATTAGAAAAGATGTTCCTATTATAGGAATTGTAACTCGTCTTGCTGACCAGAAAGGTATTGCAGAAATTTTTGCCCCAACTTATGGTTCAATTTATTCGATGTGTGTAAATATGGATGTTCAGTTTGCTATTTTAGGAAGTGGTGAGAGATGGTGCGAAAACGAAATCAACAATCTTCAATCAAAACTTCCAAATCTTCGAGCGTATATCGGCTATGATGAATCCCTTTCTCATTTAATCGAAGCCGGTTCTGACTTTTTCTTAATGCCTTCTCGTTACGAACCTTGCGGATTAAATCAAATGTATTCTATGCTTTATGGAACTCTTCCAATTGTAAGAAGAACAGGTGGTTTAGCTGATACTGTTGAACAATATAATGAACAAACTGGAGACGGAACAGGATTTTTATTCGATGCACTCACTCCGGATGCAATTTATAACACAGTAGGTTGGGCTGTTTACGCTTATTATAACAAAAAAGAACATATTCAAAAAATGCAAATAACTGGTATGCAAAAAGATTTCTCTTGGACGCGTTCTGTAAAAGGTTACGAAAATATTTATTCAGAAGCTCTTATGCGAGGTTGTGGAATAAATACTGCCGATTGGAAATAATTTATAGAAAGGGCTATCTGAAAGAAAAAATGGTGGTTGAGTTTATCGAAACCACCTTATAATTTCGATAAATGGTTATCAAAAATAACGAAATTTATTTTCTTGTGTAGTTGTTTGTCATTCCCGTGCTTGACACGGGAATCTTCCTAAAATTCATACCATTGTTCATCTGTTGTCATATACCAATCTGCAAGTAAAACATTGTTAGTTGGTCCGCACCAAGAAATGCTTCCGTTATAATTCAAAATTAAAACTCTATTTTTACTTTGACAGATTTTTTGAGGCATAGAAGCCGAGCGGTTATAAGAAAATCTTTTTTTTGTTTGAGTGTTATAACAATAAACTTTATTTTTTCCAATGTTTGTAAAAAGATTATTTTCATTAAGATATGTAAAAGCATCTGAATCTTCAGACGAAAATTTCAAAATATTAGTCGTAACTTTTGATTTTGTATTGTAAGAAAAAACATAAGTTGTTTGTCCATTATCATCAGAAACAAGATTTATTCCGTAAATTAAGGTTCCATTTGTACTTAACCCAAAAACTACATTTCCTTTTACAGAAAGAGGAACTGTTTCTAGTGTTTGAGGATTTACATAAATCATTGGAACTTTCGGATTTGTTGCTGCTGATTTTGAAATATAAACATTTTTATCATTTGCAATAACAGCATCTTGAATTCCGGTTCCACTATAAATTTGAGAAAACTTTTTTGTGTTTAGGTTATATAAATTTACAGAAGTACTACTTTCTATTTCTAAAAGATAATTTTCATCTTCAACTGTAAAAAATTTTAAAACTTGAATAGGATTTTTTGGAGTAAACAAAGTTGATGATTGATTATTATCAAGATTCAGTTCGATAACATCATTTTTAGTTCCTTTTGTCCATAAAATTATATTGTTTTCATCAGCTGCAACAAGTTGCGATTGTCCATAAGCCGAAGAGAGTTCATTTATATCACCGGTATCGAAAGAAGATTTAAATATTTTATTGTTTGCAAGAAAGTAAAAATTGTCATTCGATGTTGCAATGTCATCAATTTTTGCATATTTATTTTCAGAAATTTCTTGCAAATTGTAAGTTGTACTTGTTGCGTCTGCATCTAATTTATAAATTGCACCAGATTTACTTCCTAAAAAAATATCATTATACTTTTTTATTCCTGAAATAATAGCATCTTTTCCTCGTGGGCCTTTTAATGTTTTTACAACTCGTGGATTTGAAACTGTTAAATTTTCAAGATTTTCCAACATTTTTATTGTGTAATTTGTTTTTCCATCATATTCCATATAATAAAGATTTGAATCATTGTCGATAGAAAGTATGATTGGGCTTTGTGCAGGAATTGAAGAAATTGTGTTTCCCTTAAAAGCATTTATTACATAAATATTATTATCTTTTACGCCTGCAAAAAATTTATTATTGTTTATCATAACGCATTGTTCTAAGCCTTGCGTAATTGAAAATTTCGATTTTAAAGAACCATTTGACATATTATAATAAGAAAGATTCCCTGTTGGAGAATAAAAAACGCAAGTTTTTTCTGTTTCGCTTGTTGTGATGTAATTTACAATGCTTGTGTTTGCCCTAATTTTATCAACAATTGTCCAGCCATTTGTTCTAACAAAAACTGCTCCATCAACAGTTGCGGTTCCAATTATTAAATAATTTCCTTTTGCAGAAAATTTTAGAGAGGTTATTGAATCAGAAAATTTTTTATTATATTTTCGAGTTAAAGTTGTCCAATCCCAAACGCTTACTTTATTTACAGAACCACCATCAGTTTCATAAACAGCAATAAGATTTCCATTTGGCGAAACAGCCATTAATTTTATTCCAACATCAGTAATTTGATAGTGTTCACCTTGATTATCGCTTGTCCATTTTATAATAAATCCATCTTGTCCTGCTGTATAAAAAGATTGATCATATCCAAAATCACTAGAAATTGTAGAAATACAATTTACTTGTGATTGGTGTGATTGTGTTGAATAATGAGATTGAGCAAATAAAAATCCTGTAAAAGTTAAAAAAAACAAAATAATTGATGATTTTTTCATTTATTTTCCCTTATGAATAAAATAATTTATATCAGAAGTAACTGCTAAAACAAATAAAACTGCAATAAAAGCAATTCCTATAAATTGAATATAATATTGCACTTTTGGTTTTAATTTTTTGTGACTAATTGCTTCTATCAGTGCAATAAAAATCAATCCGCCATCTAAAACAGGAATTGGCAATAGATTCATTATAAAAAGCGAAATGCTTATAATGCTCATTAAATTAAAAAGGCTTACAAAACCAATTTTTGCACTAGAAGAAAATCCATTTTTTACAGTTGAACCAAGCATTTCTGTAATTTGAACTGGTCCGGAAACTGCATTTTTTATATTTATTCCTTTAAATAAAACTCCAATTCCTTTTATAGTTACAAAAACATAATTGCATGTTTGTTTTGCACCTTCTAAAAATGCTGTAAAAAAATTGCAATGCGGAGTATGTTTTGTAATAAGATTGTTCATATCTGCAGCAACGCCAATTTGACCGGAACCAGTTTCTTTATTTAACTCTGTGTGAACTACAAAATCAATAATTTCTCCATCACGTTCAACTTGAATATTTATATCTTCGTCAGGACGAGTTGAAACTTCCCAAATTATTTCATCAAAATCCTCTATTTTTTTATTATTGATTTTTATGATTTTATCTCCGGTTAAAATACCTGCGTTTTCTGCTGCATAAGATGAATTTTCATAAAGTTCATTTGCTAAAACTATTTTGTTAGAAGCTGTTTGATATTCATAACCGATTTTTGCAACTAAAGATAAAAAAAATATTGCTAAAATAAAATTAAAAAAAGGTCCCGCAAAGCCAATTGCTGCACGTTTTAAAGGGTGAACTCCATAAAGAGAATCTGGTTCACTTTGAATTTCTGGAAGATTTTCCTCGATAGCATGTTTGTATTCTTCTTCGCCTTTCATACCGCAATATCCACCTAAAGGCAAAAGGGAAATTCTAAAATCTGTTCCTTTTATCATTTTATGAAATAAAACCGGTCCAAAACCAATAGAAAAAGTTTCTACTTTTACACCAAAAAGTTTTGCTGCTAAAAAATGTCCAAATTCATGAAAAAGAATTAAAAAAATCAAACAAAGAAGTCCGTACACCCATTTCATATTTGTTCCTTTGCGATAATTCTAGCTCTTTTGTCAATTTCAAAAACATCTTCAAAATTTTTTATTGGAATTTTCCAATCTTTGTCTAAAACTGACCTTACAATTCTCGAAATTGTTGTATAGGTAATTCTTTTTTCTAAAAAAGCATGAACTGCAACTTCATTTGCTGCATTAAAAACAATAGTGTAGGCATTTCCAAGTTTTATACATTCAAAAGCAAAATTTAAAAGTGGAAAATCGTTGTAACGTGGTTTATAAAATGTCATAGTTTGATCAAATAAATCAAATTCTTTTAGATAATTTTTGTTATTTTTAGGCCAAGTTAATGAATTCAAAATCGGATGTTTCATATCTGGATTTGAGATTTGTGCATAAAGCATTCCATCTTTTGTTCTTATGAGTGAATGAATTAAACTTTGTGGATGAACGACAACTTCAATTTGCTCTGCAGATAAATCAAAAAGATAAGATGCCTCTATTACTTCTAAACCTTTATTTGCAAGAGTAGAAGAGTCTACCGTAATTTTTGGTCCCATTTTCCAAGTTGGATGATTTAATGCTTGTTCTACAGTTACAGAATTTAATTGTTCGTGGGTAAACGTTCTAAAAGGTCCGCCACTTGCAGTTATAATGACTTTAGAAATATTATTTGTTCCACATTGGTTTATAAGATTAAAAATTGCAGAATGTTCTGAGTCCACAGGAAGTAAAATTGCATTATTTTTTTTTGCAAGTTCTTTTATTAGCGGTCCAGCCATTACGATTGTTTCTTTATTTGCAAGTGCTAAATCAATTCCATTTTCCAAAACAATTTTGGAAGGTAAAAGTCCCGATGCTCCTGCAATGCCATTTACAACGATGTCAGGTTTTGAATCATCTATAATTTTTTGAAATGCCTCTTTAGATGAATTTTTAGAAGTTAACAAGGTAGGACAATCAGAAAATTCGTGAGAAATTTCTAAAAGCCTTTTTTCGTTTGAATTACATTGTAAACCACAAATTGTAAAATCTTCTCTCATATTTCTTACAATTTGTAATGTATTTGTTCCTATGGAACCTGTACAACCTAATAATAAAATGCGTTTCATTTATATCTCTAAAACAAATTATTTAAACAAAAAGAATACACATATATAAAAGACAACAGATCCTGGAATTAAAGAGTCTAAGGAATCCATAACGCCACCTCTTCCTGGAATTATAAATCCACTATCTTTTACACCAGTAGAACGTTTAAAAACTGATTCAACTAAATCTCCGGTAATTGCTGCTAAAGCAGTAAAAAATCCTGTTAGAATGGTTTTCCATATAGGGAACGTAAAGACGTGCTCTCTAAAAAATAAAGTAAAAATTACGCCAGAAGCAACAGAACCAAAAACGCCGCCAATAAATCCTACAACACTTTTATTTGGACTTGCAGCAACTATGCCTCTTGATTTTTTTCCAAACAAAAGTCCAAAGAACCAAGCTGCAGAATCACACATGAATACAAAAATAAAAAATAAAATGAGCATATATGATTCATAAGGAATTTTTGAAGTATTAAAATATTCTAGATTTTGTTCTGGTGGTTGTAAATTTGAAATTCTTGAAATAAAAGTTGTTAAAAATCCCATATAAAAAACAATAAGAGTTGAAACTGCCATTTTGCTTAAAGAATTTTCAAAAGTTTTTGCGGTTAAACTTTCTACAAAGAAAAATATTAAAATCTCAATTGTAAAAATCCACAAAATATATTCGTATGAGAAATTAAAAATCGTAATCAAAAAAGTCGAAACTGCTAAAATAAGAACATCAGCAAGAATTAAAGGGAACGGAAAAAGTACAAATTTGCTTTTTGCCATTTTATAAAATTCCCAAACGCCAATGCTTTCAAATGCAATTAATAAAATATGCATAGGTAAATGATTTAAAAATGGAATAAAGACAAAAAAAATTACAGTTGGAACTCCTAAAAAAAATGTTATGAGGCGTTTATATAAAGTTTTCATTTTTCAGCTCCAAATCTTCTATTACGATGAGTAAACTCTTCTATATTTTTTTCAAATTCTTCATTTGAATAATCTGGCCAAAGTGTATCAGTATAAAATTGTTCTGCATAAGGAATATGCCAAAGTAAAAAATTACTTAAACGATGTTCACCGCCTGTACGAATTAATAAATCAACATCAGGACTTTGTGGCATATCTAAATTTTTAGAAATAAACTCTTCCGTTATTTCTTCTGATTTTATATTCTGATTTATAATTTTTTTTATACCGCGAACAATTTCATCTCGTCCGCCATAATTTATTGCAAGATTTAATGTCATTCCATTAAAATCTTTTGTATCGTCAATAGCTTCTAAAATATCATTTTGAATTTTTTTAGGAAGGGCAGAAAGATTTCCCAAGTGATTTAGTTTTATATTATTTTCTCTATAAAAATTTAACTCTTGCACAAGATGAATATGAATAAGATTCATTAAAAATCCGACTTCTTGTTCTGTTCGTTTCCAATTCTCTGTCGAAAAAATATAAAGAGTTAAAAATTTTATCCCTAGGTCAGATGCTTTTTTTACAATCCTTTTTACAGTTTTTAAGCCTTTTTCATGACCTTCGGTTCGTGGTAGATTTCTTTTTTGAGCCCATCTTCCGTTTCCATCCATTGTTATTGCAATGTGAAGCGGAAGATTTTGTTTATCTAATGACATTTTTAATTTTGTAAAATATCCTTTTCTTTAGCTTCATAAATCTTATTGATTTCGTCTATATATTTATCAGTAAGTTTTTGAAGTTTATCAGTTTCTGTTTTTAAACCATCTTCTGTAATTTCACCAGCTTTTTGTTGCTTTTTTAATTCATCATTTCCATCTCGGCGAATATTTCTAATTGCGGTTCTGGAATTTTCTGCAACATTTTTTGCTTGTTTTACAAGTTCTTTTCGTCTTTCAGCTGTAAGAGCTGGAATCTGAATACGAATAACTTTTCCGTCGTTAGAAGGATTTAATCCTAAATCTGCAACTTGAATTGCTTTTTCAATTTCTGTAATAAGAGATTTATCAAAAGGTGTGATAATAACTGAACGTGCCTCCGGAATTGCGATTGTCGCAACTTGATTTAATGGTGATTTTGTTCCGTAATAATCAACTCGAACTTTATCAAAAATAGAAGCACTTGCTCTTCCTGTTCTAATGGCATTAAAAGATTCTTTTAATGAATCTACAGTTTTTTTCATTCTTTCTTCATTATCAGCCATTTTATTCTCCCATAAAAACTCCGCGTTAGCGGTCGTTTAAGGAGGTTCGAAATACAAGTTGCAACGCAACTTGCGTGATAAAAATTAAACGGATGTAATTTTTATCACACCTCCTAATTTTATTTATGATATTGCCGCACTTGGGTACGGCAATTATTTTGTTATTTTCCAAGAACAAAAAGTTCTGCTGTTGCAAAAGAAAGTGTAGCACCAACTTCTTTTCCAACTTCTGCAAGTTTTGCTGTAACAGTCTTTTTGTCATCTTTTACAAACATTTGATCTTCAAAACAGATTTCTGCTAAATGTTTATTTACCTTACCTTGTAAGATTCCTTCTTTAACATTTTCTGGTTTAGAAGCCATTTTTTCATCTTGATCCATTTGAGCTTTAAAGATTTCTTTTTGTTCATCAATATAACTCTGTGGAACATCTTTTTTAGAAGTATAAGATGGAGTGAATGCTGCAATGTGTAAACAACAATCATACGCAAATGTTTTAACAGTATCTGCTGTTGAACCTTTTACAACTACAACTGCACCTGTTTTTTTATCTGAGTGAACGTAGAAAGCACCAATACCGTCAGAAGGAACTTCAATAACTTCAACTTTTGCAACTTTCATATTTTCACGAATAGAAACTTTTAAAGGTTCAAGAATTTGCTCGTGTTCAGGTTCAACTTTTGTGTAACCTTTTGATAAAGTTACATCCAATAATTTTTCTCCAGTTGCAATAAAATCAGAGTTATTTGCTACGAAATCTGTTTCGCAAGTAAGTTCAATTACTGCAATTTTATTTTCATCTTGGCGAATAAATAAGCGACCTTCTGTTGTAGCTCGTTCAGAACGTTTTGCTACAGCTGCAAGTCCTTTTTCTTTTAATAACTTTTCTGCTTCTGCAATATCACCATTACATTCTGTAAGGGCTTTTTTGCATTCCATCATTCCAGCACCGGTTTTTTCACGAAGTGCTTTTACATCAGCTGCTGTGATTGCCATAAATTAGTCCTTATAAATTTTATCTTCATCAATTAAATTGTCTTCTTGTTCTTCTCTGTCAGCTTCTAAATCTTCTTCTTTTGGTTCTGTTGGCTGATAGTTAGAATAATCAACAATTTCTACATCTTCATCTTTCTTTGAAGCATCAGTCTCAATATCTTCATCATCATTAAGATTTTCAAGAATTTTAAGACCTGCTTCGTTATCAGATTCGATTACTGCATTTGCAATAATTGATGTAAATAAAGAAATTGCACGAATTGCATCATCATTTCCTGGAATAGGGAAGTCAATTCCTTCAGGGTTACAGTTTGTATCAACTACAGCAATAATAGGAATTCCCATTCTGCGAGCTTCTGCAACTGCAATTTGTTCTTTGTGAGTATCAATAATAAATACTGCACCAGGAAGTTCTTTCATTTCTTTTATTCCGCCAAGATTTTTTTCAAGCTTAGCCTTTTCTTTTTGTAATTGAGAAACTTCTTTTTTTGTAAGATTGTCAAAAGTTCCGTCAATTTCCATTTTTTCGATTTTCTTTAGACGTTGAAGAGATTTTTTTATAGTAGAGAAGTTTGTAAGCATTCCACCAAGCCAACGATTATTTACATAGAACATTCCACATCGTTCTGCTTCTTTTTGGATTGCTTGTTGTGCTTGTTTTTTTGTTCCTACAAAAAGAATTGATTTTCCAGATGCAGTAACTTTTCTTACTTCATCATAACTGTCTTTAATTGCAGCAATTGTTTTCTGCAAATCAATAATATGGATTCCATTGCGTTCAGCGAAGATATACTTCTTCATACGTGGATCCCAACGTTTTACCTGATGTCCGAAGTGAACTCCAGATTCTAACAGGTTTTTCATTGTTACTACTGCCATGAGTAACGCTCCTTCACGGACAAAATAAAATTTTGTCACCAAACTCTGTTTCTCGTATTCAATAAAAATATTGAATCGGAATGTCCAACTCTACGAGTTGTTGTAATTGGTAAATTTTAAAAATTACCTAAAAGACTACTCCAAAATAGAATAATCTTGTTGTTTTAGTATATCGTAAAGTTCTGAAATAGGCAACCCAACAACACCGGTATAAGAACCTTCTATTTTTGCCACAAATAAAGAAGCTAAACTTTGAATTCTATATCCACCGGCTGCTCCATGCCATTCTCCGGTATCAATGTACCATTGGATTTCTTCATCTGTCATTGGAGAAAAAGTTACTCTTGTTTTGTTGATTTTTGAAACTGTATTTTGAGTTTTTCCTTTATATAAAACCAACGCCGTTATTACAGTATGAGTTTTTCCTTGGAGTTTTTTTAAAAATTCAAACGCTTGTTCTTGACTTTGCGGTTTTCCCATTATTTCATTATTAAAAACAATTACAGTGTCAGCACCTAAAACATAAGGAATTTCTTGTTCAGCAGGAAGAGAATGAATTACTGCTGCAACTTTTTCTCTTGCTAGTAATTCGGGAATTTGTTCTAATTCAACCGCTTTTGTTAATGTTTCGTCAATATTTGGAATTATGACCCTAAAAGGAATTTTCAGCATTTTTAAGATTTCTTGGCGACGTGGTGAAGATGATGCTAAAATTATTGGTTCCATATTTTCTCCCATAAAAAAGATTCCCGTGTTGAATACGGGAATGACTTTTTTAAACCACCATATTTTTATTTAGCATCTGCTGAAGATTTGTCTTTTGAAGATGATTTTCCTGTAAGTTGTTTTAAGAGTTTTAATGCTTTTTGTCTTACTGGAGTTACATAATGATAATCTGTAGAAATCATTGTGATTGTATCAATCATTGTTTTTTTATTTTCTGTAGAATCTGCTAAAGCTTCAAAAGCATTTAGAACTTCCCAAGCTAAAGAACTTGTAGGATTCATAACTTGATTTCTTCTGTTTGCATAAGCGATTGCATCAACTACTTCGTCATTATCATTAATTCCAATATCTCCAAGTGATTTTACAGCAGCGGCAATAACCATAGGTTCATTATCTGCAATTGCAATATCAACTAGCGTATTTTTTGAATGCTCTGTAGGAACTTGAGCCATAAGAAGACATGCTTGACGGCGAATTTCTGGATAATTATTCATAACTCGTCTTTTTGACATAGAAGGATTTTTTATACCTTCTCCAGATAATTGGTCTAAAGCCTTTAAAACTTGTTCAGAAGTGTTTCCTTCTTCTATGGCACTTTGTAAATACTGAAGAGCAACTAGTTTGCTATCATAATCATCAGCATCTGCGAGAGATAAAATAATACTTCCATCTACATCATCAAGATATTCACTTTCTACAGATTTTTCTTCGGCAAAAGCAAAAAGTGCTAAACAAGCAAAAATAGAAGATAAAATCACTTTCTTTAAATTTTTCATATTAAAATCCTCCTAGGGAATACGTCATAATCACTGACATTTTTTTATTATAAGATATATAATTTAGAAAATCAATTTTTATTTATTTTTGAAATTTTTTTATACTTAAAAACTAATCAGTAAGTTTTGGAATATTTACGTACCATTTACCATCTTTTTTGACAAAATAATAGTAAATTAATTCCATTTCATCATCCTTTACTTCAACAGCTTTTATATTTGTTTTTGAAATGTATCGAATTTCATCAACTTTATTATTTTCGCGAGCAGGAATAAAAACATATTTAAAATAATCACCAATTCCATGAAGTTGAATTTGTTTGTTTGGTAATTTTTCGCGAACTTTTCGCAAATTTGTTGTTTTTGAATAATATGCAATAGATTCCGGATCAATATAAGTAAGCCATTTTTCTTTATCTTTTTTTCTCATAATTTCAGATAGTTCATTGATAATTTGCAAAATTTCTGTTTTATCTTTTTCAAATTCATCGACAGTTATACTTTCTGTTGATGAAATATCTTTTGTAGAACGTAAATATTCATCTGAATATTCGATAACATCTTCAACTTCATCATCTTCTTCATAAATTGGAGAAGAAATTTTTGTTTCGTCTGATTTTTCATTTTCAACTTTTGTTGAATCACAAGAAAAAGAAAATAGTGCAACTAAAGAGATTGTAATAAAAAATAAAAATCTTTTCATAAAATCGAATTATACACATATTGCTCGTTTTATTCAAATAAGATATTTTTATTTTATGATTAAAGCAGTTTTTGCGGGGTCATTTGATCCCCCGACGAATGGTCATCTTGATGTAATTGAAAGAGCATCAAAATATTTTGGTGTATTGGATGTTGTTGTTTCTGTAAATCCTCAAAAACATTATATGTTTTCTGCTCAAGAAAGATTAAATATGCTTTTAGAACTTGTAAAATCATATAAGAATGTGGAAGTTCATATTTGCGACGAATTAATTGTAAATTACGCAAAAAAAGTTGGAGCGGATGTTTTGGTTAGAGGAATTAGATCGGCTATTGATTTTTCTTATGAATTTGAACTTGCACAAATGAATCAAAATCTTAACACAGAAATTGAAACAATTTTTTTACCAACAAAAGAACAATTTGCGATTGTAAAATCTAGTTCAATAAAAGAACTTGCAATGTTTGGCGGTGATATAAGTAGAATGGTCCCTCCGTTGGTAGAAAAAGCCGTTAAGGAAAAATCTTCCCTAAGTCATTGACATTTTTTTCAATTTTGTTGTAAACTTTTATTTGTTATATCAATTATTAATTGCGAGGTTACATAAAAATGGCAGTACCTAGAAGTAAAACATCTAAAGCCGTAACAAAAAGACGTCAGACTATAAACATGAAATTAAAAGCTCCTCAGCTTGTTGAATGCAATAACTGCGGAAACTTAGTTCAATCTCATCATGTTTGTCCAAAATGTGGTTTTTATCGTGGTCGTCAGGTAATCACTCCTGAAGTTAACGGCTAATTATTTAGGAGAAAAAAAATGGACGAATTGTTCGAAAAAATGAAAAAATTAGTTGCAGAAAAACTTGAAATTGATGAATCAAAAATCACAATGGATTCATCTTTCAGAAATGATTTAGGAGCAGATAGCCTAGATACTTACGAATTAGTTTATGCAATTGAAGAAGAATTAGGAGTTAGCATTCCTGATGAAAAAGCTAACGAACTTGAAACTGTTCGCGATGCTTACGATTTTATAAAATCTCAGCAGGCATAAAAATCTGTTGTTTTTTTTGTAGAAAGTACAAGTTTTTACTTGTACTTTTTTTTTATTTATGGGACTTATGAATAAAAATCAAAAGCTTTCTAGCGAACGAAAATCTTTATTATTGAATTTTTGCAAAAGGGTAGACATAAAATTTAAAGACTTAAATCTTTTGGAACAAGCGTTTCATCATCGTTCAATTACAAACGAAAAAAAAGGTGAAAAGAACAATGAAAGACTTGAGTTTTTAGGAGATTCTGTTCTTGGAATAGTAACGGCTGCTTATCTTTACAAAAATCTTGAAAATCCAGAAGGTGATTTAGCCAAAATAAAATCTGCAGCGGTAAGTGAAAAAGCTCTTGCTCCAATTGCACTTTCTCTTGGAATTGATAAACTTCTTGTTTTAGGTCATGGCGAAGAACTTAGTGGAGGACGACAAAAACCTGCAATTTTAGCCGATTGTATGGAAGCAATAATTGGAGCGTATTATTTGGATAGTGGCTACAAAGTAGCAGAAAAATATGTTTTATCTTTTATTGTTCCGGAAATAAAAAGAGTTTGTAATGGCGAAATGAAAGATTTTAAGACAGTTTTACAAGAAAAATATCAAAAAATAAGTAAAACTTGTCCTATTTATAAACTTGTTTCTGTAAAAGGACCAGATCATGCTCAAATTTTTGAAGTAGAAGTTCATTTAGGAAATAAAGTTTTTGGTCCAGAAAGTGCAACTACAAAAAAAGATGCTGAGCAAAAATGTGCAAAATTAGCATTAGAAAAATATAATTTTTAAAAAAAATAGAAATTGTGATAATTTTACAGTAGATAGATTATCTTCAATAAAAACTTTAATTGGTCTGTAATTTATAATAGAAATGTAATAGGAAAAACTCTTTTCTTTATGGATTTTTTTGTTCAAAATTTAGGCGAAATAGAAGATGATTTGACTGAATTTGAAATAGAACTGCCTGGCTGTAGTACTGTTTATGCTTTTTTTTATGATAAATTAAAAACTTGAAAGTAAAAATTCTTTCTTAAATTTTTTATGGAGAGAGTAACTATGAAAAAATCAATTCCCTTATTTATTGTTTTAACTTTATTGATGATTTTTTGTTCTTTTTCAAAATCAAAAGAAGTTTCTATTCAAGGTTTTGTTAAAAGTTTTGGAAATGTGCCTTTTAATTATCCTGTAATTGAAACTGACGGAAGTAAACAATATTCTGTAAAAGCAGATGATGATGTAAGAAGCGAAATTCTTAAAACTGTTGGAGAAAAAATCGAAATTACAGGAATTATCGTTACACCCAAAAAAGATGATGAAATTGATTTTCAAAGTGCAAAAGATGGGTATATAGAAGTTGTTGAATGGAAAATTGTAGAAAAGTAAAAATAATCACAGATTTAAAAAAAAATGGTGGTTGAGTTACTCGAAACCACCATTTTTTTATAGTTAATTAAAAAATTAGAAAACCATAATTAATATTTTTGCAGCTAAAACTACAGAAACTAATGCAAATGGATAAGTTGCAGCATAAGCAGAAGAAACCTCGTCAGTTCCAGCGGTTGCAATTAAAGTTCCAAGTGCTGGAGTAGAAGTCATTCCACCGGTAATTGAACCTAAATTGTTTAAAATGCTTAGTTTGAATACATATTTTGCAAGTAAGAAACCGACAATCATTGGAAGAGTTGTCATTACGGCTCCGTATAAGAAATATGTCCACTTGAATTCGCCAATAAAGTTTACTCCACCGGGAACGCCTGCTCCAATTAAGAATAAAACTAATCCGAGTTCACGCATAAAATTTAATGTTTCTTTTTTTATTCTACAATCAATTTTTCCAACATGAGCAAAATGTCCAATAATCAATCCTCCAATAAGACATCCACCAGAATTTCCAAGAGAGAAGTTGATTCCAGGAATTTTTATACAACCAATTAAACAGCCTAACGCAACTGCAAGAAAGAATGGGAAAAATCCGAAAGGTTCAACGCTTACGAGATTTCCTTTTGGCTGAGGAACTTGAATTGTATTTGCTGCCTGAAAGTGAGCAAGTTCGTCTGCCATATTAACTTTTAAAATTTTTGGCATAAGTTGAACAAAAAGAACTACGCCTAAAACACCATAAAGATATGCAATTCCATAACCAGCGGTTACCTGTTCTTCAATCGCAGTTGCAACTTCTTTTCCTGCACTAAAACCAGGAGTTGAAGTTAATCCACCTGTTAAAAGACCAACAGCCATAGATGATGTAAGATTTTTATCAAGCAAAATGAACAAAATTGCTGAAAGTGCACCAACTGCAATAATTATAACTCCCAAAAGAATGTAAGAAAGTGTTTTTTTATTAAATGACCGGAAGAATTTCGGTCCTGCAATTAAACCTACGGCTGTTACAAAAAGTGCCGTTCCTATATTTGAAACAATTCCAAAATTATTTTTTATTTTATCATTAAACAGAAAAATTTCTTTTTCACCAATATGAAAAGATGGTATAAAATTACATAAAATACCATAAAGAAGAGCAACAAGTAAAACACCTGCTGTTCCCAAATCAATTCCTTTAATTTTAATTGCACCAACAAGATATCCGATTGCACCAATCGCAAACACAATGAAGATAAATGACAGAGCAGACCCAACTACTCCACCAAAGTAAGCAGTCATTTTTTAACCTCTTTTATAAAATATTTGTATTTTAATTATATTGTTATAATGAATTTTTAGCAATAAGACGCATTTTTCTCTTTATTCTTCTTTTTATTTTTAAGAATGGCTAACTCAATTATCACCAAAAGTGGAAAATCTTATTTTTCATCTTCATTAACTAAAGTTTGAAACGGAAGAATTGCTAGAGAAAAAATCCTAATGCTTATAGAATGTAAACTCCGACTGTACAGGTTCAAAATCCGATTTTATCTACAAATTTAGCAGAAATAAAATCAACTAAAATTTGAACACAAAAAATTTATTGTTACTAAAAGTGAAAGTTGATTAAGAGGAATATTAAAATTTTTATTAAAAAAATAGAAAGTAAAAGAGTAGAATTATTTGCCAAAGCCTGATTTATATAATCTTTGGCAAGCGATAATTGTGTGTTTATAGTTAGTTTTTATGTCAGAAAGAAATACATAAAAGGTAGTTTTACTTAGAAAAATTAAAAGTTAATATAAAGATTTTACACAAATTGGACAGCTCCATATTTTCTACAACTTTATTGAAAGATTGCCGTGTCAAGCACGGCAATGCTTCTGTTTTCATGATTCAGTTGCTTAGTAGAACTGAGCATTTTTTTATTTACTTTTGCAGCAGCGTGAATGTTCCCTTGATTTCCTTTTCCGTACCAATCCATGATTCATCCATTTCGGGCGGATTTTCCGGATTGAACGCAACTCCAACGTTGTCTTGTTTTGTTGGATATTTTCCTTTGGTGAAAAAATTTTCTAGAAGCGAAATATAATATTTACAAACTCGGTCACTAGGATTTTTTTCAGAGAGATTCTTAAAACATTCGAGTGATTTTTGATATTCGCCTTTCTCAAAAAGTTTCATCGTGATTTCCCAAGAATCAACGTAGTTTAGAAAATCTTCGTCGGCTTCATTTTTGAACGCAAGTAGTTCGTACAATCTGATTGGAGTTTTTACGTTTACAACCTGAACCCTGTCCAAACTCCGTACAATAAAATTGTCGTCAAGCTCTTCTCGTGTCGCCGCACTGATTAAGATTCCGCTAGTCGAATATTGCTTGTTAACGCCTTCAAGTCTCGAGGCAAGGTTTACGTTGTTTCCCATCACCGTGTAGTTTTTCTTGTTGTCGCTTCCCATAAATCCTGCGACGATTTCGCCTGAATTCAAACCAATTCGTGTAAAAATCCGTCGTTTTGCCTTGACCATAATTTGGAACGCGGAAAAAAGCGTTTTTGTAATGTCTTCCGGACACTCAGAACTTTGGGCAATATTGTAAATTTCTTCATTGATTTCTTTTTCCGCCTTTTTCATTTTGAGTGCGGCTGCACAAGCACGTTTTGCGTGGTCTTCCATTGGAACTGGAGCTCCAACAAAAGCGACAATTGCGTCACCTTCGTATTTATCAACTGTTCCGTGCTCTGCGATGATGATTTCACTCATTTTTGTAAGATAATAATTCAAAAGAGAGACAAGTTCTTCCGCAGAAAGCAACTCTGAAAATCCAGAGAATTTCTCAATATCGGTAAAAAGTGCTGTCATTTCGTAATTTTTTCCGCCTAAGACAAGCTTGCTCGGATCTTTAATGATTTCATCGACAACATCTTTTGAAAGACACTGACTGAACGCACCTGTAATGAACTTTTTATCTTTTTCTGATGAGCGAAATGAAAACGCTGTAATCAAAATATATGAAAAAATTGAAATCAAAATAGGGCAGGTGAGTGGAATGTAAATTCCACCGAAATGCATCATCAAAATTGGAACGAAAATCACGACTATCAACAATATAACTCCAAAAATACTTTGAGTTACAACTTTTTGTTTTTTATGCATTCCAAACGCTAAAAATGCAAGAACTGCAGAAATAAATGCAACTAAAAACCAATTTGCTTGCGTAATAAAATCTTGTGTCATAATCGTATTGTAAACGTTTGCATGTGTTCCAACGTTTGGATAGGAATTTTGGAACGGAGTCGAGCCTAAATCTGTTGTTCCACTTCCCGTGTTTCCGATGATACAAAATTTTCCGTCAAACATTTTCTGCATTTCGCTATAATATAAAAGATAAGTTTCGAGATTTGAGCAAAAATCCGCTGCGACCGTGAAAATTTCATCTTGCAAATTATCGTCCACCACACTGTTTATCAAATCAGCAAATTCGTCGCTGGCAGAAAAATCAGACAAATTTTTGAAAAACTCGCGTCGCAAAGAAAAATATTCCTCGAAGGTTTTATCATCGACATTGCCTCCAAACACATTTCCATTTTCATCGTAACCGTTCATCTGACTCAAAATGAAATTTTTGTATTCAGTGATTTCTGAATAAAACGTATTGAGATGGTTGAAACTGTCGAAAGCAACAGTTGTAGATTCCGAATCGAGTTCGAAATAAAGTTCATTCTCACTAGGAACTTGATTCAGTGTCTGTTCAAAATATCCAAGCTCGTCAAGAATAGTTTTTTCAAGTTCGTGCAAATTCCAAAGATAAAAAACAGAGCAATGTTTGAACGAAGTTTTCTCGTCGTCGATGATTTCATCAGTTGTTCCGTCGTCGTTTGTGATTTTTTTTGTCGCAGCAAAAGGCTTTTTAAGCCAGTTAATCAGCATTGTTCCGTCGTGCCCAATTGGGATTTTGATTGTCTGGTTTCCACTGCAATTTTTCAACACGACGTAATTTTTTGTAATTTTGATTTTTTCTGGATTTAAGATTTTTAGAATTGGAGCAAGCGAAAGTTGACCAAGAACTCCATCGTCATATTTTATAAAAAGTGGAATTCGCCGCCTTGTTCCGTCTGAGTCAATCGTAACATTTGTAAATCCCGCACCTTTTGCTCGTGAAATAAAATCAAACATCGCGGGAGAAAAATCTGAATAAGATTTTGCAAGATGATTTTTTTTGAGCGTATTTTTTTCATCTTCTGCCACGTACAAAAATCGTTTTTTCGCATAGGAAAGTTCGTTTTCATCATAATTTATCGCAAGGTTTCCGGCGTTCACAGTGAGCCATGAATTTCCAAAAAACTGAATTGCACGTGCAAAATAATCATCATTATCAATAAAAAGATTTTTAATTTCGTCAGCGTCCGTCGAGCCGTCGTTCATCATTTTTTGATACAAGTCAAAATCAACTGATTTTTGCGATGGTGACAAATATTCAATATCGAAAACTGCGGTTTCTGCACCAAGTTCACGCATATACAAAAGTGAATCTGCAAGTTTGTCACGAGTCCACGGCCAATCGCCCATTTGGTCAAGTGCAAGATCATCAATGTCAACAAGTAAGATTTCGCTTCGTTCTTCGGGCGTTTTTTTGAACGAAAGAAGAATGTCGTAAAATTTATATTCGAATTTTTCAAAAACTCCAAGAGCCGAAAGTCCACTTACAACAGCAAAAACTGCAAGAACAACCGCAAAAGTTCTAAAAATTGTTCGTGATTTTTTAGATTTTAACATATTTAATTTTCCACTGTTACATTTACGTTAAGCGATGATGATGAATTTCTATTTCGTTTTCCAACATCATCATTTTGATTTCCTCTTCCCTTATTTGATGGATTTTCCATTCCGCGCCCAATATCGCCTTGTGTTTTGTTTTCAGCCAATGTTTTTTGCGAGCCAATATTTCCACTTGCACTAAATTCACTGCCTTGACCTTGTGCAACAGTCAATGCTCCGTGAGGTGCGTTATCAAATGAATTATCAAAATCTTCAGATTTATTTTGTCCGGTTTCTTCATTTTTATTATTTTCGTCGTTTGCAGAATTTTTATCAGAAGAAATATTCTCGGAATTTTTTCCGTTCCAAACAGCAACTTTTCCACGAGTTGTGTTTACTCTTGTTGAGCTAAAAGTATTTTCCACAGAAAATTCAGTTCCTCGTACAGAAGCTGTTGCAACTGGAGTTCTGACTGTAAATCCAACTTTTTTGCCGTTTGATTTTTGAACATCAGATTTTACTCCACCAGTTTTTACAAAAACGCGTACATTATCTTTTTCAGAATTTTCAGAAAGTTGTTCAACCGTCATTCGAGTTAATGCTTCTACATTTACAGTTGAATCTTTTATTTTTAAAACAGCAGAACTTCTAAATCCTGTTTGAATTGTATCACCACTTTTTATGTTATCACCAACCGAGAGTGTCTCCCATAAATTTCCGTTTAAAACTTCAACTTTTCCAGAAATCGAAACAACTTGTGCGGTGAAATCCGCTGCAACCAAAAAAGAAAAACAAACTGAAAATGCAAAAATAAAAGTAAATCTTTTCATAATTTTCTCCTAAAATGCCAATGTTGCGTGAAGATTTATATAAGATTTTTTAGCTTCGTTGGAATTATTTCTGTCAATAAATTGGCAAAAATTTGTTCCAAGTTGAAAATCACTTTTTACTTGATATATCACGTCAATAGCAAATTCAAAGCCATAATATTTGATTTTATTAAAATTATCATTTTTATTATTGTTAGAAAGTGCATTAAAAATTGTATCACAATTTGCAGAAATTAAAATATTTTCTAAAGGTTTGATTTTTGCACTTATGCCAGTTTTTATAATTCCAACATACAAAAAATTTTGAAGCGAATATGTTGAAGCATTTTTTGAAAATCCTACAAAAGACGAAAATAGACCTTGATTTCCGGAGGCATAAATTCCACTTAATTCAATAGATGCATTTTTTAAATAATAGGTTAGGGCAATTTTCGAAAGATTGGCTATTTTATTTTCTGATTTCACAACTTTTTCGCCATTTTCATAATTTTCTTCATATTTATAGTTTAAGAATTCAAAAGTTGATGATAAATCATAAAAGAGTGATTCGTAGATTGGTCCGTCAAAACCAAAAGTTGCATAAATTCTGTTGTATTTTTCGTTTTCGAGCCTAAATGCACCCAAAAATTCTGTAAAAAAAGTTTGATTTGCATAAAAATAAGGAAAACTCAAAGAAAAATCAGCAACTGCATATTTTTCGTTTAAATCGTAAATTTTTGAACTGTCGGCAATAAAAATTTTTGAAGAATCTTCAACTGCAGGTAATTCTCCATTTATTAAAAATTGTTTTGGAGTTGCCGAAATAATTTTTGTTTTGTTCGCGTTTAAAAGTCCTGTGTACGAGCCATAAATAGAAGCTGTAAAATAATTATTTTGAAAGTCAATTTTTACTCCGTCTGCATTTTGCGTAAAAATAAGTCCACTTAAATCATAAAAATAAAATCTTCCTACTTCAAAATTTACTTTTGATGAATAAAATGTCTTTGTAAAATTTATTTCAAGAAGATCTAAATCTAAAAAATTTGAAAATTTATCGCTGTTTTTTTGTTCAAAATCGCTTTCAAAATTGTAAGTTCCTTCAACTGCAAAATAATTTTCGCCCGCTTTATTAAAATTTTGCCTTGCCCAAAGTGAAATCGAGTTTTTTTGGTCAAAATAAAATTTTCCTTCAGAGAAAGTTTGAAAAGATGAATCATTTGATAAAATTCCACCAAAATCGAATGCAAAAACAGAAGAAGAAAAGACACAAATGCTAAAAATTGCAGAAAGAAAATTCTTTTTTATAAATATAAAATTGTGTTTGTCATTGCAAGTATTGAGTATCGTTGAAATGACCTTATTTAGTGGTTTTGACAAGCACAACCACCGCACGATATTTATTTTTTTCATCATTTTAGTTTTCCTTTTTTCTCAAAATCATTTAGAATTGCAATAAATTCACTTCCGGTCACAGTTTGATTTGGATTTGCATTTTGCGGAATAATTCCTAAAGCTTTAAATTCACGAAGCGAATAACGAGATGAATGAAAAATAGAATAAAAAATTCCACCTTTCATTTGAGATGTTTCTGAAACCAAAAAACACGCTTTTGAAAGAGAAATTTTTTCATCAGATTTTTCGTCTAACTTAAAAAGATTTTTTTCTTGAAGAATGGTAAATGCGTCATCTTCCGTTGCCGACTCTTCTACAAGATTTTTATAAACGCATGCAAAATAAGACGCTTGACCTTTTGAAATTTCTTCTTTTTCTAAAATTTCTGATATTTTTTGCGAACTTTGAGCAAACGCATTCATTAAAAAAAATGTGGCAATCACGCTTAAAATTAATTTTTTCATAAATCCACCTTTTTTATCATATTTTCACCCCAAAAATCACAGAGCATTTTGTAAGCATCCTCTTGTAATTCAGTTACAACCGCTTTTTTTAATTGAGCAAGATTATTTTTTGCGTACAAAATGCATAAATCTCGAACTTTATCTGCTTCTTTTTCCGTAATTTTATCTCGATTTTCTTCAATCCAAGTAAATAAAATTGTAAAAACACTCGCCGTCGAACAAATTTTTTGCCATTCTTCCAACGATTCTATTTTTTTGTTAGAAGAAATTCCCGAATCAATAAAATAATTATAAACACAGTTTTCAATGCCAATATATTTTTTAGCAAAATACGAAAGATAAAAGAACGTCAAAAAATCTTCACCAAAAATACAATAAGTTGGAGGAATTTGCGAAAAAGCTTCAAAACAAATTTTTCGCGTAAAAATCTTTCCCCACAAAAATCCGGAAATTTTTCCTCCAAGCAAAAACTCCTCAAAAATTTGATTTTCAAAAAGTTCACCAATAAAAACGCTATTTGCTTTTTCGTTCATTTCATTAAATCTGTTTTTTAACAAAGGGGGAAAGCCTTCCCCTCGCTCCAAACGCGTTGCGTTTTCCGCTTCCCCTTCTAGCGGGGAAGAATCCCCGCAACGCCCCTCTTTTTTCCAACAAATATTCGTTTTTCCTTGCACAATATCTGCTCCGGTTTTTTGAGCAACTTCAAAAAGAGGTTTAATTGAATCATTCGGTAAAAAATCATCACTATCAACAAACATAATATAATCACCGGATGATTCATAAACTGCAGTTCGTCTTGCTTCTACAAGACCTTTATTTCTTTCGTGAGCAATAAATTTCACGCTAATTTTTTGCTTTTTATTTTTTTTTCTAAAATCTTTTACAATTTTTTCCGCCGTTTCAAAACTGTCATTCTTATGCTTAACATGGGAATCTTCTAACTTCGAACTGTCATCAACTACAATAATTTCAATCTTAAATTGATTTTCTTTAGAAAACTGTTTTGCAATGCTTTCAAGACATAAAAAAAGATATTTTTCTGTGTTATAAACGGGAACGCAAATTGAAATTTTGGTTTTATAAAGCATTTTTACTCCGAATTAGAAGTTTTTCTCCGTAAAATAACCAAGATTTTCTGTTTTATTTATGCGGGCGTAAGTTGCATCTACATTGTTAGGGTCGTATTTTGTTTCATTTCCGCTTTCAAGAGCTATACAGCCCTCGAACATATTATCTGACTGAGCTACATCTGACCAATCTGCATCTGAAGCAGCGTAAATTGTTGTTAAAGCAGAGCAACCAGAGAACATATAGCTCATATTAGTAACATTTGATGTATCAAAATGGCTTACATCAATGCTTTTCAACGATGAACAACCAGAGAACATATAACTCATATTTGTGACATTCTGTGTAGAAAATCCAGACATATCTATTTCTGTAAATTTATCATTCGCTTTGAACATATCAGCACTTTCTTCATTGAGTAAAATTAAATGTGTTCCATCAGAGTCTGTATAACCTTCTGCATAGTAGTAAACTGTAGAATTATTACTATCAAGCCAAACATAGCACGGTGTTTTAGAATCATCTGAACTAAGTTTATTAGATGTTTCAATATTGTTACTACTGCCTGTGTAAGCTTTAAATAAAAGTGAGTCGCCTTCGTAACTGGAAATAAGTGAAGTTAAAGTTTCATTTATTTCTGTTCCCGTTTCCATTGTGACAGAGGTTATGAAATAATCAAAAGTGCCATCTTCATTTTTTGTATACGAAATTTCATAGCCTATGGTTATATCAAACATTTTATTAGCAACAGGATTTGTTCTAAAAGTAATAAACGGCATATCATAATATGCAGATAAATTTTCTGTTCCATCTGAAGTAACTGCATTAATTCTAAGTGTATTTGTAAGATACTCATTTGAGTCAGTACTTGTAAGATTTATTGCCACACCATCCACAAGCGTAATTGTAAATGTTTCTTGTGTCGTATTAATTTGACCAACATCAACAGTTTTGTAAGCAGTTTCACCAACAGTTCTACCAATTAGCGTAATTGAATTTGAAATGCGTTCAACACTTGCCGTATAAGTTTCTTTATCAGTTTCTTGAGTTACTGCGATTTGCATAACTTCGGAACCTGACTCATTGTAAATTATTACTTTTCTGTATTCGTTTTTATTATCTGCAAGTTTTGATTTTAGTTTGCTAAGTGCATACAAATCAATTTCTGGTTCATCGTTTACGTAAATATTGATTAACTGTTCTCTTGGAAGACTTTCCGAAAGTTTTTCTAACAGTGTTGTAAGATTTGCTCTTGAACTTGTAGAATTTCCGTTTCCTATTGCTGCATCGTTGTTTGTAGCGTAGTAAGTTTTTGATGATATAGTCGTAACATAAATTGAGTCGCTAGTTGTAAGCCCATCAGCAATTTCAATTTCTGTGTCTGACAAAATAAAATTGTAACCATCTAGTGTAAAAGAAAGCGAGTACCAACCGGAAGCAATATTTCCGTTAGCAACAGAAAGACGATAAGAATCTTCAAAAAAGAGAACAGAATTTTCATCTTTAGTTGAATAATTTGTTCCACCGGAACGTGATGTAAGTCTTGCTTCTGCAGATGAAATATTTGAAAAATAATTTGAATCATTAGCATTGTTTAATGACAAATTTAGGCCGCCATATCCGCTAGAAGATTTTTTTAGTCCTAGAAAAAGGCTTGTTTTCGTTGTAGTTCCTTGCACAATTTCAATTCCTGTTTTGCTTCCAGTAATTGTATATGTAGTTTCGTTTTGCGTGTATGTACCTTCAATCGTGATTGTGTACGTTCCTGTAGGAATGTTTTTCGCTATAAAAACTCCACTAGAGTAGGAAAGTGAAGGAACTTGCGTTTTGGTTGAATCATATGAAACAGATAATGAAAGAGTTGTGTTTTTATTATTTTCGTCTTTAAAAGTCAAAGTCCAATCTTCAAAATTAGACAACTTAAAGTCATAAGCCGAAATATAACGAACGTTCGCTTGCAAAGTGATTTTTAGTGTATTTGATAAATCGTCAGTTTTAATTTCGTTAACATTTTCAATATTTGTACAACTAAAAAAGAGAAAAACAAACGAGAATAACAAAAATACGTTTTTTGCAAGTGAACAGTTTTTTTTCATGTAGTACCCTTTTGTTTATTACAAAACTGTAAAATATGAATTATTATTAGCAGTTATTGGTTTTGTTGCACCAACACTTGCACCACGAGATAGAGAACTTTCTTCAATATCAAATTCAACAAGGCTATCCATATTCTTAAGTTTACCTTGTTCTTCAGTAGCAGAAATTCCATCGTCAAGAATTACAAGTCTTTTTGGAAGAACAGCCACAAAATGTGTAGGTCCATAAAATTCTACGTCTGGAGATGAAGAATTTGGTGCATACAAAGTACCAGTAGAGTCATATTCATCTGTTATAGAAGTTTCGCCTGTTGTCCATCCGTAAGAAGTGACAGAAACTGTGTCAGAAAGTACAACTTTTACCAAAGCACCTTTACTATAAATACTGTTATTATCGACTGACATATTAAGTCTTTCTCCACCGTCAGAGTATTCTCTTACAAGAGCAAAAAGTGATGATGTGTCATTTCCAAGTCCGTCGCCAATTTGCAAGTCTGTTATAGAAAGATAATTTGCTTCTGTTTCTGCATTGTAATTTTTCAAAATAGTATTCGAAGCAAGAGAAGCTATTGGAGTTGTTGAATCAATATTCAATTCGTCCATTGTTCCAACACCTGTTCCTTTATAGATATTACAGTCGCTTCCTGCAACATAAATTATATCACCACAAACTGCAATCTGATTTGGAGTTACAGTGTCAGTAATTGAAAGTGTTAATGTTATATCCGTATATGTAGAATCAGAATCATTTACAAATGTTTTATGCAATGTGTAACCAGCGTTTTCATTTTCATCTTTCTCAAGAAAATAAAAATATTCAGTTGTAGCATCATAAGTCATATCTATTGGTGTTGTTATTATGTTTTCATTTACAATAGAAGTTGTTTCTGTTGTATTGTAAAGTCCACTTGAAAGTATCATTGAATACTTTTTAAGAACAAGTCCTGTATCGCTGTTGACTGCTGCCCATAAATTGAAGTTTTTGTCAAAGCAATAAATAGGGCTTTCGTTAAGGTTTGAAATAAGTTTAGTCGCATTTGTTGCTGTGTTCCCATCATTACCAAGTTGATTCAAAGAGTAATATTCATATTGGTCAACATATGTCACATTAACTTTGTCAAACCAAACAGCCGCACTTCTTGCCACATTAAATGTAAAACGCATAGACGTAGCGTAAGTTGTTCCGTTTATCGTAACGTAACAAACAATCATATTTGAATCATCAATATTAAGTCCACTTTGTTCATAAGGAATAAAACTTGTTTCATTGCTGCCTTGTAAAGTTGTATCACCGTTTAAATACCAAGCAACAGTTTCATCATCTAAATTGTAATCATCCAATCCGCTGAGCGAGAAAGTTAAAGTGTCGTTGTTATAAGGTATTGGTGAATTGTTTTCATAACTTGTAGAAGAGTCAGTTGAATATTTTGCACTGATAGTAACTTTTTCTGCAAATGATTCTGGTGAAATTGATCTTTTACCAGCCGATTTTATATAGTGTTTTCCTTCTTCGTAAACTACAGCGTATTTTGAAGTTACTTCGGTTTCTCCATATTCATAAAGAGAAATGTAGTTTGATATATCTTTTTCTTTTGTTGTAATGAATGAAACTGAAGAATAAGCTGAATAATTGTTCTCTTCTGATGAATTAATTGCATAAACCTTGATTGTGTAGTCAAGTGTTAAATCTGTTATATTAGAAGCATCAATTGTTGCTCCGTTTTTGAAAGTGATAGTTGTTTTATCTGTTAAATCCATACTATCAACTGAAAGTGTTTTGTTGTTTTCTGTTGCCACCAAAGTAAGTGAATTTTGCAAAGAAGTTGTTGAATTTTCTTCTCCGTTGCCAGTTATTGTAAGAACTTCATCTTTCGTAGAATTATATATAATAATAGTTTTATTTTCGCTTGCAACAGATGTCTTTAATGTATTAAGGGCAGCAATGTCGATTTCAGGATCTCCATCAACATATATATATATATTTCCTTCATCTGGCATCTTTTCTGCAAGATTTTCAAACAATTTTGTAAGATTTATAGGAGAACTTGCTGCAAGTCCGTTATAAGAAGATGGATTATTTGTTGCGTAGTATGCTTTTCCTTTTTCTGCTTTAATATTTTCTTCAGAAATTGTTACGTTGTTATCAACAATTTCTATAAATTTGTCAGGATTATCTGGAAGATAAACTCGATAATTGTCATCAACAGAAAAAGAAATCTTGTACCAACCGGATTTTATATCTTCGCCAAGAAGAATATAAGATGAGGAGTTATTTTCCGATGTCTCAAAGGTGAGTAAACCGCTCTTTTCTGTATCAGTTGAAACAGTTGTGTAATAAATGCTACTTGAAGAAAGTTTTGTAAGTTTTGCTTTTAAAGATGAATTTAACCTAGAAAGTGTTTGATCTGAATCTGTGAGTGTAAGGGAAATTGAACCTGTACCATTTTCTGTTGTTTTTGGACCGACAAAAATTGAAGCTTTTCCCGTTGAATTTGCATTTATTGAAATTCCTGTTGCACTTCCGTAGATGGTGTAAGTTGTTCCATCATTTGTATAAGTTCCTTCAAGTTCAACTTTGTAAGTACCTTCTGGAATAAGAGTTGCTGTGATAGTTTCTTTTTCACTATCATAAGAAATGGAAGAAACATTTGTGCCTTGTTGTTCATCAGATTTGCCTGTTATAAGCGAAATCGTCTTATCATTTTCATCAGTCAATGTCAACTTCCATGTTTCTACTCTAGTAATACTATAGTCAAATGCTCTAATAAAGCGTGCATTTGGTTTATTAAGTCCAAGTGTAATTACAAATTTTCCTTGAGATGTTGATGTTTGTTCATTTTTTGAATTAAATAAATTAGAACATCCAACAAAGAATATAACCAGTATCCCTAATACTAAGCTATTGAAGAGTTTTGATTTCATAACATTGCTCCTTTTTTATTTATACTTATTTATCTTTAATGGTAAATTTAAATTCAGCTTCGTGAGTTGAGTTTTCATCTCCAAAAAAACATACAATAGAGTTTATTCCTTCTACATTTACATAATCATTTTTTGATAGATCTAGTGAAATGCTGTTTTCTGAGCATTCAAGTTCTTCTCCATTTAAATACCAAAAATATGATAAGAATGTTTTATCTGAATTAAGAGTAAAAGTTGTTTCTGTTAGATATGAGATTTCCGGAATATCATCAGAAGATGATGATGATGAATAATTGTAAGTGTTTCCGTTTTCATCAATAGCTGAAACTGAAATTGAAAAATTCAATTTATCAATCACTGTAATATCAGTGTTTCCAAGAACTGATGTTAAAACAATATCAACAGAATTATCACCTTCTACAAGTGTTAATGTTTTTTTTTCTTTTGTTTTATAATATTGAGTGTTTCCGCAAAAAACGCTTACATCAACTAAAATAGTTTGTCCGGCAATTAGATTTTCTATTTTAAAAGATTGTGTTTCATTTGATATAAAATCTTTTTGTATAAGAAAAGACTTTTCAGTAACTGTATCACCAGAAATAGAAATTTTTAAACTCAAATCTTCGTTTGACTCATTTGTTATTGTTCTAATTAGATTTTTTGAAATAGAAAAGTTTAAGGAAGATTGTTCTTGGGGATTAGATGAACAAGAGAGAATAAAAAACATCAAACCTATAAAAAAAAGGGGGATGAGTTTTTTCAAAATAAAATATACCTCGTGTTAGATATAGTTAAAAATAAATGTGAATAACTGATTAAGTATGATATATTTTTATCATTTTGTCAAATAATAATTTAACTATAGCATAATTATCACGATAAAATCCTAACTGCTTTTTCTAAAATTTTTATCTGTCAAAATACGGGCAAAAATCAATCCTAAACTAAGAGCACAAACAACCATTACCGCTTTTGAAAGCCAATATAAACCGCTAGAAAAATCTTCGGTTGCAAAAAAGTAAACACCTTTGTACATAAACATTCCCGGAATCATAATTACTATTGAAGGAACTGTTATTGTAAGACGAGGAATTCCGGTATGTTTTTTTATTGCTGAAGCTAAAAGACCTGAACATAAAGAGGCAAAAAATGCAGCAACCTGTGCAGGAATATTTGTAAAATCTAAAAGTTCAAGTCTACAAACGTTTGTAATCATTCCAATTAATGCTGCAATAAACGCCATTTTTTTTGAACTGTTGTACATTAAAGAAAAACCATAAACGGCAATAAAACTTGCTATTAAGCGGAAAATTATCATAAAAACCGGCGATAGTTTATAAACTGCAAAATCAGTTGGTACAAAATTAAAACAAAAAGCAACAAAAAATCCTGTAACTGTTGCAACAAAAATTATTAAAAGAGAATACATTATTCGCTCAAGTCCAGAACGAATATCTAATTTTGCAAGGTCAATTCCACCGGTAATTAAAGGAAAACCTGGAATTATAAAAAGCATTGAGCAAATGTAACCTGCTTGATGAATTTCTGGAAGTGCAAAAATCTGTATTGCAAGTTTTATAAGACCAATGTAAACAAGACAAGCCACCGCCACACTGATGCAAACATTTGCAAAAAGTGTAATTTTTTTTTCAAGCATTTTTTTACGAACAAAATTTCCAATTCCTGCTCCAAAAAATGCACAAAAGATTTCTATAAAGCCTCCTCCAAGCAAAAATGTAAAAGCAGCACACGCAAATGCAGAGGCAAATCCAAGTTTTAATGTATTATAATAAGGAGCAAAACATTCAATATCATCTAAAAGGTCAAAAAATTGTCTTATACAATATTTATCAGCATTTTTAGAAAAAATTTCTGTAAATTTTCTAAGTTCAGTAAGTTTTTGAGTGTTTACTCCAATTGTGTTTATAGAAATTGCATTAGTAAGAAATTGATTTTGATAAATGCAAGTGTACTCAATAGAAAGAAGTCCAATATCAGCATTACAAATTACATTCATTGCTCGAGAAAGTTTATTCATTGCTGCTCGAACACGCCAAGCTCCTGCTCCAACTGAAAGCATCATTAAACCAACGCGTCCGACAAGTGCAGATTTTTCTTGAAGTGTTGCATTAACTGCTGCTTCGTTGCTTTCTACATTGATTAAATTATCCCAAGAAATTGTCATGTGTTGTTTTCTAAAGTTGCTCAATTTTTGACTCCATTTTTATTCGGGTGCTTTAACGGGCTTTTCGGTGTTCCGCTTTCGCTTCATTCCTTCGGAACGAGCCTGCACTTGTCTGACGTCAGGCAGTCTCGCACCTACAATCCCTAGCACAATTTATAAAAAATCACACTTATTTTTCAAACTATGGCACGTTTTAATATGTTTTTCAAGTTGTAAATAAAAACTACTTTTACTGACTAATCATAAAAAAAGTGATATAATAACTCTTATAAAACTTAAAAAATCTTGAGAGGTTTAAAATGAACTCAACAGTTTCTGCTTTTTTAGCAAAACATAATTTTCCTGTAAATTTTGATATTTTTAATGTAGCCGAAGCGATTTTACAAGATATGAATCTTGGTTTAAAAAAACAAAAATCTGATGAAGATATGATTTTGACTTATTGTAATCCACCAAAAAATTCTGCAAAAAATGAATCTGTAATTGTAATTGATGCTG
>CAZIQK010000021.1:0-37896 GCA_964541735.1 uncultured Treponema sp.
CCACCTTAAATCATACGATTGATTAAAACTTACAGGAAATTTTTCCGCTTATGCTTAAAAATTTTATTTTTAATTTTATTCCAACTCCAAGCGAATAACTGAAACTCGAAAAATCACCATTTTTGTGCGAAATTGAAAATCCATTTGTGCAAAAAACTTTTTCTTTTTTTCCAAAATAAATGTTTACGTTGTAATTCTGTCCAAAAGTTAGACCTTCCGAATTTGGAGAAAAACTATAAGTTCCTCCAACCAAAAAACTAAGTTTTTCAAAATTCCAACTGTTTTTTACGCTAAACGAAAATTTTGTAAAAGAAAAATCATAGCAAGAATAAGAATTTTCTATTTTTCCAGAATAATGGCCAAGAAAATAAAGTGTGGAATTTAACATATTAAATTGATTTCCAAAAGCAATTTTAAAACTGTGACTTTGAGTTGTAAAATCATAATTTAAAATTCCACAAATTCCGTTTTTTATAAAAACGGGAATTTGTGTTCTAAGCATAAAATTGTATTGAATTCCACTTTTTATTTGCAAAATTTCGTCTATAAATGTTTGTGCTGAAGTAAAAAGATTTTTATTTGGATTATAAAATGCATAAAAAGTGAAAACAAAATGATTTAATTTTAGTCGATTTTCTGTTTTGTAAACAAATTGGGTTTTCTTGAACGGAGACTCATAAAAATAAATCGAAGATGCATTCGTAAAATTCTTTGTACTAAAAACAAATTGATTCGAAAAACAAAACAATCTATCTTGATGAAAGAAAACTGATTTTTCGTTATACCAAGTAGAAAAAGTTAAATCTTCAAAACAAAAAGAATTAAACACAAACGAATAACTAAAATCAACTTTTTTTAACAATAGATATTCAAAAAACGATGAGAAAACCAGAGATTTTGTTTTTTGATTGTAAAAAAAGTTAGCATTTGCATTTTTCAGATTTTTTTTTGGAAAAGAAAAACCTAATTGAGCAAAATACGAAATTCCCTCAGGAAAATTAGAATATCCCGGAATCCTCGCAGAAAATTCTGTAGCTTTTTTCTTCACGGACGAAAATGCCGACGCAGTCGATAAAGTAGGATTTCTCAAAGGAGAAGAATAACTTAAAGTTCCAATTTTTACCGAACAAGGAAAATTCTTTAAAAATTTATCCGAAAACAAACTTGCACCAAAATTAAAATCATCTTTTTTGTAAGAGGCAGAAAGTTCTAAAAAAGAAAATTCTAACTTTGCATTTGTAACTCCGTTTTCGCACAAAAAATTTTGTGAAAAAATTTTTCCGCAAAAAAATAAACTAAAACTAAAATAAAAAAACCATTTTGTCTTCACATATATAATATTGACAAAATGGTTCATTTTCGGAGTTGTTTTTGAAAAAAATCAAATTTTTTTCATTTTTTTTTGTTTTTTTAAATTATCACTTTAATTTTTAGTTGTTGTACTTGCAATATAACTTTCGGCTTTTGCAAATTCATCAATTTTTACAATTTTAGAACGCCAATATTCAGCTTCACTTTTTGTTGTATAAGGACCAACTCTTACACGATAGAAAAGTTTTCCTTTGTTATCTTCATAAGTAAAAATATCAGAAGGAACTTTATTTTCTTCAAGTTTTGAACGAGCATCTTCGGCAGTTTTTTTATTTGAATAAGAACCAACTTGAACCCAATATTGAGTTTTTACAGTTGGAGTTTTTGCTGTTGCTGTTGTTGAACTTGCAGAAGTTTTGCTTTGTGATGATGTTGTTGCAGTCTTAACAGAAGTTGTATTCGTTTTTGTAATTTTTGAAACTGATGATTTTTGAACATCTGATTCATTTTTTTCAACATTATAATCATCTTTTTGTTCTGTCGAAGATTTTTGCAAAGAATTTTCTGTTGTAGTTGTAACTGATGATTTTGTATCTGAATCTTTTATTTGTACAGTTACGTTTATATCTTGTTTTGATGAATCTTGCGAAACTTGATTTTTTAATTCATTCAAATCAATTGTTTCTCCAGCGTTTAAATTTTCTTCTGTAGTTGGAGTTGTATCAAAACCATAAACATTTGTGTTTTCTGAAAAAACAGTCAAATCTTTTACAGTTACATCTTTTTGGACTTCAACATTTTTTGTCCAACCATCATCTTCTGTAATGGACGAAACCTTTTGCTGATTTTTATTCTCTGGAAGAGTTCTTGTTGTTACCGTTTGTTCAACTTTTGGAGCTTTAGGATACATAATAAAAGCGGCACCTAACACAAAAAGTAAAAAAGCACCAACAGCGGCAATAATCCATAATATTTTTTTCTGTTCCATAATTTTTCCTCTTTCATCGGCGATTAACCGACCACCTTATTGAAAATATCGGATGACAGAAAAAATAGTTTAGTATTTTTTATATTTAAATGGGGACAGACCCCTATTAATTCTAATTTCTAATTAAAACTATATTTTTACAAATTTTTTGATATTTTTTTAATAAAAATCTTTGGGAATAAAAACGGCGGAGAATTTGAAGAATTGAAAGGTTATCTCGTTTTTTTGCTCGAAAAAATCTTTTAAAAAAAGATGATTTTACATAAAAAACTACATCGGAATGTAAAAGTAGTTGTGGAATTTTATAAAGGACCGTCGCATTTGTGATTGATTTTTCATTTTTTATGATAAAATCTTCTGTCATTTTTTGAACAACCGGATAAAGAATTTGTTCTTGTTTTTGCATCAATTTTGGATTTTTAAACAGAAGTTTTCCAAGTTCACGACGATTTATTTTTCCATCATCATTTACAATTTTGAGATTTTGTTTTTTTGCTTCATTACAAAAAGTTTGTTCAATTTGACTTGCAGATTTTTCTATCGCTTGGTGAACCAAAATATCAGCATCAACACTTTTAAAACCAAATGATTCTAGTTTTTGGCAAATAAAATTCTTTCCAGAAGCCATTTTTCCAACAACTGCAATATTTTTTATATTAGGATTTTGTTCAAAAAATTGAGAAAATTCTTTTTGTTCTAGATGATTCATCAATGAAATTCTCCCCAATTTTTGCCATATTCAACGCTAACGCGAAGTGGGACATTCAATTTTACAGCATTTTCCATTTTATCTTTTATAAGAGAAATTGTTTCTTCTATAATTTGTTTATCATCTGGACATTCAAAAATCAATTCATCGTGAACTTGTAAAAGAAGTTTTGCTTGAGAATTTGTATTTTTTAAAGCATCACTAACTTTTATCATTGCCATTTTTACAATATCTGCAGCAGAACCTTGAATGGGAGTATTTTTTGCAACTCGTTCTGCAGCAGATTTTTCGATTTTGTTTGAGCTATTGATATTTATGATTGGACGCTTTCTTCCTAGAATTGTTGTTGCAAATCCTGTTTCTTCTGCTGATGAAATGACATTCGCCATAAAATTACTGACAGAATTATACAGTTTAAAATACATTTCTATAAAATTTTGAGCTTCAGTTCTGGAAATTCCTAAATCTTTTGCAAGACTAAATGCAGACATTCCGTAAATTACACCAAAATTTATAGTTTTTGCAATTCTTCTCATTTGAGAAGTTACTTCATCCGTCGAAACTCCATAAATCATTGCAGCAGTTGCTTTATGAACATCTGACCCTTCTATAAAAGAACGACTCATATTTTCATCGCCACTTAAATGAGCTAAAACAACTAATTCAATCTGAGCATAATCGGCAGAAATTAAAACTTTTCCGTCCGGAGCGGTGAATGCTGAACGAATTCTTCTTCCGGCTTCAGTTCTTACCGGAATATTTTGAAGATTTGGTTCACGACAAGAAAGTCTTCCGGTTGCAGTTCCGGTTTGAACAAAATCTGTATGAATTCTTCCGTTTTTATCTGCCAATTTTGGAAGTGTTTCCACATAAGTTGATTGAAGTTTTGCAAGTTCACGATATTCTAAAATCATTTTCGGAACACAATCTTCCAAAGCCAATTCTTCCAAAACAGAAGTGTCTGTTGAATATCCGGATTTTGTCTTTTTGCTAGGTTTTAAATGTCGTTCTTCAAATAAAACTGTTTGCAACTGTTTTGGAGAAGCAATATTAAATTCATGTCCTACTTCTTTGTAAATGTTATTCATTACGATAGAAAGATTTTTTGAAAGTTCTTCGTTATATGAATTTAATTTTTCTGAATCAAGATGTATGCCTTCCAGTTCCATTTTTGTTAAAATCGGCAAAATTTTATGTTCAAGACGACAAAGCGGTTCGCTAAGAAAATCTTTTTGTAATTTTTGAGTTGATTGAACAATTTTTTGGAATAATTGGAGCGTAAAATCTGCATCTTCTGAGGCATATTTATATGCGGTTTCTAAAGGAACATCAGCAAAAGTTTGTCCTTTTGGAACAATTTCAGAAAATTCTATGCCTTTTAAGCCAAGTTTTGTTTCGCAAAGATATTCGAGTGAATATCCATTTTTGCTTGTGCGTTCTGGATTTTCTAACCAAGCTAAAAGCATTGTGTCTGTAAGTTGGCAATTTAAAATTTCTGATTGTGATTTTTCGAATTCTTGTTCATTGCAGATTTTTTTTAATTGCGAAAGAAAAACTTTTAAGTCAAACTTTGCATTGTGCATTACAAGATTTGTTTTTTTATTGGTGAAAAGATTTTTAAGAAAATTCAATGCATCTTCTAGGTTTATGTATTCTGTTTCGTCAAAAAGCGAAAGTGATTTTTGTTGAATTGGAACATAAATTGCTTTTTGATTTTCGTAGCAAAGACTAAAACCAATTATGTTGCACGTTAAAGTGTTTAAATCATCGGTTTCGGAGTCGTAAGCAATTGGAGGATTTTCTATTGCATTTTCGCTTTTACATAAATCAAAATAATTTGAAATATAATTTTCTAAATCTGAAAGTTTTGTAATTGCACGATAAGAACTTCTATCGTTTTCGGTGATTTTTATTTCTACATTCTCAGATTCGGAAGTATTGTACGCTTCGCTACCGAGTTTTAATTCCGATTTTTTTTTATCGGAAATCGAAACATTTTGGGGTCTGTCCCCTCCATCACTTTTATCTTCGTCATTTCTTTCTAACATTGCATAAGATTTTGCAACATTAAACGCTTCATAAGATTTTAAAATTTTTGCTGCTTCATCATAATGAAATTTATAAGGTTCAGATTTTATTGCTGAATCAATTTTTTCACACGGAACTGATGAACAAAGTTTGACAAGTTTTTGACTAAAGTATGCATTTTCTTTTCCGTCAATCAATTTTTTTTGCATTGCACCTTTTATTTCATCAATATGAGAATAAATTCCATCTAGATTTTTATAATCATTCAAAAGTTTTGATGCAGTTTTTACGCCAACGCCAGTCACACCCGGAATGTTATCAGCAGTATCTCCATAAAGAGAAAGTAAATCTAAAAGTTGTGATGGTTCAACGCCCCACTCTGCTTTTACTCCTTGAGAATCTGTAATTTTCCAAGTTGAAGCTCCGCTTTCCGGTTTTAAGATTTTTGTATTTTCTGTTACAAGTTGCATTAAATCTTTATCACCAGAAAGAATTCTGCATTGTCTACCTTGTTCTTCACATTTTTTTGCAACAGTTGCAATAATATCATCAGCTTCATAACCATCACATTGTAGAACAGGAATTCCTAAAGCATTTAAAACTTCTTCAATAAAAGGAATTTGAGCATGTAAATCTTCTGGAGTTTTATTTCTTGTTGCTTTATATTCGCTATACATTTCGTGACGAAAAGTTTTTGTTTTAGAATCCATCGCAGCAAAAAGATAAGATGGTTTATAATGTTCTAAAATCCAGTGCAGATTTCTAAAAAATCCAAATAAAGCACTTATATTTTCTCCACGAGAATTTATCAAAGGTCTTGAAACAAAAGCAAAATAACAACGATAAATCAAACCGTAACTGTCTAAAATGTAAACTGTATTATCCATATTTTTTTCCATCTTCATCAATCTATGAGATTTACAATAAAATCCTAATTTTCCAAATGCCCTCTAAAAGTGTTTCCGGAAAGTTCGTCTATATGCACTTTGACAAATTTCCCAATCAGATTTTTTGGTGCAAGAAATGCAACTTTTTCATGCTGTTCTGTCTGTCCTAAAAGTTCTTCTTTATTATCTCGACTTACAGATTCAACTAAAACTTTTTTAGTTTGTCCGACTCTTTTTGACATTTCTTCGTGAGTATGTTCTAGTTGAAGATTTATTACTTTTTGCAATCTTTGCTTGCGTAATTCTTCTGGAAGTTGTTCCATTTTTGCCGCAGGAGTTCCTTCTCGTGGATTATAATAATACATCATTGCAGATTCAAATTTTACTTGATTCATTAAATCTAACGTCAATTCTAAATCTTCCTCTGTTTCTCCCGGAAATCCAACCATAATATCAGTTGTTAAAGAAACATCCGGAATTCTTTCTTTGATTTTTTTAATCAGTTCAAGATAATGTTCGCGAGTATAATTTCTATTCATTCGTTTTAAAACAGAATTTGAACCATGCTGAACCGCAAGATGAATATGCCGACAGATAACATCTTCTTTTGCAATCACATTAATTACATCATCTGTTAAATCTTTTGGATGAGAGGACATAAAACGAACCCACTCTATTGAAGAATTTGTTTCTCTTAATCGTTCTGCAATAATTTCCAGAAGATTTGCAAAATTTATATTTTCTCCAGATTTATGATTTTTTATATCTGAATAAATTTGTCCGTAATAAGAATTTACATTTTGACCTATTAAAGTGATTTCTCTAACTTTGTAAGAACTTAAAACATCAATTTCTTTAAGAATTTCATCAACAGAACGACTGCATTCTCTTCCACGAACATACGGAACAATACAATAAGTACAAAAATTATTACAACCATGCATAATTGGTACAAATGTAGAAAAAGCACCCGGTTCAGCAGAAATCGGAGCAAATTTATATTTTTCAGAATCGTCTAATTCAAAAGGTTTTCTGCCATCCTCCAAAGCATCTATAATTTCTCCAAAATGATGTTTCGCAAAAGTTCCAACAACATAATCTATAAAAGGATATTTCTCTTTAAATTCGTGCAAAAGACGTTCTGCCATACACCCCATAACGACTAAGGTTAAAGGCGTTTTTCCATTTTGTTTTACAAATTCAACCGCTTCTTCATGCATTTTTCTTTTTGCATTAGGCTTTCCTTCACGAACCGCTTTTAAACCATTGAACCAACCGAGTCTTCCCAAAATGCGTTCTTCGGCAGAACCGCGAACAGAACAAGTATTTATGATTGCGACATCGGCAGTTTGTGCCGAATCTGATTTTGTCCAACCACGAGATAAAAAGAGTTGCTCAACAGATGCAGATTCTGCAATATTCATTTCGCAACCGTAAGTTTCTATAAAAAAAGTTTTATCCATTATTTTTTACCAAAATTTTAATTAATTTTCCCTAGAGTCATCATATTCTGCACAAGCATAAGCATCGTGAAAATGTATACTTTCGTAATTTGTACATTCAACTGTAAACCAATGAAAATTCATTTTTTTCAAATAAAGATAAACTTCTCGCACAACATCTTCTACAAAACGCGGATTATCATAAGCGTGTTCTGTTACAAATTTTTCGTCTTGTCGTTTTAAAACCGAATACAATGGAGAAGACGCACATTCTTCAATTTTTTGAATTACATCTTCTATCCAGAAAAAATCTGTATATAAAAGTTTGACTTTTACAGTTCCTCGCTGATTGTGTGCCCCGTAATCTGAAATTGCTTTTGAACAAGGACAAAGTGTTGTGATTGGAACTTCTATTGAAACAAAAAACTTTTGCGATGAAGAATTTTCGTCTTTTTTTTCTGTGCTTTCACCTTCGTAAGTGCAAATATATTCCAACATTCCTTTTGAACCAGAAACCGGAGCTGTTTTTTCTACAAAATAAGGAAATGTAATTCTTCCAAAGGCACGTTCTGCATCAAGTTTTTTGCGGATTTCTTCTAGCATTTCCAAAAAATTGTTCATAGAAATATCAGTATGATATTTGTGAAAAACTTCAATAAAGCGACTCATATGAGTTCCTTTAAAATTGTGAGGAAGATTTACAAAAAGATTTACAGAAGCTGTTGTATTTTGGATTTTTTTGTTTTTATCTAAAACTTGAACAGGATATTTTACGTTCTTTACGCCAACTTTTTGCAAAGGAATATTTCGTGTATCTTCTTCGTTTTGAATGTCTCTCATTTTTTGTTTCCTAATTTTTCTTCCGCACTTTCTAAAGTGTTTTGCATAAGCATTGCGATTGTCATTGGACCAACTCCGCCAGGAACCGGAGTGATAAAACTTGCAGTTTCTTGCAAATCATCAAAATCGCAATCGCCAATTAAACGAAATCCTGATTTTTTAGAAGAATCCGGGATACGATTTACGCCAACATCAATTACAACTGCTCCTGATTTTATCATATTTTTTGTTAAAGTGTGAGGATGTCCAGACGCAACAACCAAAATATCTGCTTGTTTTGTCATCTCGTTAAGATTTTTTGTTCCAGTATGACACATCGTAACAGTGCAATTTACATCTTTTCGAGAAAGCAAAATAGAAACAGGTTTTCCCACAATGTTTGAGCGTCCAATTACAACTGCATTTTTTCCGTCAGTCTGAATATTCATTTTTTTCAAAAGTGTGATGATTCCAAAAGGCGTACAAGGTAAAAATCCTTTTCGCCCAATCACTAAATTTCCTACATTTTGCGGATGAAATCCATCTACATCTTTTTTTGGATTTATTGCCATAATCACATTTTCTTCGTTTATATGTTTTGGAAGTGGAAGTTGAACTAAAATTCCGTGAACCTTATCATCATCATTTAATTCTTTTATTAGTGATAAAAGTTCTTCTTCGGTTGTACTTTCCGGGAGTTGAATAGATTTATCTTCCATTCCAACTTCAGCAAGAGCTTTTCGTTTTCCTTTTACGTAAGAAACCGATGCTGGATTTTCTCCAACCAAAATAACTGCAAGACATGGAATTATGCCTTTTTGTTTTAAAATGCTAACTTTTTTTGCAACATCATCTCGAACATCTTGTGCAATTTTTTTTCCGTCAATTATAACAGCACTCATAGTAACTTTTCCTACTCAAAATAGTTTTATTGATAAATATCCCTAAAATATAGTATATTCTTAAAATATATTAAAAAATCAAAAGGAACAATATGAAACGCATTCTTTCAATTCTTCTAACATTGTGTATTTGTTCTGCAGTAATTTTTGCAGATGAACCAGGCGATGAATATGATGATGGTTTTGTTTATCAACAAAATGGAACAGGTGATCAATTTTTAAAAATCGAACTTGATGGCTTTTTTCCAGTAAATTTTGATGGAACTTTATATCCGGGTTTTGGAGCTACAATCGGTTATTATAGATTTTTAAATTCATCATTTGCGGTTGGTGGCGAACTTTCTGTTACAAATAATTTTTCTATTGGCGGAAAAGCTCTTTTTATGATTCCTATTGTAGCAGGAGCAATTTTTCAACCAACAATTGGCAAATTTGAATTTCCAATCCAACTCAGTGCAGGATTATCTACAGAAACTTGGGCAAATATGACTTATTGGCCGGCATTAACACTAAAAGGTTCAGTTGCTGCTTATTATAGATTTTCAGAATCTTGGTCTTTTGGACTTTCCGGTACTTTTATTAGCATTTCTGAATTAGCGAATTCTGATTCCGCAAAACGGAAAACTGGACTTTTTGCTGTTGCAGGAATAAATGCTCGTTTCCATTTCTAATAAGGATAAAAAAATGAAAAAAAATTTTCTATCAATTATTTCAATAGTTGCTTTAATTTCAGGCTTGATTTTTACAAGTTGTTCAGATCCTGTTTTTTATTATATCAGTAAAGATGTTCCATCTGAAACTGCAACTGTAAACGGAATTATTCGTTCTATTGCAAGATACACAATCGATAACACAGAATATATTGTTACAGTTTCTTCAAACGGAGTTGTTTATAAACCGGTTGCCTACTACAATGATGGAACTGGCAATTATGATTGGGACGAAACGACTCAATCACACGGAACTTGGACAAAAATCACAGAAAGTGAACTTCCTTTTGCAATGCATTATTACAATTACACAGAAGCAAAGCATCACGGAGAACAAATTCTAAAAGTTGTAGCAGATGAAGAAAATCTCTATATCATTACAGTTTCATATTATATAAATGATGATGAAGGAACTTCTTGTCCAGAAACTTTTCGCATTTATACAGTAAAACCAACAGAAGAAAGCAGAGGAAAATGGAATAAACTTTCTAGTTCAGATTGGTCTGAAATTTTGAATTCAAATGATGATATTGATAAAACAGCAGCAATTTATGAATCTGAAGATTATACTTTTACTGCATTAAACATTTTTTCTACAAATTCCGCACAAAAATCAGAACGAAAAGTTGTTTTAAGAATTGGAAATGGCTCTTCTGCAGATTCTAATGGTGACAAAACAAGAAAATATTACGAAATTTCTGGTGGAGCAATAAATTCTACATATTTTACAATCTCATCAGCAGAAATTTTGGATTATGATTCAAATAGAGATTCTGTAAATTCTGTAAATGGAATTGCCATTTTAGATGGAACAACTTATTATTCAGCAACACAATCATTAACAACAAATGCAACTTTTAACACACAAGCAACTGCAATGTATTGGGGAAATGGTTCATGTCTTTATTATCAAACTTCCGGTGGAGAAGCAACAAAAAGTATTGATGTTTCTTACACAATAAATTCTTTGGCAATTTGTAAAGATGCAATAATAATTGGACGCGGTCAAAATAGTAATTCTTATCTTTCTTCTAGCGGTGGCATAGAAAAAGTTCAATTAACAACCGATACTGAAGGAAATTATACAAATATTCCGGAATCTTCTCGTGGAACTTTTGAAACAAACGCACAAACTCAATTATTATCATCATATTTAATTCAAACAACGTTTAATTCAACTCCGGGACTTACAGAACTTGATAGTAGTTTGTATGCATCTTTATATTTTATAGGCTCTGGCTCATCGACTTCAGTTTCTTACAACAACATTGGATTGTGGTCTTACTACCCATCACGAAAAAACTGGAACCGAGAATAATTTTTTTTATGAGTGATTTGTTTGATTCCACACAAAAAAATACAGAACCGCTTGCAGCACGAATGCGACCTAGAAATTTGGATGAATACATTGGACAAGACCATATTGTGGGAAAAGGTCGTTTACTTAGGCGAGCAATTGCTGCCGACCAATTAACTTCTGTTATTTTTTATGGTCCACCTGGAACAGGAAAAACAACTTTAGCAAGAGTTATTGCAAATCACACAAAATCAAATTTCCTTACTTTAAATGCTGTTTTAACCGGAGTTGCAAATATTCGCGACTCCATAAAAAAAGCTGAAGATTTTTACACACTTTATGGAAGACGCACAATTTTATTTGTAGACGAAGTTCACAGATGGAATAAAAGTCAACAAGATGCACTTTTACCTTGGGTAGAAAATGGAACAATCATTTTAATAGGTGCAACAACAGAAAATCCTTTTTTTGAAGTAAATAAAGCGTTAGTGTCGCGTTCACGAGTTTTTCAATTAAAACCATTAACAAAAGATGATTTAATGAAAGCGGCAAAAATGGCTTTAAAAGATTCTGAACGAGGATATGGTCATTGGGATGTTGAATTTGAAGATGGAGCGTTAGAACATCTTGTAGAAACTGCAAATGGTGATTGCCGTTCGCTTTTAAATGCACTTGAACTTGCGGTAGAAACAACTCCAGAAGTTTGGAAACCAAACGCAAATCCGCCAATTCCATCTTATGGTTCAAAAATTTATATTTCAAAAGAAACTGCCGAAGAGTCTATCCAAAAAAAAGTTGTGCTTTATGACAGAGATGGCGACTATCATTATGATATAATTTCTGCTTTTATAAAGTGTCTTCGTGGACGCGATCCAGATGCGGCAATGTATTGGCTTGCAAGAATGGTTAGAGCCGGAGAAGATCCTCATTTTATTTTTAGAAGAATGTTGATTTCTGCATGTGAAGACACAGGACTTGCAGAACCAAATGCTATCACCGTAGTAAATTCTTGTGCCGCAGCATTTGATAGAGTTGGACTTCCAGAAGGTCGATATTTTTTAGCCCACGCCGCACTTTATTTAGCAACTGCACCAAAGTCGAACAGTTCTATGGCCTTTTTTGATGCACTTTCATCAGTTGAAAAAGAAGATGCCGAAATTCCTAATCACTTAAAAGATAATTCCCGCGATGCAGAAGGTTTTGGACACGGAAGCGGTTATCTTTATCCTCACGCATACAAAGACCATTGGGTGGCACAACAATATCTTCCAGATGCACTTATGGGACGCGTTTTTTACACGCCAAGCACACAAGGCTACGAAGGAAAAATTCGCGATGAAGTTCTTTCTCGCCGTGAACTGCAAATTGCAGCAATTTTGGAAAAAGAAAATTCACAAAATGAACTTTCGTCTAGCGAACTTGCTTCAAATCCGGAAGAAACTGGTTCTATCAATCTTTTTAAGGCAAAAAATCAAAAATCAGAATTTGGGCAAAATCCTATTAGCGAATGGTGGATAAACGAACATTTTAAAAGCGGAAACATCAAAAAAGAAGAAAATCTTACTTTTAGCCCTAAAGATTCCGCAAAAGAATTTGCATTAAATCGGGCAGATAGATTTTGGCAACAAAGATTAGATTCAAACAAGGCAGAAATTCTTTTAAAAATCCGCGATACGATGATAGAAAAAGCAAAACTTCTTCGCTATCACAGAAGTTTAATTTGGAATGCAGATTCCGGACTTTTACTTTGGGAAGTTGCAAGAAATGAACCGGAAGGCGTAACTTGCGGAGTTTGCAAAACCGAAAAAGGAAAACAAATTCTTGAACAATATGGAAGAACTTTAGGCAATTTAGATAAACCAATTCTCCAAGTTCGAGGAAATTCCGCTTCGACAGAATTTTTAACTCCAAAAGATTTTTACAATATTTTAATAAATTTTCAGTACAAAGGAGCCGTTTTTGATAGAATCTTTTTTGTTGATCCATTTGTAAATAAAAAAGCAATACTCACACTTGTAGATTCAATAGACGAAATTTTAACTCCGCAAAAACAAATTATTTTTGAAGAAGATGATGAAAATTCTGAAAATTCGAATTCCCAAAAATATGATGATGATTTTACATTTGAAAGTCCACTTGCAAAAGATTTTAAAATCATAATTGCACAAAAAATTCCTACAAATGGACAAAAACTTAGCGAACTCATAAAAACTCAGATTTTAACTGCCGAACTTTCAACAAATTTTGCACAACTTTTAGAAAAAATGTCTCAAGCTGAACAAGAATTTTTTAGTGATATAGAAAATCCACTTTTTGATTGGGATGGAACTTTTATTGCAAATGCATTTAAAACAAAAGGATTTTCTGTAAAAGTTGATATTCAAGAAATTCAAGAAAAACGACGCATTTCTTCGCAAGAAATTCAAAAATGGTTTGATTTACAAAATTCTGCATACGCTGCCAAAATGGAAGAAAAATTGGGAACTTTAGATTTACAAAAAATCGTAAATCTTTTAGAATCAAGCGAAAAATCCATTTTTAGTTGGAAAAATCAAATAGCATTTTTTGTAATTACAAAATGATTTTTTATTAAGGGAAGAATCATTGTTGATTTATCGAAACAACGCTAATTCATCATTTCTATTTTCTCATTTCTCTTCCCTAGTTTCTAATTTTTTAATTCTGCTAATCCTAAAACTCTTTGCTTAATTTTTCGATTTCTACATTCCAATCTTTGAAAATTACTGACATTTTTTTTACAAAGTGATAAACTTGTTTATATTTTTGAACGCTTAACTAGGGGTAGAGTGCTACCTTCACACTGTAGAAGTCGTTTTTATTCAAATCCAACATCGCCTAAAAATTTATGACTTAAGTAAAATGTTAAATCACAAAAGTAGAAACATTTTTTTTATTATAACTTTTTCAACAATCATAATAATTTATCTATTTTTGAGATTTAGTCCCTACCCTGCTCTTTCTAAATTTAAAAATCAAAACTACAGTACAAGAATTTATGATTGCAACGGAAAATTTATCCAAATTCTTCCACTAGAAAACGGACTTCGCCGAGAATGGACTTCCCTAAAAGAAATTCCGGATGATGTAATAAGAACTTTTATTCGTGCCGAGGACAAAAGATTTTATTTTCACTTTGGAGTTGATTTTTTTGCAGTTTCAAAAGCGATTTTTCAAAATCTAAGAGCAAAAAAAAATGTTCGTGGAGCATCAACAATTACGATGCAACTTGTAAAAATAATTTCCGGCTCTACAAAAAGTCGCACTTTTTCTCAAAAAATTTCTGATATTTTTAACGCATTTCGTTTAGAAGCACGTCTTTCTAAAAATCAAATTTTAGAATTATATTTAAATTCAGTTCCCTTTGGAATGAATGTTGAAGGTATCACATCGGCGGCAAGAAGTTTTTATGGCAAAGAACTTACAGAACTTTCTCTTGATGAAATAAAATGCCTTTCGGTAATTCCTCGCCGACCTTCAGCTTTTAATCCAATCACAAATCCGGAAAGTTGTGCAAACGAAGCAAAAGTTCCACTCGAAGCCACACAAAATGCACATGCTTACGAATATCCATTTTTTATGCCGCATTATGTAAATTATTTAAAAAGACAGATTGCGTCATCTTCAACTCGCAATACTAGGGGTCTGTCCCCTAACGAAAATCTTCCTACAGATATTTTTACAAAAACCGACTTAAATTTACAATTTTATGCCGAAAAACTTTTACAAAATGCACTTTTACAAGCATCATCTTCGCGCATTTCAAACGGAGCGATTTTAGTTATAAAAAATGATGATTGCTCTGTTCTTTGCTGGGTTGGAAGTGAAAATTGGTTTGATAATCAAAATGGTGGAAAAAATGATGGAGTTTTGACAAAAAATCAGATGGGAAGTAGTATGAAACCTTTTTTGTATGCACTTGCTCTTGATACAAACGACCAAAACGGAAATCCACTTTATTATCCTTCAAAAATTCTTGCTGACATTCCTACGGAATTTGGAAACTCAAATCTTTACATTCCGCTGAATTTTAATAATCATTTTAATGGTCCTGTTCGACTTCGAGTTGCACTTGCTTCAAGTTTAAATGTACCTGCCGTTAGCGTTTTAAATGATTTAAGCGTAGAATCTTATTTAAAAAAATTGTCTGATTTAGGTTTTGAATCACTTAAAAAAGATGGAAAAAAAGCTGATTTAGGACTTGCTTTAGGAGCAGGCGAAGTTTGTTTAGCTGAATTAGTTCCAGCGTTTAGCGTTTTTGTTCGTGATGGAAAATACAGTCCGCTAAACTTTACCGGTTATGAAGAATTAAAAAATGATAAAATTTTGCAAATTTATTCGCAAGATACAGCAAGAATCATCACTTCAATACTTTCTGATAAAGCATCACGAGTTTTAGGTTTTGGATATTCGCAAACTTTTGAAACAAAATATCCTTCAATTTTTAAAACCGGAACCGCAAATCAATATCAAAATATAGTAGCATTAGGAGCAACAAAAAATTATACGGTTGGAGTTTGGATGGGGAATTTTTCCGGAGAAACGGTAGTCGGTAAAACAGGAAGTTCTCTTCCGGCGTATGTTGCAAAAAACATTTTAGATTATCTTGAAAAAAATCAAACCTCGGCAAATTTTTCGGAACCGGAAAATTGGTCTAAAAGAAAAATCTGCTCGCTTTCCGGAATGCTTGCTGGCGAAAATTGTCCTTCTAGCATTTATGAATACGTAAAAAATGGAATGTCTCAAAAAAATTGCAGTTGGCACGAAAAAATTGGCGATTCTATCATCATAAAATATCCGAGTGAATATCAATCTTGGGTTTTACAAAATAAAATTCCTTTGCAACCTTCGCAAATAGATTATAATTCTTCAATATTAAAAATTTTAACTCCACAAAATAATACAATTTTTTATTACAGCGAGCAAAATGCAAAAAATCAAACTATTCCTGTTGAAGTTGTAGGCGGAAATAGCAATGTTCTAAACATTAAATATGATGATGATTTTTATAAAACAATTCCTCGCCCATTTAAGTTTTATTTACCAATTGAGCGAGGAAATCACACGTTAGAAATAGAATGTGCAAACGAAACAAAAAAAATTAATTTTGTCGTAAAATAGCAAAATTGTGGTGATTGAGATTGCCAAAATAATCTCCCAGCCGCCACAAAATCTATTTTTAAAGTTTTCCTTTTGATTTTCCTAAAAGAGTAAAATTGCTTGCCGGATTGCTAAATACAATTCCGCTTCCTGCTTTTTCAAAACATTTTAGGCTATAAATTGCTTTTATAATATCATCTTTTTTTTCTGTGGGAACAATAAGCATCAACATTTCTTTTTCCGGAACAATTTCTACACCAAAAAATGTTGCATCGCCTTTTTTTGCAGTTCCTCTTGCATTTATAATTGTTCCTCCGCCGGCACCGGCTCTTCTTGCAACATCCATTGCATCTTCAGCATAACCTTTATTTACAATAACATTTATCATTTCATAAGTTTTTTCTGTTTCCATAATTTTTTCTCCAGATTTTAAAATTTCTTTTTTGCCACTTTTTACAAACGAATCAACATCGAGAGTAAATAAAACTCCAAAATTTGATTTTTTCTCGCTAAAGACAGATTTTATTTTCTCCAAAACTTTGTTACACAAATCATCTTCAACTAAAATGTAAATTATATCTTTAGAAGTTTCTCCAAAACCTAAAAGTTGAACAAATCCATTTTTAGAAGTTCCCTTTCCCATTATAATTGTGCCGCCAGACGCACCAATCGACTTTGCGGCATTTGTAACCAATTCTCCACTATTATGAGGGACAACGCTTATAATCTGTTTAAACATTTTCACTTCCTTGTAAATTTTGTGATTTTTTTGATTTATGAACTTTTAATTTAAACATAATTCCCATAATCTGAATTGCAATCAAAGGCATAACCGCAACCAAAGCAATTACTCCAAAAGAATCATGTCCGCCACCGCAACCAGTTGCCGCTCCAATCGTAAAAGATAAAACAAAAGTTGATGTAAGAGGTCCAGAAGCAACTCCACCAGAGTCAAAAGCAATTCCTGTAAACAAGTTTGGACTAAAAATCATTAAAATCATAGCAAGAGTGTAGCAAGGAACTAAAATCCATTTTATATTAAAACCAGCAACACTTCGCCAAAGAGAAAGTCCTATCGCAATTGCAGTTCCACACGAAAGAAAAATAAGAAGAGTTTTTCGTTTTATAGTTCCTCCACTTACACTTTCAACTTGTTCACTTAAAACCCAAACTGCAGGTTCTGCACAAACGATTATTGCCCCCAAAGCAAGTCCTGTAATAATTAATAAAATGTACCAACCAATTCCACCGGAATATGCTTTTGCTCCAAGAATTTCACCAAGATTTTGTCCCGCTTGCATAAATCCGCCGTTTACTCCAGTTAAAAAGATTGTTAAACCCAAAAAACTGTAGACAAAACCAATCACCATGCGAAAAACTTGTCTTTTTGTCATTTTTAAAAGTGCAATTTGAAAAATTATAAATAACCCAAAAAGAGGCAAAATAGAAATCGCTGCTTCCTTAAGTGATGATGCGAAATGCTCTCCAACCGGAGAAAAAATCTTTTCAAAAACGCTAGATTGATTTGCAACGTTTACAGATTCTTCAATTATTTCATTGCTAGAAGGATTTACCGCAATAAAAAGTGAATAAATTAAAACTGCCATAATTGGACCAACAGATGCAACTCCGGTTAATCCAAAAGAATTATCTTTATCACCAGAACGAACAGAAGCGACACCAAGACCAAGTGCCATTATAAAAGGAACAGTCATCGGTCCTGTAGTTGCACCACCGGAATCAAAACCAATTCCAATAAAACTGTTTGGTGCAAAAAATGCAATCGCAAATAAAATGATATATGAAATTAAAAAAGTTATTTTTAATGGAAAATTTAACATTGTTCGTAAAAGCCCAAGCATAATAAAAAGCCCAACACCTGCGGCAATTACGAGCGTAAAAATCATTTTATCAACCGAGTTAAAAATACTTTTTACTTGATCTGCAAAAACCTGGATATCTGGTTCAGCGACAGTTACAATAAATCCAATTATAAACGCACATACAAGCAAAAGTAAAAGACTTTTCTTTTTAGTAAGTTCCGCTCCACAACGTTCGCCCATCGGTTGAATTCCCATGTCAACACCGAGAAGAAAAATTGTAAGACCTAAAATTAAAAGAAGGCCTCCAATCACAAATCTTATAAGCAAGAATTTTTCCATTGGAACAACAAATATTCCAAGGAATAGCACAATCGCCATTACAGGAAGTACAGAAATGGCAGTCTCTTTTAATTTATGTAAGATATTCATTATTTAAATATAATAAAAATCTCTTTTACTTTACAAGAAAAATCTCAGCAATTTCAAAAAAATTCTTCAGAAAAAATAAAATTGCACATCAGTCCACTAGATTTGCAAAACAAAACCGGAATAATAGGCATTTTTAAGATTTTTCTCAAAAATACGAGGCAAGATTTATCGAATCATTTAGAAATTTTTAAAGTTGGCCCATCTTTCCACCAACTCGCCTTTCGCAGTTCGCTAACGCTCAGCCTCCTCATTGTGCTGTGTAAAACATTTTACTTTTAAATTACATATTCAACTTGCACAATTGCGGTGGCCAAGCTGCTACACGCTCGGGGCTGCTGTATTCACCATAGGGGTCTGTCCCCTCGAACACGATAGGGGACAGACCCCTACATTATTAAAAAAATCATTTGACAATTCTCAAATCTAATATAATCTATTTTTACAAATATTTTTATACAACTAGTAAGGAGACTTTTATGAAAAAGATTTTTTTATCCTTATCTTTTTTGATATTTGCAATTTTTACTCCGCTTTTTGCGGAACAAGGCGTTTTATTTGATGTTGGAGTAGAATCTTCTGTAATGCTAAAACCTTATATTTACGAACAAGTAAGTTATATTTACAAATGGGACTTTGGATTTTTTCTTGGTGGTGATGTTCGCGTTATGGAAAATGTTTATAAAATTTCAGATTCAGAACCGATTTTTTATTTTATGGGTGGACCTTGTTTAGGTTACAAAAATTATTATTTTTCCGGTGGAGCATTTTTCTATAGCAATATGGAATCTATAAAAGATACATCTTTTTACATTAGAACCGGTTATAGAACAAATTTTTGGCAATGGGGAATTGGAAAGGGAGGATTAGATATTGCTCTTGAAGTTTCTCCAACACTTTATATTGTAGATACAGCAGAAGATAATGACTCTTCAGCTGCTCTTGGTGCAGGAATTGAAACTGTTCTTTCCAGTATGCTCAATCTTTTAAAACTCAATGTTGGAGTAACGTATTTTCTTCCATTTTAATTTTTTTAAAGCAAAAGGCATCCCTTTGGAGATAAGTCAATAACGCCTTCCATTTCATCGCGGATATATTCAGCCATAAGATTGTTCAAAAGTGTGAATCGCTCCAGTTGGCATAAATTCTTAATTTGGTTGAGTAACGCTCCACAAGCGTTTTATGATGTTTATGCAAGAACTGATATTGATGAAGATTTAGAAATAATCAGCGGTAGAATCCGAATCCTTATGATGTTCATTGATTTAAGTGGATTAAGAAAAGATTATGAAGAAATTTTTATTGAAAAACATAATGATAAACTCATTAAAAAAATAATTTGGTGAGAATATAATAAGGAGTAAAAAATGGTTACTTTAGAACTTTTATGAAGTGATTATTATCGTATTTTTTGGTTAAAATATGTAAAAAGTGCTGATTTAACGCAACATTGTATGAAATGTTTAATTGGAGAAAAATCCAATAAAGTGGCTCCATATTTTAGAAAAGGAATTATAACTCTTGATGAATCTGATGCAAACTATTTTTATTTATGTAGATTTGTATATCCGTGGAATTGGGCTAATAATTTCCATTGTGTAAAAAAAAAGCAGAGAGGAAATCCTTTACGTATATTTTTAGAAATACTGAAGTTCACGTTGTAAATGCGGAGCAAATTTTAATTGATAAGAAATTTATTGATTGGAAAAATCCCTTTGCACGTAATCGGTTGTATAACACTTATAGAAATTGGCAATTTGCAAATTGGTTTTATCAGAATGTAATATTAAAAGACGAGAAAAAAGAAGATTCTTAGCACTTAGAATTATTCTAAATTAGAAAAAAACAAAATTGATACATAAACTTTGTGTATCAATTTTGAAAGTTTGAGAATTCTAGAAAACAAATATGTCAATATAAAATCAAAATTATATTTATGGAGAATTTCTATTTTATTCTATATTTCTTTTACAACTTCTAACAAAAATTCGCTGCTGATGGCAGAAGCTTTTTCTTCTTCATAAGATGTTTTTACTGTTTCGTCTGCACAATCTGACATACATCGAATAACTGCAAACGGAATTTTATGAAGATAACATGTTTGGGCAATCGCGCAACCTTCCATTTCTACGCAAAGTGGATTAAATTTTTGAACAATAAAATTTTTCTTTTCTCCTCCTCTAATAAATTGGTCGCCGGAAGCAATTAAACCTTTTTGTATTTTGTGATTTTTTGCAAGTTCTGATTTTTCAAAAACTGAAATTATTTTTTCTATCATTTGCGAGTTTGCAGTAAAAGTTGGAGGAAGCCCCGGAACTTGTCCTAATTTGTAACCAAAAAATTGTGTATCAAAATCGTGATAAACTAAATCTGTAGAAACAACAAAATCATAAATATTAAGATTTTTTCCAGTTGCACCGGCAATTCCGGTATTTATGATTTTTTTTACATTAAAATTTACAATCAAAAGCTGAGTACATAAAGCGGCATTTACTTTTCCAATTCCGCATTTTATTACAACAGCATCTTTTTCAAAAAGTTTTCCTTTGTAAAATTTTATATCGTTTATTTGAATAATTTCTTTAGAAGTCATCTTTTCATAAATAGCAGAAACTTCGCTATCCATTGCACCGATAATTCCAATGACATCGCTCATCGTCGTAGTTCCTCTTCTATTTCTGATTTTGATTTTTTTATATAATGTTCAAGAACATCTTTTAATAAAACATCTTCAAGTTTAAATTTTACAATTACCCAACGCATTACTTTTTTATAGATTAAAAAACCTATAAACATACTACCAATAAAAATTAAAATTGAAAAAACTTCAAACAAAACTTGAATTGTTGGATTTTGCGAATTAAAACAACGGAATAAAATAAAAGAAACCAACAAAAAAAGTACAAGCATAATCAAAGCAGTTTCTACAATTTCAAAAGCGGCTGCACAAATCATAAAAATTGTAGATTTTGTTTTTTTTGTTCTGTATTCAACAATATCTTTTTTTCGGCGAGTTTTTTCTTCTTCATCTAAATCTTGCATATCCATAATTTTTTTCCTTATAGTAATATATTTTATTAGTTTTTTTTAATCTTCATCTTTTTTCTTAGAATTTTTTGCAGAAGTAACAATAAACGAAATGATAAGCATAAATCCACAAACTACAACGGCAGAATCTGCAATGTTAAAAGTTGGCCAACGATTTAATCCAAAAATTCCAAAGAATTTTACATCAATAAAATCAACGACGCCTTCCGCTCTTACAAATCTGTCAATAAGATTTCCAATTCCCCCACCAACAATTCCTGCAATTGCCCATCTTTGTAATTTTGAAAATTCATTATTTCTAAAATAAACAACTAAAACTAAAATTATTACAACAACTGGAACTAAATTAAAACAAATGTGTCTTAAAGTCTCAGACCAAGTTGCCCCAACGCTAAATGCAACTCCTGTGTTAGAAACATGAACAATTCGTAAAAATTTGTTCCAAAACGAAAATCCAATCGTATTTATTGGAATATTTTTTACAATTAGAGTTTTTGTGATTTGATCTAAAGCAATTACGATAACTGTAAGAATTAAAGGTAAAATTTTTGATTTTAGATTAGTTTTTGTATTTTTTTCCATAAATTAAATATAACCATAAAAAAGATTTTAGGGAACATCTAAAAACTTGAAGTTTTTTTTGTTCCCATTATTAAACTAAAACATTTATCACTTTATTGTGAATAAATAACCTTCGTTGCGACCAAAAATCTCGCTTTCGTACATACATTCTGCAATTACGCTTGGAGTTGGATAAACTCCGCGTCGAACTGCTCTAAATGTAAAAGTAACTTCTGCGGAACCGGTTTTGAATGTATCGTAGAAAAATTGAATTTCATTATCATAAATAACTTTGTTACTTAAATAATGATTCCAATCGTTTGAAGTTTCAATTTCTGCTTCAAATCCACTTGTTACAAAAGTTGAATCTAAAATTTCGCAACCAGAAGGAATTGGACATCTTAAAGCAACAAAATTTCTGTTTTTTGTGCTTTCAATTCTAACTTTTACTTTATACAATTTTCCACTTTCAAGTTCAACAAGCGAAGTTTTATCATTTTTGTTTACAATTTGTTTTGTATCGTTATCAACAATTTCAAAATCGAGTTTTAAACCTTCATTGCGACTTGTAAGCATCTCGTCAGGAAGTGCATATTTCATCTCCATTGTGTAATAAAGTTGTCCATTTCCGGATTTTTCAAATTCAAGAGGAACTTCTTTATTTCTAGGAAGATTTTTTAGAATATCATCAGTAAAGTTGATTTCTACCGTTTTTGGTTTTGCATTTACATTTTCAAATTTTTCTGATATCACTTTTTCGCCATTAATTTTTGTAGAAGCTGTAAAATCTGTTTGGTCAAGATTTCGCATCTTTATATAAGTATAAATTGCTTCTAAAACGTGAGAAGTTGTCGCTGTATTTTTCCAATAGCCTTTAGATTGATTTTTCATTAACGTAAAAATCAATCTATCAACCATTGTGTCGTTAGGATTTTCGGTTACCAAGAGTTGCAAAATTACGGCAAATTGTTCATCTTCGCTTTCAAACATTTCCCAAGCATTGCGTCTGTTTTTTTCGATGATTGAAACACTTCTTTGGGAAACTTGTAAATAATTTCGAATAATTTGTGTTATTTTGACAGAATTATTTGAATCACCAAGATTTTTATATGCAAGCCCAATATACGAAAGATTTGTTAAAGTTTCTTTTTCGAGATTTTTATTATTCATTGAAGAAAGAATTTCTTTTGCAAAATTTGTCGAATCATCATCATTTAGCAAACTAAAAATATAAGCCGTATATGATTTTATGTATTGACTTTGATTTTCAATTTGATTTTTTAAGTAATTTTTCAAAGCGTCAATATCAATTTTTAAATCAGAAACGTTATATCCGTGAGATTTTGCAAGTGCATAAATATGAGCAATTCTTAAACTTACGTAATAAGATGAATTTGCAGAATCTTGCCAATAAGGAAATCCTCCGTCCGAATGTTGAACTTTTCCCCATTCTTTTACAAATTGTTTTACAACGTTAGAAATATCATAAATTTCAGAATCCAAACCAAAAACATCAATGTAATCGCCAAAAATTACAAGTGGAAGCACTTTAGAACTTTGTTGCTCTAAACATCCGTAAGGATAACGGAAAAGATAATTTACTGCACCGCCTAACATTCCAAGACGAGTCGCATCCAAAGTAAATTTTAAACTTCCGTTTCCCTCTTTAGCAAAATCAGGAATTATAAATTCCTCTTTTGCTGATTTTTCATCATTTTGAACAGTTCCAATCAAAGTTACAGTTTCGTAAGTAAAAGTCTTTTCAATTTCCAGAGGAACTTTTATTTTTTCATTTAAAATATCACTTTTTATTTCAAAAGTGAGTTGAACTTTTCCTTGTGTTTTTGCTGCCAAATCAAAATAGACTACAGAAGAATCACCACTTTGAACAATAACTGAGTTTTCGGTTTTTCCGTCAAAAAATGCATCGCCGGGAACGATAGAAAGTCCGTCAGAAAAATCATAATTTGTCTCTTGAGCCATTGCATTTGAGTAAGGAGAAACGCTCGCTTTTACGCTAATATTTTGTGCTTTTTCGCTAAGATTTGTAATTAAAACTCCAGTTTCTGCTGTATCTCGTTCGCGTAAACGTCGTGGAGAAACAACTTGCACGTTGATTGGATTTTGAACTTTAATTTCATCTTCGTTTAGTGCAAAAATATCATCTTTTACGCCAAAAGCAGTAATTCTATAAGTTGTAAGATTGTCTGGCATTTTGAAAGTGCATTTTACTTGTCCATTCTTGTCGGTGATTAAAACCGGTTCAAAAACTGCTGTCGGACGAAAATCGTTTCGTTCGTTTTCTTTTGTTTCATCAGAATCGCCACCTTGAAGATTTTTTACGTTGTACGTAACCGGATCCAAAAGATACGCTCTTGAATCTCCGCCAAAAACACCAAGTCTAAAATTATTGCTAGAATAGAAAAAATCAATAGGATTCGGAACGTGATAATTTATTAAATCCAAAACTCCGCGATCAACTGCCATAAGAGTAAGTTCTGCATTAGAGTACGGTTTGCCGCCTTTTGTTGCCGTAAGGGTGATTGTTGCTTCTTCCCCGGGCCGATAAACTTCTTTATCACATTCAATTTCAATAGAAAATGATTTTATATTTGGGTCAATAAATAAATTTGTAACGCCGTAATAACCTTTTGGTTTGTCTAAATCAACTTCGCCATATTCATTTTGCGGTTCTCCGTGTCTAACTGAATAAGATGCAACAGAAACATAAACAACCGGAACATAATTTTTAGAAATTGGAATTTCAATCACGCTTGCAGAATCATCAAAATGACGAACTTCTTGACTAAAAATGCCTTCTCTCTCAACTGTGATTAAATAATCGCCAGAAGGAAGAGGACTTTCCATTAAAATTTGAGCATTTTCTCCGGGCTTGTAAAGAGAACTTGACGGTGTAAGATTTATAAACTGAGAATTTTCGCTCGCTCTAAAACTTGCATTGTTTCCAGATGCATAAAAACTTAAATCACTTTCAACATAGTGATTTTCGCTGTCGTAACCAAAAACTTTTAGCGTGTACCAACCGGCATTAGTTAACTCAACAGAAAATTTGCCTTCAATTTTTGCGTCAATTTTTCCGCTTGCTTCTTCTTTTTGAGATTCTTCGTAGCGAGTATAAACAGAATCATAAACTCCATTTTCATTTACAACCGACCAAACTGTTCTTGAAAGCAAATAATTTAATTCTTTTACTTTTTTTAATGATGATAATTTTGTGCCTTCTGTATTTACAAGAATGTAATTTATATTAAGTTTTTCGCCTTTTTTTGCAAAACCTTCACTATTTCGTTTTAAACCAACATAAAATTCTGCTGGGTGAACTAAAACATTTGCTACGCTTGTAACTCGTTGATTTGAAATATCAGAAACTGCTGCTTCAACACGATAGTTGTAGGCACTTCCATTAAAAATTTGTTCTGTATTACAAGAAATATTTGCTTTTCCGCTAGAATTTAACTTTCCTTTATCTTGATTAAAAAATTCTCGTGGAGAATAATTATTTTCCGGTCCAAAAATAAATCCTATTGTTTCATCAGTTTTTGGAGCAAATTGAGTTGGTTGTCTAAAATAAGAAACTATGTAATCCGCGTCAGAAAGATTTCCTCCGGCAAGATAATTTCCACTAAGATTTGCGTTAATTTTATCACCGCCAAGATATTTAATTTTTGGAACTTCTACAGAAGATTCAATTTTTAATCGTTCAAATTCTGCAACTGAAAAATAATAGCGAATTTTATCATCATCAGATTTTGATTCCTCTCTTGAGTATTCAATACAATAAGTTCCGGGTTCTATATCGTTTGGAAGTTCAAAAGAACCGTAAAATCCTCCACTTTCGCTTAAAGTGCCTCTTTTTAGAGGTATAATTGATTTTGGAGAATAATATGAACCATCTGTAACTTGTACATAATACGCTCCGGTGTGAGTTAAAATTTTTCCCAAATGTTGAGTTCTATCAATTCCGCGATAAGTTACAGTTTCTCCAGGTTTGTAAACGCCTCTATCAACAAAAATAAAAGTTCTTTGCATTTCGCTAATACTATTTTTGTACGAAGTAGGATAAATGCCGCTTGAATAAGATTCATGAGAATTTGGTTTAAAAATTATGCTATCATTTCCGTTTGTAATTTTTACAATTGGACTAGCCCCCCAAAGATTTTCAAAAGATTTTTTAAAATCATTAAATTCTTCTTCGGTAAAATTGATTACGCAAAGTCCGTTTTTATCTGTTATGCCGCTTGCAAAAGGTTTATCCAAAATATATTGATTTTTAGAAAAATTTTGTCCAAAAACTTGAACAGTTGCATTTTCAATTGGTTTTCCGGTTTTCATACTCGTAACTAAAGCAACAAGTCTATTTATTCCACATCGAACAGTTGCTCCGATATCAGTTACTTGAATTGTTTGAATATTTGTGTCAGTTCGCGTTTCGTATTTTTCATCCCAATAATTGTAATATTCTCGCTCAATATCTGCTTCAAATTTTATAGCACCAAGTCCATCAGTTAAATAAGGGTCAAGTTCAAGTTCAACAAAATGATTTTGGTCGCGTTCAAGCGGATCAATCGAAATAAAATCCGTTTTTTGTGAAAATTCACTAATATCTAAAGGATTTTGTGTTGAAGTAATAAAATATTTTGAAGTTGGATTTATATTTTGATATTCAAAAATAATTTTATGTGGAAATTGTGATTCCATAATTTTTGTTCCGTAATTTTGAAATTTTGAATACGCAATCGGAGCAGAAACTTCAAAATCGTAAGCAAATTTTTGATTTGATTTTTCGTAATTCAATTTTTGACCGTAAACATCTTTTATATTTTCATTAAAAATAATTTTATGTGTTTCGCGTGAAGAAATTGGCAAATTATAAAAAGTTGCAATTTTTCCTTCAACGCTAACATTATTTTCCGAAAGTTCAAAATCAAAATCGAATTTTGTATTTTCTACAAGCGAACGTAAATCCGGTTTTTGCGTAAAACGAATTTGTAACGGATTAGATTTTTTGTTTTGAGAATAATTTGTGTGATTTGATACATTATTAATTGAAAATGGTTTTAAGGTTTCGTAAGAACTTTGTGAGTTTGAACTTTTTATTTTTACAATTACGTTTGTGTTTGCAGGAACATCATCATTTATTTCTACAATAAATGAATTTGAAATTTTTTTATTTTTGTCAAATTTTGGTTTAACTCCGCTCCAATAAAAAGCATCTTCATTGTAGTCAATTTTTGCATTGTAAGAATATTTTTTTTCGTTAATAAAAACTTCCAATTCATCATTTAAAGTCTTTTCAGAAATTGGATAATTTAATCGCACAAAAAATTTTCTATTATAAGGTGGAACAATTCCGGATTCAAAATCATAAAAATAATTGTAAAATTCTCCTTCTTTGTAAAAACCGCCATAAAGTTTTTCAATAGAAATTGGTTCCGCTTGCGCTGTAAAAACGTTTTCATAAAGTAAATTTTTCCCTTTTAGCGATTTTAAATTTTTATCAATTGTGATTGTGTATTCAACTCCGGGGTCAGCGGCTTCGCTTGCTTCAAATGCAAGATTTTTTGCTCCGTACCAATGAAAAGTTCCTTTTATTTTAGGAGAAATTGTCATTATGGAAGATGATTCTTGAGGTTCTTCCAAAGCAGAAATTGCTTTTACAGATTGAGAAAAAACTACATAAAAAGTAGGATTTTCGTTTTCAGAAACAATTTTTTTTGGCCCCCAATCTTCTATAAAAAATTCTTTAGAATTATCGTCTTCGCTTGTAGAATTTTTGTCTTGCGATTTTGTTGATTGCAATGTTGATTGATTGAATTCTGCTTTTTTTGTGTTATAAATTGTTTTATATTCACTAAGATTTCTAAGTCCGGGAATTACGCTTTCAGATTTTTGCGAAGATTTTTTATTTTGTGAGTTCTTAGTTTTTTTTGATTTTTGACTAGAATTTTCAGTTTCGACTTTTTCAAAACTCGGATTAAAAAAAGTCATCAGTTCAGAATATGAAACTTTTCCCATTTCAGTTTTATCAGAAGAAAAATTTTCATTTTTTACAGTTTGTGATTTTTTTTCCAAAATCGATGAATCTTTATTTTTAGAAGAATTTTTATTTGAACAAGAAAATAAACTTCCCAAGAATACTAAGAATAAAATGTTTTTAAAAAATTTTTTCATAAAGTAAACACAACGCACATCATTATCAACGTGGCGAAAATCTCCTTTTTTGATTATGCTATTTCCTTTACAAAATAACACAATTTTATTTTACACCATAAAAAAAGTTTATTATAGGTTAAAATAAATTTAAAATATTTTTTCTGATTATGAAAAGAAAATTTTTTAATTTATCTGCTATTTCAAAAAAAGTTTTCAATAAAAATATACTGGAATAAATTTTGGAAAACTTAGTAAATATGTTTACAAGCGCTTACAACAAGAATTTTAAGTTATATAGATTGATAAATATTCCCCACTTGCAATTTTAGAGTAAATTTTTGGCATTATATTAATTTTGATTTTTATTCTTAGGCTAGGCTATGGAGCACCGCCGTAGGCGTTCTTGTACTGGCTATGTAGTTGAGCAATGTCGAAACTACAGCCAGTACAAGAATGAAGCGAAAGCGGAAGTGCATAACAGCCTACCTGCCGAAAGGCAGGTAGCCCCCTAAATCTTAATTGACAATAGAAAAAAAAACATTATACTTAATTTTCAATAAATTTGAAAAGATTTTAAATTTTGAATCCGGTGCTTTTAATATGGAGGAATAAGATGAAAGCAATTGAACTAGAAAAGGCATATAATCCAAAAACCTTTGAAGACAGAATTTATAACGAATGGGAAACTAAAGGATATTTTAAACCTGTTTCTGATGAAAAAAATCCTATCCACTGTCAATGTGAACAATGCAACAAAAAAACAAATACTTATTCAGTCGTAATTCCTCCACCAAATGTAACAGGTGTTCTCCATATGGGGCACGGTTTAAATAATACTTTGCAAGATATAGTTGTTCGTTATCATAGAATGAAAGGTGATAATACTCTTTGGATTACAGGAACTGACCACGCGGGAATTGCAACTCAAAATGTTGTAGAACGCCAACTAAAAAAAGAAGGTCTTTCTCGCAACGATTTAGGTCGAGAAAAATTTCTTGAGAGAACTTGGAAAGTAAAAGAAGAGCATCACAATACAATCGTAAAGCAACAACGAAAACTTGGAAATTCAACTGATTGGGATAGAGAACGTTTTACAATGGACGAAGGTCTTTCTAAAGCGGTAAAAGATGTTTTTGTAACTCTATATGAAAGAGGTCTTATTTATAAAGGTCATTATCTTGTAAATTGGTGTCCTCGTTGCGGAACAGCACTTGCCGATGATGAAGTTGATCATACAGATACAAATGGAGCAATGTATCATATTTATTATGAATTTGAGGATGGACCTACAGAAGATGGTTCTACTCGTATAGAAATTGCAACAACTCGTCCAGAAACTTTACTTGGCGATACTGCAGTTGCCGTAAATCCTGATGATGAACGTTATAAATCACTTGTTGGAAAAAAATTAAAACTTCCATTAACAAATCGTACAATTCCAATTATTGCAGATAGTTATGTTGATAAAGAATTTGGAACAGGAATGGTAAAAATCACTCCGGCTCATGATCCAAATGACTGGCAAGTTGGACAAAGAAATCATCTTGAAGTTATAAATATTTTAAATCCAGATGGAACTTTAAATGAAAATTGCCCAGAAAAATATCGTGGACTTACTTGCCAAAAAGCTAGAAATCTTATTATTGAAGATTTAAAAGAGCTAGGACTTTTCAAAGAAGAAGAAAAAATTGTTCACTCAGTTGGACATTGCTATCGTTGTGGAACAGTTGTAGAACCATATCTTTCTTATCAATGGTTTGTAAAAATGCAGCCACTTGCAGAAAAAGCATTAAAAGCTTGGAAAGATGGAGAAATTGTATTTTATCCTAAAAAATGGGAAAACACTTACGAACATTGGCTTACAACAATTCGTGATTGGTGCATTTCGCGACAACTTTGGTGGGGACACAGAATTCCTGCTTGGACTTGTTCTGAATGTGGAGAAGTAATTGTTGCAAGAGAAGAACCTTGCAAATGTCCAAAATGTAATGCTTCTAAAGAAAAACTAGAACAAGATCCAGATGTTTTGGATACTTGGTTTTCTTCTTGGCTTTGGCCTTTTTCTACACTCGGTTGGCCTGAAAAAACTCCGGATTTTGAAAAATTTTATCCAACGACGGCGCTCGTAACCGCTTATGATATAATTTTCTTCTGGGTTAGTCGTATGATTATGGCCGGACTTGAATTTACAGGAAAAGTTCCTTTTCACGACATTCATATTCACGGACTTGTTCGCGACAAACAAGGTAGAAAAATGTCAAAATCACTTGGAAACGGAATGGATCCACTCGAAATTATTGATATGTACGGAGCAGATGCACTTAAATTTACACTCGGATTTATGTGTGCTCAAGGACAAGATGTTTCAATTGATAAAGATTCTTTCAAACTTGGTTCAAGATTCTGTAACAAAGTTTGGAATGCATCTCGTTATCTTTTAGGAAATCTTGAAGGAAGAACATTAATTCCGATTACAGATGATGATTTGACAGAACTTGATAGATGGATTTACAGTCGATTAAATTTTGCTGCAAAAACTGCACGAGAAGCATTAGAATCTTATCGTTATAATGATGCCGCTTCTGCACTTATGGAATATTTTTGGAATGAATTTTGCGATTGGTACGTTGAAGCAACAAAAATTAATTTCAAAAATGGTGATGAAAAAGAAAAAAATCGCCAAGCGTCAGTTTTAATGAACATTTTGGAAGAAAATCTTAGACTTTTACACCCATATCTTCCTTTTGTAACTGAAGAAATTTATGCAAAACTTCCTTTAGAAGAAATCGCAAAAAACAGAAAATCTGCTGGCGAGCAAAAAATTTCTTCAAATTCAGAATATGTTGGAATGTTGATAAATGCACCTTATCCGGAATTTTCAAAAAATCGCGAAAATGCAAAAATTGAAGCAAGATTTAATGTTTTGAAAGATTTAATCGGAAAAGTTCGTGCTCTTAGAGTTGAATGTGGAATTGATCCTGCAGAAAAAATAAATATTGCAATAAAAATCATAAAAGGAAGTTCGGCAGAAGTTTGCCTAGAAAAAGTAGAAATGATAATGCTTTTAGCCGGCGTTGCTCACATTGATTTTGTTGATGAAAAACCTGCAAGTTCAATTGGAACTGTCGGAACTGATTTTGAAGCATTTATTTTGGTGGATGAAAATATCGACAAGGAACAACTTTTAGCAAGATTCAAAAAGACGCTGGAAAAAGAACAAGGTTATGCAAAAATGAGCGAAAATAAATTAAACGGAAATTTTGCAAAACATGCACCGGCAAATCTTGTTGAAGAAGAAAAGCAACGACTTGCAGAAAGTAACAGAAAAATTGCTACATTGCAATCATATATTTCTAGTTTATAAATAATTTTATTATAAGGAGTTTAGAAAACTGTCTAAAATCGTCAGTTAGTATCTTGGGAAGTTTGCATTGCAAACTTGTATAACATATTTGCGTTTTCATATTTTGTTATGGAAACGTTAAAAAGGCAATTTGAAAAATAAAATTTTCTTTTTGACTTTTTATAGGAGTAAATATGGTAAAACAAAAATATGAAATGAAAATTGAGCGTTCTGACAAAATGGACACTCAACATATGCAACAACTTCGAGATATAAGTCTTGCTCCTTATATGCAACTTGCAACCGGACTTATTGGAAAAGCTCGCCATGCCGGTGGGAATATGTTTCGACATCAGATGGATACTTTATCAATTTTAATTGATTATGGTTATATTGACTCTGTTTTGTTAAAAGCATCTGTTGTTCATGATACGGTAGAAGATATTCCTGAGTTTGATAGAAATTTAATTATAAATGCTGATGATGAAGGCTTAGAAGTCTTAAATCTTGTTTTAGAAGTGACTCGCAGAGATGATGAAGATAAACGTCAATTTTTAAAACGAATTCTTGATACAGGAAGTCAAAAAGCAAAAATTTTAAAATGCGCCGACCGAATTTCAAATATGATTTCTCTTGGTTACGTAACCGATCCAAAATTTATAGAACGTTATTGTGATGAAACTGAATATTTTCTTTTACCAATGGCATTAGAGATTGATTTTAATATGTATCAAGAATTAATAAATTTAATTATGACGCGTCGACGCTACTTGGAAGACGGCGGATATTTTGATGTTCGTCATAAAGAATCTTCTAACGACAAATAAATTTATTTGCAATCTTTAAAAACCCAAATTTTTTGGAAAACATACCCTAAAAAGAATAAAATAACTTGAACTACAACATTTGTTAAAGTTTTTAAGATATTTAAATCTATTTTTAATAAAAAAATTATAAGCGGAACTAAAAAAGTTGTAATCAGCATTTTTGGTGTTGCAATAGCAAAAAATTTTATAGCTTCTTTTAGACTGTTGTTTTTTGATTTAAATACAAGATGTTTGTTTAAAAAGAAACATGCAACTGTTGCTAAAATATAACAAATTGCAGTAGAAATTCCTTCTGCTAAAGATTGATTTATCATCTTGCACAAAAAAGGCGTTAAAAAATAAAATAAAACGTATTCAGATAAAGTGCAAACAATAGAAACCGATGAAAATTTTATAAAATGAAAAAGTCTTTCAGAAAAAGATTCTTTAGAGCTTTCAGTTTTATCTATATCATCTTGTTGAGTAACATTTTTATATTTTTTCATATTTTGATAAAATAACAAATAGAGGAAAAATACGCAAGAAAATATGTTAGGTAAAACTACTCAAACAACTTGCGGAACTTTCCCAAATTACAAAACTAACATATAATAAAAAGTGAGGGATAAAAATGAATGTTCATAATCTTATGGAAGATGTCGTAAAAAAATCTGTAAATGACCTTTACGACCAAGTAAAAAATGATAAATCATCTTGGCTTACGTGTAATTGCGAAAACTGCCGATTAGATACAATCACTTATGTTTTAAATAGGCTCCCACCAAAATATGTTGTTTCTGGGCGAGGAGCAACTCATTCTGAATTTACACTGAATAATCAACAATTAAAAGCGGATATAGAATCACTTTCGCTTGAAGGAATGAGAATTGTAAGTTCGACAAAAAGACCTTTCCATCTAAGCAACCGAAAAGATTGTGAAATTGCAGAAAGTAATTCTCCTGTTTTCAATTTTTCTAGCATTATGGGGACAGTTCTCGATGGTTCAACTTTTGAGCCTTTAATAAATGCAGAAGTTCTTCTAAAAATCGATGGAAAAACCGCAGAAATGATTGATAAAACTTGGGTAAATCCATATACGACTATAAAAAATACAAAAGGCGTTTTTAATTTTTGGATTAAACCAATTCCTGCAAAACAAACTGGAATCAAAAAGAATTTTAAAATGGAACTCAAAATTTCTTGCGATGGCTATTCTGATTTAAATTATCATTTTATGTTGCCAGTAGAATCAGAAGAAAAATCTCGCGTAGAACTAAATTCTACTTTTACAATAAAACTTCAAAATTTAGTTTTATTCAAAAAAGAAATAGAAAACAAAATGGATTTTTAATTTATGGAAGCATTAAAAACAGCAACAGTTGCAATAATCGGACGACCTTCAAGCGGAAAATCGACTTTTTTAAATACCGCTTGTCAAGAAAATGTAAGTATAGTTTCTCCTATTCCACAAACAACGCGAAATGCAATTAAAGGAATTGTAAATACTTCTTTTGGACAGTTGATTTTTATAGATACGCCAGGATATCACTATTCTGAAAAAAAATTAAATCTTCGCTTAAAAAATGTAACAGAAAATCAACTAGAAGGAATTGATTGCGTTCTTTATGTTATTGATTCAACTAAAGATATTGGCGAAGAAGAAGTTCTTACATCATCACTTTTAAAAAATTTGCAAGAAAAAACTGTTGTTGCAATAAACAAAATCGATTCAAATTTAAGCAAGCCCTTAAAAATCAGAAAATTTATTGCAGAAAATCTTAGTAACATTCCAGGTGAGCAAGTTTTAGAAATGTCTGCAAAAAATGATGATGGAATTAATGAAGTCTTAAAAGCAATTTATAAAATTTCACCGGAAGGAATTCCAATTTATGATGAAGAAACTTACACTGACCAAGATTTAACTTTTAGAATTTGCGAACTCATTCGTGGAGAAGCAATAAATCGACTTTCTGATGAAATTCCTCATTCGGTTTATGTTGATGTTGCGGATATTGAACACCGAAATAATGGAAAAAAACTGTGGATTCGTGCTTTTTTATGTGTAGAGAGAGAAAGTCAAAAAGGAATTGTAATTGGAAAAGGAGCTTCAAAAATCAAAGAAATTAGAACTGCAGCCATAAAAAAACTCAGCGAAATTTACATTCAAAAAATTGAGTTAGATTTGCAAGTAAAAGTTGATAAAAATTGGCGACAAAAAGATTACACTCTAAACAAATTAATTCCAAAAAATTCGTAAATCTTGCCGGAAAAGTTTTGCAGAGTTTTTCAAGATTAAAAAGATAATGATTTTGTGGTGATTGAGTTTATCGAAATCAATGAAAGAAAATCTCCCACAGATTACACAAATAGGTGCTGATTTCCGATAGTTTGAAAACATCAAACACCCACTATAAAGATTTGTCGTCGTCAAGTTTAGTTAGTAAACATAGTCAAACTATGACCCGACAATCCTAAAAAAGACAAGTTCCCATATTCAAGTACGGGAACCTGTCTTTTTTTTAGTTGCAATCTATTTTTTATACAAAATTGGTCGCAACTTTACGGTTGCTTTACAAGTTTTTTAGTAAACTTCTATTTAGTATCAAGAATTGCAATTCCAGGAAGTGTTTTTCCTTCCAAGAATTCCAAAGATGCTCCACCACCGGTAGAAACGTGGCTCATTTTGTCTGCCAAGTGGAATTTGTTTACAGCAGCAACTGAATCTCCACCGCCAACAACTGTCATTGCACCGCGACCTGTAGCTTCTGCAACAAGATTTGCAACAGTTTCTGTACCTTTTGCAAATGCATCAAATTCAAAAACGCCAACCGGACCGTTCCAAACAACAGATTTTGCTGTAGAAAGAACTTCTTTGTATGCTTCAATAGTTTTTGGACCAACATCCATTGCCATAAGATTATCAGGAATATCAACTCCGTCAATTGCAACTGGAGTAGCGTTCGCATCAAATTTGTCAGCAGCAACGTGATCAACAGGAAGAACAACTTTTACGCCATTTGCTTCAGCGTCTTTCAAAAGTTTTTTTGCTGTATCAATAAAATCATCTTCAACCAAAGAAATACCAACTTTGTGTCCCTGTGCCTTCAAGAATGTGTAAGCCATTCCACCGCCAATAATCAAAGCAGAAGCGTTTTTCAAAAGACTTTCCAAAACAGCAATTTTAGAAGAAACCTTTGCACCACCAATAATTGCAACCTGAGGTTTTGGAGGATTTTCTACCATTGGCTGAATATATTTAACTTCTTTTTCCATTAAGAAACCGCCAACTGGCTTTGTAGTCATAAACTTAGCGATTGTTGCAGTAGAAGCTTGGTCGCGGTGAGCAGTTCCAAAAGCATCATTTACAAAAATATCACCGTAAGTAGCAAGTTCTTTTGCCATTGTTTCGCGTTCAGCATCAACCTTTGAAGTTTCTTCAGGATGGAAACGAACATTTTCGAGCATTGCAACAGCACCTTCTGGCAAAGCGTCGATTGCAGATTTTTGACCAAGAGCATCCGGCAAGAAAGTAACAGATTTTCCAAGTTTTTCAGCAAAATATTCAACAACCGGTTTCATTCTGTTTTTACCGTTGATAAATTTTTCTGAATCAGCGTCAGTCCAAGATTTTCCCGCTTTTTCAGCCTTTTCCTTAGCTTTTTTAACATCCTTTTTAGGATCGCCCAAGTGACTCATCAAAACAAGCGAGCGTGGATTCTGTTCAAGAATATATTTAATAGTTGGAAGAGCAGCCATAATTCTAGTGTCGTCTTGAACTACGCCGTCTTTCATAGGAACGTTAAAATCAACACGCATAATAATACGTTTACCTTTCAAATCAACGTCTTTTACAGTTTTAATCATTTTAAACCTCGAAAAAAATTAAATACGCCGCCAAAAGCAGCAACGTTACATTTAAATAATAATGATTTTATTGTAGAAATTCAATGTAATAAAAAGGTGGAGCCTTGCGACGTTTGCAAAGCAAACTCGTGTGTTACTGAAAGCAACACAGTCATTCTTGTGTTGGTCATTGAGGCTCTCGAAATGACCATAATGCTATATATGGTGGTTTCGAGTACCTCAACCACCCTGCTGCGACTTTCTGTCATTCTTTATGTACGACTTTCTGTCATTCCCATGTCGGTGGTTGAGATTCTGATTGCTGAACAAAGTCGAAATATCAAAAGTACAATATGTAGTAACAAAATCATTTCGATAACTAGGTTGTCTCTATTTGCTGATATATAGCCAACAAACAGAAGCTTAATAACTGCTATTATTCAATCTTATTAGACACCAAAAAGGATAAATATTTTATTCAGAATATGTAAAAGTCATTTCTGTATTTACTACACCAAAAAGCATACTAAAGAGAAGTGATGTTCCGCTATATTCTGATGTCCAAGTAGAAGAATTGTCTGATGTAGAAATTGTAAAAGTTTCTGAAACATTATTACCAGCAGCAGTCCAATTTAATGTTACTTTAGAACCATTAACAGAGTAAGTTCCACTTGATGCAGCAGGATTTGACTTATTTCCAGAGTACGACCAATTACCGTCTTTTAAGGTAATAGTTCCATTTTGTTGAGAACCAGTTGAATTATTGAATGAGTAGGAACCTGTATAAGTTGAAGAGGTATTACCAGAATTATTGTTATCTGAAACTAATTTGAACCGAACATTGTCAATATCACTGTTAACGTAGGTGGCATTTTTACTTATTTTATAATTTTGACAAATCCAAAGTGTTTCATATTCATAATAATAATAAGATGCATCTCGTTCTTCAATTCGGAGGCATTTGTTGCCAATTTTTATATAAAGATAGTCATTGTATTTATCACCAACAGACTCTTTTGAATAATCATCAAGTTCATCATAAAAATAAAAATCCTTATTTTGGTTGATATTATGCTTAATACCATCTATCGTTATAGAATCTTCTCCAAAAGAAATTGTTTTTATGCTTATATCATTCCCCGTATCTGTTGTTTCCCATGTTGTGTTTAAAACTTGTACATACTTTTCTTTTTTTTGAGCTATATTTTCTGCAGAAAATCCGATTTCTGTTTCATTTTCAGCATCATTCATATTACATGCAATAAAACCAAATAAAGACAATAATCCTAGTAATGCAAATAAGCATTTTTTCATAAAAGTACCTCGTAATAAATTATATTTTGAAGTTCAAAATGAATAGAGTTTGAACTGGAAAACTATCCCCCCCCCCCCGCAATTTTTTGCAAGTAAAATTTTAAACTTCGTAGAAAAAAACATAAAAATTTTTGAGGATTTCATGAAATTGCACACAAAAACAACACAAACATTCAATACTTGCAAAGCAAACTCGTGGGTTGCTGAAAGCAACACAGTCATTCTTGTGTCGGTCATTGAGGCTCTCGAAATGACCATAATGCTATATATGGTGGTTTCGAGTACCTCAACCACCGTACTTCATTCTTTTTGTACATCCCCATGACACGAATGTTTAGCATAGGAAT
>CAZIQK010000022.1:0-33858 GCA_964541735.1 uncultured Treponema sp.
TGTAATCCACCAAAAAATTCTGCAAAAAATGAATCTGTAATTGTAATTGATGCTGGTGGAACAAATTTTCGTTCTTGTTTAGTTTCTTTTGATAAAAATGGAAAGCCTTCAATTTCTGATATGGAAAAAACAAAAATGCCGGGAGTTGAAAAAGAACTTTCAAAAAAAGAATTCTTTGAACAATTCGCAAAAAATCTTGAACATTTAAAAAATAAATCTGACAGAATAGGATTTTGCTTTTCTTATCCAATGGAAATTCAAAAAAATGGAGATGGAATTCTTTTAGGTTTTTCAAAAGAAGTTCGTGCTCCGGAAGTTGTTGGTTCAAAAATTGGAGAAAGTCTTGTTTCTGTCTTAAAAGAACATGGTTGGAATTCAATCAAAAAAATCACACTTTGTAATGATACAGTTGCTGCACTTTTAGCAGGAGCAACTTGTGCAACTCAGGGTGATTCTTTTTCATCTTATATTGGTTATATTTTGGGAACAGGAATGAATGCTGCATATCTTCAACCAGAAGATAAAAATCTTAATATTCAAGAACAAATCGTTGTTTGCGAAAGTGGAAAATTTAATAGCATAATTCATTCTGATTTTGATAAAGATTTTGACAAAACGACAATAAAACCAGGTTCTTCTCTTATAGAAAAAGCTTGTTCTGGCGGTTATTTAGGTCCGGTTTCTTTGTTTGCATTAAAAGCTGCTGCTCGAGAAAAAATCTTTACTCCAACAGTTTGTGATTCTATCCTTTTAATTGATGAACTTTCGTTAATCGAAATGGATAAATTTCTTCATACTCCGTACAATCCAGATTCAATTCTTGGAAAAATTGCAACAGAAAAAGCAACCGATGATGATTGTGATAAAATTTTCCAAATTTTAGATGCAATTGTTGAACGTTCTGCACGTTATGCTAGTGCAATCTTAATTGCGTGTGCTATTCAAACAGGAAAAGGAAAAATCGCTTCAAAACCAATTTGCATTCTTTGTGATGGAACAACATTTTTCAAAACTTATATGATTTCTGAGCGAGTAAACGCTTATCTTGATGAAATTCTTACAAAGCGACTTGGAATTTATTGGAAAATAGTTTCTTGTGATAATGATATTACTTTGGGTGCTTCAATTTCTGGTTTGATAGATTAAGTTAACTGTGTTATACTAAAAGAACGAGGGGAAAATGGCTGTAAAACAACACAATTTTGGGAAATCGCTTGTTTTAATTTTAATAATTCTAATTTTAATCGTCGGCGGATTGCTTTGGTTCGATTATTTAGGAATTGTTCATGTAAAATCTGTTTTTGCTCCCGTTTATAAAGCACTTGGAAAAACGCCCCAAACTTCTCAAACTGTAACTCAGTCTAAACCGTTAACTTCAAATCTTGATGAAGATCGCTTGAAAAAGCAACGTGAAGCAAACGATATTTTTAAAGAAGAATTAGACAAACGCGAAGCTGACATTCAAGCGTTAGAAAATCAGAATGCACAAATTGCAGCCGAACTTGACGAACGCGAAAAAAATCAAGAAGAAAGAGAAAAAACATTTAATCTAACCGTAAAAAAATACGATGATAAGAATATAAACGTAGAACAGATTGCCAAAAATCTGAACGGTATGAGACCGCAAGCTGCAGTTGATATTCTTGTTGCAATGGATGATCAAACGATTATAGATGTCCTTCGTAAAACGGAAGAACTGGCAGCATCAAGCGGAACGACTTCTATGGTATCGTATTGGTTATCTTTAATGCCATCTGATCGGGCTGCAGAAATACAGCGAAAGATGATTAGTAAACCAGAGTCCCTAGAATAGAATCCGTTTAGAAATGGCACTTGTGTTTTACAAAAAGGAAGTGCCATAATGATTGCAATTTCAGATTTAACTACAAATAAAACGAATTCGTTTGAAGTACAAGATTTTTCTAACAATCTTTCTTCTGTGCAAAATTCTTTTTCAAAAAACGAAACTAGTTTTATAGATTTTGTAAATTCTTACCAAAATTCAAACGAAACTCAAAAAACTGAAAATTCTCAAAATCAAACTGAAGTAACAGAAAAAAAATCAAAAGAAGAAAATGGTGAAATTGCAAAGAATGATGATAAAACGTCTAAAATCGAAAAAAAATCTGAAACTCAAGATGAAGTAAAAACAGAAAATTCAAAAGTTGAAGAAAAAATTGAAAATTTGGAAGATAAAAAATCATCAAAAACTGAAAACAAATCAGACGAAAAAAATCTTACCAAAGTAAAAAACGAAGAAAAAGAAAATGAAAAAATAAATTTAAAATCACAAAAAAAAGTTGACAAAGAAGAAAATCAATCAAAAATTGAAGAAAAAGATTTATCTCGTTTTGAAAATTTAACTTCATCTTTTGTAAAAAATCAAACTGAAAATCAAGAAAATCTCAAAAATAAAAAGAATGATGATTTCGCTGAAACTAAAAACGTAGAGAATTTTATTGAAATTGAGAAAAACGAAAATTTGACGCTAAAAAATGATAATTTTGAGACAAAAGATTTTAATTTTGGTGAAAATAAAGAAAAATCACAAAATAAAGAACTTAAATTTGATAAAGAAGGAAAAATTCAAGTTCAAGATTTACGTACCCAAAAATCTGACGAAATTGAAGCGAAAGTTGAACCAAAATTAAAAACAACAGTAAAACAAACTTCCGAAAATACGGCAACTCTTACAATGAATTGTGTTTCACAAGAGGCAAACTCTGATATTTTATCGTTAAATAATCAAACAGCTTCTGCTAACGGTTCGAATTTTCAGTCAATGTTGAATAATCAAATTCAGCAAAATATTCCAGAATTTGTAAAAGCAGGAAATATTGTTTTAAAAGATAATAATCAAGGTTCTATAAATTTGATTTTACATCCGGATGATTTAGGAAATGTAAAGATTCATTTGACTTTAGACGGAAAAAATCTTAGCGGTCATATTTCGGTTGCAACAAAAGAAGCTTTAGAAGTTTTTAAGGATAATTCAGAAACTTTGCGAGAAGCATTTATAAAAAATGGGTTTGAATCTGCAAATTTTGATGTTTCTTATGGAAATGGAGGTGGAGCAAATCAGAATTTTAATTTTGAACAAAAAAATGAAGGAACAAGTTATTTCGTAAAACAAATTTACGAAAATGATAAAAATGCATTCTCCAACGAAAGTGCAATCTTGGGCGAAAAAGTAACAAATTTTGGAAATTATTCTGTAAACATCGTTGCTTAATTCGACGATAAGAAAATAAAGAATTTAATAAAATGTGAGTGAGGTTGATGATGGAACTACTAAACACACAAATGAATGCTGCAGATAAATCAATGGTTGATAAAGCTGTTGATTATTTCAACAAAAGTAATGTGCAGCAAAATGGACGTACTTCTTCTAATACGTTAGGAAAAGATGATTTTTTAAAACTCTTGATTACGCAACTTTCAAATCAAGATCCAACAAATCCAATGGAAGATACTCAATTTATCTCTCAAATGGCACAATTTAGTTCTTTGGAACAGATGACAAATATGAGTTCTGCATTCGAAAAAATGTCTGTCTTTTTAAATTCACAAGAAGCAGCATCGACAATTGGAAAAACAGTTGAACTAAATGTTGGTGATACAACTACGACAGGCATTGTAGAAGGTGCAACTCGTGGTGAAAATCCACAGATTCTTGTAAATGGAATGTATTACGATATGAATAAAATAAATGCTATTTATAGCAACTAAAGGATGTGACAAAGAAAAACTTTGTCGTAAGTAAAATCTTACAAACAAGAAAAAGGAGAAAATTGCTTTATGATGAGATCACTTTATTCTGGTGTTTCTGGACTTCAGAATCATCAGACAAAAATGGATGTAATTGGAAATAACATTTCGAATGTTAATACAGTCGGTTTTAAAAGAGGACGTGTTAATTTTCAAGATATGATTAGTCAGCAAATGAGTGGAGCAGCAAAACCAACTGAAGAAATTGGTGGTGTAAATCCAAAAGAAGTTGGACTTGGAATGACAGTTGCTTCTATTGATACAATTTTTAATCAAGGAAATCTTCAATCAACAGGAGTTTCAACTGATATTGCAATTCAAGGAAACGGTTTTTTCATTTTGAAGAGTGGGGAAGAATCATTTTATAGTAGAAATGGTGCTTTTAGTTTAGACCGTGATGGAACTTTAGTAAATCCTGCAAATGGAATGAGAGTTCAAGGTTGGATGGCAGAAAATGTAAATGGTCAGCAAATTGTTTCTACAGCAGCAACTCCAACAGATTTAGTTATTCCTGTTGGTTCAAAAGATCCTGCAAAAGCAACGGAAAATGTAAATTTTGCTTGTAATTTAAATAAAAATACTCCAGAAATTCTTGATGGTGCTAGTCCTGATGATGTAGTTCGTGGAACTTGGGGAACTGAACAAGAAGTTTATGATAGTTTTGGAAATAAGCATATGCTATCAGTTTCTTTTACAAAAGTAGTTGGAACTCCAAATCAATGGGAAGCTGTTGTAAATATTGATGCTGATAATGCAGATTTTACACAAACAAGAATTGGTTTAGGTTCTACAGATGGAATGGAAAATCGTTTTATCGTAACTTTTGATAATATGGGAGCTTTACAATCTGTTACTGATTCAGCAGGAAATGTGTCTGCTTCAGAAGGTGAAATTATTTTACAAACATCTTTTGCTGTTCCTGAAGCAAATGCTGATGAAAATGGAAATCCTTATCGTCAAACTTTGAATATCAATCTTGGAACAATTGGAAGTTTTGAAAATACAATTACACAATCGGCTTCAAAATCAACAACAAAAGCATATTATCAAGATGGTTATACTTTAGGATATTTGGATAATTTTAAAATCGATGCAAGTGGCTCAATTACAGGAGTTTATTCAAACGGAACAACAAGAACTATTGGACAGATTGCGTTGGCAACTTTTGCAAATGATAGAGGTCTTGAAAAAGCAGGTGATAATACTTACGTTGAGTCAAATAACTCTGGAATGGCCAGAATAGGTGAATCTGGTACTGCCGGAAAAGGAACTTTAATGGCAGGAGCATTGGAAATGTCGAACGTAGATCTTTCAGAACAAATGACAGATATGATTGTAACTCAAAGAGGATTCCAATCAAATGCAAAAACAATCCAAACAGCTGATACATTATTAGAAACTGTTTTAAGTTTGAAAAGATAATTTAAATAGAAATTAGCAACTTTAGAAATTAGAGTTTTAATTTGAGCCTAAAGAATAATCCATCAATTCTTTAGGCTTTTTTTATTAATTTGGATAGATTATCGGGGCAAGCCTGATAATGACATTACACATTCGAGAGAATTTATCAAAAAAATTAATTTTCTTTGTGATAAGGTTTTAAGATTTCAACAATTTTTTCTTTTCTGAATAATGTTGCATATCCGTAAGCAGACATTCCCATTTGGTCTTTTATATCAGGATTTGCACCATTTTCTGCAAGAAGTTTTACAATTTTATCTTTATCAGCACCAACTGCCAAAATAAGATTATTTTGTCCTTCTTTGTTTATAGTATTTAAATCTGCATCTTTAGAAATAAGAAGTTTTAAAATTTCGATATTTCCTCTCCAAACTGCATCCATAACGGCAGTGTAACCTCTATCGACAGAAACGGCATTTATATTGGCACCAAGTTCAATAAGTCGTTTTGCAAATTCTTCATTATCATTTCTAACAGCAATATTTAGCATTGGAGTTCCATTTTCGTCGCGAGAATTTATATCAATTCCGGCTTTTAAAAATAAATCAAAAATTTCAGATTTATTTTTAGAAATATATAGCGCAAAACAATCTGGAGTAAAAGGAATTCCTTTTTTGAGTAAAAGTTTTTTTGAAGAACGTTTTTTATCAAAATTTAAAATTTGATTATATTGAGTTTTTATGTATTTAAATAAAGTTTTTTCATCTTTTACAAATTTTAGTTCATTTTTGCCAAACAAATTATAATCTGAAATAAAATGTAAATTTGTTACAATTGTAATATGATTTGCAATTAAATAAGCGGTTAGTGAGCATAATCGACTAATTTCGTCAATTTCGTAAGTTTTTACGGTGTCGGAATAAATTATACATAAAGAAAGATTCTCTAAAAGTTTTTTTGATTTTTGGAAACTCTCTTTTGAAAAATCACATTGATTAATTTTTGCCGTTTTTTCCATATCTTTTATTAAAACAGACATTTTTTCAAAAAGTTGGTTGTCATCAGTTGTAATTAAAAAATTCATAGTTCTTTAATTATAAATCTATAATTAAAAACGGGCAAGTTTTATGTCTGTTCCAAATATATAAAGGACACTCTGTCGCCAATGGAAGAATGCGATTTAAACTTAGCGGCAAACTCATTTAGTATTAAGAAAGTAATAGATTCAAGAGGTCGGTAGACTTGGTATTTTCTGAGCTACTTGTAGTTTTTCTAGTTTACTTCCTTGCAGAATGATTCCGTACGATTTTTTTTTCGGTCTGCGAGGATTTTTCTCAATTTTTGCGATTTCCTGTTTCTTGAATCTTCCTTTTAGTGCGGAATCCTTGTTAAAATCTACATGTAACACTCTGTTTTCATTTTCAACCTCCGTTAAAATGTTGTTTTGCTTTTACATTCTAATATTGTTTTTGATTTCGGAGTGTTCTATTTATTTGAATTTACAGAGTGTGCTTTTTTCACTTTTATTTACGCAAAAATTATGTTATATTAAAAATAATGAAAAAAGATTTTGTTGTAATAAGTTTAATTTTTTCTATTTTTCTTTTTGGTTGTTCTAATAGCCAAACTTCAGAAAATGAAACTTATCTTACTCAAACAATAAAATCTGTTGTGCAAACAAAAGATGAAGATGAAATTTGGACAGAAGAGTTAGAAGCGACAAGACTTTCTTTCTCATTAAATGAAAACAAAGATATTATTGCCGAAAATGTTCATACATCGCCGAATGTTTATAAAATTTTAGAAGATTATAAATCGCCGGTTTATCCAACTCTTTTTAATTTTACAAGTTTAGATGTTTCTTTAATAGACGACTTGTCGCTTAGTAAAATAAAAGAATTTTGTACATATATTGCAGATTCTCAGATTTCTGCTGTTAGCAACTTTTTTAATAACGATTACAAATTTAATTATGTATTTTTTAAAAACAATTTGCAAAAAATTTATACGCAAAATTTTGGCGAAAATGCTTTTGATGGTTCTGAGATTCTTTTTGAAAATTATCATATAGGAAAACCAATTTTTGATGATGATGGAAATTTTATGCAAGTCCCACTTTTGTTTGAAAATCAAAAAGGCAAATTATATTTGGAAATTTTAGTAAATCCTAAAGAATCAAATATTATCTATCAATCAATTATTTTAAAATGGGAGTTAAAAAGTGGACAATAAACTATCAGGAATTGAAAGAGAACTTGTTTTACAATATTTAATTGACGGAAATATTCCTGTAACTTTAACTGTAGAAAGCGAAAACAAAAAAGATGATTCTCAAACAATTCATCCTTTAACATCGCAAGTTTTTCCTATTGCATTAAAACCCGAACATGTAAATGTAAAGAAAAATGGTGATATTGAATTAGAAAATCCGCCTGATGTTGTAAAAAATTTTGTTGGAAAAATTGTAAAAGTTGAATTTTATTATAATCGTGTAGGATTGTATTTTTATTCTCCTGTAACGCAAAAAACTGATAATCTTATTTTGAAAGTTCCAGATGTTATAAACAGAATTGTAGATACAGATGAAGAAAAACAATATGAATTTTCGGCATTAATATACATCGAATGTAAAACTTTAAAAGAACTATCTCTGAATTGTATTCCTTACGAAAAAATTGAACTTTTTGAACGACCTGTCTGGAAAATAATTCCACTTGAAAATCAAAAAAAAGCAAAAAATCTTCTTGAGAAATTTGTTGAAGAAGCAAAAGTTGAAAAAAATATTGGGACTGGACTTCAATTAATTCCTATTTGTAAGTTTTTAACAGATAATTATGTTCAAAAAATGGATGCAATGGAGAACCGAAAAAAGCCTTTGTATGTTTTGTATGTTGATCACGAACGAATTGTTTTAGGTTATGATTTTACAACTTACAATTTTATTTTAAAAGATGAGTACGGACTAAAACTTTCTTTTTTGTTAAAAAATACACCAATTATTTCTAGAGATGTTTTTGTAACCGCAAGCGTAAATAAAATCTATAAAACAGATGACGAAAAAAAATTCTGTGTAGACTTAAAATATACTTCAATGCAAGAAGAAGATTTACGATTTCTTTATGAAAAAGCTACAAAAAATCTTTTTATTTAAGATTTTTGAACTTTTCCACCTAAAAATACTGCAATTGGTTTTAAATAATCAATATTTTCACAAATAATTTTTATGCTTACCATAATTGGAACTGCAAAAATCATTCCTGCAAATCCCCAAATATAACCCCAAATAGAAAGACTTACTAAAATTATAAAAGGAGATAATCCAAGATGTTTTCCTTCTATACGAGGTTCGATGATATTTCCTATAGAAAAATTAATTAAAACCATTAATATAAGAATTGTAATAGGCTTTGCTAAACTTTCTGGGAAAAACTGAAGTGTTGCAAAAAGAGTTGTTAATAAACAAGAAATAACTGAACCAAAAATAGGGATGAAATTCATCACAAAAGCTAGAAATGCCCAAACGATTGGAAAATCAACTTTAAAAATAATCAAAACTACATAAACTAAAATTCCTGTCGCTAAAGAAACTATTGCTTTGATTGATGTAAAATGAACAATTTCTGAAAGAATATTTTTTGTAATTGATTTTACTTTTTTGTTTGTTTCTTTTTCTGGAAAAGCTGAATTTAATTTTTCTCCTGAAAATTGCATTTCTAAAAGTAAAAAAGTTAACAATAAAAAAACTGTAAATAAAGTTTTTCCAAAAGAAATTACGCCAGAAGATAATGAAATTGCTAATTTCTGAGTATATTCTCTAACTTTTAACGATTGCCAAATATTATTTATAAAAGATTGTCCTTCATCAAAATTTAATCCAAAAAGTTCTGCAAATCTTTTATAGATTGACATAAATTTTGTTTCGTATTTTGGATATTCTGAAACAATTGTAGTAAGACTTGAACCTAATAAAGATGATAAAGCAATCAAAATTACAAGAACTGCAATTACAAGTGTTACAGTTGAAATGCCCCAAGGAATTTTTGTTTTATTTTTTAAAATTTTTATGATTGGATAAAGAATTGATGATAGAAAAATTGCAAAAACAATTGGAAGTAAAACAGAAGCTAAATTTTTACATAAAAAACCTGCCATTATAATCGCAAAAAATATTAAAACAAAATAAATTTTTTTTATGATATTATTATCTTCCATATTTTACTCCCAAAAAAATCGTAATCTTATGATATAAACTTTAAAGATAAAAACCATTTATTTTGGAAAGCTTTTATCTTTAAAAATGATTTTATTTTTTAGGTTTGATTACATCAAATCCACAATAAGGAACTAATACTGGTGGAATAGTTACAGAACCATCGGCATTTTGATAATTTTCAAGAATTGCAAGCATTGCTCTTCCAACTGCAATTGCAGTTCCATTTAAAGTGTGAATATATTTATTTTTGCCATCATCATCTTTGTATTTTATGTTCAATCTTCTTGCTTGATAATCTGTGCAGTTTGAAGTTGATGTAACTTCTCCATATTCGCCACCATTTCGTCCAGGCATCCAAGCTTCCAAATCCCACTTTCGATATGCAGGAGCTCCTAAATCACCAGTGCAAGTGTCTACAACATGGAAAGGCAAACCTAAACCTTCAAAAATTTCTTCTTCAATTAAGCGAAGTTTTTCGTGAATTTCATCTGATTTTTCTGGAGTAGAGTAGGCGAACATTTCAACTTTGTCAAATTGGTGAACGCGATAAAGGCCTTTTGAAAATTGTCCAGCGGCACCAGCTTCGCGACGGAAACAATGAGAAAGTCCTCCGTATAAAAGAGGTAAATCTGCTTTATTTAAAATTTCATCTTGATGATAACCACCTAAAGTAATTTCTGCTGTTGCTACAAGACAAGTTCCTTCATCTTCAATGGAATAAACATTTGATTCATTTCCACGAGGATTAAAACCAATACCTTTCAAAATTTCTTCTTTTGCAACATCAGGAGTTATAAAAAGTTTGAAGTTGTGTTTTCTCAAAATATTCAAGGCGTACATTATTAATGCTTGTTCAAGAAAAACCGCTTCATTTTTTAAATAATAAAATTTTGGTCCAGAAACTTTTGTTCCTCTGTCAAAATCAATAATATCAAGGCTTTCTCCAAGTTGAACGTGATCTTTTGGTTCAAAATCGAACTTTCTCGGAGTGCCGACTTTTTTTACTTCAAGATTTTCTGTATCAAGTTTTCCGATTGGAACATCTGGATGAACCATATTTGGAATTTTTCGTGCGGCTTCTTCAAGTTCTTGTGAAATTTGTTTTTCTTCACTTTCGATTGTAGAAATTTCTTCTTTAATTTGTTTTCCAATATTTATAAGTTCTTGTCGTTTTTCATTGTCCAATTTTTGTTTCATGGATTGTGCATTTTCATTTCTTTTTTGTTGTAAGGATTGTAATTTTGTAACTAATGCATTTCTTTTATCAAAAAGTTCAACAACTTTATCTGCATCTGCTGTCATATTTCTGTTTTTGATATTTTGTTTAACTTCTTCTAAGTTATCTTTTATAAATTTATAATCTAACATAATTTCCTCGCTTTATTTTATTTTTCTATTCTAATGAGTAACGAACTGTTACTGTAGATTGCACTTGAACATAACCTTCTTGAATAGGAGTTGAAGTTCCCGAATATGAAGCAACTTCAAAATCTAAATCTGCACCATAACTTATATCAGTGGAATATTTTTCGTTAATTTCCATTACATTTCCGACTTTTGTTCCTGCAACTCCAGCCAAAAGATTTGCTGCATCTTGTGCATTTTGAATTGCTTGAGTTCTTGCCTGTCTTAGAGCGGTAGTTTTATCTCCGGATACTAAATATTCATAAGATGTCAATCCGTTTGCACCATTTACGACTGCAGTATCAATGACATTTCCTGTAATTTCTGGATTTCTAATTAAAACCTTTATAGAATTTGTAACTGTATATTGTCCTGGATAAGTGTGCGACATATCTTGCGAAATATTATAATCAACTGTAGAAATATCATTTGTATCAACACTAACATTTTTTATAGCGTTAATAACTTTTGTCGTTATGTTTGCATTGTTTTCAACTGCTTGATTTATATTCCAAGCAATTGTCCGAATTCTAAAAGTCATAGAAATCATATCTGCTTTTACGGGAACAGATGCACTTCCGGTTACAGTAATGCTTTTTTCTGGCTCTGCTGGCTTTTCGATTGTACAAGACGCAAAAGTTGCAACAATCGAAAATAAAATCATCATTTTTGTGATTTTTTTAATCATTTTTATCTTAACTCCTTAATTTTATCTTCCCTCAAGATAAAATTTTGTCAAATATATAATTCTTTTATTTGCACTATCCCAATAAGAACTTGCAGGATAATTTTTTGTAAGCATTTTATAAGATTCAATAGCTTTTTTTACATTTTTATGTTCTCCATCAGTTTCGTAAATTTGTCCTTGTAAATATAATGCTTTATCACGATTATCTTTTGAATATTCAATATAAGTTTCAAGTTTTGAAAGTGCATCTTTATAATTTTTTTCGTTATAAAGTGATTCTGCTTCTTCAAATAACGCATTTGTATCAATTTCGGTAATTTCATCATTATTTTCGTTTTGATTTTGTTGATTTTCTTCAGTCGAACTTAAATCATTTTCAGTTTGATTTACTGGCGATGAAGTTTTTTGTGATGAAATATTTTCGTTTGTAGTTTGATTTGATTTATCATTTTGTGTGATTTGTGAATCTTCATTTTGAGTTTTTGTTTCAATGCTTTCTGTTTGAACTTTTTTTGGAACTGGTTGTTTAAATTCCGGTGCTTGAATTATTTTATTTGAAGAATCTTTTTCGTTTAAAATTTCAACTTCAAGATAATCATCAATATAGTTTTGTGTAAGAATATCGTTTTTGTAAAAATGTAAGATTTTATTTCCCTGTTTCTTTGCCTTAAAAGTGAATTTTGTATTTTCGGTTCCAAGTTTTTTTCCAAGAAATGAAAAGTCTTTTGTGTTGTCGGTCGTTCCCATATAAATCCAACCGGAACCTGGATACAAAACTTCCAAAGTTTGTCCAATATTTAAGGTAACTGTTCTTGAAGGCACAATTATGATTGGTTCAACATTTTCTTCCGGTGTTGAGTCTGATGAATCTTCCAAAATTTCTATAATATCATCATCGCTATCATTTTCTGTCAAATCGATTATTTTATCATCTTCATAATTATTTGCATTAGAATTTTCGTCATTTGAATTTTCTTGCAAAATTTCATCATTTTCTATTTGATTTTCGATATTTTCCTCAGTTTGATTTTCGGTTTCTTCTATCGGTTGTAATTCTTCGATTGGAGAAAGTTCTTCTTCGTTTTCAACTAATTCCGTATTTTCTTCTGTTTTTGTTTCTTCGGCATCTTCATTTTTTTCTTCTTTTTGCCATTCTAAATCTGTAATTTCCGGCTCTGTTAAATCTTCAAGCTCTGGATATTGTTTTGAAATAAGTTTTTCATTTTGTTCGGTTTCATCTTTCAATTCTTGAGTTTCATCATCTTTTGTTGTTTGCAAATTTTCAATATTGTCAGTTTTTTCAACATTATCAGTTTTTTCAACATTTGTTGAAACACAAGAGAAAAATAAACATGAAATTCCTAAAAATAAAATTAACTTTTTTTTCAAGGAGCAACCCCTATAATTTCATCAATCATTTTATCGTTAGATTTTTCTAAATCATCAATTTCGTTTTGTGAAGGAACCGAAAACCATTGTTTTGCTTCGTTTTCGTCCCATTTTTCTTTATTTTTACGAGCAATATTGTAATCTTCTGGCAAATTTGGTCCGTCTGGAATAACTAAATCTTCAGTTAATACAATTTCTTGCTTTTCTTCTAGTTTTGCTTTTGATTTTTTGGAGTTTGCACTAAGAATTATTATGCAAACAAGAATTGCTAAAATCAAAACAGCAATAACTAATGTAATTTTTGTATTTTCTTTGCAAAAATCACTAACTTTTTTATAAAGAGACTTTAATTTTTCTTTAAAATTTTCAAGAAAATCCGAAATCCCCATTTATTATTCTTCCTCGTGTTTTCGTCTTGGCGGACGAGGCGGAATTACAATTCCTTCTTCTAGAGGCACATCCTCTTCAACAAAATTGTCATTTTGTGACTCATCAGAATCTTTTCTTATTTCGTCATCAAGTTTTAGAGCAATAATTTTACTTACTCCGGATTCTTCCATCGTTACTCCAAGCATTGTGCTTGCTCCCATAACAGTTTTTTTGTTGTGAGTAATAACAATGTATTGACTAACGTTTGCAAAACTTTCTAGCGTTGTAACAAAACTTGAAACATTTTTATCATCTAGCGCAGCATCAATTTCATCCAAAAGACAAAATGGACTTGGTCGAACTTGATAAGTTGCAAACAAAAGAGCAACCGCTGTCATAGTTTTTTCGCCACCTGAAAGAAGTGCAATATTTTCCAATTTTTTTCCTGGCGGTTGTGCATAAATATCAATTCCAGAAGTTAAAATATTTGCCGGATTTTCAAGTTTTAGTTCTGCTCTTCCTCCATTAAAAAGGCGTCTGAACATATTATGAAAATTCTTTTTAATTTGGTTGTAAGTTTTCAAAAACATTTCAGAAGATTTTGATTTTATCTCTTCACTTACTCGAATTAAATTTTCCAAAGATTTTTGTGTATCTTCATAATTTGTTTTTTGTCTTTCGTAACGGTCTTTTACTTCTGTGAATTCTTCTGGTGCCATTAAGTTTACAGAACCTAACGACTGAAATTCTTTTTTTACGTTAGAGAGTTTTTCTCGTAAGTCAGAAGCAGAAGTTGTGATTTTATACATTCTTTCTTCAAATTCCATCAAATCGCGAGAATACTGTTCTTGGAAATTTTGTTTTATGTTTTTTATGTCGTTTTCGCTAGAATTTATTGTTAGAGTTAATCGTTCATATTGTTCTTGGTATTTATTTTGTTCTTCTTGTTTTTTTTGTAAAGAATTATTTTTTCCACTTACAGATTTATTACATTTTGCAATTTCTTCATCAATTTTATTCAATTCATCTGCAAGTTTTTTTCCTCGATATTCTATTTCGTTTAATTCATCTTGAACAGTGTTGATTTGTTCATTAAGTTCTTCTGAATGTTTTGTTTCAGAAAAAAGTTCATCATCAATAGTTCGTAACGAATTTTGCTCTGTAGAAAGACTTCGTTCAATCATAGAAATTTGATTTTTTGTAGAATTGATTTGTTCTTGCATTTGAAGTTCATTCATTTTGAACTTGTTCAGAGTTTCTTTATATTCAGAAATTTTTTCTGTTAAATTTGAATTTTCACTATGAATTTGTGATATTTGCGTGTTGATTCTTTCAATTTCGCTAGAATTTTCGCTTATTTTGGAATCTATTTTGCGTTTCTTAGTCATAATTCCTTGAGGCGAAAGAAATTCTGTTAAAAATGATGGAGAAGCATTTAAATATTTAGAAAGTGATGATTCAACATTTTGAATTTGATTTTCTGCATCTTCAAATGCCGTTTTTGCTTCGTTTATCATTTTTAAGTTTTCGTCAGCGTTGTGAGATTGCATTGTATAATCAGAAAAAATATTTTTTCGTCCATTCAAAAATATTTTTAACTTTTGAAGATTTATATCAAGTTCTTCTTTTGCAATTTTCATTGCATTTTCAGAAAAACCGGCATTTTTTAGTTTTTCGTCAAGTTCAAAAACTATATCTTCGGTGATTGAAGCTAATTCTTGTTGAAGAGCTGTTCTTTCTTTTTCTAAATCTCCAATTTTTACTCGTAGAGAATCAACTTTTCTGTCATTATCAGTGATTAAATCTGAACTTTTTTCGATATTTTCTTTAAAAGTTTGAATGCTTTTTGCAATATCTAAAAGTTGTTTTTGTTTATCGTGTAAAAGTGCATTTTGTTCGTCAATTTCTTCTTGAAAAGTGTCAATCCTTTCTTGGCTTGCCTTTTTTCTAACTTCAAGGCTATCAATTTTTTCTTTTATTTCTAGGGAACGCGAATTAAACTGTTTTACGAGTTCCATTTTTCCGTTTTTTTCTTTTCCAATTCCAACAAGTTCCGCTTGCTTTGCATAAAGTTCGTCTTGCATAGCTTTAACTTTGTTTGTATTTTCGGAAATTGTGTTATTTATTTCTTCAATTTCTTTGCGAATATTATCTCGTTTTTGCTGAACATTTTTTAATTCTTCTTCGTGTCTTGCTTTTTCTTGAACAAAATTTTTTAATCGCAAAAGAGTTAAATCAAGTTCATAATTGTAAATTTCTTCTTTAAATTTACGATATTTTATTGTTTTTTCAGATTGAATTTTTAAAGAATCGTATTGCCTTTTGATTTCGTTTAATGCAATTTCAATCTGTGTCATATTTTGGCGAGTTCTTTCAAGTTCGCGTTCTGCTTCTGCACATTCAGCTTTGCTTCTGCTAATTCCGGCGGCTTCTTCAAAAAGATAGCGTCTATCTTCTGGCTTGCTAGAAAGAATTTGGTCAATTTTTCCTTGTTCCATAACAGAGTAGGCTGCTTTTCCAACTCCGGTGTCCAAAAATAAACGCCTAATTTCGGTAGGACCTGCAGGTCTTTTATTTATAAAATACTCTTGGTCGCCAGAACGATATAATCTTCTTGTAATTGCAATTTCTTCTTCATCAAGTGGCAAAAGTCCTTTATCATTGCAAAGTGTTAATGTTACTTCTGCAGTATTTAAAGATGGTCGAGTTTCTGTCCCGTTAAAAATAACATCTTCCATTTTTTCGGCTCGAAGATTTTTTGAACGATTTTCCGCTAAAACCCATTTTATTGCATCTACTACATTGCTTTTTCCGCAACCATTTGGCCCTAAAAGTGCTGTAATTCCTTCTGAAAATTGAATATGAGTTTTATCAGCAAAAGATTTAAAACCATAAATGTCCAAACTTTTTAGAAACACTTTTTACCTCAAAAATTATTTTCATTATTATAATGAAAAAAAAAGCCTCTTACAATGGGAAAAGATTTTTTGGAATTTTTAGATGGAAAATTTATCATTTTTACTCTTCAATAATTGGATTTTTTAATTTTCCTCCAATTATTTGCTTTGGATAAACTATAAAACCTAATTTTTTTTCTAATTTTGAAAAGTGCATCATTTCATGAGCATCACCGATTACGATATTTGTTCCTGTTTTTCCAAATCTTGCAGTTCTTCCGCATCGGTGAATAAAAAAATCATCATCTTCGGGTAAATCCATTTGAATTATGTGTGTTATATTTGGAATATCAAGTCCTCTTGCTCCCAAATCACTTGTAATAAGAATTGGAACTTTTCCACTTCTAAATTTATCAAATGATGATTTTCGTTTTTGCTTATCTTCTTTTGAATACAATGCAACGCAATCTATTTTTTTATAAGTGAGTTTATAAAAAATATTTTCTACTTGGTCGGAGCGTGATGTAAAAATTAACGCTTTTTGAGGTTTTTCTGCTGCTAAAAATTTTCTCAAAACGTCAATTTTATCTCTTTTTTCTGCAAAAATTGCGATATGTGTGATTTTTTCTTTTAAAATATTTTCTTTTGGAATTATAACTTCATTCATTCCTGCAAAAAATATTTTGCATTGTTTTGTTAGCGTCGCACTACAAGCAATAATTTGTGTTTGAATTGGCAAACAATTTTGAAAATTTTTTGTATCTTCAAGTGATTCTTTTTTTATAAGTCTATCACATTCATCAAAAACTGCGGCAAAACAATTATTTATTTTTAGTTTCTTTAATCTGATTAATTCAACAAGCCTTGCTGCGTTTCCAATAATAATTTGAGGCTTTTCTTTTAAAACTTCAATCTGTCTTTTTATAGGCGAACCACCAATAAAGAGTGCTGTTTTTCTATTTGTGATTAATTTTGCATTTGCATTTATTTGAGAAGCAAGTTCAAAAGTTGGTGCAACAATTAAAATTTTTACATTTGTTTTATCATCATCATTTTCGAGTCGATTTATTAACGGCAAGAGATATGTAAAAGTTTTTCCTGTTCCTGTTTCAGATTCAAATAAAATATTTTTTTGTTCACTTATGATTGGAATAATTTGATTTTGAACTTGAGTTGGAAATGTTATATTTAAAAGATTTAATTTTTCTAAAATATCATCAGAAAGAAGCGAAAACGAATTATTTTTGTTCATTTTGTATTTATAGCATATTCATAAAAAAAATGATAGAATTAAATTTATGAAAATTGGCATTGACACTTTTGGATGCAATCATTCTCAATCTGGAGCGGGTTCTTATCTTTTAAATTGCATTTCAAATTTTGTTCCTCAAAAAGATTTGAAAATTGTTTTTTTTGGTCACGAAATAGATAAATTTACTTACGTAAAAGAAGAACAATTATCTTTTGTTTCTGTAAATATAAAAGATAATCTTGCTAGCGAACAAAAATGGCATAAACACAAAATAAAAAGATTTTGCAAAAAAAATAATTTTGATTTAGTAATTTTTCCTGCTTATGAAAAAATTCTTCCAATAAAAATAAAATCAAAAAGCATTGTAATAATGAATTCTATTGCGTCGAATGCATTTTTAGAAAATGGGAAAAAATACAAAAAGCGATTTTTGAAAGGCCTAAAAAATGTTTCTAAAATTGTTGTTGGTACTAAATTTTTAAAAGATGATTTAATGTCTTTTGGATTTCCGAGCGAAAAAATTGCAATAATTCATAGCGGAATTGACCATAAATTGTTTTTTCCATTTGTAAATTCTGATGATGAATATATAAATATAAATCCTTTTGCAATAAAAAGACCTTATTTTGTATATGCTTCTCAAATTTCAAATTCTGATAAAAAACATATTCAACTTATAAAGGCATTTGAAATTTTCAAAAAAAATACAAATCAGCCACACAGACTTGTTATTGCAGGAAGTAATGGGGATTATGCAGAAGATGTTCATAAAGCGGTTTTAAATAGTATTTTTGCTTCTGATATTTTTCTTACAGGATATTTTCCTCATGATAGTTTTGCAAATCTTTATGCAGGAGCTTCTGCTTGTGTTTTTCCATCTGTAAATGAAGGAGTAGGGCTTCCTATTTTAGAAGCAATGGCTTGCGGAATTCCTGTTTTATGTTCAAATAAAGGTGCGTTAAAAGAAGTTGGCGAAGATGTTCCGTTGTATTTTAACTCTGATAACGAAAATGATATTGCCGAAGCAATGCAAAAAATTGTTGAAGATGAAGAATTACGTAAAAAAATGATAGAAAATGGGTTAAAAAAGGCATCTGCCTATAATTGGAAAGATACGATTGACCAAATTCTAGAAATAGCAAAAAAATTATAAAAAAAGGCGGTTTCAAAAATCTAAAACCACCTTTTTTCAAAAAAATTGTTTTGTAAAATTGAGCAAAATTTAATTTGATATAAGTTTTTCGTTATTATCACTTATTGGAATAATGATTTTTGAAAGATTTTTTTGCTTTCCTTGAACAATTTGTTTTGTAATAACAACTTTCTTTTTGCCTTCAATATTCGGAACTTCAAACATAATGTCCATAAGCATTTTTTCAACAATTGTTCTTAAACCTCGAGCACCTGTTTTTTGTCTAATTGCTTCATCCGCAATTTCTTCAATGGCATTTGTTTCAAATTCAAGATCAACGTTATCCAGCTTAAAAGAAGCTTGAAATTGCTTTGTGATTGCATTTTTTGGTTCAGTAAGAATGTTTACTAAATCTTTTTTTGTAAGCTCTTTTAATGCACAAGTGATTGGCATACGACCAATAAGTTCCGGAATTAATCCGAACTTTACAAGGTCATCTGGAGTTGTTTGGTTTAAAAGATTTTGTTTTTGTTCTTCATTCATCTCTCCAACATTTGAACCAAATCCCATAGAACGAGCCGAAACTCTTTGTTCTACGATTTTATCAAGACCAACAAAAGCTCCACCTAGAATAAAAAGAATGTTTGATGTATCAATTTGAAGCATTTCTTGATTTGGATGCTTTCGTCCTCCTTGAGGAGGTACAGATGCGATAGTTCCTTCTATGATTTTTAAAAGTGCTTGTTGAACGCCTTCGCCACTAACATCTCGAGTAATTGATGTATTTTCGCTTTTTCGAGCGATTTTATCAATTTCATCAATAAAAATAATTCCTCGCTGTGCATCTTCGATATTTCCGTCAGCGGCATTTATTAATTTTAGAAGAACATTTTCGACATCTTCACCGACATAACCAGCTTCTGTTAATGTGGTTGCATCTGCAATTGCAAAAGGAACTTTTAATCGTTGAGCTAAAGTTTTTGCAAGTAAAGTCTTTCCACTTCCGGTTGGGCCAATCAAAAGAACATTTGATTTTTCAATTTTTACAGAATCTTCATCGATTTTTGTTATATTTGCAGAAGTCATTCTTTTATAGTGATTGTAAACTGCAACTGAAAGCACTTTTTTTGCATCATCCTGACCAATAACATATTCATCAAGATATTCTTTAAATTCTTTTGGAGTAGGGACGTCATCCATATTAATTTGTGAAATTTCCGATTTTTGTTGTTCTAAAATGTTTTCACAATTTTGTATACATTTATCACAGATATAACATCCGTTCGCACCTGTTACTAAAATTCTATCTTTTCCGCCAGGTCGTCCACATAAAAAACAAACTGGTGTATTTTGTTGATTTTGTTGAAATAGTTTCATTGGTTGTCCTTATTTTTCCTTTTTAGATGACGTTATGTGATCTATAATTCCATAATTCAACGCCTCTTGTGCAGTCATAAAAAAATCTCGTTCAATATCTTGTGCAACTTGAGAAACATCTTTATTTGTGTCGTTTGCAAGATATTCAATAGAAAGTTTTTTCAAGCGGATAATTTCTTTTGCAAGAATAGAAATATCACTTTCTTGACCTTCAACTCCGCCTCTTGGTTGATGAATCATAACTCTTGAAGATGGTAAAGCATATCGTTTGCCTTTTGTTCCTCCTGCAAGAAGAATTGCAGCCATACTTGCTGCTTGTCCCATACAAATTGTTTGGATTTCGCATTTTACATATTTCATCGTATCATAAATTGCAAGACCGGCTGTTACTGAACCGCCTGGTGAATTTATATAAATGCTTATATCTTTATCTGAATTTTCTGATTCTAAAAACAAAATTTCAGCAACTGCAAGATCTGCTGTTGCATCGTTAATTTCACCATCTATAAAAATAATTCTTTCTTTTAAAAGTCTCGAAAAAATATCATATCCTTTTTCGCCATTTCCAGTTCTCTCCCAAACCGTTGGAGGATTGTAAACCATTTCTTCATTTTTATTCATATTTTATTCCTTTGCTATAATATAGTGAAATTATTAAAAAAAGCATATTATTTTTTAATATTTATAAAAAAAAACTGTTTTAAAGCAAATTCTCTTTTTTTTATATAACAAAAAGAGTAGTGATTTAAGATTTGTCTTAAATCGTAATATGCTAAAAAACAGCTTTTATTTTTTTTACTAGCGTTGTGCAAATAAATCTTTAAAACTTACTTTATCACCTTTAGAAACTTTTATTTCTTTATAGATTTCATCGTAAAGTTTATTTTCTTTTGCATCATCAATAAGATATTCTTTTGCACGAGCATCTTTGTAGTGTTCTTTTACTTCATCTACTGTCATTCCGCCTTCTTCAGCGATTTTCGCATATTCGGCTTCAATTTCTTCTGGAGTTACAGAAATATTTCGTTCGCGAATTAAAGAATCAACAATAATTCGTGATTTCAACATTTTTTCACTATCGCCAGTCCATTCTTTAAGCATGGTTTCTTTTGTTTGTCCAGAAGCTGTAATCATTTTTTCAAGTTGCTCCGGAGTTGTTTGGAATTGTTGAGCCATCATTGCCCAACGACCATCAAGTTCAGCTGCTAACATTGATGCAGGAATGTCAAATGGATTTTTTTCAACAAGTTGTTCCAATAAAGAGTTGTTTTTAATTTCTTTAAGTTTTCTGTTTTTAGCAACTTCCATATTTCGTTTGATGTCTGATTTCATATCTTCAAGAGTTTTGTATTTTTCGTTACAATCTTGAGCAAAATCATCATCAATTTTTGGTAAATCTTTAATTTTTAAAGCTTTGACAGAAACATTTAATTTTACAGTTCTTCCTGCTAAATCTTTATTTTCATCATTATCATTATATTTTTTAGTAATTTCTTTTGATTCACCTTGTTTCATTCCAAGAATATCATCATCGATTTTATAGAAATTTTCGCCTTTTCCTACAGTGAAAACAAAATCTTCGCGTTTAGAATTTTGAACTTCTTTTCCTTCATCATCTACTTCGTAGAAATCTACAGTTACAATATTATCTTTTTCTACAACGCCTTCTTTTTTATCTATAACCATTGCATTTCTTTCTTGCATTGCTTTAATTTCATCATCAATATCTGCATCTGTTATAGAAACTTGAGGTTCTTTTACCGTGATTCCAGAAAAATCTTTTATTGAAACTTTTGGGAAAATATCATAAGTGATAGAAAATGTTAAATCTTTTTTTGTGTCAAAGTCTGGCATTTTTTCTAAAACTGGTTGAGCATAAGGAAGAGGGCGATTATCAGTTTCTTTTTCAAGAGCTTCTGCTACTGATTTATCTATAAGTTCGCCAAGTGCATCTGCTTTTAGAGAATCTCCATACTTTCTTTCTAGAACAGAAGATGGAACATGACCTTTTCTAAAACCTGGAATTTGTGCATTTTTTACGTATTTTGCAACTGTTGTGTTGTACACTTGTTCAACATCAGACTTATCAACTGTAACAGTTAATTTTACAGAAGATTTTTCTAATTGGGTAAATTCTTTATTAAGTTTCACGATAAAACCTCGTATAATGAAATTATAAAAAAAAAGCGGTTCAGAAATTTCTGAATCGCTTTCTTATATTAGAGCGGAAAACGGGAGTCGGACCCGCGACATCCACCTTGGCAAGGTGGCGCTCTACCACTGAGCTATTTCCGCAAATCTGGCGCTTTTCCGGCCATTATTTTGCTAGAGCGGAAAACGGGAGTCGGACCCGCGACATCCACCTTGGCAAGGTGGCGCTCTACCACTGAGCTATTTCCGCAAATATTTGTTTTCAACAAAATGTATTAGTGATGATAAATTAAGAAAGCTAAAAAGTCAATTAGTTTTTGTAGATTTTAAGAAATAAGTTAAAAATTTATATATCGGTGTTTAATTTTAAAATGTTTTTAAAAATAAAAAAAATTATTATTTTTTTTTTGAAGTTCTAGATGTTTTTGAAAAATGCTGTTTTCTTCTATAAATAAGATTTTCAAACTAAATAAAATCTCGAAAAGAAATAATCAGAAAAGTTTAATTTCAACTCTTGACTAGTTTATCTTTTTTCAGATATACTAATTTTACTTTTATGGTGCCTATAGTTCAGCGGTAGAGCGCCAGATTGTGGATCTGGTTGTCGTCGGTTCGATCCCGACTAGGCACCCTTTGTGCAAGTTTTTTGCTTGCACTTTTTTTATGCGCCTGTAGCTCATCTGGATAGAGCACCAGACTTCGAATCTGGTTGTGGCAGGTTCGAGTCCTGTCAGACGCATTTTTTTCTAAATCATATCTTCAAAAATAAAAATCCATAAGATTACCTATAAAAATACTTGAAATAAGTATTTTTATTTGATATAGTATTTTTCGCTTACTTATTTTAGTAAAGGGCGACTAGCTCAGCTGGTAGAGCAACAGACTCTTAATCTGTGGGTCCGGGGTTCGAACCCCCGGTCGCTCATGTTATCATTTGCGAAAGTGGTGGAATTGGCAGACACGCTAGACTTAGGATCTAGTGCTTCGGCGTGAGAGTTCAAGTCTCTCCTTTCGCATTCTTTAAATCCTTATCTTATAAAGATTTACGTAATCAAAAACCTTATCTGATACAAGTGTTAAAGTTTTCCCATTATCAACAAACTGTTCTATATCTTTTCCGTTCTTAAATAAATTAAATCTTGTTCTACCTAAAACGTCTAATTGTGTTTCTTTGTCCTGTTCTTTCAGCCAATCATTAAATGTGATTTTTGAATCAACATAAACATTTTTACTAGATTTTTTTAATTCATATTTGTTAATAATTTTTTTCTAAAGTTAATTTTTACATTTCCGATAAACAAGAGAAGATGTGTTTTTTTTGGAGGATTTTTATGGAAAATCTACTTGAACAATTTGAAATTATTTTATTTAAGGAAGAAAAAAATATTGAAAATCTTTCTGAAACTCAAAAATTAGTAAAAAAATCTGTAATGGAACGAAATTGGGAAAAATTAATGAATAATATTGCAAAATTAAATCAACTTTCTGATGATTTTGTAAAAATTGATGAAAAACGTGATGAAATCCAAAAAAAATTATCTGAAAAAGAATTATCAAAATACTATGAAAAATTAGGAAAATTAAGAGCTCAACTTTTAAAATCTAAAGTCGAAAATCGTGCTCTTTCTGAATATGTAAATGTTGCAAAAGATTTTATTCAAGAAGTCGTTCAAAAAGCGATACCTCAAGCAAGGAATAAAAATTATTCAAGAACTGGGAATTTTATCCAGCCTCAGCCACAAAGTGTGGTTGTAAATCAGTTATTTTAGGGGAAAAATATGAGTTCAACTTTTTCTGGAATTGAAATTGGAAAACGCAGTATTATGGCTCATTCTGATGCTATTTCTACTGCCGGTCACAATATTTCAAATGCAAATACAGAAGGATATTCTCGACAAAGAGTTCAAATGAAAGAATTTGATCCTCTTTATAAACCTGATTTAGAACGTGCTGAACGTCCTGGAATGATTGGACAAGGAATTGATGTTCAAAGTGTAAATCGTATAAGAGATGAACTTTTGGATAAACGAATTGTCGGTCAGCAAAATCAAGAATCTTATTGGCAAACAAGATCTGATTATTACACAATGCTCGAACAAATTTATAATGAACCTTATGATGTTTCTGTTCGTGGAAATATGGATAAATTTTGGGAAGGTTGGCAAGAATTATCAGCAAATCCGGAAAGTCAAGCCGCAAGACAAGTTGTTGTAACAAGAGGTGAAACTTTAACTGATTCAATTCAACAGCAGTGGAATAGTCTTTCTGGAATTGCAGATTTATTAAATGGTGATATTGAAGCGACTGTAAAACAAGTTAATTCTTATACAAGACAAATAGCAGATTTAAATGGAGAAATTGTTCGGTCAAGAGGAATGGGTGATAATCCAAATGATTTACTCGATAGAAGAGATTTATTAGTTGATAAACTTTCTCAATTAATAAATATTTCTACAGATAATCGCGACTCTGATGAATTTATGGTTCACGTTGATGGTCGAGTGATTGTTCAAGGTTCTATTGCCCGCGAAATTGGTCTTGCACCTCGTTATGATGAAACTGGTTATAATAAACTCATTTGGTCTGACACAGGTTTGGATGCACATTTTTCTGGTGGAAAATTAGGTGCTTTGGTAGAACTTCGTGATGTTGATGTAAGAAATGAAATGCAATCATTGAATACAATGACTATGAATTTTTCTGATTTGGTAAATGATGTTCATAGAAATGCTGTGGGGGCAAACAAAGTTACAGGTTTAAACTTTTTTGTTCAACACTCTTTTGTAGAAAATGCAAATGGTAATTTTGATAGAGATAGTGATGGTGTTTTAGATACTTCTTATGTTTTCCGTTTTACAGGAACGAACGAATTAGATTTGCAACAACAAGTTGGTATTGAAGGAACAATGACTTTGAGCGGAAAAGATGGCGATGTTACTATAAATTATTATCATACTGATACAGTGGAAACTGTTATTGCAAAAATAAACAATAGTACAAGTGAAGTAAAAGCATATTTGGATAAAAATAATCATCTTGTTTTAAAAGGAACAACTGCTCAAGAATACGATAATCCAGATTTTGTTATTCGTCATGTTGAAGATTCCGGTTATTTTTTAGCAGGTTATTCTGGTATTTTAAGAGGAACCGGTGCTGAAAATGCTTATAATTTTGCTCAAGCAGATGCGGTTGAAGTTTTGCAATCTGGAACACAATTTGCAGTTTCTCCAGTTTATAATCCTTCTGCGTATATAGAAATTAATCCTGTGATAAAACAAGATGTGATGAATGTTGCAGCTGGATATTTGGACTCTACAGGTGCTGTTGCTGTGGGTGATGGTAGAGCAGCAGTAGAAATTGCTTCGATTAGAAATACAAATGTTATGGTTGGACAAGTAAAAACATTTGATGATTACTTTGCAGATGCTGTAACAAATGTTGGATTAAAAGGCGAACAAGCTCAAACAAATCTTTTAAGTCAAAATTCAATTATGGATGATTTAAAAAATCTTCGAGATTCAATTAGTGGTGTAAATATTGATGAAGAACTTGCTGAAATTATGAAATTTCAACATGGATATAATGCCGCTGCTAAATTTGTAACTATTTGGGATAGTTTGCTTGACACAGTTATAAATAGATTAGGTGTATAAATTTTATTATTTTAAGAGAGGCTTTTTATGCAAAGAATTAGTAGTCAGATGAATAATAATAATACTCAGAGTAATTTACGTCTTCAAGAAAGTCGTTTGAATAGAGTTAATAATCAAATTGGAAGTCAGCAAAAAATTCAACAACTCAGAGATGACCCAATCGCTGCAGGTCATCTTGTTCGTTATCAATCTTTTTTGAACCGTGTGAATAATTTTGAAAAAAATGCACTAACTCTTTCTGATGAATTTACTTTGCGAGAAGGATATATGACAGATTCTCTTGATATTATGCAACGAGTTCGTGAATTAGCTGTTACTGGTGCGAATGGAATTTATTCAAAAGATGATTTAAAAAATATGGCAACAGAAGTTGATGAACTTTTAAAAGCTCTCGTCCAAAATGCAAATGCAATTTCTTCAGATGGAAATGCAATTTTTGCAGGAACAAATACAAAAACAACAGCATTTGATATAGAACTTGGAAATGTAGAAGGTTCTGGAATTCCATTAATTCAAAGTGTAAATTATCAAGGAAATATTGATGTAAATACAGTTGAAATTGATGAAAATAAATATTTAGTAAATGATAATGTAGGAAATAAAACTTTTTGGGCAGAAAATCAACAACTTTTTGGTGCACGAGATGCATCTTCTTGGCAAGCAAGTTCTGATGGAATAATTTCTGTAGATGGTGTTCAGATAAAAATTTCTGAAGGTGATAATATTTATTCTGTCGTTGCAAAAATAAATAATAGTGAAGCGGCTGTAAAGGCAAGTGTTGATCCTGTACGAAATGCGTTAAATCTTTCTACTACAGATGCAAGACAACTTTGGCTTTCTGATATTGAAGGAAATTCTTTAAATGAACTTGGTATTATAAAAGATTCATCACAACAACCTCCTTATAATTTAGGTGATGGCGTTAGAGTTTCCGGAGGTTCCTTATTTGATACAGTTATTGCATTTAGAAATGCACTTTTATCCGGAGATCAAGAATCGATTGGTGGAAGAGTTTTAGGAAGTTTGGATCAAGGAATTGGTAATCTTATCACAAGAATTGCAAAAAATGGTTCTGAATATGAACGAGCTCAATTAAATGCAACTCGAAGTTCAAAACTTGCTTTAGATGTTACAAGTCAAATTTCTAGAGAAGGTGATTTAGATTTTACAAAAGCAATTACAGATTTAAAAATGTTAGATTATACAAATCAAGCAACTCTTAGCCAAGCTGGAAAAATGTATAATTCAACATTATTAAATTATATGCGATAAAATAGAAACTTAGAGGTTAAAAATGGAATTGATGACAAAATCTAAAGGAAAAATTGAAATTTCACAAGATAGACTTCTTACTATTCCTGAAGGTTTGTTTGGTTTTGAAGAATTTACAAAATTTGCTTTAGTCGATTCAGATTATGAACCTTTTATTTGGTTGCAATCTATAGAAAATCCGAATTTAGCTTTTTTAATAGTTGATCCTTTTTTAATATCATCAACTTATGAAACAGATATTGATGATGAAACTCTACAAAAAATTGGAATTACAAAACCGGAAGATATTATCATAATGACGATTGTAACAGTTCCAGCCGATGGCTCTCCAATTACAGCAAATTTTCAAGGCCCAATTGTTATAAATAAAAAAAATCATAAATGTATGCAAGTTATTTTAAATGATAATAGATGGACAACAAAATTTAATATTATTAATGCTTTGAATTCGAAAGGAGAAAACTAATGCTTATCCTTTCTAGAAAAATTGATGAAAAAATAAAAATTGGTGATGATATTACAATCACTCTAATTGATGTGCATGGAGAACAAGTGAAAATTGGTGTTGAAGCTCCAAAAAATGTAAAAGTTTTTCGCCAAGAAGTTTTTGACGCTATTCAAAACGAAAATAAAGCTGCCGTTGTTGAAGTTGTCGAAAAAGATAATAATTCAAAAGCAATTCAATCAGTAAGTTCTTTAGCAAAATTATTAAAAAAATAAATTACGATTTTTTTTGTGAATGAACAATTTCTGCTTCACTTGCTCGTAAATAAAGAGGTCCATCATAATCGTTTAGAGGTTTTAATCCATTTTCTATTTCTTTTTCTGTTAATGAAAATAAAATTTCAGATGGAACGCCTTGAAAATTTGGAGAAAATATTTTTATTTTTTGATTTGACTCTTCTAAAATTTTTTTGAATTTAAAATTATCTGGACCGCAAATTAAAACTTTTTCAAAAGAATTTAATTTTTCTAAAAGAAAATCAACTGTATAATCTCCATCTTCTAAAATATTTTCGTTATTAAAAAAAATACTTGCATAAAATCTATCTTTATTGGCATCAATCACACTTAAAATTGGAAACTCAAATTCAAAAAAAGGAAAAGCATAAGTTTTTAAAGATGAAATTCCATAAAGTTTTTTATTATTTGCTAATTCAATTGCTTTTAATGCAGAAATTGAAAGTCTTAAACCTGTAAAACTACCAGGACCTTTTGTAAAAGTTAAATAATCTAAATCTGAGCAATTTAATTCAATTTTTTTTAAAACATAATCGATTGCGGGAACAATGTTTTCTGATTGTTTCATTCCGATGTTATAAATGCAACTTACAAATTTATCATCATTTTTTGCAGAAATAGATAGTTTTGAAACTGCACAATCAATAGCTAAGGCTTTCATTCTATATCTCCATTCTTCCAATTATCAATTTCAATTATTCTTGTTCCATTTTCATTTGGAGTGATTTTTAAAATTATAGTTGATTTTGGAAGTGAATCCATAATTTTTTCGCTCCATTCAATAATGCTGACACCATCTCCATAAAGCATATCATCAGTTCCAAGATTTTCAAAATCTTCACAACCGTCAAGTCTGTAAACATCCATGTGATAAAGAGGCATTTTTCCTGAATATTCGCTAATCAAACAAAAAGTTGGACTTGTTATTGTATCTTCAATTTCTAAGGCTTTTGCGATTCCTTTTGTGATTGTTGTCTTTCCTGCTGCAAGAGTTCCTTGCATTGCGATAATATCACCTTTTTTTAATTTTTTCCCGATTTTTTCTCCAAGTTCAATTGTTTCTTCAGGTGAATTTGTAATAAATTTTAACATGGAAGTCGTCCTTCTAATTCTTCTGTTAAAATAAAATCGGTGATTGCTTTTTTTAACGGAAGAAGAGGATAATTAATTTGTTTTTCTATTGTGAGATCTATATTTTTTTGTCCAAGCGGATTCATTTCTATTGTAAAATGAATAGGAACTTCTTCTTTTGCAATTGGAAGATTTACAACCGCTTTGCATTTGTATTTTCGTAAATAAAAGATTTGACCTTCTTCTCTTTGCAAATCTTTTAGTCCTTCAATTTTCATATTCATTTAAGTTACACTAATTTTTTTTACTTTACAAGTAGTATTCTATATGACTCATTTTTTATAAAATTTGTGATGTTGAGTCTGTGGAAATCTTAAATTTTGGCTTCAGCGGAAATATCCGTGTAAATAAAGATTACTGAATAACTGCCAAGGCTTTTGAAATTGTTTGCAAACGTGGACAAATTTCATATTCAGACAAATCTCCAACTAAAACTGTGTCGTTGTTTTGCAACGCTTCTTCAAAATCTTTTAAAATTGGAGAAAAATCTTCAAAAAAATCTTTAAAATTAATATTTCCCAATTTTTTTTCGTTAAAAGTTTCTGGAAACAAGGAGGCTAGGGCAGCAACATGACAAAGTTCGTCAATGCTATCAGCAAGTTTTTTTATGGAAACACTTGCTTCTTTATTATTTCCATTTTGCAACTCAAGCGGAATTTCTTGCATTCTTGTAGAAAGTTCTTCAAAAAGTTTAGAAAGTTCAATAAAAGATTGCGTGATAGATTGTTTTGTAACAACTGTAAATTCAAATTTTTTTACGTTTGAAAGTTCTCTTTTTGCTTCTTCATCAAAAATTTCTGCTGTAATTTGTTTTTCATCAACATTTATTCCAATTACAGCGGCTTCGCTTTCTTCGCAAGTTTGTTCAAAAGAATTTAAAACATCGCCAACAGTTTTTTCTCCTTCCAGTTGAACATCAACTTTTTGTCCATTAATAAAAAAATCAATCATTTTATTTCCACCTAATTATTATTTTGATTTTGTCTTGAAAAATTAGAAATAGTTGATTGTTGTGATTCAAGACTATTTAAAGTTCCTGTCATCGTGCTAAACTGATTTCTATATTCTGCTTCTTTATCTTCTAATTGGTCTTCCAATTTTGAAATTCTTGATTCTGAATTCTTTATTTTTGAATCTAAGGTTGATGTTTTTAGAGAAAGAATTCCGCCAGTTTGTGTGTAAGCACTAATTTGTTTGTCGAGTTTGTAAGCAATTCCCGAATCTACAATCAAATCACCATCAGAATCATAACCAAATAAAGATTTTATGTCGTCAAGATTGTTCTGCAAAGCATTATCAAGTTTTTTTTCATCAATTTCTAAATATCCTCGTAAACGAGAAGCGGAATATCCTCCGCCAAATCCGCTTGCATTTGTTGCAATTCCAATTTGATTTAACATTGAGATTGTTGCGTTGTCATCAAACAAATATTGAGAAGAAAGAATTGTTGCCATATTTGATTTTATGCTTGTAAGAGAAAAATCTGTTTGAAAAAGTCCTAATTGTTTGTAAGCAGTTTCTTTTTCATCATCACTAAGATAATCTAATTCTTCAATAATTTCTGTTTTTGTTTGAGAAAGAATGTTTATTTTTGCGACAGTTTGATTGTATTGTCCTACAAAACTGATAAGTGCATCTTTTGCTGCTTCTGCATCTGGTTTTACAGAAATTGTTGCCGTTTTTTCTGTTTTTTCTGCAAGATTTAATGTAATTTCCGGAATAACATCATCAATTTTATTTGAAGGACGAGAGATTTTTATTCCTTCATACTTTATGATTGCATCATCAGCAACCGAAACTGGATGATTTGGAACATAACCCGCGTTTGTTGTTTTATCATAAGTTTCAAAAGATGAAACTTCAAAACTGTAGCCTGTATTATAATTTTTAAATGCAATTGCTTTTATGTTTTGATATTCTGAAAGCGGAAAATCTATTTTTGTTCCGTTTTCAGAAAGAATTTCTGGTGTCGAAATTAGTTCTTCAGAACCATCTGTCATAACTGCATAAACTAAATTTTTATTTTCGATAGGAACAAGTTGTTCTGTTTGAACTGTCGTTTTTTTTATTGTTGTATCTGATTCTATATTTCTTATTACAATATTTTCAAATTCGGCAAATCCAGAATCTGGTAAAACTGGTTCTCCAGCATTTTCATTAAGTTTTGTTGTAATATCATCAGTTTTTTTTGCTGTAATATTAAAAGTTATGTGATAATTTGAATTATTTTTTATATTGTTTGGAACATTTACTTGATATGCTCCACGTGGTTCAACTGTAACTATATTATTTATAAATTTTGTTTTTGTAATTGATAGAGAAGGAAGTCCAACTTGTTCGACATTTTCTTTATTTTGTATGTTTGAAATTTCAGATGAGTTTGTCCCAAAAGTTATTTCATTTGATTTTATAGGACTTATCATTCCAGACTGTTCTGCAAAAGTTTTAGCGGCATCTTCAAAAATCAATTTATTTTCTCTTCCGGTTGTTAAAGATTCTATCAATAATGTTTTTTTTCCTTGACTAGAACCAATAATCATTGTATTTATAATTCCGTTTCCGCGTTTGTTGATTGCATTAGAAAAATCTTTTAAAGAGCCACCTTTCCAATTCATTGTTAATTGTTTATCTGCAACTTTAAAAGTATAAACTCCAGAAGGCACTTTGTAATCGGCACCAAGTTCATCGGTTAAAAAACGATCTGATGTTGCAACTTGTAAAACATCAACTTTAAAAGATTGAATTGGAGCACTACGCGTAGCTTCCGCTGTGATTGAATCTTCTTGTGTAGAATTTACAATTTTATTGTTAAAAGGATTATCATAAGAGTAGAGAGTTTTTGTACTTTCTCTTAAAGATGAAAGTTTTGAGTTTATGTCGCGCCAAGCGTCCTGTTGATTTTTATATCCTTCAAGTTGATTTTGTTCCCTTGTTAAAGGAATTCGTTCAACCTTCATAAGTTTTTCTATTGTGTCATTTGTGTTATATTGATCAGTAACGCCTGGAATATTAATGCCAGCCATATTTTTTATCAAAAGCCAAAATTATACAACTTCGTCAAATAAATTTCCTAACGCTTTTCGTATACGAAGTTTTAAATTCTGAATATCTTCTGATGGAATCTCCTTTACTACTTGATTTGTTTTTGAGTCAAGAACAGTTATGATAACACTGTTTAAGTCTTTATTTACAGAAAACTGCAATTTTCGTCCAGTTATCAAATCAGACATTTTTTGAAGTTGCTGAGTATCAGCTTTTAAGTCTGCAATTGATTTCTCTATATTTTGAGCAACTTGAGCTCCTGTTGGCGTAATGGATATTGCCGAATTTTGTGTTTCGGTATTTCTTACATTTGTTGATGAATAAAGAGATTGGCCATCCATTGCCACACGAACCATGGAACTTTGTGAGTTTATAGTATTCATAGTTCACCTCCGTTTTAAATAATTTATAATAAAATTATTTATTTTCAAAAAAAGAAAGGAAGAGGGGGCGCTCCCCCTTCCTTTTACTAAAATTAAAAAGATAACGTCTAGAAATCTCTTTAATTTTTTACATTTACTGCAATAAACCAAGTACAGTTTGTGACTGTGAATTAGCTTGAGCAAGCATTGCTGTACCAGCTTGTGTGAGAATCTGGTTCTTTGTAAAGTCAACCATTTCAGAAGCCATATCTGTATCGCGAATACGACTTTCTGCTGCTTGAGTATTTTCTGCAGCAATATCAATGCCTTTTGCAGCCATTTCAAATCTGTTTTGGTATGCACCAAGATCTGCTCTTTGTTTGTTTACAGTTGTCAAAGCAGCATCTACAGAACCCAAAACTGCATTTGCTAAATCTGGTGTTTCAATAGAAATCTGATCTTCTCCACCTTGTGCACCTTTTAATCCAAGTGCTTGTGCAGACATAGTTCCTATGTAAACGCGTGTGTTCTGATCCATGTTTGCACCAATTTGGAACTGCATAACATTGTCAGTGCCATTTGCAAATCGACCAGTAAGCATATTCATACCGTTGAACTGAGCTTGGCTTGCAATTCTATCAACTTCAGCAACGAGTTGTGATACTTCAACTTGAATCTGCATACGATCTTCATCGCTGTAGATACCGTTAGCAGATTGAACAGCCAATTCTCGAACACGTTGAAGAATATCTGTAGTTTCTTGCAAATAACCTTCTGTCGTTTGAATAAAAGAAACTCCATTTTGGATGTTCTTAGCAGCTTGATTCAATCCTCTAATTTGACTTCGCATTTTTTCAGAAACTGCGAGTCCAGATGCATCATCTCCGGCACGATTGATGCGTTCACCAGAAGAGAGTTTTTCCATGTTTTTCATAATTGAATCATTAGAAATGTTCAATACACGATCAGCATAGAGTGAACTCATATTGTGATTAATAATCATAGTTTTGCCCTCCATGTTTACTATAACTCAAAGCATCATGCTTTTGAGTCCTGCAAGTGAAGGCTAAATCGGTTTTGCGCCTCCCAATTTAGTTTCAGACCTTATTCAGCAGGAATAGTCAGAATAATAGGCTTTAATCTGACTGTTCTTACTGATACTTGCAAAACATAAAGAACAATATTTCAAAGAACAAAACATATCTGAAAATATGTGTCTAAAATTTTCAAAATTTAGTGTTTGGTGTAAATAAAGAGAGTAGAATCAAAAACACCGTGCAATTATTAAGATGATTTTTTATCATCTTAATAATTATAATATAGTATTTTACTAAAAACAAGCATTTCTAAAATTATAAAACTTTATCATTTCATATAAAAGTTTTGATAAAATTAGTTAGCATTTATTCTTCAAAAAAATACTTATCTTAAAAGACTTAATACATTTTGACTTTGTGAATTAGCCTGAGCCAACATTGGTCGTAGCCTATGGCTACTTACTCAGTTTTCTAACGAAAACTGACACGCAATGTTGGCATTACTTATTTATCTTATTGTCAGTTTATCTTAAAAGACTTAATACATTTTGACTTTGTGAATTAGCCTGAGCCAACATT
>CAZIQK010000022.1:33958-37217 GCA_964541735.1 uncultured Treponema sp.
GCTGTACCTGCTTGTTGTAAAACTGAATTCTTTGTGAATTCAACCATTTGGCTAGCCATATCAGTGTCACGAATACGTGATTCTGATGCTTGTAAGTTTTCAGTACCAATATCCAAACCTTTGATTGTTAATTCAAGTCTGTTTTGATAAGCACCTAAATCAGCACGTTGTTTATTAATCTTTTTCAAGGCTTCATCAACAACGCCTATTGCACGGTTGGCATCTTCCGGTGTGGCAAGTGTGATTTTGTCGCCTGTACCAATTTCTCGAACACCAAGAGCTTCTGCTGACATTGTACCAATGAAAACTTGTGTTCTTTGATCCATGTTTGCTCCAATATGGAACCACATAGAACCAGTTACAACATTTTCTCCAGTTGAACGAGCAAAACGACCAGTAAGCATATTCATACCATTGAATTGTGCTGAACTTGCAATGCGATCAACTTCAGATACAAGTGCTGAAATTTCAACTTGAATTTGCATTCTGTCTTCATCAGAATAAATTCCGTTTGATGATTGAACAGCTAATTCGCGAATACGTTGCATAATATCAGTTGTTTCTTGCAAATAACCTTCTGTTGTTTGAATAAAACTAATACCGTTTGCAGCGTTTTCAGAAGCTTGACTCAAACCTCTAATTTGGCTTCTCATTTTTTCAGAAACTGCGAGACCAGAAGCATCATCTCCTGCACGATTAATTCTTTCTCCAGATGATAACTTTTCCATATCTTTGTTAAGACTTGTTCCAGTTACTCCGAGTTGGCGATTGGCAAATATTGCCGACATGTTGTGGTTGATAACCATAGTATTCCTCCTTGGAATGTAGGGCAGAAGAATCCTTTCTTCTGTAAAAAAAAGACGCAAAAATGCGTAAATGTTATTTACAAGGCTACACCTACACATTTTTGCTGGAAACGTCTGATTGCTGCTTCTACGAAGTCGAAACAATCATAACAGTTCTACATTATTATCGGATGGAAGGTTTTAAAACTTTAGAAAAAAATAATTTTTTTTGATTTTTAAAGATTAATATTTTTAAGGCTCAATTCTAAAAATCAACTGAATTTTGCTAGAAAACTGTCATGCAGAACATGATTCGACATCTAAAAAAAACAATATTTTACTGTAGATTCCGAATCAAGTTTGGAATCTACAGTTTTTTTAGTTGTAATCTCAAACAGAGCCATTTTCAATTAGATTTTTTAATGCACGAACAGCCTTTCCTCTGTGCGAAATTGCATTTTTTTCATCACTGGAAAGTTCTGCAACAGTTTTTTTATATTCCGGTAAATAAACAATAGGATCATAGCCAAAACCACCATTTCCAGCTTTATCTTCAATTTTGTTTATTAAAATTCCTTCGAATGTTTCTTGAGCAACAAAAAGTCTGTCTACACCTGCGTAAAGAACCATTGCACAAGTGTAATGACAAGAACGTTCTCCATGTAAATAAGCGGCTTTTGGAAGTTCTCCCATTTTTATTTTTTCGTTTAATTGTTCAATTAAAAAAATATTTTGTTCTTCTTGCGATATTTTTGTGCCATCAGGTTTTCCGCACATAAAATCTGGACCTGCGTATCTTGATGAATAAATTCCGGGCTTTCCATCAAGTGCATCTACACAGATTCCAGAATCATCTGCTATAACAGGGCATTGAACAATATCAAAAAGCGTTCGAGCTTTTATAAGACTGTTTTCATAAAATGTTGTTCCATTTTCGATTGGATTAAAATCAATATTTTTGTCGGAAGGAATTAAGATTGTATGTGCACTAAGAAGTTCTTCCATTTCTCTTTTTTTGTTTTTATTTCCGGTTGCTAAAAAAATCGTCATAATTTTATCTTAATGAAAACAGTTTTTTTTCTCAATAATTAGTGATATTTTCAGAAACCTCATCTTTTATTTCTTTTGTCTTTTCTTGAAGTTCAGAAAAATTTGTTTTCCCATTTTTTACACAAAAAAGATAATAACTTACTTGCCGTTCACAAATTCCCATCATATTTGCAATAGAGTGATTTGATGGTTTTATATTTATTTTTCCTTCAAGAATTTCTTTATTTATTGAGTTCCATCTAGTTATGTGTTTTTTATTTACATAATACAATTTTTCTAATTTTCGATTTGTTGCGTATTGTATATCTGTATCAAAATCAAGATTTCGTTTTGTTTTTAAATCATCAATTTCTTTTTCACATTTTTTATGTAAAAAATATGATTTATCTCGTTTAGAAAATACTTCTTCTCGCCTTAAAATTTTGTTTTCCATTTCGGTTTTGTAATTCATAACAATTTCCGAAAGTAGAGAAGTGTCTATTTTTAAAAAATTTGAAATTTTTTTGATAAGATCATCTGTCAAATAAAATGAATTTTTTAAAGTTAGCGTTAAAATTATTTTTTCATATTTAGTTTTTTTCTTAGTGATTTCGGTTAGCGTTTTTTTTATGTTTTCTTTTGAGATTTTTTTTGAACTATATTGAACTTTGTTTTCTTCAATTTTTAATGTTTCTTCTTTTTCCATTTTGTTTGAATAGTTTTGTTCTATTTCAGATTTTGTGATTTTTTTCAAGACAGATTCTTTGTTTTTTATTTTTGTTAAATATAAAGCAGAATTTTGAATATAACTATAAAAATAACTAAAAAATGTTCCTCGATTTTCATTATAGTTTTTAAATAGAGAATCTGATTTTTCTAAAAAACTTAAAATTACTTCAGAGCGAAAATCTTCATCACGAAGCCGGTTTCCGAAAATTAAATAGTTCTCAGAAATAAAATTTGTTAAAAAAATTATTCCTTCCTCTTGCGACATTTTCTTTTCTTTTAGAAGATTTGGGATTTCATTTAACTCAATACTTTTCATAATTACTCCTATGTTTGTGCAATAAGAAATGCGAGTCGTAACAGAGCGTTTCAATATTGCGATTTTGTTTATACACTATTTAGAGCAATTTCCGTGCCAAGTTTTTTCTTTTACAAAAAAAATGTTTTTTTACTTGACAATAAATGGTTAAAAATAGTAATATTACAACACGTCTTATGGGGATCTAGCTCAGTTGGTAGAGCACACGGCTCATATCCGTGCGGTCATAGGTCCGAGTCCTATGGTCCCTAAACCTTAAAAGGCTATCTAAAAGAAATGTTATGTTGAAGTTATTTTGAAAATGACGCTATATTTAGTGTATTGTTTTAAAATATCTTCAAAATAACACAATCGTTTTTAGGTAGTCTTTTTTTTTATTTTAAGATTCTTTCTTTTTATC
>CAZIQK010000023.1:0-2283 GCA_964541735.1 uncultured Treponema sp.
ATATGATTTTTGGAATAAAAATTGCAGATTTAATTGTAGGAATTATTGTTGCTGCTATAATTGTCTTTGCGGTTGTCCTTAAAGTAAAACACAAAGACAGTTGCTGCAAATCTTGTTCTTCATCTTCTTGTTGTGCAAAAAAACAAAAAGATTGTTGTGGGGAAAAATGAGCTGTCCTCATAGATTCACTCGATAGCAGTAAACAGAAGTCCTACAATGGATGCGTAGTAAACTTGTTTATTGAATCTGTATCCAAGTCAGCGTCTTTTCTGAACTTAATTTAATTGGTATTTTAAGCTTGATAATGCAAAGTTTTAAACTGACTTTTGCCGTCAAACAGATATATTGAATTGCAAATCCGGCAGATGGCATCTTCTAGCAAATCGCAAATTTTGTGAAGAAAGTCCCCTGTCGGAAAAAAGCACTCTTTAAATCTACCGAAAGAGACAAAACTTAGAGTAAAAGAGATGCATTTGAAGGTGTGTAGACGGTAATGCAAATTTGATGTAAAAAAGATTTGCCCGCCTACTGAATTTTTGATTTTGGTGGGCGGGCTTTACTTTAATGAAAGTTATTGTTGTTTATACTTTCGTACAATGCTATCTGCGAGAAATTTAACCAATCAAACTTTTTTGTTTTTTGCTAATTGGCTCGCAAGTGAGCATAACTCCTAATTTTTTGAAGATTTTTCTGTCGACTTCACTAAGCATAACTGTTGTGTGAACTTGGCAACCGTCAAATTTTGGAAGTTGTTCAAGTGCTTTTTTGCAATTTTCGTCTTCACGAGAAAGCATTGCAAGTGCAACTAAAACTTCATCTGTGTGAAGGCGCGGATTATTTCCCTTTAAATAAGTAACTTTCATTTTTTGGATTGGTTCAATCATCGCTTTTGGAATAAGTTTTACTTTGTGGTCAATTCCGGCAAGATATTTTGTCGCATTTAAAATTAATGCAGCACTTGTTCCAAGTAAATCTGAAGTTGCGGAAGTTATGATTGTTCCATCTGATAATTCTATTGCGGCGCAAGGGAATTTTTCTTTTATTGCTCGTTCTTTTGTAGCAACTGTAACTTTTCTACAATCGGTTGAGATATTTTCTTGATGCATTAAAAGTTCAATTTTGTTGATTTCTGCTTCGGTTGTATTTCCTTCTACAAAGTTGTTTAGAGCAGCATAATATCGGCGGATAATTTCTTGGTGACTTGCTTCGCGACAAGCTTCATCATCATAAATGCAAAGACCAGCCATATTTACGCCCATATCTGTTGGCGATTTGTATGGATTTTTCCCATAAATTCTTTTGAAAATTGCATCTAAAACAGGGAATATTTCTATATCACGATTGTAATTTACTGTAGTTTTTCCGTAGGCTTCTAAATGAAAAGGGTCAATCATATTTACATCATTTAAATCTGCGGTTGCGGCTTCGTAAGCAAGATTTACTGGGTGTTTTAAAGGTAAATTCCAAATAGGAAAAGTTTCAAATTTGGCGTAACCGGCTTTTATTCCGCGTTTATTTTCGTGATAAAGTTGACTCAAACAAGTTGCCATTTTTCCAGAACCTGGTCCCGGAGCGGTTACTACAACTAATGGACGTGTCGTTTCTACGTAATCATTTTTTCCAAAACCTTCATCGCTTACAATTAGCGGAACATTAGAAGGATAACCTGGAATTGTGTAGTGATAATACGCTTTTATGTTCATTTTTTTTAGTTTTGCACGAAATGCTTTTGCAGTTGCTTGGCCTGAATAGTGAGTTATTACAACGCTACTAACAATGAGTCCTCGTTTTTGGAATTCATCTCTAAGACGCAAAACATCTTTATCATAAGTAATTCCTAAATCGCTACGAACTTTATTTTTTTCAATATCGATGGCACTTATTACTATGATAATTTCTGCCATATCGGAAAGTTGCATTAGCATTTGAAGTTTGCTATCTGGATGAAAGCCCGGCAAAACTCTAGATGCATGATAGTCATCAAAAAGTTTTCCACCAAATTCAAGGTAGAGTTTGTCGCCAAATTGAGAAATTCGTTCTTTAATGTGTTCTGATTGAATTTTAAGATATTTATTGTTATCGAAACCGTTTTTCATACGGTTTCTCATTCTACACCATTTAAAAATTATTGTGAAGTTGAAAAAATGACCCAAATGCGATTCGAACGCACGACCTTCCGCTTAGGAGGCGGATGCTCTATCCAGCTGAGCTACTGGGTCAAAAAAAATTATAAAAGAATCGCAACGATTCGAACGCACGACCTTCCAATTAGGTAATACTATA
>CAZIQK010000023.1:2383-36569 GCA_964541735.1 uncultured Treponema sp.
GCGTTTACAAGGCACAAGATGCTCTATCCAGCTGAGCTACTGGGTCAAAAAAAAATATAAAAGAATCGCAACGATTCGAACGCACGACCTTCCAATTAGGTAATACTATAGCAAACGCGTTAAAAAATCTTTTGAAAAAAAGATTTTAGCGTTTACAAGGCTCAAGATGCTCTATCCAGCTGAGCTACTGGGTCAAAAATCCCAATGCTTAGCATTTTATTAAGTAGACCAATTATTTTCTAGTGGGTATAATTAATAAGTTTTAAAATTAAAGAGGTTTTATAAAATGAGTTTGGTTTATGGTATTAAAGACAAACCGGGTTTTGGAAAAACATTTTTGTTTGCAATTCAACAGCTTTTAGCAATTATGGCTGCAACCATCGCTGTTCCTGCAATCGTGGGAAATGGTCTTTCTGCATCTGCTGCTTTATTTGGCGCTGGGGTTGGAACTTTTGTTTATTTGTTATTTACAAAAAGTTCTAGCCCTGTTTTTTTAGGCAGTTCTTTTGCATTTATCGGTTCTATGATGAGTGCCTTTGGCGGTGCTGCTTCTATGCAAATCGGCTATTGGGGTTTAATCATCGGTGCGTTAATGGCTGGACTTGTTTATGTAATCATCGCGATTATTGTAAAATTCTGTGGCGTAAAATGGATTGATATTTTAATGCCTCCTGTAATTATTGGACCAACAGTTTCAATCATCGGTTTAAGTCTTTCTACAAATGCTGTTGGCGATTTACTTAAAAGTAGCGTTGAAGGCGGAAGTACTTACGTTGCTCTCATCTGCGGACTCGTAACTTTGGCTATAACAATGCTCTGTTCAACTTATGGCAAAAAAATCGGAAAACTCATTCCTTTTATCATCGGAATTCTTGCCGGATATTTGCTAGCATCAATTTTTGCAATCATCGGATATGCGTCAAATAATCCTTCTTTGATAGTTATAAATTATGCAGCACTTACTTCTCTCGACTTTACATCACTTTCTGGATATTTGGCTCTTCCAAAATTCACTTTTGTACTTGGAGGAATTGAAGGATTAAAAGGAATCACAGGTTCTTATCTTCTTACAATTTTTGCGGCTTACGTTCCAGTTGCATTTGTAGTTTTCGCAGAACATCTTGCTGACCACAAAAATCTTTCTGCAATCATCGGAAAAGATTTATTAAAAGAACCGGGACTTACAAGAACACTTTTGGGAGACGGCGTTGGAACTATGGTTTCTACAATTTTTGGCGGATGTCCAAACACAACTTACGGTGAATCAATCGGTTGTGTTGCAATCACAAAAAATGCATCTACAATCACAATCTGGGGATGTTCAATTCTCTGCGTTGTATTTTCATTGATTTCTCCACTCGTTGCATTCTTAGAAACAATTCCATCTTGCGTTATGGGCGGAGTTTGCATTGCACTTTACGGATTTATTGCAGTTTCAGGATTCAAAATGTTCCAGAAAGTTGATTTAAACAAAAACCGAAATCTTTTCGTTGCATCAGTAATTTTTATAACTGGAGTTGGCGGAATGGTTGTAAGTTTTGGCAAAGTTGAAATCCGAACAGTTGCTTGTGCCCTTATCTTAGGAATTCTTACAAACGTAATGCTTTCTAAAGAGAAAGACGAAGATGCAGAAGAGCAATCAAAAGAAAATTCTGCACAATAAATAAGTTATTTTGAAAAGGCTGTTTCAATGTAAACAGCCTTTTTATTTTAGGAAAAAACTATGATTATAAAGATTGCTTTAGTTGTTGTATTTTTTGCAATAATGATTGGAGTTGGCATTTATTCTAGAAAAAGTGCAACTGATGTAAACGGATTTGTTCTTGGAGGACGTTCTGTAGGACCATGGCTTACAGCATTTGCGTATGGAACATCATATTTTTCTGCTGTAGTTTTTATTGGATATGCCGGTCAATTCGGTTGGAAATATGGACTTGCTTCTACTTGGATTGGTTTGGGAAATGCGTTTATCGGGTCGTTACTTGCTTGGGTTGTGATGGGACGAAGAACGCGAGTTATGACTCATCATCTTGATGCAAAAACAATGCCGGAATATTTTGGAAAAAGATATGATAGTAATTCATTAAGAATTGTTGCTTCTATAATTGCATTTGTTTTTTTAATTCCTTATACAGCATCAGTTTATAAAGGACTTTCTACATTATTTGGGCTTGCATTTGATATTGATTATCGTTGGTGTGTAATTGGAATGGCAATTCTCACCGCCGTTTATGTAATTCTTGGCGGATATATGGCAACCGCAATTAACGATTTTATTCAGGGAATTATTATGCTTGGTGGAATTATTGCTGTTATTGTTGCCGTTTTAAATGGAAAAGGCGGATTTCTTTCTGCAATTCAGCAGCTTTCTGAAGTTCCTGTTGATGCCGAAAATACAACTTTTGCTTTACAACATATGCGAGGACCTTTTGTTTCTTTCTTTGGACCGGATCCACTTAATCTTTTGGGAGTTGTGATTTTAACATCACTTGGAACTTGGGGGCTTCCTCAAATGGTTGGAAAATTCTACGCAATAAAATCAGAAAAAGCAGTTAAAACAGGAACTATTGTTTCTACAATTTTTGCTATTATAATTTCCGGAGGTTGTTACTTTTTAGGAGGATTTGGTAGACTTTTTGATAGTCCGGCAATTTACTCCGAAAATGGAAAAATTCTCTACGATAACATAGTTCCTACAATGTTATCATCTTTACCTGATATATTGATTGGTGTTGTTGTAGTTTTAGTTCTTTCTGCTTCGATGTCAACTTTATCATCACTAGTTTTAACTTCAAGTTCAACTTTAACTTTGGACGTTTTAAAAGAAACTTGTTTTAAAAAGATAGATGAAAAAAAATCACTTTTGACGATGAGAATTCTTGTTGTATTTTTTATTGTAATTTCCGTTTTGATTGCATTAAATCCACCAACTTTTATTGCTCAACTTATGGGAATTTCTTGGGGAGCATTAGCCGGTGCATTTTTAGCACCATTTTTATACGGATTATTTTGGAAAAAAACGACAAAAGCATCAGTTTGGGCAAGTTTTATTTTTGGAGTTGGAATTACAGTTGCAAATATTTTCTTAAATTTTATGAATCCTATTAATTGTGGAGCACTTGCTATGGTTGGAGGATTGATAATTGTTCCTTTAGTAAGTTTAATCACTCCAAAATTAAAAAAAGAATTTACCGAAAAAGTTTTTGCCTGTTATGATGAAAAAGTCGAAGTTACAAAGAAAACAGTTCTTGTAGAAGATGAAGAAGAAAATCAAAAATAACCTTATAGAACAAAAAATCACAAAATGATATTTTTAGGCTAGTATGAATAAATATGTAAAACGTTATTGCATTGATGCAATGTCTGGAATGGCTCAAGGTCTTTTTGCATCTTTGCTAATTGGAACAATTATAAAAACTTTAGGGCAACAACTTTTAAGATTGGGAACAAATCCTGTTTTTCAATTTCTAGTTGATGCAGGAAATTTTGCTTCTGAAAGTCATGTTGTTGGCGCTGCAATGGCAGTTGGAATTGGTTTTGCAATGCAAGTTCCAGCTTTGGTTTTGTTTAGTCTTGTTGCAGTTGGTTCTGCGGCAAATGTTACTGGCGGAGCGGGCGGACCTCTTGCTGTTTTGATTATTGCAATTATTGCAGCGGAATGTGGAAGACTTGTAAGCAAAAAAACAAAAGTTGATATTATCGTTACTCCAGCGGTAACCATTTTAGTTGGAGTGTTATTAACAGTTTTAACTGCAAAATATATTGGAATTGCTGCAAATTCTGTAGGAAAATTCTTAATTTGGGCAACAAAACTTCATCCATTCTGGATGGGTATTTTAATTTCTGTTGTAGTAGGAGTTGCTCTTACATTGCCAATTAGTTCTGCTGCAATTTGTGCCGCTTTTGGACTTGTTGGACTCGCCGGTGGAGCCGCCGTTGCAGGATGCTGTGCTCAAATGGTCGGATTTGCTGTTTTAAGTTTTAAAGAAAATCGTTGGGGTGGCATTTTATCGCAAGGATTGGGAACTTCAATGTTACAAATGCCAAATATCATAAAAAATCCAAAAGTTTGGATTGCTCCTACATTAACTTCAGCAATAACCGGTCCAATTGCAACTTGCGTTTTTAAACTTGAAATGAATGGAGCCGCTGTAAGTTCTGGAATGGGCACTTGCGGATTGGTTGGACAAATTGGAACTATTTCTGGTTGGTATAATCCAAGTGAAGCCGCAATTTTACACGGTGCAACAGCAATTAATCCAACATTTATGAACTGGTTTGGTTTAATTATGATTTGCTTTGTTCTTCCTGCACTTCTTTGTTGGGCATTCGGCTTGATTTTTAGAAAAATTGGTTGGATAAAAGATGGTGATTTAGCGTTAGAAACAAAAACAGTTGAAAACGCAGAGCCAATAGAAAAATCTTCTACAAATTCTGCAGAATAAGACAGATAATCTAATTTTCTTAATATTTTTATTTGCTTTTATAAAACTTCTTTATTATTTTTAAAGGTACGATTTTGAATTTAAAAGAGGTTTTATAAATGGCAAAACATGAATTTCAAACAGAAGTAAATCAACTTCTAAAATTAATCATTCATTCACTTTATTCAAACAAAGATATTTTCTTGCGAGAAATTATTTCAAATGCATCAGATGCTTTGGATAAATTAAAATATCTTACAGTTTCTGACGATTCTTACAAATCAATAAAATTTGAACCAAGAATTGACATTATGTTTGATGAAAAAGATTCTGTTCTTACTGTTCAAGATTCTGGAATTGGTATGACAGATGAAGATTTGCAAAACAATTTGGGAACAATTGCTCGTTCTGGAACAAAAGCATTTATGGAAAAACTTACTACAGAAGCAGCAAAAGATTCCTCTTTAATTGGTCAATTTGGTGTAGGTTTTTATTCTGCATTTATGGCTGCAAAAAAAATCGATGTTTATACAAGAAAAGCTGCCGGTGACGGAAAAATATGGCATTGGTCTTCTGACGGTACAAATTCGTATGATATTGATGAAGTTGCTTTAGATTCTGAAGTTGCAAAAAAATATGGTTTTGATGATGAAAAAAAATCAGGTTCTGCAATCGAAATGCATTTAAATGATGAATCAACAGAATTCGCTTCTCGTTGGAAGATTGAAGAACTTGTAAAACGATATTCCGACCACATTGCATTCCCAATCTATCTTCATTATGAAGAAAAAAAATACGATGATAAAGGAAACGTAACTTCATCAGAACAAAAAGTTGATCAGGTAAATTCGGCATCAGCTTTGTGGACAAAATCAAAATCTGAACTTAAAGAAAAAGATTACAACGAATTTTATAAAACTTTTGCTCACGACGGACAAGAACCTTTAAAATACATTCATACTCATGCGGAAGGAACTCAAGAATATACAACTTTATTTTTTATTCCTCAAACTGCTCCTTTTGATATGTATCAAGCAGATTATAAAAGTGGCGTAAAACTTTATGTAAAACGAGTTTTCATAACAGATGATGATCGCGAACTTTTACCATCATATTTACGATTTGTAAGAGGAATTATCGATTCTGAAGATTTACCTTTAAATGTAAGCCGTGAAATTTTACAACAAAACAGAATTTTGGATAATATTAAATCCGCTTCTGTAAAAAAATTGCTTGGTGAGTTCAAAAAAATGGGCGAAGAAGCCGACAAAGCAAAAAAATCTGAAAATCCTACAGACACAGAAAAATCTTCTATTGAAAAATGGACAAAATTTGTACAGAATTTCAATCGTCCAATGAAAGAAGGTTTGTATTCAGATTATGCAAACCGCGAAGAAATTGCAGAAATTGTAAGATTTAAATCAACTGATAAATCCGGAACCGGCGACGGAAATTACACAAGTTTTGCAGATTATGTTCAAAGAATGAAGCCTGAACAAAAAGCAATTTATTATATTTCCGGTAGCGACGAAAAAAATCTCCGCGAAAATCCTCTTTTAAAAGCTTATGTTGCAAAAGGTTTTGAAGTTCTTGTTATGGATGATGATATTGATGACATCGTTATTCCGGGATTCGGAAAATACAAGGATTTTGAACTTAAAGCAGTAAATCGTTCCGGTTCTGATGAAGATTTAGGTGGCGACAAAGAGGAAGCTAAGAAGAAGGAAGAAGAATTCAAATCTGTTGTTGAAAAAATCAAAAAAGCACTTGGCGAAAAAGTAAAAGACGTAAAACTTTCAAAAACTTTAAGTGGAGAAAATCCTTCTTGCATTGTTGTAGACGAAAACGACCCAAGTTATCAGATGATTCAGATGATGAAAGCAATGGGACAAAGTGGACCAGAATTAAAACCTATTTTGGAAATAAATGGCGACCATCCAATCGTTGCAAAAATCAAAGATTCAGATGATGAAGCACTTATAAAAGATGTTTCAGAAGTTCTTTTTGACCAAGCACTTTTGATTGCGGGTGCAGAATTAAAAGAACCGGCAGAATTTGTAAAACATTTAAATAATTTACTTAGTAAATAAAAAAAATGCCCACTGGAAAATCTAGTGGGCATTTTTTTTGAGAAAGTTACTGTTATTACGTTGTTCTTCCGTACACAATAACTCTAAAAATTTACAACTCTTTTATCCAAGCGGCATATTCACCACAGATAATTGGTGCATTTAGTTTTTTTGCAAATGGCATCAGATTTTCAAAAATGGATTCTAGAATTTTTGTATCTTTTTCGTCATTCCAAAGAGGTGTTTCTCCATAATTTGTACCTTCTTTATTTTGATGCCAACAAAAACTTTGCGGATCATAATTGTGAAATTCAAAAATCAAATGATTTTTTGCTGAATCAGAAGGCATTTCAAATTGTTCTAAAGCGATTTTGCTATTCTTCCCAGCAGGAGCCATAACAACAAGATTTCGTTCTTTATTTTTGCCGCCGGATTTTCTTACAGTGTCTACAAAAAGTTGATTCCATTTATATTCCCAAAAAGATGCATTCTTTGTTGGTTCTTCCCAAGAGGAATTTTCGTCTAAAATTTCGTTTACGCTTCCAAAAAGCAATTTTTCATCATAATCGCCAAAAGTTTTAGAAATTTGCTCATAAATTTTTTCTAAGCGACTTGAAAATTGATTATAAGACGATTCGCAGGCTTTTACCCAACCGTTTGCACCGCCGTCGTGATGAACGTTTAAAATGCAGTACATATTTTCGTCAATAACGTAATCAACAGTTTCTTTTACGCGACTCATCCAATCATTATCAATTATATTATCGTTATTTAGATGACCAACCCAAGTTATAGGAATTCTAACTGCATTAAATCCAAGATTTTTTATATATTTTATCATTTCTGCCGTGGTTTTTGGCATGTGCCATTTTGTTTCCGTTGCAAGTCCGGAAAGATTTATTTTTTCTTTCCAAGAATTTGATTCTTCATCAAAAAAGCAACGATAATCGTAGGCATCAAGTGTATTTCCAAGATTCCAACCGGTTTTCATATTATTTACACAATTTTCTGCACTTTCAAACTCGCAATTATTTTGATTTTTGATTTCTTTCCAATCGGTGTAACAACTCATAATTGCGTCAATTATTTTTTGAAAAGTCCATTTTTCTTGTCGATTTACCAAAAAATTTGTATCCCACCAAAAACTTGTGATGTTATTTTTTTTGCATAACGAGTTAAAAGTTTTTGCATATTTTGCAATTTCTTCATCATTGTAATTTCCGTTTTTTTTCAACCACATAATGTTCCTCAATCAAAATATAAAATAATACTTTAATTATAAACTTGATTTTGATGATTTTTAATATAACAAAAGTCTATAAAAATTGTGATAGTATAAAAATGTCATTTCGACCAGAGAGAAGCAATCTTATCGGTAGTTTTAAGATTTTATTCAAACCAATTTTCCATCATATATCGGACTTTCATTTTGAATTGGTTCAAAATGTTTTGCGTTTCTTGTTACTAAAATCATACAATTAGGAATAGGAATTTATTTTTCAACTTTATGAATAAAATACGCCAATTTATTTTTTATATACATAGAATCAAGTACAAAAGGATTCTTGTGTACGATATTTTATGTTTAGGAAGTTATTGAATTCGTCGTTAATGCGATGTGATTTTTTTGAGATTGATTTTTACGTGATTTGCAGATAACTATGTTTTTTTAGGCAAAAATATTTTATAATAAAAATATGCAACGAGAACTTAGTTTGAATTTATTATCTAAGCGGACTTTATTTCTTTTTCTTCTTATTTTTGAAATGTGTAGTTTACGTCTTTGTGCTCAAGATGTATCTCCGGCAAAAGCTCAAGTTATGCGCGAATCTTTTGTTGCAGACGCAAAAAAATATATTGGTTGTCCTTATTTGTTGGGTGCAGTTGGACCGGATTCATTTGATTGTTCTGGATTAATTTATTTTGTCGCTCGAGAGTCCTTACAGATTCAACTTCCCAGAACAGCAAAGGCAATCTACAATTATTGTAAAATTGTCCCAGATAAAGAGCGAGAAGTTGGTGATTTAGTTTTTTTTAAAACAACATCTTCAGATGCAATTTCTCATGTTGGAATTTATATTGGAAATTATCAATTTATTTCTGCAATTAGTGATGGCCCAAATACCGGCGTTATTGTTTCTTCATTAAATCAAGCGTATTGGGAACCAAAATATGTTTGCACGGGAAAATTCTTAAAAACCGGAATTAAAACTGACGAAACTGAAAAAAATCCACAAGAAGAAACACTTACAAATGTTGCAGAAAAAAAATCAGAAAATTTCAAAGGCTCAAGTTACAGAAATTTTGACGGAAGTTTTGCAGAGAATCTTATTTTTGATGGAAGCGTTTTTTTTGACTGGTCGATTTTTGCTCCAAAAGAAGTTATGTTTCGTTTTCGTGGCGTAGATTTGCAAATAAATGCTCGTTATGCAAAATGGATTTTAGAACCTGGAATAGGTTTAGATTTTAGAATTAATACGAGCCAAAAATTATTTCAAATTCCAATTTTAATTTCAGCAACTGTAAACGATTATTTTAGATTTTATGCGGGACCGGTAATTTCTTTTTCGGAAGCAACTTTGGTTAATACAGATAAAAAAATCAGAAGTTCGATTTTTCCCGGAATAATTGGAGTTTCTTTTTCTACGCCGTCAATAAAAGCAGGTGAAACAAAAATTCAATTTGTCCAAGATATAAGTTATACAATTTTTAATAATTTAGATAATTCAGCATTAAGTTTTGTGGAGTCTGTTGGTGCGGGATTTGTAATGTATACTGGAGTTCGCGTGAGTTTTCCGCTTAATATTTTTGTAAAAGGATTGTGATAATGAAAAATTTTTCAAAAATCATCATTTCGGGAATTTTTGCAATTTTTTTTATTTCTTGTGATATAAAAGTTGATATAAAATCTACAAATAGCGGAACTTCTGTAGAATTTAATTCTCTTGCACAAAAAGGTTTTGAAAAACTTATAAATTCTTTAGGAACAGAAAATCAAAATTATATTGATACAAAAGAAATTGCTTCGGCTTTAGAAGATTTTGGTTTTAAAAATGTAAATGCAAATTCAAAAAATAATATAAATCTTTCTATCTTTTTTGATGATGATAAAAATGCATCAGCCTTAATTTCCAGTGGAATTTTTAAAATGGAAAATGGCATTTTAGTTGAAGATTTTTCTGCATCATCACTAAAGAAATGCTATGATTCTAGTTCTGAAGAAATTACACAATTTTTAGATTTGCTTTTGGCTCCGGTTTTTTACGATGAAACTATGACAAAAGATGAATATTTAGAAATTATTGCATCTTTTTATGGTGATGACGTTGCAAATGAATTAAAAAAAAGCAAAATAACGTTTAATATTCAAAACGGAACTAAAAAAAATAAAAACGAATATTATATTGTCGATTTACTTTGTGGAGAGAATTTATGAAGCTAAAAAATTCAATTTTAATTTTTGGAATTTTTGTTTTTTCTATCTTTTTTACAAATTGTGATTTACTATATTCAATAATAAATGATTCTATAAATAATATAGGAGACTCTGAGATTGACGATGAAGATACAACTTATGTAAAAAATCTTGGTTCTCAAACGACAATAACTTTAGAAAATGTAAAGGGAAAACAACTTTATTATGTAAACTTTAATAAAGGAAGTTCTTCTTCATTTTCTGATGGAATAATTTCTAAAAATTTAACAAGATATTTAACTAATACAATTGGAGTAAGCTCAAACTCAAACATTGCTTCTTATGCAAAATCTGAGAATTCTTCTCTAAATTTAAATGCAAACATAAAACATTTTATTCCATCGCAAACTTTTTCTGCAAATATAAGAAAGAGTTCTTCTCGTGCTGCAACAACATCAACAAATTATACGAAAAAAGCAAAAGATTTTGAAATTGGAAAAACTACAAAATTTTATTGCGATAAAGATGTAAACTTAAATTCTTATGAGCTTAAAAATGTAACACTTGCTGCAAAAGGCAAAAATTCTTCTGGAAAAATTATTTGTCTTGTTTGGGTAGATTCAGATTTATATGATGAAGATGGAACAGGTTCCGGGGAAACAATAAATCAATCTATGGCAAAAGATATTGCTTCAAAATTTGCTTTACATTATGCTCACGAACGTTCAATTTTTGGAGAAGAAATTGAATATCTTATTGATTCAAATGGTTATAAACTTCCTTCCACAATGGATTATTATTCTCCAACTGGAAATCTTGTAAATATTGTAATTTACGATATTGGAAACGATTATACAAAATCTAGGCATGACACTTCAAATTCTAAGTCTAAGGATGATGAATGTGGTGTTGCCGGATATTTTTACGCAAAAGATTTTTATCAACAAAATGATGTATCTTCTAATGCTATAAAATATTCTAATGAAGGAAAATTCTTTTATGTTGATGCTGCGTTTTGTAATTATTCTGGTTTAAACTCAAAGGGTGTTTTATATGATGGCGTAAATAACGGAAACTCTGTTAGCGATACTATAATCTCTACTCTTTTTCACGAATTTCAACATATGATAGATTTTGCTCAAAAAAATGTTAATGGAGTGGAAGTAGAAACTTGGTATAACGAAATGCTTTCTATGCTTGCAGAAGATATGATGGCTGAGCAATTAAATCTAACTGATAGAGAAGCTCCTTGGGGTGCAAGATTTCCATTGTTTAATCAAGCTTATTATTGTTCTGGGATAGACGAATATCGTGATAATAGTTCTAGTGATTCTGTGTATTCATATTCAATGGCGTATACTTTTGGAGCATGGCTTGCTCGCGAATATGGCGGACCAAAACTTGTAAGTCTTATAAGTAAAAATCAAAAATCAGGAATGGACTCAATAAAATCTGCAATAGAAGAATTAACTGGAGAAAGTCTTTCTTCAAGACAAATTTTTAAACGTTTTATTCAATCTGTTGTTTTTTATGATGATTTTGCTGAAAAAAATAATCTTTATACACTAAATAAAGATGCTAAAAATGATATTACTACAGATGGTTTTAAAAGCACAATGAAAGCTCATTCTATATTTGAAGACGATTATAAACATGCAATTTCAACACAAAGTTCAGAGTCAACTTATGTAAAAGGTCCGCTTATTTTATCAAATAGTTATACAATAGACCTTCGTCCGCATGGTTTTATAATTCATAATATTGGAATTGCAACTTCTGACACAGTAACTTTAACTTTTAGTCAGCAACAATCACTCAACGAACAAGTTATGATTTACATCCAAGATGATTATACCAATATTGTGAGTAGATAATTGGAGGCATTTCAAAATTTAAATGCATTTTGCGAGGAGAACAGAACTCTATTTTTTTTATTTTTAATCCTTTTAATTCTGACACTCTGTGTTTTCTTTTGATTTTTATTTACGCACGAATTTTTATTTCAAAAACTCGCATTTTTAATTCTTGTATTTATTTGCAAATTCTGTGGAAAATTTGCTACAACAACAAATTATCTTTCAATTAAAAGACATAGTTTTGAATTTGTATTATAATTGAGGGTAATAATTTTTCAAATTCAGGAGGTTTTCCTATGATTGAAGTTTCCCACGTTTCTCGAAATTTTGGAGATTTTCGTGCGGTAAATGATGTCAGTTTTTCAATTCCTACGGGGCAAATTGTAGGTCTTCTTGGACCGAATGGAGCTGGCAAAACAACTACAATGAGAATGATAACTGGATATATTTCTCCAACCGAAGGTCAGATTTTAATTGATGGAGTAAATATTGCCGACTTTCCAGTTAAATCAAAACAAAAAATTGGTTATATGCCGGAATCTGCACCGCTTTATGGCGATATGATTGTGGAAGATTATTTAAAATATATTGCGGATATTTACGGACAAGATTCTGAAAAAAAAGTTGCTCTTTTGTGCGAAGAATGTGGTCTAAAAGAAGTAATGAGCAAAAACATCAATGAACTAAGTCGTGGAAACAGACAAAGAGTTGCTCTTGCTCACGCACTTATGAATGATCCAGAAATTCTAATTTTAGATGAACCAACTTCCGGCTTGGATCCAAATCAAGTTGAAGATGTTAGAGCTATCATCCGCGAAATTGGAAAAACTAGAACAGTAATTATTTCGACTCATATTTTGAGCGAAGTTGAAACTTTATGTTCTCGTGCAATCATCATTTCGGGAGGAAAACTTGTAGCCGACAGTTCAATCGAAGAATTAAAAGAACGTTTTGGACACGATATTATGGTTTACGTTACTGTTGATGGTGATTTTGAAAAAATATCTTCAATTCTAAAAAATATTGACGGCGTGGACAAAGTTTCTAAAATTGAAGGAAATGATGAACATCAAAAAATTACAATTTCTGTAAAAGGCGACGCTGAAATTCGTCCAAAAGTTGCAAAATATCTTGCAGAAAATAATTTTGATTTATACGAAATGTCAATTCAGAAAAATAGTCTTGAAGATGTATTCCATGCTCTTACGAATTCGTCTACAGAAAGTGAGGCAAAATAAATGAATAATAAACGAAAAAATCCTACTTTTGTAATTATGAAAAGGGAATTAAATGCATATTTTACAAGTCCGGTTGCATACATCGTTTCTGCATTATTTTTAATTGTTTGTGGAGTTTGGTTTTTTATGCTAAATGCATTTTATTTGCAAAATCGTGCAGAATTGCGAAGTTTTTTTGGAAGTTTGCCACTAATTCTTTCGTTTTTTGTGCCAGCATTAACAATGCGACTTTTTTCTGAAGAAAAACGAGTTGGTTCAATAGAAACCTTGATGACATTGCCGGTTACAGAAATTAATGTCGTTCTAGGAAAATATTTTGCAAGTTTGATTGGAACTTTAGTTATGATTATTCCAACTTTTTTTTATGTTGTTGTTTGCGAAACTTTTGGAAATCCGGATTATGGTCCAATTTTAGGCGGATATTTAGGAGCAATCTTTTTAGCAGCAAGTTTTACAGCAATTGGAGTTTTTGCTTCTTCAATCACAAAAAATCAAATTTTGGCATTTTTTACAGGATGCATTATTTGTGTAGTTTTAACGTTGCTTAATTCAATGTTGATTTTTCTTCCTGCAAAAATTGTGAATTTTCTAGGATTTCTTTCAATTAGTCAGCATTTTAGTTTGATTTCGCGTGGCGTTATTGATACAAGAGATTTGTTGTATTTTATTTCTCTAACCGTACTTTTTTTGGTTCTTACAATTAAAATTCAGCAAAATAGCAAACGTTAGGATGGCAAAAAATGAATAAATTTATAAAATTTGTAAAAAGTTCTAAAGCGGATTTTATTTTATTTTTGATTTTATTGGTTTTAGCAAATCTTGTTGCTCACAATGCATTTGTAAGATTTGATTTAACTTCTCCAAAGTCGTATACGCTTTCTAAAGCAAGTAAAAATCTTGTAAAAAATTTACAAGAACCGCTTTCTATTCGAGTTTTTTTTGATGATAATCTTCCGTCGCCTTATAATTCTATTGCACAATATGTAAAAGATATTTTGTTTGAATATGAAAACGCCGGAAATAAAAATTTTTCTGTAGATTATACGGATATGTCAAAACCAGAAAATCAAGAATTAGCTTCAGATTCTGGATTGCGTCAAATTCAAATTCAAGAAATTAAAAATGATGAAATCGGTTTTAAAACCGGTTATATGGGAATGGTAATTTCTTATGGTGATAACATTGAAGTTTTTGATGGAATTACATCAACAAACGGACTTGAATATAATATCACTTCAAAAATTACAAAAATGATAAATACAGCGGATGCTCTTTCAAGTTTGAAAAATGGACAAAAAATTTCTGCGACACTTTATCTTTCTAAAGAATTAAAAAATCTTGCAATTGGAAATATTGATAAAGTTGAAAATTTTGTCCGCGATACTGTAAATTCTGTAAACAAAAAAAATCAAAATAGCATTGATTTTAATGTTGTAAGTCCAGATGCTAACGAAGTTAGAAGTCTTGCAAATCAATATGGAATTCAAACAATTTCGTATCAAACAGAAACTGGGAAAGTTCAAGTTGCCGGTTTAGGTTTCGTTGTTCAATATGAAGATAATTTTAGAACAATTCCTCTTACAATTCAGCGTTCGTTTTTTGGTTACGCAATTGATGGTCTTACAGATTTTGAAAATATACTTTCTCAAAATCTTCAAAGCCTTTTGTCTAAAGTTTCATCCATTGGTTACATTACCGGACATAATGAACTTGACCATTTAGATGAAACTTATAGCGGATATTTGGATAAAGCGTTACAAACAATGTACAAGGTTGAAGAAATTGACTTAAACGAAAACGATATTCCAACAAGTATGAACACAATCATCATAAATGGACCACAACTTGATTATACGGAAGAAGAACTTTACAAAATTGACCAATTTTTAATGCGTGGCGGAAATATTTTGTTCTTTATTGATGGAATGAATCAAGATGGAACTGCACAATATACGGGTGGACAGCAATTTGTAAAAAATGAAATCAACTTGGACAGACTTTTAACTGCTTATGGAATTGACCGTAAAAAAAATATGGTTATGGATAAACAATGTTTTGTGAATAATCAAACTCAGTATGGAACATTAAATTATTATTGGGCACCGGAATTACAAACTAATCAATTTGCAAAACATCCAATTACCAAAAATTTAGGTTACGTTTATATGTTCCAAAATGGCGAACTTGATTTGTCTAAAGCAAAAGAAGATAAAAATGTAAAAGTTACTGTTCTTGCAAAATCATCACCAAATGCTTGGACAATGGACACAAATATTATGCTAAATCCTATGACTTTGTATCCTCCGTCAGATTTAAAATCTTATGATTTAGTTGCCCTTGTAGAAGGAAAATTTAACAGTGCTTTTGATTCTATTCCAACAACTGAAAACGAAAATTCTGATTCAACGTTAGAAACTTCAAATCATCTTTCTAGTAGCATTCGTGAAGGAAAAATCTTTATTGCAAATTCATCTTACATAACAACGCGAAATGTAATAAATGAAAGTGCAAATACTCCAGTTGCAATGTTTATTTTGAATGCAGTTGATTATTTAAACGGAAACGAAGATTTATGTACGATGAGAACAAAAAATCTTTCTACCAACACTCTTACAATAACTTCAGGTTTTGCTGCAATATTCTGGCGATATTTCTGTGAATTTGGACTTGCCGTTTTAGTTGCAATAGCAGGATTTATTGTTTGGCGACTCAGAACAAAACGCCGACATTCAATTAACGAAAAATATAATCCAAATGATACAAGGACAATCGTAAAAGAAAAGAAAGAAGAAAAAGGTGAGTAATATGAAAGCTAGAAAAATTGTTTTATTGGCTTTAGATGCCGTTTTGTTGGTAATTTTAATTTTTCAGTTGATTTTTAAATCTAGTGATAAAACAAAAACTCTCGAAATTTTAGACGAACCAAATGAAATTTTAATTTCTACAACAACTGAAAGTTTTTCTCTCATAAAAGAAGATGATAAATGGTTTGTTGGCGAAAAAAAATATCCTGCAAACGAAAGTTATGTAGTTTCTGCAGTGAATGCTGTAAAATCAATAAAATTGCTAGACAAAGTCGGAACAGCATCTTCTGACTCAACGCTTTTACGTTATGAACTTGATGATGATAAAAAAATTAGCGTTGAAGTAAAATCAAACGGAAAGGTTGTAAGAACTCTTATAATTGGAAAAGATTCTTCAACAGGTTCTCAAAATTATGTTATGGTTGATAATTCTAAAGACATTTATTTGGCAACTGGAAATCTTCGTAATGAATTTGATAAAACTGTAAATTATTTCCGCTCAAGAATTGTTTTAAGTTTAGATGCAAATGAGATTTCCAGCGTAGAACTTTCAAACGAAAATGAAAATTCTTGGATTCTTAACAGAATGGGTTCCGGTGATGATGTTGCTTGGAATTGTTCTGTTGAAGATGTTGAAGTCGATTCAGAAAAAGCTACAGAGTGGTTTAATTCTCTTGACTCAATCACAACACCAAACTGGTATGATGATGAACCATACGGAGAAAAAATTATTTCTGCAAAAATAACTGCCGCTTTTAAAACTATAACTGTTGATATTTTCGCTTTTCCTATAACCGAAGAAGACAAAACTCAAAAATATTGGGCAAAATGCAGCGAAACACCTTATGCTTTTGAAATGGCAAGTTATACTGTTCAAAAATTTCAAAAAACTACAGAAGATATTTCAAAATGATAAAACTTGTAGCATTTTTAGGAAATTATGGCAAAGAATACGAAAAAACTCGGCACAATGTTGCTTGGTATTTTGAAGATTCTTTGCCTTTTACAAGCAAACTTATTTGGCAAACTAAATTTAAAGGCGAAATAGCAACTTTTTCGCCTACAGAACTTGCAAATTGGGCTTGTGATGAAAAAATTTGTTCAAAAAAAGACGGTTCACCTGTTTTGGTTCCGGAAAATTCGCCATCTCATATTTATTTTTTAAAACCTCAAACTTTTATGAATTTGAGCGGAGAAAGCATAATTGAAGTTTCAAATTTTTACAAAATTAAACCGGAAGAAATTTTAGTTATTCATGATGAACTTGAACTTGCGTTTGGTTTTGTAAGTTTGAAATGGAGTGGCGGTTTAGGTGGACACAATGGTTTGCGTTCAACAAAATCCGTTTTAAATACACCGGATTTTTATCGTCTTCGATTTGGAATTGGGCGACCTGAAAACGATAAAATTAGCATTGCTGATTATGTTTTGAGCCGATTTTCAAGTGATGAGCAAGAAAAAATTCAAAATGTTTTTAGTCAAACAAATTTGCTTTTAGTAAAAATTTTACTTTCAAAAGAACCAAAAGATTTAATTCAAACTTGGGGAAAAAAGAATTTGTTGGCATTTTGAAATACTGTCATTTCGAGAATCTCAACTACTTTTATATTCTTTTTCATCGTCTGCGACTTCGAGTGCAAGATTTGCTAAATCTTCAATATATTTTGCTTCGGCAGCTTTTTCTTTTGTTGTTCCGCTAACACCAAGTGATTGCTTTTGGAGATTTTTCTTTTTTTCTCGATTTTTTGATAGTTCTTTTGCTTTTAATAAAATTTCTGCTGCTTTATCTGCATTGACGTGAAGACATTGTGCAATGTTCGATTCTTCTGCATTTGCAAGATTTTCTAATGTTGTAAAATGCAAAAGTAATTCTCTTGCACGTTTTTTTCCAACGCCGGGAATTTCTTCAAAAATATTATTTGTGTTTTCTTTTGTACGCAAATTCTGATTTCTGCTTGTGGCAAATCGGTGAGTTTCATCTCGCACGCGTTGCAAAAGCCTCAACGCATCAGAACGTTTTGGAAGGCAAATTGGCGTTGAGTTTCCGGGAAGATAAATTTCTTCATCGCGTTTTGCAAGGCCGGCAACCGGAATATCTAATCCGAGTGAATTTAAAATTCCTTCAACAGCGTTAACTTGTCCAATTCCACCATCAATCAAAATTAAATCCGGTAAATCTGCTTGTTCATTTAGAAGCCTTGTATAACGACGCGAAACCGCTTCTCTCATTGAAGCAAAATCATCAATCAAACCATCTGTAGTTTTTAGGCGAAAATAGCGATAATTTTTTTTGTCTGGATTTCCGTTGTAAAAACTGATTAAAGATGCAACCGGCCATTTTCCACCAATGTGAGCAATATCAAAACCTTCAATTCTAACCGGAAGAACATCTAATCCGAGGCGAGATTTTAATTCTTCCATTGCAGGTACGTCTCCTCTGTCGCGAAGTCGTCTGATTATATCTTCGTGAGCATTTTGTTTTGCCATTTGAATTGCCGCAATATCACGAGAAGATTGCGAATAAGAAAATTCCGCTTTATCATCATCATCAATTTGTTTTGCTTTATGTTCTGTTAAAACAATTATGATTTTTGAGTTTGATTTTTTTTCTTCAAATAACCACTTTTGGATATGTTCGTATTCGTTTGTAAGAGGAACGTAAATTGTCGGAGGAATTAAATTTGAATCTTCATAATAAACCGCCATAAATTCGCCAATTAAATCATCATCATCATTAAGCGATTCAACTCGATAATTTTCGCGACCTAAAAGTTTTCCTCCGCGGATTTTTAAAACTGTAAAACTTACTAATTCGCCTTCACTAAAATATGCAATATAATCTCTATCGTCAGAATCAAAACTTTCTACAATATTTTGATTTTGCATAATCATTAACGCTTTTATTCCATCGCGCAATCTTGCTGCTTTCTCAAAATTAAGTTCTTTTGCCGCGTTTTTCATCTGTTCGGTTAATTTTGAAATTGTTTTATCGTCTTTTTCCTCAAGAAGATTTACAATTTCACCGATGTATTGATTGTAATTCTCTTTTGAAATTTTGTTGCAACAAGGTGCTTTACATTGATTCATGTGATAGTAAAGACATGGAGTTTCGCGTTTTCGAAGAGTTCTGCAATGACGAAGCGGATAAAGTTTTAGGAGCGTTTCAATAAATGTGTCCAAAGCAAAAACGTTTGGAAAAGGTCCAAAATATTTTGAACCATCTTGTAAAATCCTACGCGTTTTGAAAATTTTTGGAAAATCTTCATTCGTAATTCTTAAAACCGGATATGATTTTCCATCTTTTAGAGAAATGTTGTAACGCGGATTGTATTTTTTTATAAGATTATTTTCCAATAAAAGAGCTTCGTATTCGTTTGCAGTTGTGATGTATTCAATGGAAGTTGCGTGAGAAATTAAAAGTCGAGTTTTTATGTTTTTTTGTCCGGAAAAATATGACGATAACCGATTTTTAAGATTTTTTGCCTTTCCAACATAAATTACGGTGTTTTCTGCATTTTTCCAAATGTAAACGCCACTAGACAGAGGAGCTTTTAAGGCTATTTCGTGTAATTTTTCGCGAGTGGTTTTGTTTGTCATTATATGAAAATAGATTGTATCAAAAAAAATGTATTTTTAGTAGTTTTGTTTCTCACAAATTTAACTTTTCTTAATTCAAAAGAAATTATTTTGGGTGGAAAAAATGGGTGGTCAGATTTTCAAAGTGAAGAAAATATAACAAAAGGAAAAGGCCGTTTTGGATACGAATGCATCCAGTTAAATACAAATTCTTTTACAGTTGATGATTATACAGATTTACTTATAAATTTTGAAAATTCACAAAATCCGATTGCGTATGGAGATTATAAACTTGTTGCTAATCAAATACAAACTTCAAATCAAACTCAAATGGGAAAACTTGCTGGATTGAGCAGAAATCTTGGTGGACTTTACGTTTTAGGCAAAGAAGGAAGTTTTTTTGGAACGGAAGGTTTGCAGGGGTCTTTTTCTATTGAATTTTGGTTAAATCCATCACTCGTAGAAAATGGAGAAACAATTTTTAATTGGGAATCTTCTAAAAATAAAGATGGAAGATTGATTTATCAACTTATAAATGCAAGTTTTTTTGGCGGACATCTTGAATGGAATTTTAATGACATTTTTACTTCGATAGAAGGAGTTGATTTTCCGGATATTGTTTTAAAAGGAACTTCAAAAATAATTCCAGAAAAATGGTCTTATCACGTTTTGTCGTTTGATTCAGAAACCGGACTTTTGGAATACAAAGTTAACGGTGTAACAGAAGATTTAATTTTTGTAACTTCAAATGGATTTGAAAATGGCGAAACTTTTTTTGTTATTATGGGAACGCCTTCTCAAGTGGAAATTTGTACGGAATATACCGGCGAAATTGATGACTTTAAAATTTCGAGAAAGCCTTTTGAATTTCCTGATTTTCAATCTGCAGAAAATGCGGGAAAAACTAGTTTTACGATGTACGTTCCTCAAGGCGGAAAATTTATTACAACACCAATAATCGTTTCTGCAGGTTCAAAATTGAATTCTCTTATTGCCGAGACGTCTGTCCCTTCTCAAACAGATATTTGTTTTTATGTTCGTTCTGGTGACAATTATTATAATTGGACAGAAAATTATCCTGAATGGAAGCCTGTAAAAAATGGAGAAAAAATTTCTGATGTTTCAGGGCTTTATTTTCAAGTTAAAGCAGAACTTTTTCCTGATGGAAATGGTGAAAAAACACCTTCAATAACGCAAATTGTTTTAGATTACACAGAAATTCCTCTTCCGTTACCTCCTTTTGTTGTAAAAGCAGTTGCCGGAAATGGAACTGTAACAGTTAGTTGGAGTTATTCCGTTGATGATACAGTTGGCGGATATTATTTGTATTACGGAAATCGTCCCGGCGAATATTTAGGAAGAGTTGCTGTTGAGGGACAGTCCCCTATAAATGTAGGTTCAGTTTCTAGTTTTACAGTTTCCGGATTAGAAAATGGCAGAATTTATTATTTTGCGGTGGCAGCATTTTCTGTTTATGATGAAAATATAATTGGGAATTTGTCAAAGGAAGTTTTTGCACGACCGTTGGCACGTTATTAAAATGCGAGAGGTTGTTCTGCGTGAGCGAAAATGACTTTTTCAACTTATAAAGACTTTTGCTCACTATCTCATTTTACTTTATAGAATGAGAGTAATATGGAAACAACCCTATAATAAAGATGTTGTAAAAATAAGTGTTGATTGAGCTTGTCGAAATCACTATTAAAAATATTTAGGAAGAATAAGGATAAAAATATGGAAAAAAATTTAATTTTGACAAAAGCGAAAGGCGCAGTTTTGTCTCACGATTTTTCTACAGCGGCAAGGCTTTATAAAATGCTATTAAATGAAGAGCCTTCAAATGTTGAATACTTAAAACAACTTGGAAGTATTTATGTACAAAATCACGAAGATGAAAAAGCTATTCCATATTATCAGCAAATTATAACTTTTTATCCTCACTATATAGAAGCAATGACGAGCCTTGGAGCAATTTACAGACGTTTAAAAAGATATGACGAATCTATAAAAATTCTGCAACGGGCGATTGATGAAAGTCGTGATTCTGCAACTGTTTATTATAATCTGGGATTTACGTACAAAGAAATGGGCAATTTTAGAGATGCAATTGAAGCATTTGAATTCGTTATTCACGAAAATCCTGATGATGTTCTTGCATATAATCACTTAGGTTCAATTTATTATGCTCAAAAAAATTATGAAAAATCAATAAATTCGTATAAACGAGGACTTCAGATTGACCAAAATCATCCAATTTTAAATTATAATCTTGCTCGCGTTTACGAAACGGCAAAAAATATTCCAGATGCAATTCGTTGCTATCAAGCGGCATTAAAAACTCGTCCTGGATGGCTAGATGCAATTCGAGACTTTTCTAATCTTTTAATAAATTGCCAAAAAAATAAAGATGCACAAAATTTAGTTCAACAATCAATAAAACTTCATCCAACCGACACAGATTTACTTTGTCTTTTAGGAAGAATTTATTTAAATCAATATGATTATGATTCTGCGGAAAAAACTTTCAAAAAAGCAGATTCATACAAACAAAATGATGTGAAAATTCTTTCCGGATTGGCAGAAGCACTGGAAAAGGGCGAAAAAGTTGATAAAGCGTTAGACACAGTTTTGAGTGCTTTGGAAATTGAACCAGAAAATAAAGATATTCGAAAACAGTATGTTCATACTTTGCTTACTGCACAAGATTATGATGTGGCACTTTCAAATATAAAAGTTTTAAACGAAGAAACAAACGAAAGAGATCCTCAAGTTTTGGATTTATATGGACAATATTACATTTGCAAAGACGAAGAAGAGAAAGCAAAAAAATATTTTGATAAAATTCAAAGAATTAATCATCATTATAAAGATTATATACTTTCTGCTGCAAATCGTTTTTCTCAAATCAAAAAATATGAAAGTGCCGAAAAATATGCAAACGAATTTATCCAGAAGCAACCACAAAATCCGGAAGGATACAATATTTTAGGAAAGATTTTTGAAAATAAAGGTGACTTACAAAAAGCAATCGATTCTTTCAATAAAAGTTTAAGTTTACGAACTCCAAATGTTTTAGCAGATAAAAAGATAAAAAAGTTTTCCGAGCAAATAAAAAATCAGATTGATAGGGGACATATTCCAGAAGAAAAGCAAAATGATGAGGGACAGACCCCTAAAGATGAACCTCTAGTTGAAGAAATTGTCGAAACTCAAAATGAAATTCAAAATGAAGATGACGAAGAATTTGATTTTACACAAATGGGCGACAATGTTCCGCTTCAAGAAGGGCTTGTAGAAAATGGAGAAAACTTTTTTGATTCGTTAGATGATAAAAATGGTGATTTACTGGAAGATGAACCACAAGAAGAACACGAACTTCAACAAGAAGAAAATTCTTTTCCACAATTTGATTTTAACTCTGATGATGACCCAGATTTTTCTGATTTTTTTGATGATGATGTTGCGCTAAAAGAAAACGAATCTTTGAAAAATGAATTAAAAGATTTGGAAGATGAGTTGGAACCAAAAGCAGAAGTGGGAACACAAATCGACGGAAATGAAAATCAGAATGATGGGGGACAGACCTTTAAAGAAGAATTAGGCGATGACGAAAATCAAAATGATGAAATGCAAAAGAGAATGCAACAAATGGCTTTTGATAATGCAAATCATGCAATACAAGCGGCTAATATTGCACAAAAAACTGCCGAACAAGTAGCACAAATGCAGAAAAAACTTCAAGAACAAACAGAAAAATCTTTGCAAGATGCATTAAATGAAATTCCGAAAGTTGTAAAAAAATCTCAAAGCGAAAATATTTCTAGTCAAAACAGTTTTGTAAATTCGCCAAACGAAATGCTGGAAAAAATCAATAATATTTTAAAAGATGATGATGTTGAGCAAAAATATGGTGAAGAAATAGAACTTTTCAAAAAATTAAAACTTTTAAGTTCTTATCTTCCGGAAGAAGAACGAAAATCTTTAAAATCTTGTAGGATGAATTTGCTCACCGAATATGTAATTTCAAAAATGTCCGGAAACGCAAGTTTGTTAGAAAAAGCAACCGCATTGCTAAAATCAGGTGTTTTGGGTGATGAATTTAAATCTCAACTCGACAATAAAAATGAGGATTTTGAAATTACAAACGAAATTGTAAAATCTGTTTTGAAAAAAATGAGAAAACTTTCAGAAAATCTTACAGATAAAGATCTCGTTTTTGTCGTAAAAGCTACAGTTGATGATTTACTTGAACGGATTGAGATGGAAATTTTAAAAAGCCAGATTTTTTAGAAATCTGCAGAAAATTTTTCTTACAAAATTATAATTCTCGAATGAGAAAGAACTTCGTTTCCGGTTTCTGTGATTAGGACATCATTCTCCAGTCGGCAACCACCAATTTCTGAATCGTACAAACCGGGTTCTAATGTTAAAATCATTCCGGGTGCAAATTTTAAAGAACTATCGGTTTTTGTGCTTATTCTTGGTTGTTCGTGAATTTCAAGCCCAATTGCGTGTCCTAATGTATGAGGCATTTTCTTTTTTGCTGTTGCAAATATTGAATCAGCTTTTTTTGCGGCTTCTGTGATAAAATGTTCTTTTGTGTAAAGTTTTAAACATTCATCAGCAGCTTTTTGAACTAAAGCTAAAACTTGTTGTTGTTGTAAAGATAATTTACCTTTTGCAACGGTAATTGTTGTGTCGCTAGTGTAACCATTGAAAACGACTCCAAAATCTAAAATAGAAAGTCCATCTGACGGCCATGCGGCAGAAGTGTATCCTGGAAATGCGTGAATTGCAAAACTTCGTTCAGGTCCGGCTGCCAAAGTGTCAAAACCGGTTTTTTCGCAACCATTTTCACGAAGCATTTTTTCTATAAGAAGAGCAACGTCCATTTCTGTTTTAATTTTATCTTCTTTGATTTGCTTTTCAATTTCATCAATTATTAAATCACCAATGCGACATGCTTCTTTTGTACATTCAATTTCGTATTCGTCTTTTATCATTCTTGAATCAATTACAAATTTATGTGCACCATCTTCTTTGCAACGACAATCATAATTTTCTAATGCATCCAAAAATTTCAAATAATGCGGATAAGAAAGATACGGAGGCAATTCAATTTTGCTATTTTCTGCGTGAGAATTATAAGAATTTAAAACTGATTTTACAGCTTGAATATCATTGTTTTTGTATTTTGTGAAAGGAATCGTCTTGTTTGAGTGAGAAATTTTTTTTGCAAGATTTTCGTCCCAAGGAACTAAAACTGTGTAGGAATCCTTAAAAATTATTAAAACTGCATCGGATGTGTGACCTGTATAATAACGAATTGCCGGTTCTCGATGTTCTTCGCTATCAATAAAAACACATGCTCCAATATTATTTTGTTTTAAATAATCTGATAACACTGAACGACGTTTTTGATAAATTTTTTCTAAATCTTTTTGTGTGTAAGATTTCATTTTGATGCCTCAAATTTTATTTTTTGAATTTTTTAAAAATCATTTTTGTTATATCATCTTTTGTAATTAGAAGTTCTAAAGCGCCAACTACAAAATAAATAATTGCTAAAATTATAATCGGAACTCCGTAGCGAATAAAGCGTCCGTAATTTTCGAATGCATTTAGCAAAATCGGTCTTAAAAAATAGCATGGAATTGCTGCAATAATCGCAAAAATTGTGATTTTTAAACAATATAAAAATGTATCTAAAATAAGTTTTTTTACGTTGATGCCTTCTATTTTGTACATAAAAATAAATAAAAAAACTGTATTTATAAAACTTGCTAAAGAAAGTGCAAGTGCAATGCCTTTTCCGCCCATTGGATGAACTAAAGCCAAAACTAAAATTATATTTGTTGTAAAACTTATAATTCCAGAAAGGGTTGGAAGTTTTGTATTTCCTTGTGCATAAAATGCCGGCGAGATAATTCTGTTCATCGCAATAAAAAGTAATCCCGCAATATGAAAGCGAAATTCTCCAAGTGTCAGCATAACCGAATCATCATCAAAAGCTTTACTTTTATAAAGAAGCGAAATTAATTCTTTTCCGGTTACAAGCGAATATGCTGTGATTGGAATTGAAATTAAAGAAATAATTTTTATTGATTGTAAAAGCATTTTGTTGAATTCATCATATCTTTTTTCGTTTGCAAGTCCGCTTAAATCCGGAAGAATAACTGTTCCAATAGAAACCGCAAAAATTCCCAAAATTAATTCTTGAAGGCGCAGACTATATTGAAGGCTTGCTGCAATTCCTTCTCCGGCACGAGTTGCCATCGAAGTTGAAACTAAATCATTCAACTGATATGCTGCCATTCCAATTATTGTTGGAACAATCAAAGAAACAACTTTTTTTGTTCCAGGATTTGAAAATGTCTTTTTTAGTGATGTAAAGCAAACTTTCCAACCGGTTTTTTTTATAAACGGAAATTGAAACAGTGCTTGAACGCATCCTCCTGCGACAACGCCAATTGACATCGCTCTAGCAGGATTTTGTGTGTGAGGAGAAAGAATGTATGTTGCAAGAATTACAATTCCATTAAAAAGAACCGGCGTAAATCCGGAAGGAGCAAAAATTTTACAACCATTTAAAACTCCTTGAAAAAAAGCAGCAACGGAAATTACAGCTAAATACGGAAACATAATTCTTGTTAAGATTGTAATTTCTTGTTTTTGTAAAAACCAATATTCAAGTTGCTCGGCATAATTTAATGCTTGAACGTCGACCGGTTTTTTGCAAAATAAAGGCATTAAAAGAGGTGTGATGATTATTCCAATCACAACTACGCACGCTGTAAGAAAACTCACCAAAGTAAAAGTGGAATTTATAAATTGTTGAGTTTCTTTTTTTGTTTCTTCTGTTTTATTTTTTTCGAGATAGCCTTTAAAAGTTGGAATAAAAGCTACAGAAATTGCATTTTCGGCAAAAAGGCGACGCAAAAGATTTGGAATCATAAACGAAACGGCAAAAGCGTCGGCATACATTCCTGTTCCTAGAAAAGCCGCCTTTGTCATCTCGCGTAAAAGTCCCATAATGCGAGAAGCGAGCGTCATAAGAGAAAGCAAAAATCCAGATTTTACTAAAGATTTTCCATTTTTTTGAGAAGATTCGTCTTTTTTTTGTGTATTTTCCATAATTTTTAGTTTGTGATATTTTATTTTTTTTGAACTCGATTTTCAAAGGATAATATCATTGAGCAAATTTATCAATTAAATTATAATTTTTTTTGGTGGAGAATAAAAGAAGTGGTTTCTAAAGTAAAAATTTTTCAAAAAGTCGGAAATACAAAAATTATCCCTATTGGAGTAAAAATTCTTGCAATTTTTATCACACTTATTTTACTTTCAAATTTTGCTACAAATTTTATTTTCGGACAACTTTCGCAACGACAAATTCTTAATTTGAATAACACAATTATGGTAACTCAACTAAAGGAACTTTACACAAATGCCTCTAATCAGTTCCAAATTTATTCATATTCAAAAAATAAATACGACACAATCGTTTCTATGCGAAAAGTTGCAGAAAGTGGTTTTTCTTATCCAAATAGCGTTGTACTTGGAGTTGATAGATTTGGAAATATTCAATTTTTAGCTACAAAAAATCCACAAACAATTTGGACTCGTTTTATAGATGCAGAAGCTTTAAAAAAACTAAATGATGATTTTGATAATGATGTAAAGGAAGGTTCAATTTCATTTAAAACTTTGGAAGGCGAATTTTTTGGCGTTTATAAATATCAATCAGATTGGAATTATTATTTAATTCGAGCAGAACATCGAGAAGATGTTTCTGAAAATACGAAAAAAATTTTTCTACAAGCATCTTTATTGATTATTTTGTTTACAATCTTTTTTATTGTGATTGGTTATATAATCATAAATCGTGAATTTAGAATGCTTCGGCGGTTTACAAATAATCTTTACGAAATGCAAAAAAAGAAAAAATTGGAACTTATAGATTTGACCGACGCTCCAAATGATGACATTACTTACATGGCAACATCATTTAATTCATTATCATCTTCTGTAAATAATTTATTAGAAACTTTTCAAAAATTTGTTTCAAAAGATGTTGCAGCAAAAGCGTACACCGAACAAGGAATTTCTCTTGAAGGAAGCCAGCAAAATCTTGCAATTTTGTTTTCTGATATAAAAAGTTTTACTTATCGAACAGAAACTTTGGGAAATGATATTATTGACGTTTTAAATGTTCACTACAATCGTGTAATTCATAGTGTTCACGAAAATTCCGGTGTAATTGGTTCAATAATTGGAGATGCAATTTTAGCAATTTACGGAACTTTAAGTTCAAAACATTCAAAATCTTTCGATGCAATAAAATCTGCTTGGGATATAACTCACGTTACGGCAGCTCTGAGACACGAAATGGTTTTGCGTCGCGAAGAAATAGAAAAAAAGAGAAAACTTTCTGAATCTGAAGAAAATATTTTTAATGCAGTTTTAATTGAAGTTGGAGTTGGAATTGATGGCGGAAAAGTTTTTTACGGAAATATTGGTTCAAATGAACACATGGCAAATACTGTAATTGGCGATAACGTAAATTCTGCTTCTCGGTTAGAAGGTTTGACAAGAATTTATCATCTTCCGGTGATTGTTTCTGAATATATAAAAAATGAAGTTGAAAAAGAATCATCTGTTTATAAATTCTACGAAATTGATACAGTTTTAGTAAAAGGAAAAACAGAAGGCAAAAAAATCTACATTCCTTTTGATACAAACGAAACTGATTCTTTAATTTTCAAAAAGTATGATATTTTTGAAGAAGGATTAAAATCATACTACGAAGGCGATTGGAAAAGTGCCAGAAAAAGTTTTAAGGAAAGTGAACTTGAAGTTGCAAAAGTTTTTCTCGAGCGAATTGGTGTAAAAAATGCATCTAAAGATTGGAGTGGAATATGGACAATGACAACAAAGTAAAAAAAGAAACTTTATCAAATGCACAACGCCATAAAGAAGTTCTTTTGTTTTTGAATAAAGAACTTGAAACTCTAAAAAAATGTTCTAATACTGAAATTTATAATATCGAAACAGAATATGCAAAAACAAAAAAACATCGTTCGCCTTTTACTTTTTTGCTTTTATTTGCAGTTTTTTTTGTTGTTATTGCAGTTGCTTTTATTTCGTATAAAGTAATCACTTATCAAAATAATGAAATAAAAGTTAATTTGACAGAATTTGATGATTTAAACTTAAAAAATCTTTTGGATAGCGTTTCTAAAGTTCAAAATAATTATGATTTTGCTGTAAAATCAAAGGCTTCGCTAGAAGCAGAACAAAATCGTCTTTTAAAAGAGTCTGAAGAAAAACGCAATAATGATTTTTTCGTTTTAGATAACTTAAAACTTGAACGTGCTGATTATAAAAAACGAGAATCAGAAATAAATAAAACTTATAATAATGAGATAAAGTCAATAAATTTGGAATATGAACCTAAAATTATGGAACTGAATTCTCAAATAGAAGTTTATCAAAAGCAACTTGCCGAATATGATGGTGCAAAAATTCAATCTGCACAAGAACAAGAAAAAGCTATAAATAGCGAAAGGCAACTTCATCAGTTAGAAATTCAAGAGTTAACTCAAAATTACGAAATTCAAATTTCTGAATTGGAAAAAGTGATAGAAAAAAATCAAAACGAAAATACAAAAAATATTCGAAAATCTGTAAAAACTGTTCAAGAAAAATATCAAACAGAAATTGATGCATTGGATCCAATCATAAATGATTCTAAAGCAAATAAATTAATTAGCAAAACTGATGATTTTATAAATGATGATTTTAATGCATCTTCCGTTATTGAAAAAAATTCAATTTCTGATAAAAATTTAATCGAAAACTTAAATCAATATCAAGAATTTTATGATGATTATCAATATTTAAATTCAAAAGTTTCTGCAATTCCTCAAAAGCATACAATTCCTTCTTATGTTGCTGCAAATAATTCTTACGTAAAACAAATGGGAACAACTTTTTCTTCCGTAACGACGAATCTTTATCAACAAAATGAAAATTTAAAAAATCAGATTACCGGACTGGAAAAAGAAATTTTAGAAAATGAAAAATATTCTGAGCAAATTTATACAGAAATGTTGACAACAACGAAAGCCAATGCTTTGATATATTTTGTAAATTCTGTAGATGATATTCAAATTTTTATTGCAGAAAGAGCTCGTTATTTAGTTGATGAATCAGAGGGACTTGGAGCGGAATTTACAGTTGGAAAAAAGACTATAAAAGGTCGAATTTTTAAAAAAAATAATGTTTTTTGTTTTCACATAAATGATGATTTATTAGAAGATGTTGATATTTCTACATTTTTACCAGGCACGATTGTAAAATTATTAAAAAAATAAACATCTATATCAAAAAATATTAAATTAGCCGATAATAGAAATATGGAAGATAATAGTCAGTTTATGCAGCAATTAGAAGCTGCTTTCAATCAAAAACAAGAATGGTTTAACTCTTCTTCTTTGCCGGAAGTTTTAAATCAATACAGAGTTTTGAATTCTAGTGCAAGAAATATTTTTGAATTATTAAAAAAAAAGGGATTGTTAGTTCCTGATCCCTATATAACAGATTCTCAAATTTCTGATGTTATAAGTATTGAATCAACTAGTTTTCCGGACAATGAAATTCCTATCGTTTTAGGAGAACGATTTTCTATTTATGATTCAGTTCTAGATTATCTTTCTAACTATTTTAGATTTTCTACAGAAAATCTTCCTCAATCAAAAATAAAAAAACTTTTAGAATTTAATAATTTTATTGATTGGACAAATGTTTCTCCTAGCAATGCAAAACCAAATACTCATGCACTTGGGACTCAACTTGTGATGGCAAAAGTAAATGCACCTGCAATTGTAAGTGGTATGATTTCTGATTGTATTTCTAAAAGTGCAGAAGCTGTTCAAACAATAAATAAAATTTTGCAAGACTTAGCAGTTTTTCAAAAAGAACTTTTTAAAGTCGAACTTAGACATGATATTTTTTCTCATCCTGATTTTAATAAACAAAATGCATATTTATCTACAGAAATGGAATTGGCAGAAATTAAAAATATTTATCCAAAAGTTATGGGCAAAAAGCCTTTTTATAAAGATTTAATAAACGAAATCATAATGGAAGATCAAGGACAAAATAAAGAAAGTTTGCGAATTGCATTATTAAAAAAACTTGAAATTCACGATTCTCCCAAAAAGCAATATACTCCAAAAATTAAAAAAAATGATGCAAAATCAGTGATTTTAAATACACTTATGGCTCTTGGCGGAATGGCTTCAACTTTGGAACAGTTAAGAGTAAAACTTACAGAAAATTTTAATATTTTTTATTCAAATAAAACTTCTTTTTTTAAAAAATTAGGTAATTTTTTGCGAAAGTTGTTTAAATCTACTCCAAAAGAAAGAATTTGCACTATAAAAGTTATTGAACCAATAACCGGAAATATAAAAGAGCAAGATGTAAATGTAAATGAGCTTTTAAATAATATAACACAAAAAATTAGAATTTATAGTGGGATTGCAAGTCAAGGATTAGAATATCAAAAACTTGCACAATATCCAGACGATAAGATTTTTAATTTTGCAACAAAACAAATTTCTGAGTGCCAGGCACTTTTTTCAACAATAAATGGTTTGGATACGTTTTTTAAAACAGAAGTTGATGTTTTGAATCGACCAAAGATAAAAGGTCTTCAGATTGAACTTTCTGCAATGAGAAATGCAATTATTGCGGCACAAAAAAAACGTGTAGAATATTTATCAATTCGTGATGAATCTCAGCAACTGTCAGATTTAGGAATATAAAATGAAAAAAAATTTAAAAATTCAGATTGCCTTTTTTAGTGCATTAAATTTTTTGTTTTTTGGATTTGCACAAGAAAATAAGCAAGAAAATGAAACTGTAAGTAAAGATATTATAATTATTGAACCAATTTCTAAGCACGATTTAAATCCGCAAACGACATCTTTTGCTTCCGATGTTCAAATATTAACTGGACTTTATGAAGGACTTTTTTCTTATAATCCAATTTCGCTTGAACCTCAATCTGCAATTTGCACAGAATATAAAGTTTCTCGTGATAAAAAACGAATGACTTTTATACTTCGCCAGGATGCATATTTTAGCAATGGAGAAAAAATCACTGCAAATTCGGTTCGCGATTCTTGGTTACATTTGCTTTCTACTCCAAATGCACCTTATTCTTCATTGTTGGATATAATTCGTGGAGCACAAGATTTTCGTCTTGGAAAAGGTTCTGAAGAAAATGTAGAAATTTACGCAACAGATGATTATTCTCTTTCTGTTTATTTTACAATGCCGGCAAATTATTTTCCAAAAATCTTATGTCACTCTGCTTTTTCTGTAATTCATAGAATTCCAACAGTTTATAGCGGTTCGTATTATTTATATGATAGAACTGAAAATTCTTTAATTCTTAAAAAAAATCCTTATTATTGGGACGAAAAAAATGTTCCAACTCAAACAATTTCGTTTTATCAGTCAAATGATGCGGATGAAAATGCATTTTATTTTAATACGGGAGTTGCAGATTGGGTTAGTGCGGATATAAAAACAGAAAAAGTTTTGAATAAAAATTCGTTTCAAATGAGTGCAGAATTTGCAACAGCATATTATTTTTTCAAACTATCAAGTAAAAAAAATAAAAATCAACAAAATTTTTATGCATGGGATTATTCTGAATTTAGAAATGCAATTTTAGAAGCAATTCCTTGGGATGTTTTACGCAGCGGAGCATTAGTTGCCGCTCCAACTCTTGTTTTTCCGATTGGCGATTATCCGGAAATTGATGGATTTTCTTACACAGATAACATTGAAGCAAAAAAAATGATGAGTGATGCTCGAAAAAAATACGGAATTCAGCAAGATGAAATTTTAGATTTAAGATTTGATATTTCAGAAAATTCACTAAGTGAAGAAAAACAATTGGCGTTAAAAAATGCATTTGAGCCTTTAGGTGTGAATTTAATTATTAATAGTTTTCCTCCAAGTCAATATTTTAGCAATGTTTCAAATTCTCAGTCTGATTTATTTTATTACACTTGGATTGGCGATTTTGCCGACCCTTTGGCATTTTTAACACTTTTTCAAAGCGACTCAACTTTAAATGATTCAGGTTTTAATAATTTGGAGTATGATAAACTTTTAGAAAAGGCAGCAGAAGCAGATTCTTCTTCTCGTTCGGCAATTTTAGCTCAAGCAGAAACAATTTTGCTCGATAGTGGAATGGTTATTCCTATTTATCATCCAATTTCTTTTAATGTAATTGATACAACAGAAATTGGTGGATGGTCAGTCAATGAATTTGATTTGCATCCACTAAAATATCTTTACAAAAAAGAAAAAAAACTAAATATCCAAAATCTTGTTTTGAAGGATTGAAAATATAAAAAAAATAGGATTAGTGGAATAAAATAAGTCAGTTCAGAACATATTCGGGTGCGGCTTCTAGTTATAACCGTAGCTTCTTCTACAGTTTCCGTGTTGATTTCGACAGGCTCAACCTAAAGGTTTCGAGAGCCTCAACCAACACATTGGGAATGACAACTCGCGGTCATTGAGGCACTCGAAATGACACTGGAAAACTCGCGGTCATTGAGGTTCTCGAAATGACAAAAAAAGGGAATCTCTTCATCTGCACGGAAAACATCAGCGAGAAAATTGAACGCCCGTCATGGCAGATTCTTGAAGATGTGATTAAGTGAAATGTTGTTGTTTTGTTGTTATCAATTATGAGAAAAATATAGTATAATATAAGCGGAGGTGCTTTATGTCATATACCGCCATCGAAGAAAAAATCTCTAAGATTTCAGGTAAGTACCAGCAAGAACTTCTTGATTTTGTTGATTTTCTGCTCTACAAGCAAAATTCTCAGTCTGAAGATATTTCAGTTCCTCCGGAAACACAGCAAAAATTAGATGCTCTTAATTCTATCTATGGAATTTTAACGCCGGAAGAATCTAAGGCGGTTGAGCAATCAACTTTCGACGGAATAAAATTTAGAGAAGTCCAAGTATGAAATATTTTTTAGATACGAACATCATAAGTTATATTTTAAATGGAAACGCAGATGTAAAAAGTCAGATAGAAAAACTTATATTAAACGGAGACGAATTTTCTATTCCCATATTTTCTTATTATGAAATAAAAAGAGGCTTACTTGCTGCCAATGCAACTTCAAAACTTGTGCTTTTCGACAATTTTGTAAAAGTCTGGGGACTTACAGATATAAGCGTGGCAACTTATGATTTGGCTGCAAATATTTATGCAAAATTAAAGAAAGACGGAGCAATTATAGAAGACGCAGATTTATTTATTGGTTGCTCCGCACTGGAAAATAACGCAGTTCCTATAACCAACAATATTAGACATTTAGGCAGAATTCCAAATCTTCAAATAAAGGTCTTAAACTAAAAGGCTGAATTTGAAGTTGTGGCTATCCACAAAAAATAAACTCGGTGGTTTCGACAGGCTCAACCTAAAGATTTCGACAAGCTCAATCTAAAGGTTTCGAGAGCCTCAACCAACACATTGGAATGACAACTATTGGTCATTGAGGTTCTCGAAATGACCATCATCAAACAAAACATTGCTTACTGGTGGTTTCGACAGGCTCAACCACCATCTAAAAAAAACTAGCGGTCATTGAGGCACTCGAAATGACACTGGAAAACTTTCGGTCATTGAGGCTCTCGAAATGACTAAAAAACAAAAGATATATACAAGTTATAAAAGCAATGTTATAATCTAAAATATGA
>CAZIQK010000024.1:0-36349 GCA_964541735.1 uncultured Treponema sp.
CATCATTGAGTGCGAACGGAACATCTTATGGCAAACTGAAAATTTTACAAGAAACAGACCGCCCGAAAATTTCACTTGGAAATTCCAGCAACACGGACGGTTCTGACGAAACTATTGATTTTACAACTGATGCTTCAAAAATCAGCGAAACAAACGGAAATCTTTTTGATACAAGTTCAAATAATAAACTTACAGCAACAATTTCTGACGACGACACAATCGCACTTGTTGAAGTTTATGTTTACGACGAAAACGGAAATCTTTTAGACAACGACAAAGTTTATGATGCTTACGGAGCTAATCCTTTTACAGCAACACCAAAAAAATCTTCTTATAATCTTACTTATTATCTTCCACAAGAAGAAGGAATTTATAAAATTTGCATAAATGCTTACGATTATGATTCTTCTGTTTCTACAAATGCTTACGGAAAAGGTACAACTGGAACATATTACATTGCAGTTTCAAAAGGTGCGCCAACAATCAATCTTGACAACGTAAATAAATATCAAACTGCAACGCCAAAATTCAGTGGTTCGGTTTCAAGTTCGCTCGCAAGTTTAAGTGCTGTGTTTATTGATTCTGAAACAGAAGAAGAACTTAAAAATCAAACGGCAAGTCTAAACTTTACTTTAGATTCTCAAACAAAAACCTGGAACGCTTCTCTTGAAGAAAACGAAACGCTTTCTGACGGAATTTACAAAATTTTGTTTAAAGCAGCAAATTCTTTTGGTCAAAGCGGAACTGCAAGTGCAAGTTTTACAGTTGATTCACAAAATCCTGAAATTAAAATTACAAATTATGGTTCAAGCACTGTTTCTGCTTCTGGCTCTTCGGATTTGGATTTTTATGTAATTCCATCAAATACTTACACAATAAAAGGAGAAGTTTCTGACAAAGGTAGCGGAATTGACAGCGTTTATTTTTGCATTGGTGATTATTCGGCAAAACCAAGTTTAAACAGTACAAGTGGCTGGACTGCCGCTTCAATTTCTAGTTCTTCTGGCAAAACAATTTGGACTGCTTCTTTAACAAGCGATATGCTTCAAGCACTTGGTGATTCCGGCAAAACTGACGGTTCAGTTTCTTACGACTTCCATGTTCTTGCAATAGACAGCGCAGGAAACGTAAGCGAAAGTCTTGATTTTATAAAAATCTACCCGGATTCTGTTGCACCACAAACAAGTTTAAAATCTACAAATCTTTATAAAAAAGATGGAAGTGAAATTCTTAGCACAGACGATTTAACTGACGGCGAAACTTATTATGCAAAACAAGCATTTACTTTAAGCGGAACAATCTCTGAAGAAAAACTTAATTCAGCAAAAATTTCAGGTTCTGCCATAGAAGTTTCAAATAATGAATGGACTTATTCACCAACACTTTCTTACGACGGAACTTTTACTTACAAAATTGAACTGAGCGACAAGGCTGGAAACTTAACTGAAAAATCAATTTCTGTAATTTATGACACAACTGCACCAATAATTACAATTTCTTCTCCAACACAAGATCAAAATGTGGACGGCACTGTTATTGTAAGTGGAACTGTAAGCGATTCCCTGTCTGGAATGAAAAGCGTAAGTTATTCAATACTTGATTCTACTGAAAAAACTGTTCCAAATTCAAATGAAACTAAAGAAATCAGCGAAAACGGAAACTTTACTTTTAACAATCTGTCTTTAAATGATGAAGGAATTTACACTTTAACAGTTACAGCCACAGACATTTTGCAAAATACCACAACCTATTCACCAATCAAATTTTATTACGACAAAACTGGTCCTGAACTTAGCAATGTAGAAATTCTTTCTGAACAAATCGGAACAAAAAATATTGGCGGAACTGAATATAAGATTTATTCATCTGCTTCGTTAAAAGTAAAATTAACCGCAAAAGATTTAATTTCCAGCGTTTCGAGTGTACTTGCAAATACTTCAACAAATTTAACAGTTGATGAAAATGAAGCAGACACTTACGAAGGAACAGTTTTAGTTTCTCTTTCTGATGATGAAAACAAAAAAGGCGCAACTTCTATTGAAATTATTGCAAGCGATAAATTTGCAAATCAGAAAAAATATAAAATCGAAAATATTATGATTGATGTAACTTCGCCAGTCGTTTCAATTACAACAAAACCGAGCGAAGATGAAACTTTAAATTCTCCGTTTACAATTAGCGGAACTGTAAGTGATGATGTTGCTTTAAGCGACACTGTTATTATTACAGATACTCTTGATGGCACAAAATATACTGCGAATATAACCGATGGAAAATGGAGCGTAGGCTTAACACCAAAAGCAACAAGTTCTGCAAGCGATTATTTTACGGCGGACGGAAGCCATACTTACACAGTTAAAGCAACCGACAAGGCAGGAAATTCAAGCGAAACTTCTTGCAAAGTAAAAACTGATGTTACCAAGCCTTATTGGTACACAGATTCTGAAAAAGACAAAAATCCTTACGTAAAAAATTCTGGCACAAGCGTAGTTGTTTCAGACAGCGAAACTCGCACTTACTACAAGTCAAATTCGCTTACAATTACTGCAAAGGCAAAAGATGACACAAGCAATGTTTCAATTTATTACAATTTGAATGGCGAAACAGCGTCTGAAAATTCATCAACATTAGTTTGGAAAACTGTTGATAACGCAAACTTTACACTCGATGCAAGAGAAGGCGAAAACACTCTTGGAATCAAAGCAAAGGATGCTGCAGGAAATGAAAGTGCACAAACAAAACTCATCTTCTACGTTGACTCTCTTGCACCGAACAAGGCGGAACTTAAATCACTTGATGGCACTGGTGAAGTGGATGGTTACATCAGCGGAGAATCGACAAAGCTTGTAAACGGAAATAAAGATATTACGTTCACACTTGATATTGCGGATAACACGAGCGAAGACAGCACAACGTACAGCGGAATTGACTCTGTAAAAATCACAAAAATTGGAAGCACAAAGAAAGAAATTGCTGGAAAAGTGGCAGATGGCACAACGTATACCATCACAATTCCAAAAAGCGACCTTGCGACTGGCGCGGTGAACGTTACTGTTACTGACAAAGCCGGAAACTCCGCCGACTTTGCTGTATTTAATCTTCTTTTGGACGACAAAGCACCGACCGTTACACTGAATGCTCCGACAGACGCGGATTCAAGCACAACGGCAATCGACGTGAACCAGATTATCTCTTTGAACGGAACTGCGTCCGACAACCAAAAGTTAAATGAATCTTCTATTTATCTTGAATACACAACAAGTGAGCCGACAGAAGGACCAACATGGAAGAAACTTGTAAAGACAAGCGATGTGGTTTCGACAAGCTCAACCACCGCTGATGCTGGCGAGAAATATGCTGTGAGCGGCGGAGCAAGCTTTAAGGCAAGTGGATTTGACACAGAGAAATTCAATAATGGATCGACAATTTACGTGCGTGCGGTTGCTTCTGACGAGGCGGAAAATGAAGGGCATTCTGATTATATCACGCTTTATGTAAATCAAGATTCTGACCGTCCGGTTATCAATATCACAAGTCTGGACGAAAGTGGAAGCGACGTAATTATTTCATCTACAAGCGTGATGGGAACAATCAGCGATGACGATGGTGTGGACAAACTTGAATATTCTAGCGATGACGGTGAGAACTGGAGCGAAATTACAGTTTCTAGCGGCTCTTGGAAAATTGAGAATCTTGAAGCAGGCGACCATTCATTTAAATTCCGCGTTACAGACTCACAGAGCGGAGTGTTTACAACTGGCGATACGAGTGGAACTGACCCAATCGTAAAACGACCTTACATTTCATACTCAAAAGTTGAAAAAGCAGACAATAGCGCACCTACTGAGTTTGCGATAGACCTTGCGGCTCCTGTAATCAATACTCTTAAAATTGCATCTACATCTAGTAAAGACAACCCGGTTCTTGCAGAAGATCCTGATCTTTGGGCTAGCGGAACGGTGAACTTTGGAAAGTCATCAAAATATATGAGCATTTTGATTAAGGCGAACGAGGATGTAAGAGTTCACACTGACGAAAAAGACGATATTTCTGTGAAAGTTGGCTCAAGCAGTTTACCTTCTGATGTTGCAATTTCACGTACGCCGGCTGGCTCTGTAAAAGGCGACTTGGTTTATATCATCGGGCCGGTTGATGTTAATAGCATTTCCGGCGCGGAAGGAACTGTTACAGTTTCTGTGACAGTAAAAGACGTTTCCGGACGCGAAAGTTCTGCAACTCAAAACATTTATGTTGACGCTGGTGCACCGGAAGTTTCGATTACTTCGCCGAATGCGGAGGTGGTTTCGACAAGCTCAACCACTACTACAAAGACAAACGGCGTTTATACGACAACTGAGGCAATCACTGGAAAATACTCAATCAAAGGACGCGTTGCGGATACGAGCGGAATTGCAAAATTCAAGTATTTGATTCCGACAAAGGCGCAGATTGAAAGTGTCAAAGCGATGTCATCATCATCTGACTTTACCGGCTGGACAAGCGTAAAAACTATAAGCGGTGAAACAGTTGAGTCTTACGCAACGCCGCTTTCTTCTTCTCAGTGGGCGATTGAGTTCTCATCTTCTGCTTTTGAAAATGATGTGGTTTCGACAGGCTCAACCACCACGCACGGCACTTCTTTGATTTACTATGCGACGGCGAAAGATTCTGAAGGAAACTTAATTTATGCAGAACCGGTGGTTTCGACAGGCTCAACCACCACAAATACAGGTTCAACCACCACAAATACAGGCTCAAGCACCGATTCTGGCGAAGTTTACGTTCCTTTGTATTTCTATGTTGAGGACGCGACTGGAAACGGCGAGATTGTGGAAAACAGGATTCTTGTAAATCCAAAGGGCGGAATCCCGACGGTAGAAATCACTTCTCACGAGGAAAATGGCGGCTCACTTCCAAAGACAGGAACAACTGTAAATCTGATGGGAACAGCGACAGATGACGAGAATGTTACAAGCGTAAAAATCACAAAGGTTGAGTACGCGACCGACGACACTGTTTCTGAAACAACAACTTGGACACCTTTGACTAAAGAACAACTAGCCGGAACTGCTGGAAACCCTGTTGTTACAAAAGGCTCGGTGGTTTCGACAGGCTCAACCACCACAGGTGAAATTCTTGCGGAAGGAACAACGAGCTGGAAAGCGGGCGTGAACGTGCAGAATATCACAGGTACTTCTGGAACAATCAAGGCGTTGAGGTTCACGGTGGAATCTTACGACGAGAACGGAACTTCAAGTGCAAAGGAATATCCAAGCGGAACTTCATCGGTTTGCACAATCAGAATTTATGTTGACGCTGGAAATCCTGGGCTAAAATCAGCTTCTATCGTGGGATTTACTTCGAAACCGACGGACATAACTACAAATCCTGACTGGGAAAAATCTTACACTGCGGGAATGTACTTTAGCAAAAACGCAAAGGCTGCAAACGGAAATGCAATTTCTTGCTGGTACTTAAAGACGGTTGTGACAGACGACACGAGCGTTGTTGATGTTGCACTTTCTACACAGACCGGCAGTGATTATATCAGTGCGATAACAGACTTCGGCTCTTCAGAAAGCGCAACTGGCGTGATTAAGGATGGAACGGGTTCTCAAGAATATACAACTTTGATTCCAATCAACGTGGACGATGAAGGTAAAGTGTATGCAACTCTCACAATGAACGACGGTCAGCACACAGACGTTTCATCATCATTCACATTTAATATTGACAATACTGCACCGACAGTTTACGGCACGGATGGAAATGCACTTAATACCGCGGAAAGTCTCCGTCTCACAAGCCTCGGAAAGACAGTTGGTGATGAGAACGTTGTTGAAAACTCAGACGGCTCTTATACATTCGGCGACGAGCTTACAGAAAGCGGCTCAGGACTTGCTTACGTTGCGTTCTACTTTGAAAAAGCGGCGAACAGCAAAAACAATACAAACCGCGTTTACAGCCCGATGTACAAAGACAACAATATGACAACGGTAAGCTCAACCACCTTGAATGATGATGATGTCTACATCAACTCGGAAGGCTTGCCTGCTTTGTACAAGACCGGTCTGACTGTAACGAATGAAAACGGCGTTTCAACTGTAACATTTACAGGACTTGGTGATAATTACAACATCAACAATAAAAAATGGTGCAATAATGCTTCTTCATTCGGACTTGTAAAAATCAACGGTTCTTACCATAAGATTACGGCATTTTCTGGCGACACGGCGACACTTGAAGACACTGTAACGGCTTCAGACAATGCGACAGCGGAATTCATCTACGCTATGCTCGTTGACCATGAAGTTACAGAAGGATTTGATTCAACATCAGATACGCTTGTTTCCAACGACGACGGCGACGGACTTGTTGAGATGGTCAAACGCTCCGGCACAACGTACAAATGGAGTGCGAGCATCTACTCTGACAACATTCCGGACGGACCAGTTCAAATCCACATTGTGGCGTTCGACGCGGCTGGAAACTCAACACACGGATATGTTTCAACAAGCATCCAGAACAACCGTCCGAGAATCGCACGACTCTACCTTGCGACTGATTTGAACGGAAACGGTAAGTTCGACTACTACAACGAAAGTTCAACAGCGGGTGTTTTGAGCCTTGACGATGAAAAAGCGACCGGAAACGGAACTGAATTCGGCGAGCTTGTGTTCTATTCAACTCTCGACAGCGAGGGTAAAGTGCAGGGCAACGCAGTTCTTTCTACAAATGCGTGTAGATTCGTGGCTTCTGGCGACACGCTCATAATGCCTGAGTTTGTCGGCGGAAACGGTGAATTGAAGTACGCAATGGCAGTTGGTAAAAATGACGCGGCGGCAAACACGGTTGGAAAGACAACTGCAACAGATTTGAAATCACTTTCTTCAACTGCGGATGCCTTAAACATTGTAGACAATGCCAAAACTGTTGGAAAAATTGCTGACTTGCTTGCGGACAACATAAAAGTTGATGCGGCAACGCACGTGATTTCTGACAGCGGAACAAACTCCGGCTCTTACAAGGGACTCATTCTTTCAAAAGATGATTTGGAAACTTATGAAAGTTGGGGTGATAACTCAAAATCATACAAATACTTTGCGTTCACGTTCTGGGATTCAACAGAAGAAACAACGCAGGGAACAGATTCTCTATATGCACTCTTAAAAGTGCCTTTAATTGTGAACGTAATTGACGATGTTAAACCGACGGCATCAATCAAACCGTTCTGGTGGAACAGCAAAGACGACTCAAGCTTTGTCTACAACGATGAAGGCGAAGCACAGGGACACATCGCGCTTGAAACTTCTGAAAAGCCAATTCCGGGAGTTTCGGGCAAGATTTACATTGACGGAACTGCTTACGATGAGTCGCGCTTAAAGGAAATCTACGTAAAAGAGCCGAACGGAGCGGAATATAAGATTGCAGAATATGCAAACGGAGCATGGACTGTACCTGCGACAATTTCCGCGACGACAGACACTGAAAGCAATAAAAAATGGACTCTTGACCGCGATTCTGTCGTAATCGAAACCGTAACAGAGCCAAGCCAGAGCGGACACAAGGTGACTTTCCGTGTGGCAGTGGATATGACGGCTTACGGAGTTGCAAAGAACGATAGTACAAATACGTATGCAATCGAAGCCTACGCACTTGATGATTCAAGCAAGAGTGGTGGTTCGAACAAGTCTGAAAGTTCTACAACGCAGACAACGACAGATAGCGAAACTCCTTATTACAAAGTTGACTTTGTTCCGTACATCAAGAGCATCTACACAACCAGCATTGGAAGTGCGAACCGCTCAAGGCTCGGAAAGTTCCCAGTGCGCGCGGGCGAAGAGATGACAATTGAGGGAATGAACTTTGCAAGCGGAGCAAGTTATACTGTTAGTTTCTATAAATCAGGAACAACAGCAGGAACTGTCGGAACTGAAGTTTCTAGCGAAGAAAGAACTGGAACTGTTGCTTCTGACGGCTCAATCACTGTTACAGCACCTCAGTATTCTCGCTGGGTTACTGTAACTGTGGACGGAGTTGCGACACCGAACAACGATGTTACATCAGTTGCAAGCATTCCGGGCTGCGACATTGAGGAAGGATATGTGGCAAGCGCAAAGGACAAAGGGCAAGCCACCGCGAACAATGCCGGAACGGACTTCTGGACGAACAATAGATATATTGCGGTGTGGAATGGAGAGTCTGTTAGTGGCAGTGACAAGCCGATGGCTGGAATTATCAAGAAAACAGGCAACACTTCAATTTGGCGGCGTGTGTCAGATGGCTTTGAATGTAAGCCACAGACTGTAAACGCAAATAATGTCCTTGCTACTTGGAGTGCGACAGATAGGCTTACAATGTATGGTCAGATTATAGGCGGTACAAACAGTTCTTTGGGAAGAACAATCGGCGTAACAGAAGCTAGTTTCTATGAAGCTCCTCCTGTTCTTGATGTTTGCATTATTGACGGCGAGCCATTCTATGTAACGCTTGACAACTATGTTGGAGGAGATTCTGCAAACAATTGGGGAGCAGGCCTAATATACGGAAGAGAAGGCTGGGTTTTTTCAAAAGGCTACTTCAGCGGAGCATCTAGCCAACGTAAGAATTTTATCGAATATCAAGGCAGCAAGAACAACGAGAATTCTTCAAATGGTTATGATGGAAAAAAGAATCAGTTTATTAATCCTCATATTACTGGTTATCAAGATTCTTCTAATGTATTCCATATATGGATTAGCTATTACGATTCTTACGCACGCTGCTTAAAGTATGCGGCCTATACAGAAAAACTTGAGTTAAAATCTGACGGTATTAATTGTAGTAATGATATGTATGAAAATTTTGCCGGAGACTTAAATGTACTTAGGCGAACAACTGATGATATGGATGGTGGCTTTGCAGTTGTGGCGGGCTATGATACTTTGGTAAAAGATGAAAACAACTTCAAAGTTGAAGCTGGAGAATACAATGATATTCTTATGGACGGCACAACACCTGTAATTGTTTATTACAACAAAACGAACGGGACGATAGAAATTGCAAGACCAAAAGTTTCTGTTCCATCTACAGGAAACTTGCATACTTCGTCAGGATATTCGGAAGATAATACAGAAGGTTCTAACGGCTGGTATAAGACTCTTGGAATAACTCCAAACGGCAAGATTGACTTTGGACGCTATCTTAGTGCCACAATTGACTCTTCTGGCAACTTGCACATTGCAGCCCAAGATGTAACACACGGAAAGCTTTATTACGGCAAGCTTGTTAAATCTAACAATGATTATTCAATTAGCTCAGACGGTTGGCAGATTGTAGACTCCACAAGTTCTGTCGGCATGTGGACAGATATTGAACTTGATGCAAATGAAAAACCAGTGATTTCTTATATTGACAAATCTAATCTGAATACAACGAAAGCTGCCAAAGTCGCATATTATGACGCTGACTTGAGAAGTTTTGAGGCAATGACAGACCCTGCAACGTATGAGGCAAAAGATGACAAGACAAGCATCGTGCCAGGAGCGTACGAAACGACATCAAGTACAATTGGCTCTGTACTTGCGTTAGGCTTTAACTCAACAATGCTCGCAATTGACTTCCTACGCGGAGAAGAGTAGTGGTCAGTGATTAGTGGCGGGCGGAACACGGAAGCGGTTGTTGAGACTGCTTCGCTCGCAATGACAGAAAAATGGCTGTTCAGTTTTTTGTGCTGGGCAGCCGTTTTTTTAGCGATTGAAATCACTGGTGTAGTTTTTCAATGACGTTGGACAGTTTACTTGCCGTTTGAATCAAGGCGTGTTATATTTTTTGTAGGTAAAAATTGTAAGGAGGTTTTGCTATGCACAAGATGAACGTAGTCGGCATTGTTTTTCGCGGTCCGGAAGGGAAAAAGGCTATTCAGCAGATTATGCGTGCAAAGCCAGTCCGGAATAAATACACGATAAATGCTGAAGCCCGAATGAGGGAATTTGAAGAGAGCGAGGAAGTCAGAAAATTTTTCGCCTCAATCAAGCCGGATGTAATTCCAGACGAGAAGAAGCGTGAAAGATAATCTTTTTTATTTGGAGCAACTTGATTCTAGCATAAACAGCTATGAGCTAAAGATGTTTCGCGTTCAGCACGAAGAAACTCAGATTTCAAGTTACCGCAAGAAATATGCAAGAACTCATCAGGCGAATTCAATCAATAAAATTTATTTAGTCAGAAGTAAAAACACAGGTCAGCTTGCCGCATGGTTCGGATTGAAAGCGGCGACACTTCCTTATAATGACAAAAACGAGTCTTTTCTTGTGCCTGCTGTAGAACTGACTCATTTCGCGGTTGATGAACGTTTTCGAATGAAAGATGCTCAGCAAAATGGCACGCGGACTGGTGAATATATTTTTCGGCGTTTTATTTTGCCTATTGTCTATGATATTTCTGAAAAAATTGCCTGCAAGGATTTGTTTGTTTTTGCTATAAATGCTCCGAATCTGATTCATTACTACAAAGAGCGGCTTGGATTTAAAGAAATGAGCAATATCGACGACAAGCAATTTTTTGAGTATGCTGCTCCAAATTATGATGAAGGCTGCAAGTTCTTGTATTTTCCGCTGTGATTTTTAATAAGTGCGGAGACTGGCTGCTTTAGTTTTGTGCTGGGCAGCCGTTTTTTTTAGCGGCTGAAATCATTGTAAAAAGCCTTGTATTTTGTTAATATCTTCTTAAATAGATTAGCGGTTTTCGCTAAAAATAAAGAGGTATTAAATGGCACGTACACATTACATTGCAGGCAACTGGAAAATGAATACAAACAAGGCTGAAGCAGTTGCATTGGCAAAAGATTTAGTTGAACAATTAAAAGGTAAAACAAACAAATTTATGATTGGAGTTCCTTTTGTTTATCTTGATGCAGTTGCTCAAGTTGTAAAAGGTTCAAATATCATTTTGGCGGCTCAAGATTGTGCTGCAACAGCAAACGGTGCTCACACTGGCGAAGTTTCTACAACAATGCTTAAAGATATTGGTTGCCAATGCGTAATTTTGGGACATTCAGAACGTCGTCACGAAATTGGCGAATCTGATGAACTTATCAACAAAAAAGTTCGTCGTGCATTAAATGATGGTTTGGAAGTTGATCTTTGTATTGGTGAACTTTTGAGCGAAAGAGAAGCTGGCGAAGCTGAACAAGTTTGTGCATTCCAACTTTCTGCAGATTTAGCAGGCGTTACAGAAGAACAAATGAAAAAAGTTACAATTGCTTACGAACCGGTTTGGGCAATCGGAACAGGAAAAACAGCAACTCCTGCCGACGCAGAAGCAATTCATAAATTTATCCGTGGTTACATCGCAAAACTTTACAATCAAAAAGTTGCAGACGAAATTATAATTCAGTATGGCGGTTCAATGAAAGCGGCAAATGCTCCGGAACTTTTGGCTCAACCTGATATTGATGGTGGTTTGATTGGCGGAGCATCACTTAAAGCAGAAACTTTTGTGCCAATTTGCGTTTTGTAATTCTCAATTTTCTAAATAGTAGACAAGATTTTACTTTTTGTATAAAATAGTAGAACTTGCTATTATAGATTAGAGGAGAAATAAAAAATGAGTCCAGTTGGCATAGTTCTTTTAGTATTTTTTGCAATTGTCAGTTTATTATTGATTTTATTAGTTGCAATTCAAGATGATGGCGAAAATGGAATGGGAGGACTTTTAGGCGGACGAGGAACTGCGGCTTTTGGTTCTCACTCTGCAGGTGTTCTTACAAAAACAACTGCTGTTTTGGTTGCGTTGTTTTTTATACTTGCAGTTGCTCTTGCAATTGTAAATAAATCCGGTAAAAAAGTTGATGATTCTTTAATGGATGCTACTACTGTAGAACAAACTGTAACAAAAGATTCTTCTGAAGCAGAAAGTGAATGGTGGTCTGATAGCGAAGCGGAATCAACAGAAACTGAATCAGGAAATTCTAATACATCTGCTGTTGAGTAAATTAACTTAATACAATTGTTTTTAGTAAAGAGGCCTTGGAGAAATTTTTCAAGGTCTTTTTTATTTTTGGAGTAAAAATGATTAGCAATAAAATTGACGTCGATAATATAAAAATCAATCTTGAAAGTGAAGAAAATGAAGAATGTATCGCAGAACTTTTAGAAGTTATTTTGCAAAAGCATCCGGAAATTAACAGAAAAGAAGCAACAGATTCTCTTTATGCACGCGAAGAAAAAATGAGTACGGCAATCTATCCCTTTGTAGCTGTGCCTCACGCAATTTGTAAATCTGCAAAAGAAACTTCTATTGCAATTGGAATAAGCCCTCGCGGTGTCGAATTTGAAAATCCCGATAAATCAAAAAAAGAAGGTGTAAACGTAAAAGTCATTTTTGAAATTCTTTTTGGAGAAGATGATACTGATGGACATCTTCATATGCTTAGAGATATTTTACAACTTGTAAGCAATTCTGAATTTATTGAACAAATTTGTCTTGCAAAAAGTTCGCAAGAAGTGTTAAATCTTATATCATCTTTTGAAATGTAATAATCAAAACTTGGTTATTTTAAAGTAATCTGATTTTTGGAGTTTTTTTATGGAAGCAAATTCAGAACTTGATGTAATAAAGCATTTACTGGAAATAGAAAAAGATGCATCTTCTTTAATAAATGATGCTCAAATAGAAGCAGAAAATCGTGTATCAGAAGCAAAAAATAAATATAATGCAGAGTATAAACAAAAGTATGATAAAGTTGTACACGAACTTGAAAATGAATATAATTCTGATATAGCAAAAATTAATAAAGATTACGATGAGTCTATCAATAATTTTAAAAATGAACTCGAACAAAAACAAAAAAATACAAAAGAATTTAATCTTCTTTTAGATAAAATTTTGTTTTCGTAAAATTGGGACTGAAAATGGCGAAGATGGATAAATCTGCGGCGGAAGCGTATGTTTATGCAAAAGCCAGTGGAATTTTAGGAAAATCATTTGTAAATGAAAAGGCTTCTATGCTTTTTACAACCGGAAGTCTTGCTGCGTTATGGACGCTTTTATTTAATTCGCCGGTTCCGCAAGTTCCTGAAGTTCTTTTAGCAGAAAAAATCGAAAAAGAAAGTTTTAAAAGATTTGTAAAACAATATATTGGATTTTTAGAACAATATGAAAAGCCAGATCAAATTTTATTAGATCAACTGTCAATTTACGAAGCCGAAGATTTAAAAGAAATTGCTGGAGCACTTTGTAATGGCGAAAAAGAATGTCCTCATCTTATTGATTTGGGAAAATTTACAAAGTTAAATTTTAAAGCTTATCCTGATATAAAAAAAATCACGGAAAATTCTAGTTATAGTTGGTACAATCATGTGCCGGAAATTCACGAACAACAAAAGTTAGAGTTTAAAATAGACTTGCAATTTATTCGTCATTTGTGGAATTCTATTGGAAAAACTTCTGGTGAAACAAAAATTCAACTAGAAAAACTTTATATTGATGAATATGTAATCAAAAATATTGTTTGGGCTTTACGTCTTAAAATAAATTATGAGATGAAAAATGATGAAATCATAGAAAATCTTATTTATGTTACAGATTCTCCATCTTCTAGCGACCCAATTGCTGCTCCGGTTTTGGAAATTTTAAATAAAGATTTAGAAGATTATTCTCAATGGGAAAATTGGAAATATGCAAATCTTTTAAATCCTAAAATTGCGGGTGAACTTTGGAAAGTTGATCCTAGATGGATTGAAACTAATAACAGAACAAAAATAGAAAAAAAAGCAAATATGACTTTTCACCAATTTCCAATGTCAACAGTTGCATTAATAAGTTGGTACAAAATAAAAAATTTTGAATTGAGTTGCATTAGAACTGCGGTTGAAAGTTTAAGAATGAATATTGAGCCTTCGGAAGCTATGGCTTGCGTTGGTGTAAAATCAGAATAAAATCTAAGGGAGAAAAAAATGGCAAGAACTGAAAAAATGCGTTTATTGGAACTTATGGTTTTAAAACAAGATATTGTTCCTGTAATTGAGTACATCGGAAAAAAAGGTTCTTTTCAATTTCAAACAAAAAAATCAAAATCTGACGAAAATAATGCTCAGCAAAAAGAAAATATAATGGATATAAATTCTCAAATTTATAAGCAACTTATGGAAATTGCTCAATATCTGGGGATTCAAGATTATCCGCAAGATTTATCTCAATTTGATGCTCCAAACGAAAATGTTAGAAAAGATGTAAATGATTTTTTAATTGCATTCAACGAACTTAAAACTAGAATTAATGATGCAAATGAAGAAGCTGAAAAAGTAAATAATGCCTACAAAGAAGCAAAAGCATTTTCTAATTTGCAAGTTTCGTATTCCGAATTAGAACATCTTTCTTTTTTATCTCTTAGAATTGGAAAAGTTACTCCAGATGAATATGAAGATTTAAAAGAAAGTCTTAGTGATAATGCGGTTGTTATTCCTCTTGGTGAAGATAAAACTCATATTTTGGTTGCATCTTCTAAAAAAGGAAGATTTGCTGTCGATAGCGAACTTAAAAATCACGGATTTATAGAAATGGAAATTCCTCAAGATTTTAAGGGCGTTCCGGAAAATGTTTTGCTTAGTTTAAAAAATCAAAAAATTGAATCTGACAAAAAACTTGAAGAATTAAAAACCGAAAAATCAAATTTTGTAGAAACTCACAAAGATAAACTTTTTGCACTTTTAGGTTCTTTTGCGATTGAAGTTCAAATTTCTGAAGTTGAAAAAAATCTTGAATCTACTGAATTAGTTTACAGAATTACAGGATGGATTCCGGAAACTGAAACAACAAATTATATGACGGAACTTGACCAACTTACGCAAAGTAGAATTGCAATTCGCGTTTATGAACCTTACGAAGTTCCTGCTGTAATGTCCGGAAAAGAGCAAGTTCCTGTAAAATTGAGTCACGGAAAATTTGTAAAAAGTTTTGAGAGAATGATTTTTTCTTATGGTTCTCCACTTTATGGAACGATTGATCCAACGCCTTTTGTAGCAATATTCTTTACACTTTTGTTTGGAATTATGTTTGGTGATTTAGGACAAGGACTTGTTATTGCTTTAGTTGGTTTTTTAATGGCAAAAAAAGTCATTAAAGTTGGCGGATGGAATAAATTTGCTCCAATTTTTATTGCAGTTGGTTGTACAAGTTCGGTGATGGGACTTTTGACTGGAGAATTTTTCAGTAACGAAACTTTACTTGAACCTTTTGCAAAATGGGTTACGGGGCTTTTTGGAACTCCACATGCTCCAATCTTAAAACTTATGCCTTCTTCTGATCCAAATTCAATTAAAGCAATGTTTGGAATGTTTGGAGTTGCAGTTGCAATTGGATTTGTAATTAATACTTGTGGACTTATCATAAATATCATAAATAGTTTTATAAAAAAAGATTATGCTTCGGCTTTTTTTGGAAAAGAAGGACTTGCTGGAGCAGTTTTCTTTTGGTACGTGATTGTTTTAATTGTTCGAGTTGCATTTTTCCATAATCATTTTGGAGCTTATGATTGGATTATTATTGGTGTAAGTTTGTTTTTTGCCGCTTTTGATGAGCCTTTTAAAAATCTTGTTAATAAAAAGCGTCCTTTGTTGGAAAATGGTTTTGGAACTTATTTGATTGCTAGTGTTGTAGAAGTGATAGAAGTAATTTCTGGTTATCTTTCTAACACTGTAAGTTTTGTTCGTGTTGGAGCGTTTGCACTTTCTCACGCTGTTTTGGATTATGTTATTTATATTTTGACCAATATTGTTGGTGGACAAGGAACTGTTGCCGGCATTGCTGTTATGATTGTTGGAAATGCTGTAATTATTGTACTTGAAGGAATGATTGTTGCCATTCAGGTTGTACGATTGCAGTATTATGAATTCTTTAGTAAATTCTTCCATGAAACCGGAAGTGAATTCAAACCATTTAAGTTTGAAGTTAAGGGAAGTCTCTAAAAACTTAGGGCAACTGTGTTGTTGCTTTTAGAGATTCCATTAAATAAATTGAAAATCTTTTTGTTTTTATAGGAGTATAAATAAAATGAAAAAGAGAATTTTTGCTGTTTTAAGTTTTTTTGCTATGGTTGGAACATTGTTCGCTCAAGAGGCAACTGAGGCTGCAAGTTCATCATCTACTGGTGCAATCAAATATCTTGCAGCGGCTATTGCTGTTGGATTAGCTTGTATTGCAGGTGGAATGGCTGTTGGAAAAATTGGTTCTGCTGCTATGGGTGCAATGAGCGAAAATTCAGAATTATCAGGAAAAGCATTGCCATTTGTTGGACTTGCCGAAGGTATTTGTCTTTGGGGAATGCTTGTTGCTGTTCTTATTTTGGTTTTCTAAAATACGATGAAATTTTATATCATTGGAAGCAGAGAAATTGTTCTTGCTTTTAAGTTGATTGGCGTTGAAGGAACTGTTGCAGAAACTCGCTCTTCCGTTTTAGATGCTTTTAATCGAGTTACCGGAAAAGGTGGTATTATAAATGTTCCTACATCAGAACTTCCTCAAGTTTTAATCTTAACTGAGGAAGCTGCCAGTCAAATTGAAGAAGAAGAAATTCAATGGCAAAAAAAAGGAAAATTTCCTCTGATAGTAGAAATTCCAGGCTTAAACGGACATCTTGAAGGTCGAAAATCTCTTTCAGAATCGATTCGCGAAGCCATTGGAGTTGAAGTTTAATTTGCGAAATGTATTTTTGAAATTTTAAAATCTTATTAAAGTTTCATTTTTACATTTTCGGAGTAATTTATATGCAAGAGTTAAGATCTACAGAAATATTAGATAAAGAAATTCAAGATGATGCTAGAAAAAAAGCAGAAAAAATTTTGAAACAAGCAGATTCTGATTGTGCAGAAATTTTATCATCTGTTGATAGCAACATTGAAAAGGCAAAGTCCGAAAAAAAAGATTTTTATAACAAAAAAGTTGAAGTTTATAAATCAGATAAAAATGCTTCAATTCCTTTGGAAAAAGAACGTTTTAAGGTTGCTTACATAAGCGAATCTCTTTCTGAATATATCAACAAATATTTAAAAAATCTTACTGAGGAAAAACGTTTTGAACTTGTTGTAAAAGATTTTAACTTTAATCTTAATAACGAAAAAAAATATAACGCTTACGTTTATGGATTTGACCTAAAGAATACAAAAAAATTTTTAACTGAAAAATTAGGCAAAAATCTTAATAAGTGTGAAGAAACTAAATTTGGAAAAATTGTTTTAGAAGATTCTTTTGGATTAGAAAATCCGCAAGGATTCATTTTAGAAACTGAAGATAAAAGTTTTCGTGCAAGACTTACTCTGAGCGAAGTTGTTGCCCGAATCTTAGATAAAAATAGAGCGGAACTTGCTCAAACTTTGTTTTCATAAAATTGAAAGAAAAATCCATTTAATTGGAGATTTAATATGATTGAAGGAAAAATTACTCGCGTTTCAGGACCAATTGTTTATGCTGAAGGTTTGGATGATTGTGGTCTTTATGATGTAGTTGATGTTGGCGAAAACAAACTGATTGGAGAAATAATCCGTCAAAATAAAGGAAATACTACAATTCAAGTTTACGAAGAAGATACAGGAATTCATATTGGCGAAAAAGTTGTATGTACGCAACGTCCTCTTTCGCTACGACTTGGTCCCGGTGTTGTAGGAAATATTTATGATGGAATTCAGCGTCCGTTAAAATCAATGTATGAAAAATCTGGTGGATTTTTATTGCCCGGAGAAAGAACAGAGCCTCTTGATATTCAAAAGAAATGGCATTTTGTGCCTTCTCAAAACGTAAAAGAAGGTTCTTCAATAAAACAAGGAATGGTGATTGGAACTGTAAAAGAAACTGAATCTATCACCGAAAAAATAATGATTCCTCCGACAATTCGCGGTCGAGTTTTAAAAACTTTTAAGGGCGAAGGCGATTATACAGTTGATGAAGTTGTTGCAACAACGGAACTTGATGAAGAAATAAAACTTAGCCAATATTGGCCGGTTAGAAAGCCTAGACCATATTCGAAAAAATTAGGCGTTACAGAACCTTTAATCACCGGTCAGCGTGTAATTGATGTATTTTTTCCACTTTCAAAAGGTGGAACTGCCGCAATTCCAGGTGGATTTGGTACCGGAAAAACAATGACTCAACACGCAGTTGCAAAATGGTGTGATGCAGATTTGATTGTTTATATTGGTTGTGGCGAACGTGGAAACGAGATGACTGAAGTTCTTACTGAATTCCCAGAATTAATAGACCCAAGAACCGGACGTTCTATTATGGAAAGAACAATTCTTATTGCAAATACATCAAATATGCCAGTTGCTGCACGAGAAATTTCTCTTTATTCGGGAATCACTCTTGCTGAATATTTCCGCGATATGGGAATGACGGTTGCAATTATGGCAGATTCTACGAGTCGTTGGGCAGAAGCGTTGCGAGAACTTTCCGGTCGTATGGAAGAAATGCCAGCCGAAGAAGGTTTCCCTGCATATTTGCCAACTCGTCTTGCATCATTTTACGAACGAGCGGGAAGAATAATTTCTCTTTGCGGACAAGAAGGTTCAGTTTCTGTAATTGGAGCGGTTTCTCCTCCGGGTGGCGACTTTTCTGAACCGGTAACGCAACATACAAAACGATTTATTCGATGTTTTTGGGCTTTGGACAGAGAACTTGCAAATGCCAGACATTATCCTGCGATTGGTTGGATAGATTCTTATTCTGAATATGCTGATGAAGTTCGTGATTGGTGGGAAGTTCATAATCCAAAATGGGGTGAATTACGACAAGAAGCACTTGATTTGTTAAAAGAAGAAAACAAACTTCAACAAATTGTGCGTCTTATTGGTCCTGATGCACTTCCGGATTCTCAACGTCTTGTTTTAAAAGTCGCTGATATGATAAAAAATGGATTTTTACAACAAAATGCATTCGACGATATTGATAAATATTGTTCTATTGAAAAAGAGATTTTTATTTTGGATTTGATTATGCAATATTATAAGAGAGCCTTAAATTGTTTGAAAAAAGGAGCTTTACTTCAAAATGTTGCAAATCTTCCTGTTTGTGATGAAATTGTCCGAATAAAAATGGTTTATAAAAATGAAGAATTAGACAAAGCTATGGAAGTTGAAAATCATTTAAATTCTCAACTTGGTGATGTTGAAAGACTTTTTTCTAGGTAGGAAATTATGAAAGGTATTGAATATAGAGGCGTAACTTCTGTTGATGGACCAATTATTGTCTTAAAACGTACAGAAAATGTTTTCTACAACGAAACTGTTTGTGTTCGCGACCGCTATGGCGAAAAAAGAATTGGAAAAATTGTAGATATTTCTAATGATGCAGTTGTTGTTCAAATTTTTGGAAGTACAACCGGTCTTGATTTGGAAGAAACTTCTTTTGAATTTTTGGACGAACCTCTTGAACTTCGTGTCGGTGATGGATTGCTTGGTAGAGTTTTTAACGGACTTGGCGAACCGATTGATGGTTATCCAAACATAATTTCTTCAGAAAAAAGAAATGTAAACGGAAATCCTATAAATCCATACGCTCGTGTTTATCCTCGCGATTTTATTCAAACAGGAATTTCTGCCATTGATGGAATGAATTCTCTTGTTCGTGGACAGAAATTACCAATTTTTTCTGGAAATGGTTTGCCTCACAATAAACTTGCTGCTCAAATCATTCGTCAAGCAACTCTTTTAAATTCTGACGAAAAATTTGTAATGGTTTTTGCTGGAATGGGAATTAAATATGATGTTGCAAAATTCTTTGTTGATACTTTTGAAGAGTCTGGAGTTTTAGCAAATGTAGTTATGTTTCAATCTTTGGCAGATGCACCTTCAATCGAACGAATTATTACTCCGCGCTGTGCTTTAACTGCGGCAGAATATCTTGCATTTGAAAAAGGAATGCACGTTTTGGTTGTTATGACTGATATGACAAACTATTGTGAAGCATTACGAGAAATTTCTACAACGAGAGGAGAAGTTCCCGGACGAAAAGGTTATCCTGGATATTTGTATTCAGATTTGGCAGAACTTTACGAACGTGCAGGAAGAATTAAGGGTTCAGAAGGTTCAATCACACAAATTCCAATTCTTACAATGCCAAATGATGATATTTCTCACCCAATTCCGGATTTAACTGGTTATATTACAGAAGGTCAAATTGTTTTAGGGCGTGAACTTTACGGACAAGGAATTTATCCACCGGTAAGTGGGCTTCCTTCTCTTTCGCGACTTATGAAAGATGGAATTGGAGAAGGAATGACAAGGGAAGATCACGCAAACGTTTCTTCCCAACTTTTTGCTTCTTATTCAAAAGTAAAATCAATCAGAAATCTTGCAGCAATTATTGGAGAAGAAGAACTTAGTTCCTTAGACAGAATGTATCTTCATTTTGGTGATAGACTTGAAAAAGAATTTTTCGGACAAGATGAATACGAAAATCGTACGATTGAACAAACTTTGGATTTAGGTTGGAAAATCTTAAAAGAACTTCCAAAAGAAGAACTTACAAGAATTAAGCCTGAATTTATCCAAAAATATATGGGAAACGACGAAGAAAATGGCGAAGCTTAATATAGCACCAACAAAATCAAATCTTCTTGCAATGAAAGAACAACTTGCAATTTCTACCAATGGTTATGAACTTTTGGAAGAAAAGCGAGAAATTCTTGTGCGGGAACTTATGCATTTGGTAGAAAAAGTAAAACTTTTGGAACAAGATATTGATAAAGTTATTGCAGAAGCGTATCCGGCTTTTAAACGAATGCTTATGGTTGATGGTGCAGATCAAATTGAAAGAATTGCTCATGCAGTTCACTATGAATTTGATATGACAGAAAAAAAAGTTAATATTGGTGGAATTTCTTTTTCTTCAATGGATGTGATTTTGCCTAAAAAAGAACTCTTTTATTCATTTGTTGGAACTTATGCTAATACGGATGCTACAATCACTAATTTTTTTGAACTTTTGAATTTACTCACACAAATGGCTTCTATCAGAACGATTGTTTGGCGTTTGGCGGAAGAAGTTAAAAAAACTCAAAGAAGAGTTAATGCTTTAGATAAAATGATTATTCCTCAAACGAAAGAAACCGAAACTTATATAGAAGGCGTTTTGGAAGAGCGGGAACGTGATAATATTTTTGTTTTGAAGGCTTTAAAGAAAAAAGCAAGTCAGGAGTAGATTATGAAGCCATTTTTTAGAAATGTTGTTGTCGCAATTAGCGGAAGACAAGCATCAATTCATGCAGCAATGTATGCAATTATGATGGCAAAATCATATAATCTGAATTTAAAATTTATTTTTGTCGTTGATACTGCGACAATAAAATATCTTTCAATGAATAAACTTTTAATCACAGACGAAAAAAATGTTTTTGAAAAAAAACTTCGTGCTGATGGTGAACATTATTTAAATTATGTAGAAATGCTTGCCACTTCAAAAGGGGTTAAATGTCAAAAAGAATTACGCGAAGGCGGCGTTTTTACAGAAATTTTGGATTGTGCAAAAGAATTTGAAGCAGATTTAATTATGGTTGGTGGAAACGAAAAAGATGTAAATAAACGTGGTGTAAAAAATTTTGCACTAACGGCAAACGAAAATGAAGTTCTTGCAAATTCTTTGTGTCCAGTTATGATTGTTCAAAAACCAAATATCGAAAGATTGTTTAAAGCTTTCTAAATATTTTAAAATTTAAAAATGATAGATTGTTATAAGATTCTTGGTGTAAGACCGAATGCAACTTTTGCAGAAATAAAAAAAGCATATCGCGAAAAAGTAAAAAATCTTCATCCAGACGCAAGTGGAAATTCAAACACAAATGAAGCGTTTAGTTTAGTTGTTCAAGCGTATAGAGTTCTTTCCGATGCTCGTCAGCGTTCTATTTTTGATGAATCGTTTTTTATAAAAATTAAAAGGCAAAATTCTAGCGTAAAATCTTTTAATTATTATGATTGGCTTAGCGAGCGGCAAGATGAAGAAAGTCGTGCAAAATTTATAATTTATACTTTGATGCATCAAAAAGAAGATGAAGCGGTTGCCGAATTTAAACGAATGCAAATGAATCACGCGGATTTTTCGTTAAAAAAGTGGTTTACTCGCGAAGATTTTATGGATTACGGCTACATTTTGGCAGAAGAACTTGTAATTCGTGGTGAATATTATGATGCAATGATTTTGTTAGAGCAAATTATAAAGTTGGAATATAGTTATCATTATTTTTATATATTTTTTCCGGAAGTGCTTTCGTTTACGCTGAATATTTTGAAAAAAAACATTGATGGCGTTATAAGTGATGAACTTGCTCTAGATATTTATGAAAGAGCATTGGATTTAGGTTTTGGTAAAAAAGAGGATGCATTTTTTTTACGAAAAATGTCAGAAGAATATACAAGACTTGGAGATCTTGCAACTGCTAAAATCTGTCTAAAAGAATCTGAAAAATTGAGTTGATTTTTTTGCAAATAAAAAATCAACTTTTTAAGTTTAAAGCAAGTTTGAGAAAATCTATAAAAATTTCAATTTTTTAAGCCGATAAATCCTAGTTGTTTGTTATATATTGTTGCATAAGTTGAACGAACAAGTAAATCTTTTTGTAAATAGTTACTAAAAAGTTTTTCATCGGTGTTTCGACAAATTTTTCTAATTCTTTCCAGTTTTGAACCATTATTGGTTTTGACAGAATATAATCTTCTACAAGTTGTTTTATGCCTTTTCCAATTGTTATTAGTTCTTGTGTAGAAGAAACAATAAAATTTCTTGCTTGTTCATTTGCGTCAGAAATTACACGATTTATGATGCTTTCTGCACCGCTATCGTGAGAAGTTTTTGGAAGTAATGTTTTTATTTTTAAGCCGGAAGTTCCTTCTTCAGAAAAACTTTCATCAAAAGTTGTGATTACTTCAGAAGTTTTTAATAAATATTGGTAGGCATTTGAAATTGGGGCAGAAAGAGTTGCATCCCATTGTCCACGAATTACAACAACATCATAAAAATCACGAATATCTTTCTTTACAAATTCGAGTAAAAAAGTTTTTAAATAATTTAATGGTTCTGTATATTCCAAAGTTTCTAAATCTTTTTTTTCTAAAACGGAATTAAAACTTGGTACATAATAAACAAGACTGTGCGGTTCTGCAGTTCCGAAAATCTGGATACACAAAGAACCTGCTTTTGATTCTTTTTGATGTTCTTCTATTTTGTAAACAGTTTGCATAACATCATTTTGTAGTTTGTCTAAATACGGTTCTATAATTTCTTCAGTTTTAAAATCTACATCAACAAATTGTTTTGGATCTTGCGAAATAAGTTGCACCATCATATCTAACGCTTGGGATGTTTGAATGCTTTTAATTTTTGCAACAATTTTTTTCCAATTTCCCAAAGAAATAAAATCTTTTCCTTGAGTTTTTTTGAGCATTTCAAATAAATCATTCCAATTAATTTTATCATCTGTAATTGCATAAGCGACAGTAATAAAATCTTTTATGTTATCTAAAATGTAATCTGCATTGATTTTATCAATTTTTGGAGCAACAGAAAAATTATATTCTTGAAAACTAGAATCGTATTTTCGAATAATAACGTAATAATCAAAACAACAAAAATCTTTAAAGGCACTAAACGCTTTGTAAAGATTTTCTACCTTGATTGCTTTTTCTCCATCGAATTCGGATGAAAAAATCTGAAGTTCTTCTTCTAACTGTGAATGAATTTTAGACATTGGAACTCTTTTTGAAACTTCATAAATTTTTTGTTCATCAAAATGTTCTAAAAGTTTTAATTGATTTTCTGAAAGCGAATAATTTATAACTTGAGCTTTAAAAATTGCAGGATTTTGAGCAGATTTGAAAAAAGTTTGAGCTTGGAAAGTTGCTTTGTAAATATCATACATCAATCGCCCAAAATTGCCTGTTACTTCTGTAGAACTAGGTTTGTAGTAATTATGATATTTACATTTTGAAAAATTTTTTGTGATAGATTTTAATTTACGTTTTTTTTCTGCTTCTGGAGTTGATGATTTAAAAAGAGAAGCAAAAAGATTTAAAAAAAATCCACCTTTTTTTTCTGTTTCTACAAGTGATTTTTCTTTTTTAGCCATACATAAAATATATGAGAAATTCTTCCTTATTGCAAGATTATAGAGAAATCATTATTTTTAAGTTATAATACTAAAATACCTTTATAGAAATCAATTTAAAATTTTTTATGGGAGTTCTAACTTATGAAAAAATTTGTTGTCGCAGTTTTATTGTCGTTTTTGACTTTATCTGCATTGTGTGCATTCAATCCACCGATTTATTCGGATAGTATGTATGAATTGTCAAGTCCAAAAAATTTGAGTGGAGGAGCGTCTGTCGCCGGTGGAGCAATTTTTGCTGGCGGACCGGATTCTATTATTTCAAATCCGTCAATTCCTGCTCAAGAACAACAAGTTATTTTAAATCTTGGTTATACGGCTTTAATTTCGAACAACGATGAAAATCTTTCTAAATTTGGAAGTGCTTTTCAAACTTCAATTTTAGTTCCTTTTAAAATCTTTGTTTTTAATGGTTATATAAATGGAACTTTTGTGCCTTTTGAAGAAATGGATTTGAAGAACAGTTTGACTGCGAAAGTTGCAATCGCAAAACCAGTTACAGATAAACTAGATGTTGGATTTGGTTTAAATTCTGGACTTTCTTGGGGAACCGGAAAAAGTTGGCTTATTTCTGCAAATCTTGGCGGACTTTATCACTGTGGAAATTTAGGTTTTATGAAAGATTTTAGAATTGGTGGTGCAATTTTGAATCTTGGAAATTATTTTAATTCTACAGAAAATATTGGAATGGATGGAAACTCTGCTTCCGGTTATCCTTCTATTGCAACTGTAAAATGTGGCATTGCTGCAAGCCTTTTAAAAAATGATATAATAAATCTTGGTTATGCCTTAGATTTTACAATTCCAACATTTCAAAATTTAATCATTGATGCATCTGCACAATTTTGCGTAAAAGAAATGCTTTTTATAAATGTTTCAGAAAAACTCAATATTCGAGAAATTGCAAATGGTTGTAAGGATTTTATTCCGGCTGTAAGTTTGAACTTCAAGTTTACTTTTGATTTTAAAAATAATAATTATATGAGCAAAAAAGGCTGGGAGCAAAGTGAATTTAATGGTTACGCGGGGTATAAACGAATTGAATCTTCTGTAAATGCAATTTCTGTTGGAGCAGATTTAATTTTAGGTTTAAAAGATACAACTCCTCCAGTAATTGAAATTTTAGATTATGATGAGGAGTAAGATTATGAAAATGAAAAAGATTTTACAAATTGCACTGATTTTTGCGATTTTTCCTTCAATTTTAATTGCAAAAACAAAATATATTTCACCAAATAACGACGGAATCCAAGATGAACTTGTAATTCCTCTTAATATTTCTGATAAACGTTATGTTCAAGCTTGGAGTCTTGTAATTACAGATTCAGATAAAAATGTAGTTCGACTTATAGAAAACAAAGTTGCACTTCCTTCAAAATTAGGATTCAAATCATTTTTTAAGCAACTTGTAACTCCAAAAAAAGGCGTTGAAATTCCAAAAGAAATTATTTGGAATGGAGCAATGAACAATGGAGAAACTGCACCGGATGGAACTTATTATTATTATGTAACAGCAACTGATGATAATGGAAATGTTGGAAAATCAAAAGAATATGAAGTTATTGTAGATACAGTTGCTCCTCAAATTACAGTCGTTCCACCAACCGACAAAACTTTTGGAGAAGGTGCAAAATCATCATTAAAAATAAAACAATCCGGTTCGTTAGAAGATGAATGGGTAGGAACTTTTAAATCTGTAGATGGAACTGTAATTCGTACTTACAAATGGACAGCAGCAGAACCTGCAGAAATTGAATGGTTTGGAACAGATGAACAAGGCTCTCAAATTGCTGATGGAGTTTATTCTTATTCAATTACAGCAACAGACAGAGCAGGAAATAAATCATCAGAAACATCAATTTCTAACATTATTTATTCTGCAGACAAACCGGCAACAAATATTTATATAAATGGTTCTCGCTATTTTTCTCCAGAAACCGACAGTTCAAATCAAAATGTTACGCTCGAACTTACAATTCCGGTTCCGGATTCTCGAACAGGAAATCAACTTGTAGAATGGAGCGTAAATATTGTTGATTCTCAAAAAAATATTGTAAGAACTTTTAATAACGAAAAAAATGGTCTTATTCCACCGGAAAAAATTGTTTTTGACGGAAAAGATGATTTAAACGCAATCTTAAAAGATGGAAAATATCAAGCGATTGTAAATGCAAAATATCTTAATGGTTATGTTCCAACAGAAATTTCTTCGCCGGAATTAATTTTGGATACAAAAAGACCTTCTGTTCTTATTTCAGCTTCTGATAAAGTTTTTGGTGCGGGTTCAAAAGATTCTGTTACTTATAAAATTACAGTTGCTCCGGATTCGGGTTCGCCTGTAAATAATTGGAAAGGTGATATTCGCGATAAAAACGATAATGTTATCTATTCTTATGATTTTGGTTCTTATTTACAAGAAAGTGTTACTTGGAATGGAATAAATTCTAACGGAACTATTGCAGAAAAAGGTGATTATCAATTTGTTCTTTATGCAACAGATTTGGCTGGAAATTATGGAATTTCAAGAACTAGCGAATTTGTAACTTTTGATACAACAGAAGCTCAACTTTTACTTTCATCTTCATCAGTAGCCTTTTCTCCAAATGGCGACAAAGTTTTAGATACAGTAACGTTTACACCAATTACTGTAACAAAAGATGTTTCTATGTATGAATTTACAATTACAGATTCAAAAAATAATGTTGTGTATTCACAAAATGAAAATAAATCACTTCCTGCAAGTTTTGTTTGGGACGGAAAAGGAAACGATAATCTTCCTCTTTCGGATGATTCTTACACAGCTTCTTTAAAAATTACTGCATCTAATGGTTCTGTTTCTGAACCTGCAAAACAAACTGTAAAACTTGACACAAAAGCTCCTTATCTTGTTGCCGAAATTCCTTGGACATCATTCTCTCCGGATGGGGACGGAAATCAAGATAACGTTCCGGTAACAATTAAAGAATGTACAAGTGATGTTTGGAATGCAGAAGTAAAATCTCGAAAAGGTGACACTGTTTGGCAATACAGTTGGAATGGAACAAAAGATAATTTTATTTGGAATGGAACAGATCAATCTGGAAATGCTGCAAAAGATGGAACTTACAACATTTTAATTAGTTCTAAAGATGAAGCTGGAAATTCATTTAAAACTGAATTACAAAATGTCGTTCTTGATACACGAGAAACTAAAGCATATTTAACTGCAGAATATGAAGGAATTTCCCCAAATAACGACAAGATTTTGGATACTCAAAAATTTGAGATAAAATTAACTGTTGCAGACAGTATTGCAAAGTGGAATTTTAATGTACGAAACGAAAGTGGAAATTCAGTATTCTCGCTTTCTGATAAAGATAGCAAAAATATTCCTTCAACCATAACTTGGAACGGAGCGGATTCTGAAGGAAAAGTTTGTGAAGGAACATTTATGGGAACTTTAGATGTAACATATCTTAAAGGTAATAGAATAAATACAATTTCTTCACCTTTTATTTGTACTGCAACTCCTCCTCAGTTGAATGTTCAAACTCTCACACAAAATTCCGGAAAATGGTTTAGTCCGGATAATGATGGAATTGATGATGATTTGTACATAAGATTAACCGGCACTACAAAAGCAAAAATAAATAATTGGTCATTTACAATAAAAGATCCAAAAGGAAAAGATTTCTGGAAAACTAGCGGAAAAGAACAAATTACAGAACGAATTGTTTGGGACGGTTTAAGTAATATTCAAAAAGATTTAAACGGAAATGCAGAGCGAGTTCAATCTGCTATGGATTATCCTTATGAATTTAAAGTTTCTGACAATCTTGGAATGTCTTCTACGTTTAATGGCATAATTTCTGTTGATGTTCTTGTAATTCGCGAAGGAAATGTTTTAAAAATGGCAGTTCCTTCTATAATTTTTGAATCTGATTCTTCTAATTTCCAAAATGCAAATGCAAAACTGTCAGATGAGCAAATTTCTAAGAATTTGATAACTTTGAATCGTATTGCAGAAATTTTGAAGAAATTTAAAGATTATAAAGTTCAAATTGTTGGTCATGCAAATAAAATTACAGATAATCCAGAAGAAGAAACTGTTGATAATATGAAAGTTTGGGGTAGAGCATTAACTCCACTTAGTAAAGAGCGTGCAGAAGCAATCAAACAATATCTTGTAAAACGAGGAGTAAATGCTTCTAACGTAACAACAGATGGTCTTGGCGGTACAAAACCTGTAGTTAATCCAAAAGATAAAGATAACAATTGGAAAAACCGACGAGTAGAATTTATTTTACAAAAATAAAAAAAAATAAGGTGGTTGAGATTTTCGAAACCACCTTATTTTTAGACAGTATTTTTCTTTTTTTTAGATTTCTGATAATACTAAAATCGTATTATATTAAAAATTCATCATCACAAAAGCGGATATTATATTGTCGTAAGAATTATTGCCACGTGGTAAAAATTTCCAAGAACAACCAAAAGTTGGAAGAAATTTTGATTTTCTGTTATGTGCAAAATTGTAATCAATGATTATTTTTGCACCATTTCCAAAACAAGACTTTGCATTAAAAGATGATGTTGGCGTCTTTATAAAATCACTACGAAAACCAAAAGTATACGCAACGGAAACGCCTAATCCTTCTAGTCCCGGATAAATTTTTATTCCAAATGGAAAATCTAAATGTAAATGATTTGAATGAAAATCATTTTGGTCGTGAAAATCACAAAGAAAATCTGCACTGGCAAAAAAAGAAACTTGTTCAAAAGGATTTACATTTATGCTTGCTAATGCACCAAACAAAACGTGAGTTCCGTCTATTTCGTTGTTATAGTTTTTAGTTTCTTCATCGCCGTAAAAAACTAAGCCAGATTGAACTCCAACCGACAAACTTATTAAATCTTCGGAAAATGCATTTAAAGAAAAAATAAAAAAAATAAAACTCAAGACGGAAATTTTTTTCATTTTGGAGTTATCCTCTAACTTTTATGATTGCACCCAAAATGATTAAATGACTTGCAAAACGATAAAGCCATTCTAAGAGGCCTTTGTTCAAATTGCGGAAAAGTCCATTGTTACTTAAGAAATCAGCAAGAACAATAACAACAATCCAACAAATTAAAACAATCAACATAAGAACAGAATCTAAACTTGTTCCTAAATTTACAAAAAGTCTTAAAATTAAAAAAACTCCAAGTACAATTTCTACGATTGCAAGCATTATGCAAACTACATTTGCGATGCTTGGATCAAAAATGCTTCTTACTGCTGCCGCAATAGAATCTCCTGTTCCGCTAGAAAGAGTCCAAATTCCTCCAACTAAAAACATGATTCCTAACGCAATCTGAAGTAAGATTGTTCCAAAAGTTCGTTTTTCTTTCATCTTATCCTCCTCAAAAATAAAAAGTTATAATTTATCTATAAATAACTTGAAAAACTTGAAAAACCAATTTTATATCCGGTGAAAATTCAAAGCCTAAAATATCACCTTCGTCTTTAAGATATTCTTGCTTTTTTTCTCGCCATTGTTTAAGATTTTCATCTTCTCCCTCTTTTTGAGCCATTCCCCAAGTAACTTCATTAAAAGGTACAACATTTACATCGGTCAATTCAATTACGCAACGAGGTTTGTTTGCTCTATCCACAACTATATACAATTCACCGGAAATTGGCAAAGGTTCACTGTCGATATGAAAAGATGCAAAACTAGAAAAAAATGCAGTTTTTCTGCCACTCAAAACAAGCGAAATAAGTTCATCACCGACAAAACCTTTTGCTTCAAAATTCAAATCTCCAGAACATTTGTCGTTAGGATTCCGGTTTGTATCTTTTAGAAATTTATTCCAATATTCATCTAATTCTGTCATTTTCTTACCTTACGATTTTTGTGATTTTATTTTTTTGAAAGCATTATTATAAATGCAATTATAAAAAAAACGCTTGGAATTATTGCACAAATTAAAGAGGAAATCGGAATTCCAAAAAGCGTTTGCGAAGATGGCGATAAGATTTTTTCTTTTATGAGAAAATCAAAAATTAAAGATGCGTACGAAAATAAAAATCCTGCGACTAAATTCATCCAAGCCGCATCACGATTTTTTGACATTAAAAGAATTGCCAAAAATGCGATGATGGCACCAATGGTTAATTTAATTATAAATAATAAAATTTCCGGAGTCATTTTTATCCTTAATTTTATGTTCGGTTTTTAATAAATAAAAGGTGAGTTTTTTAAGCAAGTAAAAACGCCTTTATCTGCACTAAAAGGAACTATTGAATTTTCGTTATGATGAGGATTTATTGCAATTCCTAAATCTAAACAGTGTAGAACAAAATCATCATATTTTTTTTCGTCGATTTTTGGTTTTAAGTAAGGTCCGGTTCTTTCAAAATATTTTGTCAAAATTGAATCATAAATAAACCAATCAGTTTCTTTTCGAGTTTGCAATGCTAAAATTAAATTGTAAATAGAACGAGTGATTGCAACATTTAACGCAAATGGCAATTCTATTTGATTTGGAAATGCATTTATATTTTTTTCTTCGTTAATTTGAGATTTTATGGCAAGCAAAAAAATTGTGTTTGTCCAAGGAAGTGGCGGTTGAATCACAATGCAATCAGGTTTGCTCCAATCAATTCCGCTCCAAGGTTTGTAGAATGCAGTGTTTTCCGGAGAAAGAAAAATTCCGCATTTTAAGGCATCCATTTTTGTAGAAAAAAAGTAAACTTTTCGGTTTGAAGCTAAAAGTGATGAAATTGCTTTTTCTATTCGCGGATGATTTTCTGTTATAAAACTTCCAACTTGTCCGCGATTTAGAACATTTTTTAGTTGTGTAAAAGCAGAACCGCCTTGCCAACCTAAAATTGCTCTTCCATTTTCTTGAAAGCAATCTGTAATGCGAATGCCTTTTTTTGTGTATAAAAAACAATTTTTTGCTCGAGTAACAATTCCGTAGCGATTATATAATTCTTGTGTAAATTGATTTATTGTCATGAAAAAATAATTTCCTTTCCGTTGTAATCAACATAAACTTTTCCGCCTTTTTCGAGTTTTCCAAAAAGAACTTCATCAACTAAGGCATTTGCAAGTTTATCTTCAACAGTTCTTGCAATGTTTCTTGCTCCAAATTCTTTTGAATATCCGATTTCAGTAAGATATTCTACACATTTTTCTGAAACCGAAAGTTCAACTTTTTTAAGCGAAAGGCGTTGTGTTAAATTTATGATTTCTTTTTTGCAAATTTGATTTGCAACTTTTTTGTCTAAAAAATTAAAAGGAATTACAGCATCTAGTCTATTACGAAATTCCGGAGGAAATTCTCTGTTTACCGCTTCGCTAAGAGCCATTTTTGTGTCGGTAGAAATTTCTGTTCCAAAACCAATTCCTTGATGTTCTAAATCTCTTGCTCCTGCATTACTTGTCATTATGATGATGCAAGAACGGAAATCTGCTTTTCGCCCTTGATTATCTGTTAATTGTCCATAATCCATAATTTGAAGAAGAACATTATAAATATCTTCATGAGCTTTTTCTATTTCGTCAAAAAGAATTACAGCATGAGGATTTTTTCTAACATCTTTTGTAAGTTGCCCACCTTCTTCAAAACCAACGTATCCTGGAGGAGAACCCACAAATCTACTAACTGTATGCTTTTCTTGATATTCTGACATATCGTAACGCAAAAGTGGTTCGTGCAAAATATTTGCAAGCGTTTTTGCAAGTTCAGTTTTTCCGCATCCAGTTGGACCTACAAAAAGAAAATTTGCTTCTGGTTTATCAGGATTTCTAAAACCGGCACGAGAACGTTTTACGGCTTTACTCAATGCTTGAATTGCTGCATTTTGTCCAAAAATTTGTTCGCTCATTGTTTTTTCAATGTTTTTGAGAACTTCTTTTTCGTTGCCAACAACGGTTTCAATTGGAATTTTTGTGATTTTTGCAGTGATTTTTTTTATTGCATCTGCCGTAACTGTAGGCCTATAAGAATCCATTTTTACTTTTGTAGGAAGATTTTTTGTTAAACCTTCAAATCCACCGGAATATTTTATATGAGTGTACGCTCCGGCTTCATCAATTAAGTCTATTGCTTTGTCCGGAAGTCGTTTTTCTGGCATATATTGTACAGAAAGATTTACAGCTTCTTCTAAAGCGGAAGTTTTGTACGTAACTTGATGATAATCTTCGTATTTTTTTGAAAGCCCTTTTAAAATTTTTAATGTTTCTTGTTTTGAAGGTTCAAGAATATCAATTTTTTGAAATCTTCTTGCCAATGCTCTGTCTTTTTCAAAATTTTTTTGATATTCCTCAAAAGTTGTAGAACCAATAAATTTTATTTCTCCAGATGCTAAAACTGGTTTTAATAAGTTTGCTGCATCCATTTGAGTTGAGCCATTTGAACCGGCTCCCATTATCATGTGAATTTCGTCAATGTATAGAATGCATTTTTTTTGCTTTTTTAGTTCGTCTAAAATGTTGTGTAATCGTTCTTCAAAATCACCACGAAATTTTGCTCCAGCCAAAAGAAGTCCTAAATCAAGAGAATAAATTTTAAAACCTTTTAGAGAGTCAGGAACTTTTCCTTCAACAATTCGTTGTGCTAAACCTTGAGTGATTGCAGTTTTTCCAACGCCGGCATCACCTACATGGAGTGGATTATTTTTTGTTCGACGGCAAAGAATTTGAATTGTTCTTTCTATTTCGTTTTCGCGGCCAATTAAATTATCAAAAAGTCCATCTTTTGCCATTTGAGTAAAATCTGTACAAAATCGTTTTATGCCACCTTTATTGTTTGAAATAATTCCTTCCATTCCCGGTGGATAATCGTTTTGAGTAGGATTTCTTTTTTGTTGTTGCGAATCATTTTTTGAAATAATTTCTTGAAGTTTTAATTTATCAACTCCATTTACTCGTAAAAAATAACTACAATAATTATGGCTTTCTTCTATCATACTTACAAGAACATCAGAAATATCAATAATATATTTATTGGCTGCAATACAATGAAAAACTGCTCTATTTATAATTGCTTGAAACCCAGCCGACTCAATTGGTGAATGAATGATATTTTCGTCTGCAATATCAGAAATTACAGGTATTTTTGTGCTTAAATAATTTGAAACATCATTTTTTAATTGAGAAATATTTGCACCGGAATCTATAAGAAGATGCTCACTATAATCTTCATTTATTGCACAAGAAAGTATATGTTCTGGTGTTAAAAATTGGTGATGAGATTGTTTTGCTACAACTAACGCTTCTGATAAAATTCTTGTAAGAACAGGAGTTGTTTTTAATTGTTTTATGTTTTTGTTTGGAGAATCTTCTTTACTCAACTTCTACCCTCAAAGGAAAACCATTTTTTCTGGCAATTTGTTTTGTTAATGCCGCACGAGAAACTGCAATATCGTAAGTGTAAGTTCCAATAATTGCACTTCCACTTGAGTGAACAGTTTGCATTAAAGCAACTGCTTCTTCGTGAGACTTGTTAAAAATAGACAGTAAGACTTCAACAACAAAATCCATTGTCGTATAATCATCATTATAAAAAACTACATTTTTTTCCGGCGGAAGAGCAATAGAAATATCTTCTATAACGCTTTCTCCCAAATTAGTAGATGAATTAGAAAAATCGTCCATAAAAGTAAATATAATACAAATCTTCTAATAAGTCATTATTTTTGAAAAACGGATTCATTATATATTTTGGGCGTTACCTTATAAAATAAGCAAATACTAAAAAATTGCTCTAAGTTTTCGCAATTTTTTTTAACGTATTTTCTATTTTATAAGGTCGGCAGTTTCGCACTTCCGCATTCGCTCCATTCCTCGCATCGCTTCGGAACTGCTACGCAGGTGCTCCATTGCCTAACGCGTGCAAGTGTCGCAAGCAGGCGAAATTATCAACAAAATTTTTCATAAATTATGCAAATTGACACAGATTAACTTTCTACTTTCTCTTAAAATTTTCTTGAAATATAATTTTTGCGATTTATAATTAATTTATGAAAATAAAAAAACGTTTAAAAATTATAAATGATTCTCCTTTTTCGTTTGGATTTGCCCTTATTTCTATACTTTTTTTTGTTGTGAATATTATTTCAAAAGGAAAAGTCGGAAGTATTCTTTTGAATTCTCCTACAAAATCAACCGGCGAAAACGCATTTTTAGCTTCATCTGCTTTATCATATTTGCGAATATTTTTTTATGTTTTTGGTGCAAAAGATTTTTTAAGTCTTTCTTGCAATTTAATTTTTGTTCTTTTACTCGGAAAAAATATTGAAAAATTTTATGGTTCCGTTTTAAGTTTGATTTGTTTTCTTATTTCTACAATTTTTTCAGGCGTTTTGGGTTCAATTTTTTGTTCATATTCTTTGTATGGATGTTCTTGCGTTGTTATGATGATGATTTTTCAGACGATTTTTATGGAAATTTCCGAAAATAGAATATCTTTGCCAAGTGTTCTGATTGTGATTTTAGTTATTTTGTATGAAATTTTCAGCAAAAATCAAAATGGGGCATTAGGATTATTTGTAAATTTAATCGGCGGAATTTGTGGTTCTCTTTTATCTTTTGTGATTTATCCACTTTTACATCATTCAGAAAAAAAAGACTCTCCTGAAAAAACAGAAAAGTCTAAAAAATCTCAAAATAAAAATGATAAAGCAAAAAATTCCAACAATGATGAAGATGATGATTCAACAATTGTTGGAACTTTGAAATTTTAGTTGAAAATTGGTCTAATTCTTGTTACAGATTCGCAATTTTCAAGTTTGGAAATAATTTCATCACTAACTTTTCCGTCTACATCAATAATATTATAAGCAATATCTCCTCTTGCTTGATTGATAAATGCAGAAATATTAAGTTTTGCTTCACCCAAAATTGCTGTGAATTTAGAAATCATGTCAGGAATATTTTTATGGCTTATGCAAAGTCGAGTTCCGCCAACTGGAATTGGATTGTCGGTTGTTGTTTTTGGGAAATTTACAGAATTTGTGATATTTCCATTTTCCAAGAAGTCTTTTAATTCATTTGCTGCCATTACTGCACAATTATCTTCTGCTTCCGGAGTTGAAGCTCCTAAATGAGGCATTACGATTACATTTGGTTGATTTAACAATTCTTCCGCAGCAAAATCTGTAACTAAGCATTTTACTTTTCCGGATTTTAATGCTTCTAAAACATCTGAATTATTAACAAGTCCACCACGAGCAATATTGATAATTCTTACACCAGTTTTCATTGTTTTTATTGCAGAAGTATTAATCATACCTTTTGTGTCGTCGGTTTGAGGAACGTGAACTGTGATATAATCTGATTTTGCGTAAATTGTATCTAGAGTTTCTGCAATTTTTACATTGTGATCAAGATTTAATGCTGCTTTTACAGATAAAAATGGATCATAACCAATAACTTCCATCCCAAATTTTAACGCAAGATTTGCAACCATTGCTCCAATTGCACCAAGTCCAATAACTCCAAGAGTTTTTCCTTTTAATTCTGGTCCAACAAATTGTGATTTTCCTTTTTCTGCCATTGAAGGAATTTCATCACCGTTGCCAGCCAAAGCATTTGCCCATTTATTTGCTTCTATAACCGGACGACTTGAAAGTAAAAGTCCTAAAAGTACAAGTTCTTTTACGGCGTTTGCATTTGCACCTGGAGTATTAAAAACAACAATTCCTTTTTCTGTAAGTTCCGGAATTGGAATATTGTTTGTTCCTGCACCGGCTCTTGCAACTGCTTTTAAATTATCCGAAAATTTCATTTCATGCATATCTGCAGAACGAACCATAATTGCATCTGGATTATTTATATCTGTTGCAATTTCGTAATTATCTCTGTCTAATTGGTTTAATCCAATAGAAGCAATTTTGTTTAATGTTTGAATTTTAAATGACATATTAGTTTTCCTTTATCCCGGTGATTGAGCCTGTCGAAATCACCAGTGTTAATTTCAATTTGGTCATTTCGAGAGCCTCAATGACCAAGCTAACACAACTTTCTAATTATTCTCTTCTGCGAACTTTTTCATAAAGTCAACGAGTGCTTTTACGCCGTCGAGCGACATTGCGTTGTAAATACTTGCGCGCATTCCGCCAACCAAGCGGTGTCCTTTCAAGTTCACAAGACCGGCGGCTTTTGCTTCTTTTACGAACTTGTCGTTCATTTCCTTTTCTTTTGCGAGAGCTGCTTTTTCTGCGTCTGTGCGTTCTGCTTCGTCTTTTTT
>CAZIQK010000025.1:0-36202 GCA_964541735.1 uncultured Treponema sp.
CAATGGGATTAAGAATCAGAAAACCATTAAAAGATGTTGCAGATATTCTCTACAGTTATGCATTCAATGAATTTACAGAAGAAGATGCAAACATCTCTTTAGTTGGCTAAGTTTTTAGATTGGTTTTTACAGAAAGAGGCTGTCTAAAAAAAATAAAAACCGGTGATTGAGGCTCTCTAAACCTTTAATATATAGTAGCAAGGTCATTGCTTGCGGCTACATTCGGTGCAAAAGTCTCAATACCCACTACGTTCTGAACTTATTAGACAGTCCCTTTTTTTTGCAACTATCACACGAATGCCCCAAACAAAAATTCTTTCAAGTTGTTTGCTATAAACAAAATTTTACTTAGTTAATCTCAAAGTTCGAACTTCAGACTAATTAAAATTACCGTAACACAAATGTCAATTTCTTTCCTAAAGCATCTGCAACTTTTTGCAAAAACTGAAAAGAAGGATTATAGTTTCCACTTTCAAGACGTGCAATACTTGATTGTTTTGTTCCAATTTTTTCTGCAAGTTGTTTTTGTGTCATATTTTTTTCTATTCTTGCACTTATAATTTGACGAATAAAATCATATTCTGATTCTAGTAAATCATATTCTTTTTTAAATTCGGGATTCTGTTCCATTTCAGATTTAAATTCATTAAAATTCATTTTGTCCCCCTTGATACGTAATTTTTCATTCTTTCTAAAGCAATTTCCAAATCTTTTTTTGGAGTTTTATTACTTTTTTTCTGTATTCCATGTAATAATATTGCTTTATGTTTTTGTTGCTCTTCATCTACACAAATAACAACAAAATAAAATATCCTAAAAATATTACTTGCAAGTTTTGTCTTTCTTTTATCACACTAATTCTCCAAACAAAAAATTCTTTCACCTTATTTGCTGTAAACAAAATTTTACTTTTATGTTATTTATTTGTCGCGAATTTTAAATATCTGATGTATAATATAATTATGAATTCATTATTTTGGAATCCTTTGTATGAAATTACTGCATTAACGATGATTGTTCTTTTTATTTCATTTTATAATATACAGAGAAGTTTACCTACAAGAAAAAATCTTCAGTTTGCACGAATTTTATTAATTGAATTAATTTGCATTATTTTTAATTTATTAGCATCATATACAACAACTTATCCAAAAAACTATCCTATTTGGGTTTTGCAATTTTTAAATACAATTTATTTTATCTGTTTAAGTTTAATTTATTATTCTTTTTACGCATATTGTCGTTTTTTAACAGAAGAAAGTACAAATTCTTACAAAACAAACTGGTGGATTTTTAGAATTCCTTTATGGATGATAATCACTTTATTATTAACAAATCCTTTCACCGGCTGGATTTTTAAAATTTCGGAAGATGGATATACGCGAGGCATTTTATATAAATCAGTTTTAGTACCTTATCAACTTTTTTACTTACTTCTTGGTCTTTTATTTGTTCTAAAAAATAAAAAACATATTTTATTAAAAGAAAGAAATTGCATATATTGTTTTTGTTTTATAGTTTTAGTTGGAACAATTTTCCAAGGATACCTTTTCCCATATTGGTTACTTATCAATAATTTTTTATCAATTGGATTTGCAATTTTATTCTTATCCACACAAAATCCGGAATACGTTACTGATTCAAAAACAAAACTTTTTAATACAGATGCATTTATCAAATATTCTGAAGAAATTCTTTACAGAAAAAAACAGTTTCATTATGTTGCGTTTACATTTTCAAATTTCAAAACGGCGATTTCTGTTTATGGACAAGATAATATTGATGAATTGCTTTTACACGTAGGTTCAACCGTTCTAAAAAAGTTTAGACGAAATCCTTCTTTTTACATTCATAACGGAAAATTTGTCATTGCACTAAATTCAAAAGATTTAGAAAAACAAATCAGAAATAAACTTTTAAAAGCGTTTGAAGAACCTTTCAAAATTGGCAATATAACTTTAAATAATATGAAGCTTCGTTTGGTTAGCTTGAATTTTAATAAAAATATATCTTCCGGAAACGAACTTTTATCAATTTTGGAAACCGCTTTAGATTATGTAACTAACAATGATTCTACAGTTATAGAACAAATTGATGATGATTTAATTTCCAAAACAAAAGAAAATCAAAAAATAAAACATGCTTTACACAAATCGATTGAGCAAAATTCCTTAGTGGTTTATTATCAACCGATTTTTGATATCCAAGTTGATAAAGTTACTTCCGCAGAAGCTTTAGTACGTATTTTTGATGAAGAAATTGGTTTGATTCAGCCGAACTATTTTATTTCGCTTGCAGAAGAAGACGAAACAATCTTAAATCTTGGAATGCAAGTTCTTAGAAAAGTTTGTGAATTCATAAAAACTCACGATATGGAAGCCCTAGGATTAAATTATATAGAAGTAAATCTTTCTCCAATTCAATGTATGCATAAGAATTTGGCAGATGATATTATCAATATTACAAAAGAATACAATGTTGATTTGTCTTATTTGAATTTTGAAATCACAGAAAGTTCAATGGTAAATCTTGAAGAAGTTAAAAAAATGATGACAAAATTAATTGATGCCGGAGCAAGTTTTTCTCTAGATGATTACGGAACCGGATTTTCCAATTTAATTAATGTTTTAAAACTGCCTTTAAAAATCATCAAAATAGACAAATCCATCGTCAACGGATATTTTATAAGCAAACAGGGAATCCTTCCAAAAATTGTAAGTATGTTCCATGATGAAGGATTTGATGTTCTTGCAGAAGGTGTTGAAACAGAACCTCAAAAAGAAGGCATAAACAGTATGAACTGCCGTTACATTCAAGGTTTTTATTATTCCGAACCGCTTCCGCAGGAAAAATTCATTGAATATCTTCGGGAAAATAACAAAAAAAATTAGTTTTATAAACCCCATTTTGTATTATGCATAAACGCTCTACCAATACCAATTAAATCAGCTTTTTGAGATTTTAGAAATATGTCAGCATCTTCTATAGTCCAAATACCTCCTGTTAAAACGACAGGAATTTTTACATGTTTTTTTACAGCACTTGTCATATCGCTAAAATAACCGCTTTCTTCGTGATTTGGTCGTTTGTATCCGCAAATTCCGCCAGACAAATTTAATAAAGAAACACCTTCTCTTTCAAGAATTTTTGAAGATTGAACAGCATCTTCTATTGTGCTTCCACCATATTGAAAATCACAACCACCAAAACGCACTGAAATTGGAAAATCGTCGCCAACCTCTTTTTTTACTTCTTGAATTGTTTCTGTTAAAAATCTTAACCGACTGTTTAATGTTTCTGGACCATAATCATCAATACGATAATTTGTTAATGGTGAATAAAATTGATTTAAAAGATAACCATGTGCACAATGAATTTCTACACCATCATAGCCGGATTTTTTGACGCGAGAAGCCGCAAATGCAAATTTTTGTTGAATAAGATGGATTTCATCTACACTTAAAGAACGACTTCTTCCATCAAATTCACTTGCAGAAACAACTTCTCTTCCCGTAATTTTTGTTGAAGTTTGAAAACCCGCATGATTTAATTGAGCAAAAATTTTTATATCTGGGTGAACAGATTTTATCGCTTTTACTAGTTTTTGTTGATTTGGAATAACATCATCAGACGCAAAAGATATTTGATTCGGATGAGATTTACCTTGAGTATCAACATACGCATGTTCTGTAATAATTAATCCAAAATTTTGATTCTTAGCATGTTCAGAATAGTAGACAATCAAATCATCATTAATTTGTCCATTTTCGGATTTTTTTGTTGCCATTGGAGGCATAATCAGTCTACTGTTTAGAACAAGATTTTTTCCAATTGTAATTTTTTCTTCTACCATTTTTTTAGTTTTTAAAAAAAGTCTCGTACAAAGTACAGAAATGTCATCTAAATAAAAAATGGTGGTTTCGCCAAGCTCAACCACCCTATTTTCAACAAAGCAAATTTTCTCAAAAAAAAGAATATAAAACTATTCTAGTTTAAATCTTCCAATTAAATCTCTAATTCCATTTACTGAATCTTTTGTATTTATTGCAAGATTTGAAACGTTTTGAGTTGCTTGACTAATTTGTTGTGAACCGGCAGCCATTTCGTCCATAGAACCAAGAATTGTATTTGAGATTTGATTCACATCGCCCATATTTTTACCAACATTATCCAAACCTTCGTTTAAAATCTTAGAACTATCATCAACGAGTGCAGATTCTGACTTCATATTGTTTAAAGATTCAAGAATTTGTGAAGAACCGCTTGTTTGTTCTTCCATTGCGTTAGAAATTTGAATTACAAGAGGATCTACAATATTTACTTGATTATCAATAGAAGTAAAACTGTCTTGAGAAAGAATAGAAAGTCTACCTCCGTCCAAAATCAAACTTGTAATATCTTTTATGTTTTCTTCTATTGCTTTTGCTTGTTTTCCAGAATTTTCTGCAAGTTTACGAATCTCATCAGCAACAACAGCAAAACCTTTTCCCGCTTCGCCCGCATGAGCAGATTCAATCATTGCATTCATAGCGAGCAAGTTTGTTTGGGAAGAAATTGATTTAATTGTGTTGTTTGCTTCTGCCAAAACTTTTGATTTTTCTTCAACTTGTTTAATTACAACATTACAAGCCTTTACATTTTCAGAACCTTCGTTGATTGATTTTTCCAAAATCTTGAATGCATCTGACATTTGACCGGCAGATTTTGAAACCGAATGAATATTTCCAATCATCTCTTCTATTGCAGCAGAAGATTCTGTAATATCTGAAGTTTGAGCAATAATATTGTCTTTTAAGTTTCTCATAGAAACGTTTGAACGAGCAATAATATCTGTTGTATCTGTAACTGCTTCAACTTGATTTGCCGCTTGATTTTTTACAGATTCAATATTTGCCATAATTTCGGAAGTTGCACTTGCAGTTTGTTGAGCACTTGCACCAAGTTCTTCTACAACTTCGTTAATTTCACCAGATTTTTTGCTTATTTCTTTAATTAAGTTTTGAAGGATTTCGATAAACTTATTTACACCTTCACTTAATTCTGTAATTTCATCATTTCCTCTAACTGGAAGTCTATATGTTAAATCTGCATCACCAGTAGAAAGTTCATCTATTGCTTTTTTAGCACGTTTTAAAGGTCGAATGACAAAAGACATAATCAAAAGTAAAATTACTATAAATACAATAATTGTAGAAAACGTTTGAGTTGCAATCGAAACTGTAAAAATTTCTTGAATGGCAGTATTTAAAGTTTCAACATTTTCTCCAATAAAAAGAGAAATTCCGTTATGTCCCAAAGGCCAATAATAACCTAAATAATCTTCGTTTCCAATTTTTACTTGATTTATCCATTCGTCATTACTTTTAAGAGTTTTATAAACTGCATCTGAGATTTTTGTATTTTTTTGACCCTTGATAGTTGTAAAAATTCGAGTATCATCTTTTATAATTGTAAATTCACAACCAACAACATCTTTTATTCGACTTAGAAATTCATCAGAAGAAAGATTCGTATAAATTTCTATTGCGGCAACAATTAATCCATCAGACTTTATAGGAAGAACAGAATTTGCAATAAACTTTCCGTTTACATAATTTGTAGAAATTGTTTCTCCGCCTTTCAATGCAAGTTGCAGAGCCGGAGTTAGAGAAACATTTTTTGCATATTCACGTGGTGTAGACAAAAGTCCATCGTGATTATAAATTGCAAAATATTCAACATTCATACTTTCTATAACATTTTCGTACATTGCTTTTTGAAGATTTTCATCAACATTATCTTCAAAAAAAGTTGTAAACATTACTCCAAGTTGCTGTGCAAGACTTTTTGTATAATCGACTTCTTCTCGTATTAAATCTTCTACAATACCTTTTGAAATTTTTAAGTTCTCTGTTGAATTTTCTATCCAATGATTTTTTACAGAAATACGAACAGTTCTGATTAAAAAAACTGTTGGAAGAACAAGAATTGCAATTGCTGGAATAAGAATTTTTAATATAATCGAACCTCGTCTTTTTTTCATATATATAACCTCATTTCTTTATTCTATTATATTTCAACATTCTACTATGATTATGAAAAAACGTCAAAAAAATTATTTGATAAGTTTTTTTTCTACAAATTTAAAAATGATTTGAACAATGCTACAAACGATTATGTAAATCACAAAAATATCTAAATATGCTTCTATTTGATTGAATCCGTAAGATGCTTGAATTTTTGCAACAGCGGTAATGTCTTTTACGGTCATTAAAAATGCAAGTGATGTATTTTTTATTAAATTCACACAAAGATTACAAATATTTGGCATTGCAGAAACTAATGCTTGCGGAATTAAGATTTTTTTATATGCTTGAAAATTAGAAAATCCTATGCATAATGCAGCTTCGTACTGTCCTTTATCGAGAGTTAAAAATGAAGAACGAAAAATTTCGCTTAAACTTGCAATCGTATTTAACATAAAAACGATGATTGCATAAACGATTGGATTCATATTAAAAATATTTACGCTCGGAAGAAACTTTTTAAAAAATACATTCAAAATGCTCGGAAAAATGCTATATACAATTAAAATTTGCAAAACAATTGGAGTTCCTCGCATAAAAGAAACATAAACGGCACAAATTTTGCTTCCAACACGGCGTTTTTTTATTCGAGTTTGTGCTATAAAAAAAGAAGGAATTATCGCAAGCAAAATAGAAAAAATAGTGATTTCCATCGTTGTAGGAATTGCTTTTACACATTTCCAAAATGTTTTTATCATAAAATCTGTATCAAGCAACATTTACAAGTCCTTTTGAAAAATGCTTTTGTAGAATCTTAAAAACATTTTCTATAATCAACGTAAGTCCCCAATAAATAATTGCCAACGCGATGTAAGTTTCTAAAGCGTAAGCTCCGTAATTTCTCGCGATGATGAGATTTCCACTTCCCATCACGTCAATTAATCCGATTGTGTAGGCAAGACTTCCTTCCTTTAAAAGTGCAATCAAAGAATTCCCAAAGTTTGGAATTGCAACAACAAACGCCTGCGGAATCACAATGCGAAACATACTTTTGAATGGAGAAAGTCCTACAGAAAGACCTGCTTCATATTGTTCACGACCGACAGACGTTAATGCGGAACGAATAATTTCTGCAAGTTCTGCAGCATATAAAAGAGATAAAGCAGTTATTACAAAAATGATTTTTGGCCAAAAATTGATATTAATACCAAAAACGACAAGTACAAATTTTGGGATTCCATAAAAAACTATGAAAAGTAAAACGATTGAAGGAGTACATCGCAAAATATGAATATAAAAATTTGCAAATCCGTTCCAAAATTTGTAATGACTAAATTTTTGACGAACAAGTAAAGCAGAAATCAAAAAAGCAAAAAAAACAGTCCCCATCACAACTCCAAAAGTTACACCAAGTTTTGGAAAAATTATTTTGAGTGAAACTAAAATTTGCGATGGAGAAAAAGGTCTATTCATCAACCTAGAATATCATAATTTTTAATCTGTTACAAAATCAAAAACATTTTCGCCGAAATATTTTTGAGAAAGACTTTCAATTGTTCCGTTTTCTTTTAATATTTTGATTGCATTTTCATAATCGGAAACAAGTTGTACTTCTTTTTTGTTAAAAAGAGGATAAGTTGGAATGCCTTTATACGCAACGTAAGAAAGTTTATCTGCAAATTGATGATAAGGTCCTGTTTCTTTTAAAACATTTTTTTCAAAAGAAAGTTTGAGAACTAAATATCCGTCGTAACGACCTTCTAAAACCCAAAGATAAGAATCTGCAATATCAAAAACATCTGATGGAACAAGTTTGATTTGTGCTTTTCCTGCATGAGATTTATTATATTCATCAATTACAGAATATTGTGCACTTAATGGAGAAATTGGAATTAGTTTTCCTGAAAATTCTGCAAAACTGTCCATATCGTGAATTTTTTCTGAATCTGCAGAACGATACGCAAGTCCAATCACAGAAGCGGCAATCGGTTCAGAAGGAATTAAAAACTTTTTTTGGCGCTCTTCTGTAAGCCAAGCACCTTTTGTTCCAACTTGATATTTTCCCGTTTCGATTCCAATTAAAAGTTCATCATCAGAAACTGCATTAAATTTAAATTCATATTGAGGAAGAAGTTCGTCTACGGCTCTCATTACAGAAACTTCAAAACCGTCTGACTCGCCTTTTTCATTCAAAAAACCGTAAGGCACATTTGTTGGAGTATGAGCAACTTGAATTATGCGAACGGAAGAATTATCTTTTTTTCCTTTCGCAAAAATGTTTCCGACAAAAACAATACTAAGAACAACTAAACTTAAAATAAATTTTGTATTTTTTTTCATACTAATCTCACTTTGTGTATTTAAAATACACGTTAAAAAAGTTGCTTAGTTATACATTAAAGCAACCTACTATGTCAATGGGATTTGTATAAAATACAAAGTTTAATTTGAGAATTTTTCTAACAACGCAGTGCAACCTTCGTTTATATCTTCCCAAGTTGCATTAAAATCGCCTGTGTACCAAGGGTCAGCAACATCACGATTTTTGCCACAAAAAGACATCAAATATTTAATTTTATTTTCAAAATCTTCGCCAACAATTCGTTTTAAGTGTCGCTCGTTTTCTTCGTCCATTATCACAAGTAAATCAAAATTTTTATAATCATCTTTTGTAACAATTCTTGCTCGGTGATTTGTATAAGGAATTCGGTGGGATTCTAGCGTAAACCGAGTGCCTCTATGCATTCCGTTTCCAATTTCATCGTAATCAGTTGCGGCAGAATCAATAAAAAATTCATCTTCCCTGCCCGCTTTTTTTACTAGATTTTTAAAGACCATTTCTGCCATTGGCGAACGGCAAATATTTCCATGACAAATAAATAAAATTTTTTTCATAAGATTCCTTAAAAAATAAAGATTTTATGAAAAATATAACACAAAACATAAAAAGTTTGTCATCATTTATGGTGATTTTGACTGTCTCAATCACCATAAATGACTTTCAACTTTTATTCAAAATTCTTTTTTAATTCATCAAAACTGATTTTTCCATCAATTTCGCGAATTTGAACTTTTCCGCGTAAAATATCAAAAAAGAACGCACACAAATCTTTTACTTTTAATTCGGGTCCTTTTTCGCCGTTTGATTTTGTAAGCGAATAAGTTTTTAAGATTTGACTTCCTAAACTCGCAGAAATTATCATAAAATGATTTTCAAGTTTATCCATATCAATTAAATCACTCATCAAAACGCGACTTGCAACACTGTAACTGTTAATCAAATTTTGAGTTCCATCATCACCGGTTAAAACTGTTCTTTGAGTATCGTTTACCAAATCAATTTTAATTTTTCCGGTTTTTGGTTTTTCTTCTTCACCTTTGTAAAGAGAACCTAAATCTGCAAGCGAAAGATTCCAAAATTCTGTATTTGGCAAAAGTGACATTGGTTCAACCGAAAATGCAGTCGGATAAAGCAAATAATTCACTCCGCTGGCATTAACTTCTGGAGAATTAAAAGTTCCAAGCAAGCACGAAGAAATGTTCAGTGTTTTACTGGAAAAAACTCCGCCTAAAACAACACAATTTTCGAGCGAAATATCAGTTCCGTAAATTGAACCGCAAACTATACTATTTTTCATTTTGATTGTTGGAGCATTTACGTCGCCACCAAAAATTGCTCTTCCGTTTGCAAGAAGCGCCGCAACACTTTGCGAACTTGCAACCGATTTTACAAAATAAATCAAACTTTTTGCATCACTTTTAATATGAAGTTCTTTATCTGCAAAAACCGCTTTTCTAAATTCCGCAGGTCCATTTGAAATTTCCAAAAACTTTGCATAAACCGAACCTTCAACTAAAACGTTTGTGTCAACAATAACTTGACGGTCAAGTTCTGCATTCGTTCGTGGAATTATGCTTGTTGCCACACGATTATCTCGCAATGTAATTGTATTTTGTCCAAAATCTTTATCATTAATATCAGTCATTTTTTCCTCACAATTTTTTATTTGGGCGTTCCCCTTTGGGTCGGCTGTTCCGCACTTCCGCTTTCGCTTCATTCTCAAATTGCAGTAGTTTCGCCTATGCTCAACTACCGCAATTTGAGAACTGCTTCGCAGGTGCTCCATAGCCTAACGCATTATTATCCTTTTAAGTTTTTAATCATTTCATACACACGCATTGATTTTTCATCTTTTGCGTCGCCAAATTCATTTTCTGCAAGCAACTTAAATGCATCATCAATTTGAGTTTTTTCTTCTTCTGTCAAACTTTGATTTTCATTTAGATTTGACAAAAAGTAATTTTTTACAGAATTTTGTATCTGCAAAACTGAATCTTCTGATGTCGAACTTGCAAAACAGTCATAATTTTTGCTATCAGAATCAAAACTTGAACTTTCCGTAAAAACTACAGGAACAAAATTTTGCTCTTGAGAATCACAATCTTTTTCCTCAACAATTTTATTTACTTGATTTGAATAAATTGCTTGTTGAACAACATTGTTAGAAAGTTCATTCATTGCAATTGACACTTTTGATTTTGTGTTTGCAATTAAAAGTTCTTGCTGCAAAATATCATCTTCGTTTACGCCAAGTAAAAATTGAGCAACTTTTTTGGCAGTTTCTGTGTTTAATTGTTCACTTTGAACACGTTTTGAAATTTCAAAAGCATTTTTATCTAAAGCAACAATTCGTTTTTCTAATTCTTCATCAAGATTTTGAAAGATTTTTGTGTAACGCTCAGAAATTCTAGAATAATCATCTTGCATAACCGCTTGCTGTTTTTCTACTCGCGAAGAATTTGTTGTTAAAAGTTCAAAAACCGCTTTAAATTTTGCTGCTAACGCTGCCATATTTTGGCTCAATTCAGACTTTATCATATTAAAAAAGCCCGAAATTACGTGCGAAGAAACTTTTTGTGCAGAATCATTTATGGAAGCAACTTGAGATGCATTCATCGCAATAACCGCTCCATTTAATGCATTCACCGAACCAGAACAATCTCGAACGCTCGCATCAAAAGGACTTGTGTCTACGTAAAGATTTACGCTTACAGGGACAGTTCCCGAATACGATGCAGAAGTTGTTCCTCCGTGCTCGCTTGGCGGATAACTTACATTTACCGAACCGGAATAATAAACTGAACCTGTGTACGTTCTTGAATAACTCATTGACTGCCTCCAAAATCATTTGAAGATTCTGCGGAAACAACTTGTTCCCATTTTGAGTCATTAAAAAGACGCAACATTTCTTTTGCAACTCGTTCATCTGTAATTTCTTGATTCACTTTTTCTTTAAAAGAATTTTTTATTGGTTCGTATTCATTTTGTTCAATTTGTTTCCATTGCATTTTAGAAGAATTTTCTTTTAACTGATTTAGATAACGCGAATCTGTAGAAAAACTTGCTTCTTGTGAAGTAAAAATGTTTTTTACACTTGAATCTTCGCTCATCATAGAATCACTTTCAGAAAAAATAACTGGAACAAATTCCATTTCTTGCGTTTGAGAAGGAACTTCTTTTAAGATATTTTTTACGGAATCAGAATATTTTAATTGCTCAATTACGTCATTTGTCATAACGCTAATTGATTTTAAACTTTTATTTTTTATCGTTGCACTAACTTGCTTTACATTTAAAAGTTGAGTATCGTCGCCATACAAAATTGCTTTTATGACTTCGCTTCCGGTTTTAAATTGACTCATTTTATAATTTCTGGAAATTTCGTAGGCTCGCTTGTCTAGTTCGTGAATTCGAGTTTCCAATGCTTTATCTAATGAATTAAAAGTTCTTGTGTAGCGAAGTTTTACTCTTTCATAATCGTCTTGCATTGTAAGCATAATTTTGTCGATTTGGTCTTTAAAACTTTCCATAAGTTGCATTCGACTTAACATTTCGCTGGAAACCGCTGCAATCTTTTGGTCAAACTGACTTTTCATCAAAATGTAAAAACCTGTATCAACATTATGGCAAATATTTTCTGACGCTTTTTGCTGTGCAATCACAACTGCACTTTCCATTGCTACAACTGATGATGTTACGCCTCGCACGTTAGAATTTACAACGTCAAGAGAATCTGCCATTGGGCTTGTATCAACTGTAATATTAAAATCACTCATTTTCGTCCTCGTTTATTTCGTTGTCATCATCATCATGCTGAACTTGATTAGGAATATCATTGATAGGTTCTTCGGTTGAATCCTCAGAATAACTAGTATCTGCTTCGGACTGAAGGTTTTGTTCATTATCAGATTCTTCTGCTAAAGTCTCAGAATAACTAGTTTCCTCATCAATTCGGGCAATTTGATTTTGTGCGACTTGCTGCAAATCTACAGAAAAATCTTGCATCAACTGCGGTTCTGTACTTGGCTCTGGAGGAAGTTCTGCGTATGTTGCAAAATAACTGTTTATCGGAATAATTTTTTTGCGCCTTTCATCAAGATTTTGCAAATTTTCCGGAACGATTGAATCCGCAACTTTTTTGCTTTCGCCATCACGAAGTGAACCTTCAAAATATTCAACAAAACCAAATTTTTCGCTTGCCGAATTTATGTCCGCTTGCAAATTTCTCATATAAAGTTGGAATGCGTCCCCTATTTGTTTGCAATCTTCAACTTTTTGCTCAATTTCTTTGATTGAATCATCTTCTGCCGAAACTTCCGCTGTTTCTATGTCTGCACTTCCAGTGGTTTTCATTGCCGCTTGAGTTTGCTTGTACGAAAGATAAGTATTGTGTGCGGTAGAATATTCTGCGTAGGCATTTGTAATTTCTGTAATTAAATCTTGTCCAGTTTTACGATTATCACGGAAAGCAGCTTCTACATCTTGGTGCCATTTGTTTAAATAACTGAGTTTTTGGTCTTTTATATTATTGTAGATTTTTAATCTTTCTACGCGAGTTTCGTTCATCAAATTATTAATAAGAGGCATTAAAACTTCTTCTTCAATTTGATTTATTCCAAAAGGCATAATTGTTCGAGTGTTATCTTCTGCAACCCAGTTTTGATTATAAATGTCGTAGCGAACTTTTGAACTTTCTTTCAATTCAAAAGGCTTATAACTTTCTACACAATCTTGATAGTTAAAATTTGTATCACGGATTCTTTCAAGTTCTTCTGCCTCGAGTTGTGGTGAATATTGATTGTAACCGGCTTTTAAAACTGCAGAAAGAATTGAGTTTGTATAATCAAGCAAAGAAGTTGTAGATGATGTTTTGATTTTTGAAACAATTTGGACTGAATCACCAAGTTTACGAATGAGTGATTTAAAATAGTTTGAATCTCTAGTTCCTGAATTGTTTTCCAAATTCTTTTTCATTTCACTGATGTTAGAAAAATCTTGCAATTTTGATTCAAAATCATCTGTATTAAAAACTTTTACAATCGGTTTATCGCCAATTTCTGTAGTTGCATATTCGTCTAAAAATTTTTGCTCATCACTTGTTGGGTTCACAACAGGAAGCGAAACAGAACGTTTATCACTATCAGTTAAAAGATAAGAAATATTACGAACTTCACGGTCGATATTTCCCATATAATCGTGCATTGTAATTTCCTGAATGCTTTTACTGTAAGAACTCGTGTCGATTTGTTCTGCGTCGGCATTTCCTTCTACAACAGGAATGTTATCAAGATTGTTTTCCAAATTCTGCAAAGATGATTGAAGTTCTTTTGGTTGACGTAAAACCGAAAGCGAAAAATTTGTTTGTGGCATTGAACCTGTGTGATCAACTACAAAACTTTTTCCTTCAAACGGAACGCGAGTTGCAATTGGAACATAAGCAACACCCATTTTTGAAACTTTGTAATCGCGTCGTATATTTGCTTTTTCTTCGTTGTAAGATTTTATATTCTCTTCAAAATTATCAAAATCTTTTTTAGCTTTGCTTTTCTTTACAAGTGCGATAATTGATAAGACTAAACCGGCAATAGCTACAGTAGAAGAAACAACTCCAAGAGCAATAAGTCCACCAATCATTTTAATTGAAGCAAAAATAAAACCTAAAACTGCCGCAAGTAAAAATGCACCACCAACGCTCGCTGCAACAATCAGCATAATTTTTGCATTTTTTTGCCGAACTTGCGATGTGTTTCTTAGATTTGTAGCGTTTTCAATTTTTTCCTCGCATTCAATCTCCTCGCTAACAATTTTTTCCGCCGCCTTTTTGTAATAATCAAAAAGGATTTTCGCTTCATCTTCGTAAACATTCGAAGATTCTTTAAAAATCTTTCCAGTCAATTTTTTTTCTCCTAATTTATTTTTAATTAAGAAAATTTTATCACAGATTTTATTTTTCGCAAGAAAGATTATTCGACACAATATTGATATTTCACTTAATAAAGAATAAAAATTTGTGCATTCCCTACCAACTTGCCTAGCAGAAGTCAGATATGTACTCCGTAGTCTAAGACATTTTTAATTTTTGCAAGGTAAAAGAAACTTGAAATCCTAACAACTAATAAATATACTTTCAAAAAATGAAAGATTTTCTTTTAGAAAAAATTTTACAAGATAATTCTGCAAATTATGCTCATATTTTTTCCGCAATGGAGCAATCGCACGAAATTTTAATTAACCAAGAGCATTGTTTTTTAATTCATTGTATTCAAAGTAATAGTTTTATCGCAGAAAGCGATGAAAAAGATAATAAAAAATTAGACTCATTTTGTAAAATGTTCAAAAAATTTAACATATTAAGAATTCAAACAACAAATGAAAGAATTTTTAATATCGTAAAACCAAATTTTTTATATAATTATGATTGTGCTCAAGCAATTTTTCCTTTAGAAAGTCTTCAAAAAAACGAAAATCTGCAATTATTAAAAGAAAAAGATTTAAATTATGTTTGTAAAACTTACGGCTTAGAAAAATATATCACTCAACTTTACAAACACAATCGTCTATTTGGATATTACGAAAACGCTAATTTCATTGGCTATGCGTGCTTCCATATTGATGAAACTTTAGGTTCCCTTTTTGTAAAACCAGAATATCGAGGCAATGGCTATGGAAAAGAAATTATGAAAGCTCTAGCCTTTTCTTATAAAAATCCAACTAAATATTCGCAAATTCTTACTACAAATATAGAATCTATCAATCTTCACAAGCGAATTGGCTGTAAAATTTCTACAAAAAAAATTTTCTGGGCTTATAACAAAGAATTTGAATATTAAAATGCTATATTTAGAACCTATAGAAAACTCCAAAAATTTTAATATTTAGAGATGCAAATATTTTATATTCACAAATTCTCTGATAAAATCATCTTATGAACAAAATAAAAACTCCGCCATTTTTTAAAGTTGGCGATACGATTGGAATTACAGCACCTTCTTTTGGTTGTACAATCGAACCATATATTTCTCGTTTTTACGAAGCAAAAAGGCATTTTGAAGAACTTGGATACAATCTAAAAATTGGCGAAACCGTTTTTAAAAATGATGGAATTGGAATCAGTACAAATCCTAAAGTTGCAGCAAAAGAACTCACTGATTTTTATTGTGATTCTTCTATTAATATTATAATTTCTGCTGGCGGTGGCGAATTAATGTGCGAAACTCTATCACACATTGATTTTGAAAAAATTAAAAATGCTCCACCAAAATGGTTTATGGGTCATAGTGATAATACAAATTTTATTTTTCCGCTCGTAACAAGCTGCAATGTAAAAGCAATTTATGGAAATAATATTACAGGTTTTGGAAAACCTTGGGAAAATCCGGAAAATGATGCCGTTGCAATTTTAAAAGGTGAAAAGAAATTTGTTTGCGGTTATGATAAATTTCAAAATCCAGATGATGATGAAACGGAATTAAAAAAAGTTTTGGAAACTTTTCCACAAAATACACAAAACATAAAATTTAATGGCATTTTAATCGGTGGCTGTCTTGATGTTCTTTCTGAAATTGCGGGAACACGTTTTGACTTTGTAAAAAAATTTAATGATGAAAATCAAAATGTAATTTGGGCTTTAGAAGCGTGTGATTTAAATCCACTAGATATAAGGCGAGCAATTTGGCATTTAAAAGAATGTGATTGGTTCAAAAACGCAAGTGGCTTTTTAATTGGTCGTCCCCTAGCCGCTTGGAAAAAAGAAATTTTAGGTGTAAATCAATACAACGCAATAACAGATATTTTAGGAAATCTTAATGTTCCAATCATTATGGATGCTGATTTTGGTCATACTTCACCAGATTTTCCACTTGTAATGGGAGCAGAAACTTCTGTTGAAATTGAAAATGGAAACATCAAATGCACTTTTGAATTGTAAATTTTCTTGCAGATGATAAAAAATTTTTGGTGATTTTTCGACAAGTCTAATCACCAAAATAAAAACTCTAAATACAATAGTCGAATCCATTGAATTCACGATTTTTTTGTGCAACTTCTTCTAAACTGATAGAATCAACATATTCGTTTATAACTTTTTCAAAATCGTTCCAAAACGAGTCGTTTCCTACATTGCTAAAAGCATTGCCTTCTGTATTTCCTCGTGGAGATAAATCTCCTTCTAACGCTCTGAGAATTTCGCCTACAGTATATTCTTCCGGCTTTTTTACAAGTTTATAACCGCCATTGTTTCCACGTAAACCAGTTACAAGACCGGCCTTGCTCAACTGAATCAAAATTTGTTCTAAATATTTTACAGAAAGATTATGCCGATGCGAAAGTAATTTTAGCGGAATAAATTTTTCTGGATTTTGTTCAGCTAAATCAGTCATAATCAAAAGTGCATATTGTCCACGTGTAGAAATTTTTAACATCATTTTCTCCTGCAAAAATCACTCTCTACCTATAATTTTAGTAGGTTTGATAAAAAATTGCAATCTGTGCATAGAGAAACGCAAGCAAGTGCGTCGCGTTTCATTACTGTACTGTGTAAAATAATAAGATTTGAAGAACAAAGCGATTCAAATCTTTCTTTTGTGCCTGACTTTCATAATTTCGATAATTCTAAATCATTTTTTTTCTTTTGTTTTGCAACCATTTAATTCTTTGTAGTAATCCAAATAATTAACAAGTATTAACATTGCCATTTTTACTTGGTCTTGAATATCTTTATCTTCATCTTTTTCATCTACATCGCTTTCAAAAATTGCATCGCGAAATTTACAATAAAGATTATTCATATTTAAATATTTTTCTGTAGCAGTCATTTTTTGCCTCCGTTTTTATAATATTTTATAATATATCATCATAAAAAAAAATTGTATTTTTATCTTAAAATATGTATTTTTATATTATGAGCCAACGATTAATTGAACTTTTAGCCGATTCCTTTTGGAAAATTCTTTTGCCAGGTCTTACAGCAACAATTCCTCTCACATTAATATCTTTCTTTTTTTCTTTGATAATCGCAATTTTTACAGCCTTAGTTCAATATTCGCGTATAAAAGTTTTAAAAGATTTTGCTAGATTTTATATTTGGATTGCAAGGGGAACGCCTGTTCTTGTTCAATTATATGTTGTCTTTTATGGATTGCCAAAATTAGGCATTATGATAGAACCTTTTCCCGCCGCAATTTTAGTTTTTTCTCTAAATGAAGGTGCATATTCCGCCGAAACAATGCGAGCCGCTTTAGAGTCTGTTCCAATTGGACAAATTGAAGCCGGTTATTGCATAGGAATGAATTATTTTCAAGTGATGACAAAAATTGTTTTGCCTCAAGCCTTTAGAACCGCTTTTCCTCCACTTTCAAATTCTCTTATTGCAATGGTAAAAGAAACTTCTCTCGCAGCAAATATTACTGTAACAGAAATGTTTATGGCAACACAAAGAATTGTCGCAAGAACTTATGAACCACTTGCACTTTATATAGAAGTTGCTTTGATTTATCTTTTAATTTCAACACTTCTCACAAAGTTTCAACGTTTTGGCGAAAAAAAATTAAATGTTTTTGAAGATGTTTTAAAAAGATAAATTTTTTTTGCAGTTTGTAGGTCTGTCCCCTATTTTCTCTTTTATCCGGAGGCATTTTTTGCTTCGCAAAAAACCGGGCTTTTCGCCGTTCCGTGCTAACCGCACTACATTCCTGTGCTTCGCTTCGGAACGCCTGCGGCGCGGCTACAATCCCTTGCCCAAAAGCTCGTTGTATTTTTTTTGCAATCGCTTTCCAAGAGCAAAGATTCAAGAAGACGCTTTGCAAGACGCGTCCCGACGAAGCCTGACCCACCGATTATTGTTATTGTCATTTTTTTGCCTCCTAGCATTTATTTTTTAGCAGATTCTAGAAAGTCCAGAATGTCTGTTTTTTCAACATAAGTTCTTTAACTTTAAGTTCATCTTTATTTTTGAAGGAAATATCTCTTGAAAAAAAATATACAGTGGGATAATCTTTAATCATACTTTGGATTATCCCACTTCTTTTATCAAGGAGAAACTTATGAAATCTATTATTCGCCACGCGGAAAAAACGATAGAACGTCTTGCAACAGAATATCCTGCTGTTCTTTTGATTGGTGCAAGACAGACGGGCAAGACAACGCTTCTAAAAAAAATCACAGAACAAAAATCTGTTCCATATCTTTCCTTTGATGACCCTGCGGAAGAACTTTCTGCAAAAACTGATGCAAAAACTTTTATAGAATTTCATCCGTCGCCGTTCATGTTTGACGAAATTCAGTACGTTCCGGAACTTTTCCGCTACTTGAAAATTGAGATTGACAAAAACCGCACAAACGGAATGTATTTTTTGACTGGTAGCCAGCAGTTTCATCTTATGGAGGCGACGACAGAAAGCCTTGCCGGAAGAATCGGAATTGTGCAACTTTATCCTTTTTCAGAGAGGGAGCTTCGTGGTGACAATTTTTTGGAGCCTTTTATTCCAACAAAAGAATATCTTTTAAGCCGTAACGCCGCTCTTCTAAAAGCGAAAACAAAATTTTCAGTTCAGAAAACATGGAAATCAATCCACAGAGGATTTTTTCCTGAAGTCGCACTTGGAAAGATTTCGCAAAATGACTTCTATGCTAACTATCTTAAAACCTACATTGAGCGCGATATCAGAAAACTTGCCCAGGTTGCTGATGAATTGCAGTTCATGCAGTTCATTTCGGTTGTTGCGTCACGAACAAGTCAGCTTGTGAACTACAGCGACATTGCAAGCGAATGCTCCATAAGCGAAGTGACAGCGAAAAAGTGGCTTTCACTTTTAGTGACGAGCGGACTTGTCTATTTGCTGCGTCCATATTCAGTAAATGTTGAAAAGCGCGTTGTGAAAACTCCTAAACTTTACTTTATGGACACGGGACTTGCCGCTTATCTTACAAAATGGATAAATCCTGAAGTCATGCAGACCGGAGCGATGGCTGGTGCATTCTTTGAAACTTACGCGGTTGCAGAAATCATAAAGTCGTTTGCGAATAAAGGAATTGAACCGCCGATTTATTTTTATCGCGACAAGGACAAGATTGAAATTGACCTTCTGATTGAACAAAACGGAACTCTTTTTCCTATCGAAATAAAAAAGACGGCAAGTCCCAACGTTGATGATGCAAGAAATTTTTTCATCACGGGAAGAATCAAGAATATAAGAATCGGACAGTGCGTTGTTTTATGCAACACAGACAGCGTTGTTTCTCTCTCAAAAAACGGAGCAAATGCTATAGCGGTGCCAGTAGAATTTGTATAGAGAAAATATTTCTCTCAAAAATAACGATGTCAAAGAACGTATAAAACAGATTGCAGACATGGCATAATCTGCTTTACTTCAAGCTTGCTTTACAACCGTATTTATTTAAAAACTCCCGCTTTTCTCTGAGTTCATAGAAACTACAACTTTCGCGGATTTACGCAGATTTGTGTCATGCTGAAAACCGTTTAAGTATCTACTTTTGTTTTTCTTCCTCGTCATTTTTCGAAGAAATCATTTCATCGTAGATTTGAGCCATTTTTCCACAGCGATGTTCACGGAATATTTTCTTGACTCAAGGACATTGCGATTTCCCATTTCGGCACGGAGAGCAGGATTTTTGTAGAGAAGAGTGATTGCGTCTGCCATTTCTTTTTCTGACTTAGGGCTAAAAATAAGTCCAGTTTCCTTGTCTCTAATCAGCGAACGCCGTGTGCTGTGTAGATTACTTTAATTTTGTGCTCCTTCCAGAGCTTTTTTGCCGCGAGCCTGCCTAAGACTCCGCCCATTGGCGTGTGGCAGTGGAGAATGTCGTACTGGTTTTTGCGAAGAAGCTCCTTTAGCTCGCAAAGCCCTTTCAAGTTTTTTAAGACATGGAGCGGCGAGTGCGCGATGCTGATTTTATACTGGTTGTCGCAGTCCGGAACGTTCTCCTCGCCAGCCCTGCCCGCGGAACCAGCACATGTAAGGCAAATTGAACTTTGAGAAGTTCGCAGTGTTTGAAAGAAAAAGAACTTTTTTTCATGCAAAGCTCCTTGTCAAAAACATTTTATTCCTCCGTCATCTCAGGGCAATTTGCAAGACAATTTACCCGAGGTGATTTTCAAAATTACTAATGTCCTTTGACAAAGAGGCTTTGCGGCAAACCATGCTGAGCTTCAGCACTGCAGATGATTTGCAAAAAAGCCTGAGATTTCTATTTTTTAGGGAGAAGTTTTACAGAAGTTAAAATTCCATGCTTTTTTCATCAAGAAGAAAATCCAGAATGTTTATAACGAGGTAGCCTTTTTGCGTATGCCACGGCTTTATATTGTCCTGTGTTACGATTATCTTTTTGAACGAATCTGAAATGCGGTCAAGAGAAGCCGTTTCCTGGTTCATTTTTGCTTCATCAGGAACAGAATATGCTGACTGTATATAATACCGCAAACTACCTTTGTTGCACACAAAGTCAATTTCAAGGTGAACATTTTTCTGCTTTCCATCAGAATCCTTTATATGCTTCTCAACAACGCCAACATCAACATTGAAGCCTCGCACTAAAAGCTCATTGTAAATAATATTCTCCAAAATGTGGCTCGGCTCCTGCTGCCTGAAATTCAGCCTCGCGTTTCTAAGTCCAACATCAGTGAAATAAAATTTCTTTGTCGAACCGATGTATTTCTTGCCTTTCACATCATAACGCTCGGCCATCTCAATCAGAAATGCATCCTCCAGGTATGAAATATACGAGGAAACAGTCTTGTCATTTGTCATAATTCCATTTGACACAAATGTATTTGAAAGCCTTGTTGCGTTTGTAAGAGAACCGACAGCAGAGGCAAGAAAATCCACGATTGATTCAAGAACTGTGTCGCCCTTTAAATGGTTCCGTTCCACTACATCTTTTAGATAAACGCTCTTAAAAAGATCCTGCAGGTATTTCGCTTTCTGCTCGTCAGATTTGCAGGAAAGAATTCGCGGAAGCCCGCCGTAAAGCATAAATTCCCGCCAGGCATCATTTTTTTCACCGTTGTACACGCTCAGATACTCAGCAAACGAAAGCGGATAAACACGAACTTCATCTCCGCGGCCTCTGAATTCTGTAAGAATATCAGAAGAAAGAAATTTTGAATTGGAGCCTGTAACATAAATGTCAAGGTTTTCCTTCCGCGAAAGTCCGTTCAAAACGCTCTCAAAACCTTCACAAAACTGAACCTCGTCAAGAAAAACATAAAAAGTTCTGTTCCCGTCAGTCCTGCTTTTTATATACTGGCTAAGATTTTTTCGCTCCCGAAGCTCTTCAAAATCATCATCGTCAAGAGGAATCTCAATAATATCCTCGTTTTGAACTCCAGTAGAAAGAAGATATTTTTTATAAAGCCTGAACAGGAGATAAGATTTTCCGCATCTGCGCACTCCTGTGATGACTTTTATTGCGCCGTTGTTTTTTCTGTCTACAAGTGACTTTACATATCCGCCACGTTCTATTTCCATATTATCTCCATTTCGGAAAAAGGTATTTTATATCTTTTTCCGAAGTATAATAGCATAACTCTTCTTTAGCAAGATACAAGAAGTTTAAACTGCGCTATTTAGTCAACACAAAATTTTTACAGTTCTGAAGTAAACTCGCCGTCTTTTACGAGAACGATTGATATCAGCGGCAATGTGTTTTCCGTGATGCTTCGGAGCGATTCAAAAAGAAAATTGGGATTGTCTTTTTTGTAGACAGACTGCAAAACGGGGAATGTCATATAGCGACCTCCGCCAACACTCATTTGACTGTACAGTATAAATGTTGTATATTTTATTTATGGGAATGACAGCAAAACAAGTGATTAAAATCCTTAAAAAGCATGGCTGGAAACTGGATCGAGTTCGCGGTTCGCACCATGTTTTTACAAAAGACGGGGTTTTGCGTCTTGTTGTTGTTCCTGTGCACGGAAACACTGACTTAGGAAAATTTGCTGATGACATTCTAAAAGAAGCCGGAATCGCAGACGGAGGTGCAAAATGAATTACAACTGCATTATTGAAAAACAATCGGAAAATATGTTCGTTGTCCATTTTCCAGACATGACAAATGTGACTACTTACGGCACTTCTTTTGATGATGCAAAAATCATGGCAAAGGAAGCCCTTGACGCAGTTTTGGAAAGCGATATTGAGAATGGATTTCCAGTTCCTGAAGCTGCCTATAAAGGTGGAACTGAAATTGAAGTTTCGCCAAAGATTGCGTTTGCGATTGAACTTAGAAAAGCGCGAGGAAGCAGAACTCAAAAAGAAGTTGCAAACGAGGCTGGAATGACTTACCAGCAGTATCAGCGGCTTGAAAATCCTAAAAAGACAAATCCGACGCTTGAAATGCTCTACAGATTGCAGAAGGTTTTCAAGCGTCCGTTTTTGGCGCTATAGGGAAAAAAGAAAATAGATTTTCTGAAATTTTATTCTACTTTTGTTCCCACACGGCTGTTTGTAATATTCAAGCTCACATCAACGCTTTCGCTCGTCTTGTAAAGCTCAACTTCGTTTGCTGGAACTTCCACGACGCATTTTGATGGACTGTCGAGTTGCACGGCTTTTATCATCTTAATGCCGTTTTCCTCAAACTCTAAAAGAGCCTCGAACAGATGTCCGTTTTTAGTGAAAACTTGGTTATTTAGCGATTTTATATTCATCAGATTCTCCTTGAAAAGATTTTGTCGTTTTTTGGAAAGATAAAGTTTTTTGTTCAAGCGTTTCGGAAAAAATCTTGTGGCAAGGCGGACAAGAGGAACAATATCAAGAAGAGAAAATCCGTTTATCCTGTGAAGATTTTTTGAATAGATTGAAAACTCGTTGAATGCCTTTTGCATTGAGCGGCGGATTTGGAAAAACGTATGTGGAGATGATGTGAAGCAAAATATTGACCGCAGAAGAATTTTTAGATAAACGGCAGGAAAATTTGCATTCTAAGCGAAATTATTTTTAAATCAAAATCACATCGCTTAGAAAATCAAATCGAGCATATTTTATTCGCAGTGGAACACGTGACCTTGTGTCTTCTTCACAAACTCGTAGTCAATTGTGCGGCTAAGTCCTTCCTCAAGCGCAACTGGCGCCTTGAATCCGGTTTTCGGAACACGCGATGACTTGAAATATGTGTTCTGCGTGAATTTCTTGACGCGGATTGAGTTGATTGTGAATTTTTTGTGCAAAATCAACGCTGCAAGGTCGAAACATTTTCCGCCCATGTACGCAAGCCAATAAGGAAAATGGAAAAGACGATTCTTTGGTTTTCCAAGATACTTATAGACATCAAGGACAAGATGATTCATGTCGTATGCCGGCTCGTCGCAGTAATTGAAAAGATGGAGCCTGCCGTTTTTCGCGCCGTCAAATTCTTCATCGAAGCACGGAAGTTTTTCATCGTTTTCCAGGCAGAACTGCAAGAAAGCTGCCACGTTCTCAACGTAGTTCATGCTTTTTCTATTCTTGCCATTGCCTACCATAGGAAAATGTCCTCCTGCAATCTGTCGCAAGAGATTGTAAACATTTCCGCGGTTTTGCTCGCCAAAAATAACGGTCGGGCGGATTATTGCCACCTCATTGTTTTTGTCCGCTTCAAGCCACTTTTTGTATTCCTGCTCGGCGGCATATTTTGTGCGCCCATAGTCGTTGAAGTACGCGATTTTTCCGCTCTCGTCGGTTCCGACAGGCGCAAATCCGTAGACTGCGACAGAGCTTGTAAAAACAACTTTATGGATTTTGAGCTTTGTGCAGGCTTCCAAAACGTGTGCACTTCCGTGAACGTTCACGTCGTCGTAGAGCGACTTCGGCGTAACATCATCTCTGTGCTCGGCTGCAAGATTTATCACAGCGTCGCTTCCGATCAGGGCTTCCAAAAGCGAGTGCATGCCTTGAGACTTTTTTGCAACTTCATCTGCGCCCGGAGCCATTGCCTCGTCGGTCAGGCTTGCGGAAAATTCATTTTTCTCTTCCGACGAATTTCTGATGTCAACTCTTGTCCAAAGCTCAGGATAAGTCACGCTTTTTCTCTTGTCCGCGATTTTCACTGTGTGCCCAGCTTCAAGAAGACGCTTTGCAAGCCGCGTTCCGACGAAGCCTGACCCACCGATTATTGTTATTGTCATTTTTTTTGCCTCCTAAATATATTTACAGTTTCTGAATTTGCAGACAGCAACTGTTGTTCATCAAATGAAAAAAATATTTTTCATTTGATGAACTTAAAGAATCCGCTGACTGCATAATGCAAAAAATATTTTGCAGACTTGAGAAACGGAATTTTCAGTTCTCGGCGAAGAATGTTCCACTGCCACTTGAAAATCTTGAGCTTGCTTCCGGAAACGGAGGACTTGTTCTCTCGGTAGACGGCTTCGACCGTGTTTGTGTTCATGGCGTAAAATCCTTTTTTCAGGATTTCCAGCCACATCACATAGTCCTCGTGGTGGATTTCCTTCTGAAAGACTTTTCCTCTCTATCTTCTTGCCATTTGAATCAATCATCTGGCAGTTGCACATAACACAGTCAGCTCCGCTTTCTTCCATTGCGGAAATCATCTTTTCCTTTTTTCCAGGAAGCCACACATCATCCTGGTCGCTCAGGAAAATAAAATCGCCCCTCGCCTCCTTTAGCGCGTTCTCGAAATTCTCCGTGGCGTAGTAAAAATTCCGGCTATGCTTCACTTTCGCGAGCTTTGGATTTTTCCTGTGATGCAGAACTTTTATCCGCTCGCCGTTGTAAGTGGCCATGCAGACTGATGTCATAGACATGCTCCTTGTAAAAGAAAATTGACTTTTTGAAAAATGCTATGTATATTTTGTCTAAAAGAATCTTTGTGAAAAAACGGAGGTGAAACATGACGACGATAAATGTCAGCATTGACGACGCACTTGCGAAACAGTTCTCTGAAAACTGCAGAAAAAAAGGCTTAACCGCTCAGGATGCGATTGTTCAGTTCATCAAAAAATCTGGCAGAAAATTCCGCTTTCCGTTTTTTAGAAAAACAAGCCTTGCCGATGGAAAGTCCGCGTTTGATTCCCTTCGAAACGACGCGCAGCAAAGCGGAAAGTCTTTTTACAATGAGGAAATTGAAAATGTGATTTCTGAAATCCGCGCAAAAAATTAAGGAAACAAATTGAAGAGGGCTTACGCAGTTATCGACACGAATATTCTTGTTTCCGCGCTTTGGACTAAAAATCCAGAATCTCCGACTGTAAAAATCATAAACTACGTTTTCGAGGGAATAATAGTTCCTGTTATTCACAGGAAGATAATCAAGGAATACAACAGAGTTCTTCGCTATGAAAAATTTAATTTTCCGGAAGATAAAATCGAGACACTTGTAAAGGCATTTAAAAGCAACGGAAGCCGAAAAAGGCCGAAGCATTGCGAAGAGAAATTTCCAGATAAAAGCGACAGAATCTTTTACGAAGTCACACTTTCCGCAAGAAAGAAAAGCGATACAAGACTTGTTACCGGAAACTTCAGGCATTTTCCAGCAAAGCCTTTTGTTGTTTCGGCAAGAGAAATGGCTGAGATTGTGGAAAATAAAAAAGCTGAATAAGTTATATTTGCTATTATAAGAAACCAGTGCTTTGAGTCCGGTTCACACATATTAAAAATATTTTTGGTTTTATCTTTCTTTTAGAAGAAAACTTTTGTATATTTAGAATGTGGTTAAAAAATTTGATGAAGTTACAGAAAAATATCTAAAACCTCAAATATACTCATACATTCCTAAGCTTGATAAAATACTTGGAAAAAAAGAAGTAAATATCAAAAAAAGAAGTATGCTTGTAGCAGACTATTTATTAAAAACAAAAATAGTGCAATACAGAACAACAAATAATAATATTTCAGAGGAAGAAATAAAAGAAAAAGCTTTTTCTTTTATTCTAATAATAGTAAATGACTGGTATGAAGAAAAATATGGAAATTTCCACCAAGATGATAATCAAATAGCTCATCTATATATAAATGGAATTGTTTATAAACTATCTATTCCTCTTTATATTTCAAATCCAACTGGAGATGGAAAAACTAGTTGGATGCATATTCCTGATAACATAAGCAAAGATGAAGATACATTAGATTGGATTGTTAACAAACCAAATTTTAAAATGCTTGATAATAATGAAATCGCAGAATTTCGAAATCAAATTAATAAGATTGGAAATGCACTAAGAAAACTCAATGTGTGCAGAATTTCAGTTGGAGAATTATCAAAAAAAGAGAACGATGCATTTTTAAATGTAATTTCATCGTTTTCAACAATAAGTGATAAGTTTATAAATTATCCTGAAAACAACAGTGCTATGATGTGGAATATTCAATTTGCTGTAGAAGAAATGTTAAAATTTTCAATTATGAAAAAAAATATCTCTGTTCATAAAACTCACGATTTGAATAAATTATATGCAAATCTTTACCCAAATGTGACACTTTCTTCAATAAGGTTTCTTAATATTTTTCCAAATGCTCATGGCGTAATAGACGAACGTTACTCCAGTTCAAGACCTCTTCAAGAAATAAACGATTTCTATATAGAAGCCTTAGAATTTTGTTCTGAATTAGCAAAAGATATTGAGAAAATAATCGATATTTCAAAAATCGAACTAAAAATAAAGTACGCATTCGCTTTGTAAGTTTTTTCATTCGAGCTTATACATTCAAGCTCACATCCACACTTTCGCTCGTCTTGTAAAGTTCAACTTCGTTTGCTGGAACTTCCACGACGCATTTTGATGGACTGTCGAGTTGCACGGCTTTTATCATCTTAATGCCGTTTTCCTCAAACTCTAAAAGAGCCTCGAACAGATGTCCGTTTTTAGTGAAAACTTGGTTATTTAGCGATTTTATATTCATCAGATTCTCCTTGAAAAGATTTTGTCGTTTTTTGGAAAGATAAAGTTTTTTGTTCAAGCGTTTCGGAAAAAATCTTGTGGCAAGGCGGACAAGAGGAACAATATCAAGAAGAGAAAATCCGTTTATCCTGTGAAGATTTTTTGAATAGATTGAAAACTCGTTGAACGCCTTTTGCATTGAGCGGCGGTTGAATGTTCCGTCGGTGATTCTAAAATGCAAGACTGGCTCCTGCAGCGTCTTGATTTTGTGCCTTGATTCAAGCAGACGGAACCACAGGTCAATGTCCTCGTTGCATTTTGTATCTTCTGAATACTTAAACTCTTTTAAGAGCAACGTTCTTATCATCAGTGTCGGATGAGCAATCGGAGTTCCGCGGTAAAGCGTCTTTGATTTTTTGTCAGTCCACTTGGGATAAAGACGAACTTTGTGATATTCATTGTTTTCTGCTGTATAAAATTCTTCAATTCCGCCGCCTAAGATTTCCAAATCTGGATTCAAATCAAACTGCAAGACTTGTTTTTCAAATCTGTCTGGAAAGCAGATATCGTCGCTATCCATGCGTGCCACAAGTTCAGTTTCAACAAACTGCAAGCCAAAGTTCAGCGCATAAGCCAAGCCTTGATTTTTCTCGTAGCCGACAACTTTGAGCGGAAGCTTTTTCTGCCACGAGGAAATCACAGATTCAAGTTCCGAAGTAAGTTCACCGTCTTTTACGAGAACGATTGAGGTCGGAGGCAAAGTGTTTTCCGCAATACTCTGGAGTGATTCGGAGAGAAAATCAGGATTGTCTTTTTTGTAGACGGATTGAAGTATGGTGAAGGTCATTTTGAGGTCTCCTTGTTAGACTTGTGAAATAGTCTTCTTATTTTTGACTGCAATTTTGGATTGAAAATTTTCTTTACTGTACGTTTTCCGATTAAAATCAGTTTCTTTTTAGCAGGCAACGAATTTTCATAAATTTTGATTGCTTTTTTCATTCCGTTTGGGTTTTCCATAACAGAAAACATTTTTTTACGAATTTCTTGACTTATTGAGTAATGTTTATCCACTGCTTGATATGGGAGCAGACTAGACAGTTTTTCTCTGTGAAATTCAAAACCTTCCTTTAAATTTTCCAATATTTTTTTCCCTTTTTCAGAAAAACAGAGAACTGCAGAAACTCCTTCTAGCGATAAATCAAACTTCTTGCCCCAAAAGTCTCCTATTCGAATATCAGGAACATCTGTTAAATTTCTCACTTTACAATTCGAGCATGTAGAATTAAGCATATAATCTGAAAAGAACAAGTCATAAAAAGGCACATTAGCTTCATATATTTGCTTTCCGAACGAAGTGAAGGAAAGCAAATATGCGTGCCAGCCCGCATTTTTGCTCCTGAAATTCACATTTCTTACTTCTCCATATTTTTTAGAAAGTTCTTCGATTTGCTTATTCCAAATAATTTGGCTTGGAACACCATGACAGAAGAAATCAATTAAAACAAAATTATCTAAATTTTTGTGATTTACTTTCAATGCTTCCTTTAACCCATAAAGCATACATGGCTGTGCGATAATCAGCCATTTTTCATCTGATTTTACAATTTCGCGTAAAACCGTTTCTGCATAGACAGGAATATATTTTGAGTGACGGGCTTTTTCTATTTTATTTTTGTTTTTGATAACAAATCCTTTTGCAATATGCACATCGTCATCATAATAAACTCCGAAACATTTATAGCCGTTAGAAAGTGCATATTCATATAATGCCGTTGCAACTCCACCTGAAGACGAATCTGCAAGGATTGCTTTATCGTTGTTTATTGCAGAATAAAGTTCCTCTGTTTTTGCTATGGTTTTCCAGTCTTGTACAAATTTTACACAACTTTTCTTGCATTTTCCGCATGAAACACATTTTCTTTCATCAATTACAGGACGATAAAAACCGAATTTGTCAAACGAAAAAGAAATTGCTTCTATAGGGCAAACTGCTCCGCATATCTGACAGGAAGAACAATTATCATCATTCAAATCAAGAATATTATTCATGAAATTCCTCCAATACGGAATTTATAAAATTCATTGATTTCGTGCGGTAGTTTTCCATTTTAGAATTTACAACTTCATAATTGATTTTTGTTTCAAGAATCTTTTTGCATTCATTCTCATCTTTAAAAATTCTTGAAGTTAAATCATATTCTTGAAGAAGATTTTCGAGTTTGTTGGAATTGCCTCTGACCATAACTGCAAAATCGGATTCAGTTATTAAAGACAAAACAGAACCATGAAAGGTATCAGTAATTATGTACGTAGCATTTTTGAAATAGCCAAGAAGCTCAAGCGGAGAAGCATTTATATTTTTGTCGCACCAGGAATGATAAAAACCAACTGAATAAACAGGAAGATTTAGATATTCTGCAACAGAGCGGATAAGTTTTATTTCTTCCGGCTTGTTCATATTGTTGTCATATGAATAAAGGAGAATAAAATTTTTCTTTTTACACTTAGTAGCAGCCTTTTGAATTTCATTTTTATATCCATAAAGAATAACTGGATCACATACCAACTGTGGTTCTGATTGCGTCAATGTTTTCACAATATCAAAAGAATTCTTATCACGCACAGAAATTCTATTAAAGCGACTTAATGCCTGTGAAATATATTTTTCTTCTTTCTTTGATTTTATCTGGTCTAAAGTTGTCGGACCAAAACTTGCGGCATAGGAAATAATTGTTTTTGCTTTTGAGTTTACTCCCCAAAAAGCATCTGTAACTCCGACTTCTGTGCTGAAAACCTCATCACTTCCTATTATCAAAAGTTCATCGCCATAGTCTTTGTAATCACATCCGAGAATAGAACTATCGGTTCTGAAATCATCAAAAAGCTTTTTCTTTCTTATGTTAAAGAGAGTTTTTTTTAATCCTTTCTGAGCAAGATATTTTAAATAAAAAGGTATAGACTTTATGGAAATTCTATATTTATTTTTCGCAGAAGAATCCAAATAACGATAATCTTTTTCAAAAGTAAGAGCTTTTGCCGTATAGTTGTGTGCTGCGAGAACTTTTATCAGTGCAAAAAGTTGCAGTTGAGCACCATGGTTATGAACTTCGTAATGTGTGACTATGCCGATCATTTTTGTGACTCCTTTATTGAATGATTTATTTGTTTTGTTTTTATGAGTAATTTTTTTAATGGAATATGTCTAAAAAATTTTAAACATATCCAAATTTTCAAATCTCCAAAAGAAATTTTATATTTAAAAATATCTAAACTTGTTGAAATATATTCAGTTATAAAAGTATCCTTTAAATTTGATTTTAAATAACTCATATAATGATTTAAGACTCTAACCTGCATAAAAAAAGCAATATATTTTTTATATTCTTCATTATCTAATAGAGGTAAAAGTATATTTGATAGATTTTTTAAGGATTCAAGAGATGTGTGAGTATAAATTTTATCTCTCTGTAAAGCAGAATCACTACGAATCAAATAGACATAACATATTCTCGATACATAAAATAATTCAGTTGTATTTTGCAAAGATTTTATAATGAACTCTAAATCTTCACCGATTTTCAAGTTTGGTCTAAAAAAAATAGAATTATCTACAAGAAATTCTTTTTTATATATAAGGCTACAGATGTGGAAATTTAGCCTTTTTGATAAAAATAATTTAAATAAAAGAGGATTAGAAATATTTTTATTATCGAACCTTTTATATGAATATTTCTTTATTGTGCCTATATTGATACTCTTATATCCAAATCCAAATATATTTTTTTTAGAATTGCTATTTAACAGAGTTTTATAAAAATCCAAAGTTCCGTCTGTTAAAGTGTCATCTGAATCTAAAAAATATATGTATTTTCCCTTTGCGTTTTCAATTCCAATATTACGTGCAACAGAAACACCTTCGTTTTTTTTATCAATAATTTTTAAATTCAAAATTTTAGAGTCATAACTATGTATTATTTGTGAAGTCTTATCTGTAGAGCCATCATTTACAATAATTATTTCACAGTCATTTAGACCTTGAGAAATAAGCATATCCAATGTCTTTGAAATAAATCTTTCTGAATTAAAGCAAGGTATTATGATTGAAAGCAATATACTTTTCATTTTTTAACTCCTGTTTCACCTAAAAAAATAAAGAGAATAGTTCGTATAACCTTTGTCATTTACAGAATCTATATATAAATGCAAAAGGTGATATAAATAAAAAGGAACCATAATAATAAATTTTGTAATAGTTTCTTTTATATGGTTGCAGACAAGCGGTATTAGATATATTAAGAAAATATAAAAATATGTCGAAACTCTAGAGCCTATTGCCGAACCTAGCATATTCGGAAAAATAATTCCAAAAGAAACGACAGCTAAAAGTTTCAAAGATTTTTTATCATTATTACAAGTATTCCATAGTACAAACAAAGAAAAGAAAATTAAAAGTAGAAATACATATTGAATTTTACCGGAACCTCTATTTGAGAGAGCTGTATCTTCTAAATAGTGCATATATTTACCTAAAGAAAACATTCTCAAAAAAAGATTTAAAATTTTTTTACCAAAAACAAATCCTAATAAAGAGAAAGAAATAATAAATTTTGATTTTTTTAAATTATAAAGAAAATAAACGGCTATAGAGATAATAGCTGATGCGTGACAATAAAACGCTAAGAGAACGCAAATTAAATAACGGAAAAACTTTTTACTTTTTACATATTTAAATCCATAAAACAAAATAGCTATAGCAAACCACTGTCGTATTGTAGAAAGACTGCTAAGATAAAAAAGAGTTATAAATATAATCAATGAAACATAGAAATCTGTTGATTCTTCAGATATTGCTAAAAAGAATAAAAATAAAATCACAAATGATGAAATAAAAAAGAATATCCATGGTGAATTCATTTTTATTGAAAACATCATTAATAATCTAGGAATAAGTTCAAAATTCTTAATTGCCCATGAATCCTTCCCTGCTAATATAAAATTATAGTAAGTCATATAATCATAGCCAACATCAAAACGAAAAGCAGATAGAATAAAAATGATAATAAAAAAATACCAATAGCCAACTTTCTGAGGCATTAATTTATAAGAGCAGATTTCATATCGACCTACAAAAATTATTGCTATTAGTAGTAGGAAAGATAAGACCATCATTTTTCCATCTCCTCAATAAGTCGTTGTTTTAATTTTCTATTTTGAGGAAGTGAATAAATGAAACTAATAAAAAAATGTAAAAGTTTTGATTTAAATTTATTGTAATCATTCTTTTCTAGATATTTATAACAGGAGCTCCAGTAAAAAATAGAAGTAATTTTACTAAATTCATATTTATATTTATTAGCATTAGTAGAGCCTCCCTCAAAATGAATAATTTTCGGTTCTTTTATTAAAAGTCTTTCTTTATGTCTTTCTTTTAATTTAAATTGCAAGTCTGTTTCTTCGTAATACATAAAAAACCGTTCATCAAACAAAGCGGATTTATCATTTTTTAGAAAAAGAGCTGCCCCTACTATAAAATCAACTTTTCCTTCCATAAAAAAATATTTGTTTCTATTTTTTAGAATAGGTTTTAGAAGCTCTTTTAATCCTATAAAAGATAAAAAACATTTAAAAAGATAATTAAAAGAGCTTTTGTATGTTGGAAATTGACTGTATGAATGAACTATTTCACCGTTGTTTGATAAAAGATTACAACCGAGCCCTCCGATTTTTTCTTTATCATTATAATTTTCCCAATAATCAAAAAATATTTTTACAGCATTGTTTAACAAGACGGTATCACTATTCAAATAAAATATATATTTTCCTTTTGCCTTTTTTAATCCTCGATTATTAGCTGCACCAAAACCTAAATTTTCATTATTTTCAATCAAAATGACTTGTGGAAATTCTGATTTTATCATTTCAATAGAGCCATCTTTGCTTCCGTTGTCAGAAACCAACACTTCGAATGCAATGTCTTTTGTCTGTTCAAATAAGGATTTTAGACAATTGCGAGTAAATTCTTTTGTATTGTAGTTTACAATTATGATCGATACATCCATATAAATAATTCCGATTTAATTCCTAATATCCAATAAAAAGTCATATATTTTCCACAACTCCAACAAATTTCTCTACCGCATTTTCCCAACTGAACTTCTCGATATTTTCGTTTCCATTTTTCGCAAGTCTGATTCTAAGTTTCCTGTCAGAAATCAATCTGATTATGTTTTTTGCCAATGACTCATAATCAAAAACTGGTGATAAGAGTCCACTCTCGCCATCTTTTACCATCGATGAAAAACCGCCATTATCTGTGCAGGAAACAACACAGCCGCACATCATCGCTTCGGCAACTGTCAAGCCAAAACCTTCACTTGAACTTGCGGCGACATAAATCGCAGAATTGTTGTAAATTTCGTTGAGTTCTTCTTTCGAAGGATTTTTGTGATATGTAAAATACTCAGGGATGTTTTTTGGTTTCTCAAAAACGCCGAAAAGTGAAACATGAATTTCAGGAATTTTTTGATGAACAATTTCCAAAGCTTTTACTGAATCTTCAAAGCGTTTTTCAGGGCGGATATGATACATCAAACTAATTTCATACGAACTGCGTTCTTCAATTGGAATTGTCATCGAAAAACATGAAAAATCAAGTCCGTTGTAAATTAAAGTTGCATTCTCTCCAACACTTTTAACTTTTTCCAAAAGCCACGGAGTTATACAGATTTTTTTCATCGGGAATCTGTAGGACTCAAAAACTTCTGCTTCTGAATAAGGAAACCATTTCTCAAAATCTTGGATCAAATAAACACAGAGTTTTGATTTGTCTAAATGAAAACTATGAACATTAAATGCTGTATCTAATGAAGTTGCAACAATTACATCAAATTCTGAAAACACAGATTTTTTATATGAAAAACGTAAAATCTCTTTTACGTTCTTTAAAATGAACCATCTTTTGCTAAAGATTTTCGTAAACACATAATATGGAAACTCATAAATCTTCAATAAAGTACGGTAGAAAGAATAATGATAGTTTTTTGAAAATTGAGGATAATAAATTGAAATATCGTATCCTTTTTCAGAAAGTCTGTTTGCGTATTCATATACAATTTTATATCCACCAATAACCCCTCTAGAATAACCAGGAAGCACAAAGCAGATGGATTTTTTATTCTCAGTTTTATTCATCATTTTTTTCCTCATTAAAAATCTATATTCAATGCGGATTTTGCCGCAAAATAAATTAGAATTTCATTGGCGGAGTTTCTAATGCTCCGGCAATTTTCTAATCCATTTTTATTTTTGAGGAAAATTTTATATTTAGTAAGGATATTAAGATTGGAAAAACTTTATAGATTGGAATAAAAAATCAACATAAATCAAAGCAAATTTTCATCAGTCAAAAAATCTGTTATGCCAATGTTAAGTATTCCGCTTTCATCATACCAGCGTTTTTTTATGTCGCCACGGACTATAACTTTTGAAAATGAATCTCCTGTCAAAGAAAAAGGCATTAGCTCGGACTTGATTTTTTCTTCCGACGGCAGGGCGAATGCCGACTGAATGTAAATTCTTTTTCCGCCTCTTGAAGCGACAAAATCAATTTCATGCGGCACACGGACAGAATTTTTATTTTGATTAAGTTCCCTTGCATAAACAACACCGACATCAACAGAGAAACCGCGAATCTTAAGCTCATTGTAGATAATATTTTCCATTATGTGAGTCATTTCCTGCTGGCGGAACCCGATTCTTGCATTGCGGAGCCCAATATCTTCACAATAATATTTATTTGGAAAGTCAAAATATGCTTTCCCGCGCACATCATAACGCTTGCTTTCAGAAATCAGAAATGAATCCTCAAGATGCTTTATATAAGCCGAAACTGTTACATCTGAAATTTCCGCATGCTTTTTTGACCGGAGAGTATCTGCAATCTTCTTTGGATTTGTAAGAGAACCTATTGATGAGCAGATAAGATCAATGATTTGAGAAAGAACTTCCTCCCTCTCTATTTTTTTTCGCTCAATTATGTCCTTTATATAAACTTCTGAAAAAAGCGAAGACAGATATTCAATTTTTTCAGTCTCGCTTTTTTTTGAAAGAACAAGCGGCATGCCGCCGTAAAAAGCAAATTCTTCAAAAGCAAGTGATTTTTCACCATCGTAGACAGATAAAAATTCTGAAAAGCTTAACGGATGCACACGGATTTCATCACTGCGTCCGCGGAATTCTGTAAGAATATCAGACGACAGCATTTTTGAATTAGAGCCTGTCACATACACATCAAGATTTCTGTATTCCTTGAAATCATTAAGGACATCATAAAATGTGATTTTTTTGCCTTCAGGATTGTACGGATTTTTAACCTCATCAGAAAGCTGAATTTCATCCACAAAAAGATAAAACTCTTCTGCAGAATTTCTGATTTTCTGAACAACAAATTCAGAAAGCTCCAAAGGATTTCTAAAACGAATGTCGCGGAGCAAATCAAGCTCAACAGAAATTATGTTCTCAGGCTTCACACCATTTGAAAACAAGTAATCCTGAAAAATCTTGTGCAAAAGATATGATTTTCCACAGCGTCTTATTCCCGTAATGACTTTTACTTGTCCGTTCCACATTGAAGAAACAAGCCTTTTTAAATATCTGTCGCGTTTGATTTCCATGCTAATCCTCTTCATTAAAAACTTTCGCCCAAAAAGGCTCTACTTTTTAATAAAGTAAACAAAAGCATTGAAAATTGCAAGATGATGTCGCATATTCACAACCAGTTGCTATACTAAAAATTCCTCAAAAATAAAAATGTCAAAGAACAATTTGCGCTGACTGGACAATGCCAGAATCACCGCGTTTTTATTTATCACCCGGTTTAACGGGCGGAAATTTTCTCCAAGTTAAATTCACTTTTCTTCTTCTTCATAGAAGCATTCACATCTTCTTCCAACACATTAAAATTCTCTTCCAGCCATCTCGTCTTAATTCCGAACATCTCGCACAAAGTTTCTATTCTTGTAT
>CAZIQK010000026.1:0-36114 GCA_964541735.1 uncultured Treponema sp.
TATAAATGGTGATTATTTTAAATCCAAATGATGAATTAAAAATAGTTGAATTTCAAAACAATTTTATAAAAAATCTAAATCTTGAAAATAATTATATTTGTAAACATTTTCCTTTATGGATAAATCTACCCTTTTCGCAAAATGACGATTTACAAGAAATTTCAAAAAATATTTCATATGTTGAAATTGAAAATTTAAAAGAAAATTTTTGTGCTGATGTTAAAATTATTTTAAAAAATAAAGAATACAAATCTGAACTAAAAATGTTTGATTTGTATTCTTCAGAAAAAGTAAAAGATTTTGAAAATGCATTTTTATTTACCAAAAATATCTTTCCACTGAAAATTTCAATTTTCAGAATTGGAATTGAACATAAAATTTGTAAAAATGCATTTTCTATAAAAGATTACGTTTGGAAAAAAATCAAAAAAAAATGATTTTTAACTTATTTCATCACAGAAGAACCACGTTCCAAAACTGTAAGTCCGGTTTTTACATATTCTAAAATTCCATAAGGTTCTAAAAGACGAAGTAAACTTTCAATTTTTTCTTCACTTCCGGTAATTTCTATAATCACCGATTCAAGACCAACATCAACAATTCTTGCTTTGTAAATATCACAAGTTTCTATGATAGTCCCGCGATTATTTGCTTCTGCTTTTACTTTTATTAAAGCCATTTCGCGTTCAACAGATTTTTTTTCTTCGCATTTTTTTATAGAAATTACTTCGACAAGTTTTGCAAGTTGTTTTTGAATTTGGTCTAAAATATATTCATCACCGCGAACGACTATTGTCATTCGAGACTGAACCGGATTTGAAGTTTCACAAACCGTTAAAGAATCAATATTATATCCACGACGACTAAAAAGCCCCGAAACACGACTTAAAACACCGGCTTTGTTTTCTACAAGTACAGATAAAACAAATTTATCCAAAATAGTCTCCTTTTTAGTAAGTTCATAATAAGTGGTTTCGATACGTCCGGTACTTTGCATCTACCTCCACTCATAATTCCTTATCCCTAAGTCCTAATTCATTATCTTTCCGGATTAAAACTAACTGTTCTTAGAATATCTCCGAAAACACCTGCTGCCGTAACGCCTGCTCCAGCTCCATAACCGCGAACTGTAAGAGGAATAGGTTTGTAGCGCTCTGTATAAAAAACAAAAGCATTTTCTCCACCGCGAACGCCGTACAACGGATCAGAAGTTCCAACTTCAAGCATTCCAACACTAACTTTTCCGTCTTTTATAGAAGCACCCATTCTAAGAACTTTTCCTTCTTTTTTAAGTGATTCAATTTTTTTAGCAAAATAATCATCAACTTGAGGAAGCTTTTGTAAAAATTCTTCTACAGTTCCACTTGCATCAAAATTCTTTGGAAAAATTGGAATCATATCAATATCAGAAAGTTCTATATCATATCCGGATTCACGAGCAATAATCAAAGCTTTTCTTGCAACATCTTTTCCTTCCAAATCATCACGAGGATCAGGTTCTGTATAACGAAGTTCTTTTGCTTCTAAAACTGCTTTACTAAAAGGAATTCCTTCATCTAATTTTCCAAAAATATAAGATAAAGAACCAGACATAATTCCATTAAAACTCTCTAATTTATCACCAGATTTGTATAAATTCTGCAAAGTATCAATAATTGGTAAACCGGCACCAACATTTGTTTCATACAAAAATCTTCTGTGCATTTTGTTTGCTGTTCGACGCAATTCGTGATAAAAATTTATATCCATAGAATTTGCACGTTTATTCGGAGTTGCAATTGACATTCCTGCGTTCAAAATATCAAGATAACGTTCTGGCAAATCGTAAGAAGCAGTACAATCAACAAAAACAGGATTTAAAGGTTTCTTTTCTTTTACAAATTTTATAATATCATCAACATTTTGAGGTCCAAAAGGATAATCTGGCTTTTTCATCTGATTTCGCCAATCTGACAAGTCAATTCCATCTTCTTTTAGTAACATTCCATCTATTGTTGTAATACATAAAACTTTTATATCAACATTTTCGCTTAAAAGTTTTTGTCGTTGATCGCGAATTTGGTCAATCATAGTTCCGCCAATGGTTCCGGCTCCAAAAGCAAAAACTTCGATTGTTTGAGCTGTGTGGAAGAAGAATTGATGAACTGCACGAACAGCAGTATCAGCATATTCGCCTTCTATAACGGCAGAAATACATCTTTCTGAAGAACCTTGTGCAATTGCGGCAATATTAATATCTTGTGATGATAATGCATTAAAAAATTTAGATGCGACACCTCTATTTTTTATCATTCCATCACCGACAACAGAAATAATTGCATAATCTGAATTAACTTCAATTTCATCTATTAATTTTTCACGAATTTCAAGTTCAAATTTTGCATTTAAAGCATCTTTTACTTTAGAAGCTTCATCATCACGAACACAGAAAGAAATTGTATATTCTGAAGATGATTGTGTAATTAAAAGGATAGAAACACCTGCACTAGAAACGGCAGAAAAAATCTTGCTTGCCATTCCGGTTCGTCCTCGCATAAGAGAACCACCAACTGAAATAATAGAAATATGTTTTAATGAAGAAATTCCACAAATAGATGATTTTCGGCTTTCAAAAGGTCCTTTTCCAATTCTTGTTCCACGAGCTGTTGGATTGTGAGAATTTAAACTCCAAGCTTCAATGCCTTTTGATTGTAAAGGAGCAATTGTTTTTGGATGAAGAACTTTTGAACCAAAAAATGATAATTCCATAGATTCTTCATAAGACATATCATCAACAAGAATTGCATCTTTTACAACTCGAGGATCTGCGGTAAATACACCATCAACATCTGTCCAAAATTCAACACGTTTTACTCTAAGACTTGCTCCGATAATTGCAGCAGAAAAATCAGAACCATTTCTTCCTAAAAGTCCCATTACATGTTTTTTATCTGTTCCACCTTTCCAAGAACAAATGAATCCTGGAAATAAAAGAATTTTAGTTTGAGTAGGACTTGCACCATCTCTAAAAGGAGCACAAGCTTCTGCACATAAAGCATAATCAGCTTCTCCCTCTTTTTGATTTCCAGTTGTAAAAATAAATTTTCTCGAATCTAAAAGGATTACACTCTGTTTTTTAGCAAGAAGAACCGCTTCCATAATTGGAGATGATAAAAGTTCTCCCATTCCCATAATTCTACAATGAACTGTATCTGGACATTCACAAAAACTTACACAACCAGCAAGAAGTTTTTCTAATTCTATAAAGTTTGGTTCCAACTTTGCCATAACTTTATCAGCATCAAATCCTTGAAGTTTTGATTGTAATTCTAAACAAATTTCGTTGTGAGTATTGCGTAAATCTGTTACGTATTTTGCTCCTGAAATTCCAGATGTTGTAGCATCTATAGCAGATTGAAGTGTATTTGAAACACCTGCAACAGCACTGACAATAACACTAATACGATCTTCTTTTGCACGATTGATAATAATTTCAGAAGAAGCCAAGATGCGGCGAGCATTTGCCATTGATGTGCCGCCAAATTTGAGAGTAATCATAAAACCACCTAAACTGAATCACTGCAATTTCCTCGATGTTCCGAGCGAGCATAAAAACTTTGTTCTTAAAAAAGTTTTTAAGTCAGGTTCAGCCTTTAAAAATAAGTTTTAAATATATTATTGCTTTTAAAAATAAAAGACAATTAGATTTTTTAGGAGGGCGGACAACCGCCCTACGCTCCAAACGCGGTAGTTTCGATAAACTCAACCACCACGTTTTCCGCTACCCACCGTGCGGGGACACCCCGCAACGCCCCGTTTTTTATTCCTACTTCAACTCTTCTTCAAGTTCTTCAATCAAAATAATTTTTTTTCCATTTTTTTCGATTTTTTTTCTAAGTTCCTGATGAGGTTCACTTTCCAAAACGACATTGCCTTCTCCAATAAGATGCTCATAAGTTACGCCGCCATTATCATAGATTTTTTTTACAAGTTCAAAAACTCTATCTACATCACGAAAGTTTTTTCCACCAATTTGAAATTTTTGATTTAAAACCGTTTTATATCGTGGAATTGGATTTTTTTTGCCGTAAAGTCTTTTTATTTTTTCTAAAATTTCTTTTTTATAACGATGTTCTTGAGCTTGTTCTAAAATTTGTTCATTAGAAACAAAAAGTCCTTTATTTTCTGTAAAAATTTCTTCCGCAGATTTTCCTAATTTTTTACAAACTGATTTTAAGCAAAGCATTGTCATCATTGCATCATCAACAGATTTATGAGTTTTAAATTTTTCAACATTTACACCTAATTCTAAAGCCCATTCAGAAAGTTTTTGTTTTTTTTCAAAAGTTCGTTCTAAAAATTTTTCTAAATCAAAAGCACGAAACAAAATATAATCTTTTTGATAACGCTCACAATCATCATTTACAAAACTTACATCATTATGAACCGCAAAACCTGCAATATAACGATTTCCGGTTGTAAAAAGTTTTTTTATATCTTTGTAATAACTTTCAAAATTTGGTTTTGCTCTAAAATAATCTTTTGAATACGCAAGTTTTACTTCAGATTTTTTACTAAATAAATACCAATCAAACTCACATTCAGGATTTATAATAACATCTTCACTTTCAATAACATTTAATTCATCATCAGTGATAACGTATCCTAAAGAACAGATTTTTCCAATTCCATCAAAAGTATTTGCACATTCGCAATCAAAAAAAACAAAAGATTTATGATTCATAAAGTCATTATAAAAAATGTGCGTTTTTTTTGCTACAATAAAGAACCGTATTTTATGTGTAGCAGACGCGTAAATTTCTTGACGAAACTGAGCAAAATTCAAACCTTGTTTTCTCTAAAAATGCATTTTGCTCGCATTTCTTATTGCACACCTAATTCCTACTTTTTAATTGTCTATCTTTCTAAAATTTAGTATATTTTGAAATATGTTATTAGATGTTCAAAAATTATGCGTTGGTCTTGAAGATGGAAAACAAATCTTAAAAGATCTTAATATACAAATTGATTCAAACGAAACTCACGTTTTGATGGGACCAAATGGAGCAGGAAAATCCTCACTTGGAAACTCTTTGATGGGAAATCCAACTTACAAAATTGAAAGTGGAAAAATCTTCTTCAAAAATCAAGATATTACACAAATGTCGGCTGATAAACGAGCAAAAGCAGGAATGTTTATGTCTTTTCAGTCGCCTTTAGAAGTTCCAGGAATTTCGTTAGAAGCATTTATTCGTTCCTCAATTCAACAGAAAACAGGAGAAAGAGTTAAACTTTTTCATTTTCAAAAAGAATTAAATGCAAAAATGGAACTTTTAGATATGAATCCGGATTATGCGAAACGTGATTTAAATGTTGGTTTTTCCGGTGGAGAACGAAAAAAATCTGAAATTTTGCAATTATTGATGCTAAAACCAGATTTTGCAATTCTTGATGAAACAGATTCCGGCCTTGATGTCGATGCAGTTCGAGTAGTTTCTAAAGGAATTGAAGAATATAAAAAATCTGTGGGCGGTTCACTTTTGATTATTACTCATAATGCAAGAATTTTAGAAAGTTTAAAAGTTGATAAAACTCACATTCTTGTTGGTGGAACAATTGTTCACACTGGCGATGGTTCTTTGGTTGAAGAAATCAACAAAGAAGGATTTGAAAAATATACAAATTAATTTAATTCATAAAAGTTATGGAAGAAAAAACACAAGTTGATGACATAAATCATGATTTTTACAATTTTCGTTACGAAGAGTCTGATAAAGATTTTTATCGAATTGAAAATGGTTTAACACCAGAAATTGTAAATAAAATCAGCGATGAAAAAGGCGATCCTCAATGGATGAGAGAATTTCGCCTAAAATCTCTGGAAATTTACAATAAATTAAGAACGACAGAATGGGGACCTGCAATAGATGGACTTGATATAACAAAAATTGCAACCTACGTTCGTCCAAAAACAAAAATGAGTGGAAAATGGGAAGATGTTCCTCAAGATATAAAAGAAACTTTTGAAAAATTAGGAATTCCCGAAGCAGAAAGAAAATCTCTTGCCGGAGTTGGAGCTCAATACGATTCAGAACTTGTTTATCATAATGTTCAATCAGAAGTGGCAAAACAAGGTGTAGTTTACATGGGTTTTGAAGAAGCTTTAAAATCTGAAGAATGGGGACCTATCGTAAAAGAATATTTTATGACACTTATAAAACCTCAAGATCATAAATTTGCAGCATTGCACGGAGCGGTTTGGTCTGGAGGAAGTTTTGTCTACGTTCCAAAAGACGTTCATCTTTCGTTTCCTTTACAATCATATTTTAGATTAAATGCAAAAGGAGCTGGACAATTTGAACACACTTTAATTATTGTAGAAGAAGGAGCATCTTTACATTTTATTGAAGGTTGTTCAGCACCAAAATATAACGAAGCAAATCTTCATGCTGGAGCAGTTGAACTTTTTGTAAAGAAAAATGCTCATCTTCGCTATTCTACAATCGAAAACTGGTCTAAAAATATGTACAATTTGAACACAAAACGTGCAAAAGTTTTTGAAAATGGTTCGATTGAGTGGATTTCCGGAAGTTTTGGTTCTCACATTTCGTATTTGTATCCAGAAAGTGATTTAGTTGAAAAAGGTGCAAAAGCAGAATTTACAGGGATTACTTTTGCGGGAAAAGGACAACATCTTGATACGGGAGCAAAAATGGTTCATCTTGCTCCAAATACAACAAGTTTAATAACAACAAAATCTATTTCAAAAAGCGGAGGCGAAAATTTTTACCGCTCGGCAGTTTATATCGACGAAAAAGCAAAAGGTTCAAAATGTAGCGTCGATTGCACAAGTTTAATGCTCGATAGTAAAAGTCGTTCTGATACAATTCCTGCAATGGAAATTAAAACTTCAGATTGTGATGTCGGTCACGAAGCAAAAATCGGTCGCATAAGTAATGATGCAATTTTCTATCTTATGAGTCGAGGAATTCCAGAAGAAGAAGCAAGAAGTATGATTGTAAGCGGATTTGCAAATCCTGTTAGTAAAGAACTTCCTTTGGAATATGCAGTAGAAATGAACAATCTTATTAGACTAGAAATGCATGGAACAATGTAATAAAGAGGAACAAAATGGAAAAACAATTTGCAGTAAACACAGTTCCTTGCCTTACTTGGAATTGGATAAAATTAAATTATGATATAATTACTATAAACTCACAATTTGATTGTCTAGAAGCAAGATATGAAAAACTTCCAAATGGAGTTGAAATTTCTAAAAATGCACCAAAAGTTGATTTTAAAAATAGTGCAGTTTTTAATCTTCCAGACAAAAAATATGGTGATGAAATAACATTAAAACAAAATACAAAAGTCGCTGATATTGCAAAAGAATCAAATCAAGAACTTTTAAAAATTATTGGAGAAACTGTAAAAAATCCAGAAAATTTTGTAATAAATGGAAAAATTTCAGAACCTTTAATTTTAAATTTTAATGATAAAGAAAATGCAATTTCGGTTCAGACAATACTTGCAAAAAAAGATTCTGAAGCGACTGTAGTTTTAATTTATGGAAAAAATATCCAAAATCATATAATCCAAACAAAAATTTATGCAGAAGAAAATGCAAAAATTCATCTTGTAAAAGTTCAACTTTTAAATGAAAATGCAAATCAACTTGATGACACTCAAATAATTGCAAATGAAAATGCACAAATTTTCTTTACACAAATAGAACTTGGAGGTCTTCACGTAGATTCTGGCATTCACACTACTCTTTTAGGAAATCACTCAAGTTTTAAATCTGATGTTGCTTACATTTGTCAAAATGAACAATATTTAGATATGAATCACATTGTATATCATTATGGTAAAAAAACAGATTGTGATATGCAAGTAAATGGAACTGTAAAAGATAAAGCATGCAAAACTTACAGAGGAATTATCGATTTCAAAAATGGTTGTTGCGGTTCTAAAGGCAACGAAATGGAACAAACACTTTTACTTTCGCCAAATGTTGTAAATAAATCTATGCCAGTAATTTTGTGTGATGAAGAAGATGTTGAAGGTGAACATGGTTCAACTTTGGGAAGACTTTCATCTGATATTTTGTTTTATATGCAAACAAGAGGAATTGAACCAAAAACTGCAGAAAAAATTATGTCTCGAGCAAAAATTCAAGCAGCAATGGATAAAATTCCTGATGAAAAAACAAAAGATTTAATAACAAATTGGTTAGATAAAAACATTTAAAATATATTTACAAGAGCAAAAATTATGAATAAATATAGAAAAGATTTTCCATTTTTTAAAGCAATTGATGAACATACTACAAAAGAAAATGATAAATTAATTTATTTAGATACATCTGCAACTGCACAAAGACCTTTTTTAGTTTTAGAAGCGATGAGTCATTTTTATGCAACAGAAAACGCAAATCCACTTAGAGGACTTTATTCTTTGAGCGAAAGAGCGACAAAAGCATACGAACATGCAAGAGATGAAGTTGCGAAATTTATCAATGCAAAGGAATCTTCTGAAATCATTTTTACAAGAAATACTACAGAAAGTTTAAATCTAGTTGCTTACAGTTACGGACTTTCTCATATAAAAAAAGATGATGAAATTTGTGTTTCAATTATGGAACATCATTCAAATCTGGTTCCTTGGCAAATGGTTTGTAAACAGACCGGTGCAAAACTTGTTTTTCTTGAATGTGATAAAAAAACAGGAATTATCAGTCCTGAAGAATATAATTCTAAAATCACAAAAAATACAAAAATAGTTTCTTGTACACATGTTAGTAATGTTTTAGGTGTTACAAATCCAATTAAAGAAATTGCAAAAAAAGCTCATGAAGTTGGAGCCGTTATGATTGTTGATGGCGCTCAATCTGCACCTCATACAAAAATTGATGTTCAAGATTTGGGAGCAGATTTTTTTGCATTAAGTGGACATAAACTTTGCGGACCGATGGGAATTGGTGCACTTTATGGCAAAAAAGATTTACTAGAAGCAATGCCTCCATTTTTAACTGGAGGAGAAATGATTGAATATGTTACAAGAGATACTGCAACTTGGGCAGAAATTCCTCACAAATTTGAAGCAGGAACTGTTAGTGCCGGAGATGCAGTTGGAATGGGAGCTGCAATCCGTTATATAAAATCAGTTGGAATGGATTTTATTGAACAAAATGATAATCTTCTTACTTGTAAAATGATAGACGGAATGAAAAAAATTCCTCATGTAAACATTGTCGGTCCAGAAGATGGCACAAAACGTAGCGGAATTGTAACATTTACAATAGATGGAGTTCATCCTCACGATATTTCAACTCTTTTAAGTGGAGAAAATATTGCAATTCGTGCAGGTCATCACTGTGCTCAACCATTAGGACAATATTTACAACTACCGGCAACAGCTAGAGCAAGCCTTTATTTTTATAACACTGAAGAAGAAATTGATACTTTTCTAGAAAGATTATCACATATCCGAGAATGGAGCGGATACAAGGACTAAAAAATGGATACAAAGGAACTTTATAAAGAAATATTAAACGAACACAATATCAATCCTACTCACAAAATAAATATGGAAAATCCGACTTTTTGTTTAGAAGGTGTAAATCCTAGTTGTGGAGATCAAATCACTTTACAATTAAAAATTGGTGATGATGGAAAAATTAACGATGCAAGTTTTATAGGTTCAGGTTGTGCAATTTCGCAAGCGTCAGTTGATATGATGGCAGATTTAATCATTGGAAAAACAAAAGAAGAAGCATTAAAACTCGCTGAAATTTTTGACAGAATGATAAAAGACACAGTTTCTGAAGATGAACTTGAACAACTAGATGAAGCGTCTGCTTTACAAGATATTTCTCATATGCCGGCCCGTGTAAAATGTGCAATGCTCGGTTGGAGAACAATGAAACAAATGCTAAGTATTGAACAAAAATAAAAAAGTTGATATATTATATAACATCTTTTACGGCGCTTTAGCTCAGTTGGATAGAGCAACTGCCTTCTAAGCAGTAGGTCGGAAGTTCGACTCTTCCAAGCGTCAAACTTTGTAAATCTTTGTATTGTAACGATTTACAAACTTGCCAAATTAAAAAAAACTGCCAATTTGTTAGGTAAGCTGAATACTGGTACACAAATTGGTACATAAAGTTTTTTCGAGATTTTTAATCAAAATTGTCTCAAAAATCGTGCGTATAACCTAAAGAAAAATTATTTTTTTTCGAGGTTTACAAATGACAAGAAAACTGCCTTTTAGTCTTACTACAAGGTCAGACTCCCCTTTTTATTACGTACGTTTACGCAATGAAGAAACCGGAAAGTTTTTAAGTTGGGTTTCCACAAAAGAAACAAATTATAATCGAGCACTAAGAGCCGCTTGGGAAATTTACAATAATTCCGCCAAAAGCGACAAACTTAAAAAATTATCTTTTTACGACACAATTAAAAAATCAAAATATACAGAAGAAGATGTAGAGTTCTTTTTGGAAGATTTTAAACGCAAAGGGTTTATTGTTTCTTATGTCAAAAATGATAATTCAGAAGCAAGTAAAGATGCTTTACAATGGCTTTTGGATTTTTGGAATCCTGAAAAATCTGATTATCTAAAAGAAAAATCAAGAAAAGGTCAAACTGTCCATAAAAAACACACTTTAAATTCCGCCGCTTTTATCAAAAAATATTGGACAGATATTTTGCAAAACAAAAAACTTGGCGAAATTTCCAGAAACGATATCCAAAAACAATTTAACAAACTTGATGATTTAGAACTTAACGGAAATACAAAAAATCATATTATCAGAGCAGTATTAACACCGATAAAATGGGCCTTTAATAATGAACTTCTGCAAAAAGACATAAGCCGCGGTTGGTCAATGTATAAAGTTGAATATAAAAAACGACAAATCTTAACAATGGCAATGGCTCAATCAGTTTTTAAAGTTTGCTGGGGAAGTTACGAAGCAAAACTGGCGTCAATGCTTTCAATGTGCACAGGAATGAGATGCGGGGAAATTCAGGCATTAACTCTTGCAGATTTAGGCGAAAATTGTATTTATGTAAATCATTCTTGGAATATGAAAGACGGATTAAAATCCACCAAAAACGGAGAATCAAGAACAGTTTTTATTCCTTTTAAATCATTGATGAACGAGCTGATTGCACTTGCCAATAGAAACCCTTTTAAAGAAAACGGAATGGGATTTATTTTCTGGGGAAAAACTCCGGATAAACCGATTGATTGCAATGTTTTTAGAAAGTATTTTAGGCGAGCACTTGTCGAAGCAGGAATGGACGAAAACGACGCTAAAAGTTTCTCTTTTCATTCCTGGCGGCATTTTTACACAACTTATATGATTGATAGAGTAAATTCAAAAGCGTTGCAATCACAAACAGGGCATAAAAGTAAAATAATGCTTGAGCATTACGCAAACCATCAGACTTTAGAAGATCAACGAATTATTACAAAAGCACAAGAAAATATTTTCGGGGCAATGATAGAAAATACTTATTGACAATATGCATAATACGCATTATATTTTAATTATGAAAGATAAAGATTTGCTAAAACTCTTATTAAAAAATGGATGGTCGATTGCAAGAATAAATGGCAGTCATTATAGACTTGAAAAAGATGATTTTTCACCAATAACACTTCCAGTTCATGGCAAAGATATGAAAAAAGGTTTAGAAATAGCAATTCTTAAACAAGCAAAATTAAAATAAAGGAGCTCTCTATGAGTATTATGTATCCAGTTATTTGTCATTATGAAGACAACGGGTATTGGTGTGAATTTCCGGATGTGGAAGGTTGCTTTTCGCAAGGTGATTCTGTATCTGAAGTTGTAAATAATGCAAAAGAATCTTTAGAATGTCATTTAGAATATTATTTAGAAAATAATGACGTTTTGCCAAAAGCCACAGAGTTATCAGAAATAAAAACATCCGGAAAAGATTTTGCAACTTACATTGAAATTGATTTAGCTAAAACTGATAAAGCAATGAGAAAAAATGTAACTGTACCCTCTTGGCTTGGTAAAAAAGCAGAAAGTCTATCTATCAACTTTAGCCAAACTTTACAAGAAGCGTTATTGCAAAAACTGGGCTATTAACTTTTTTTTGTTTTTTATAATAATTATTAATTAGTATTAAAATGGGCTGTTTTTGATTATTTGTCAAAACGGCCCATTTTTTTTATTTCTCCAATCCTATCAACAAATTTATCAATTTCGTAAATCTCATCTAAAACTCGGGAAGAAAAGCCAATTTTTTTAAAAAAAACGACTAGTACTATAGTACTAGTAAAGAAAAAAGCTTGACTTTTTTCTTTTTAACGCGCCCCGCTTTAATTTAGGTTTGCACGTTTTTGACTTTTCAGCTTTTAGGTCAAAAACTTCAAATATAAAGTCTTGTGTTTTTTTTCCAGTGGGCGCTGAAAAAAACACAAGACTTTTTTTTAGTTTGGCTTTTATAGGCATACAAAACAATACTTCTTTTTGGAAGGACGGAAATTTTATCATTACCTCAATAAAGCTTTCGCCCTTCCGTTTTTCGTGGCAATAAAAAAACTGTTTAAGTTTTTTTTGATATAAAGGGAGGTTTCTTATGGAAACAAAAAAAATATGCGTAAGAACAGATGAAGCTTGCAAAATGCTTTCAATCTGTAGAAGTTCGTTGTTTAAGTCATCTATTCCGTACATCAAAATGAACGGTTGTAGATTGTATCGAGTTAGTGATATTGAAGCGTTTTTGGAAAAAAATGTAGTTCACCCAGGAGAAAACAATGACTAAATACGAATATTACGACCAATTACAAGAAGTTTGTTTTAGAGCAGCAAAAGCTTTATCGGTTACAGAAAAAGAAAATCAAACTTTAATTGATTTTTATTCTGCCGCAGAAGAAGGTTTTTTTCGCAAAAAGGAAAGTTTAAAAATAAAAGAAGCATTGGAACTAATCAATCAAAATCAAAAAGACGGATTAAATCATCGCAAAGCTTGGCTTGAAGAAATTGAATATCAGGCTGCAATTAAACAAAGGGAGGGACAAGATGAAAGCAATAATAGCGATTCCTTCTGAACCAGTACGAAAGGCAGGTGGAAAGATTTTGCATTTTAATTCCGGCACCGAATGTGCAACTTTTTTTCAAGTTTCAAAATCAGCGATTTCGCAACTTTTGAAAAAGGATTTAAAGTCAAAGCCGTTTTGTGGTTACTATTTTGATTATGAGGTTTTAGAAAATGAGTATTGATTATGAAAAATATTTACAAGAATTGGGGGAAATAAATACAGAGCAAAAATCTGTAATTAAAAAATATCTGGAAGAGCAATGTCAAAAAGACGATGCTTTAAAATCTGTTTATAGCCCGGAGAAAATAGACGATTGCTATGACTTCATTGTGAATTGTGCGCGCAAAGCTGGTAAAACCGGTACTTCTTGCATTGAAGATTCAATCGTTTTCAAAATGGCAAGGGATTTTTATCTGGAAATTCTACCAAATCAGGCTGACGAGTCTGTAAAAAAGGTAGAAAAAAAACAGAATGAGAAAAAATCTAAAACTGTAGCAGAAACAGCTGTTCAAGCCGAAATGATTGAACAAGAAAACGAAAATACAGAAAAAGTTAGAGAAAATCATTCTGAAGAAAAGCCTAAAATTGACAATTTAGACACTTTTGAAGTTTTTGGTGAAGAAGATTATGTTACGGCAGAAACAGCGAAAAAGAAAGATATTGTATCAGAAAACGAAAACGTAACAGAAAATCTATCAACTAAATATGACAAAGACGGTTGCGGTCTTTTGTTTGAATTTTAGGCGGAGGCGGAAGATGCACTATCCTACAGATTGGCAAGATCGCCTTGTAATTGATGAAGACGGAATGGTCTGGCGAATTTTAAGAGCACTTTATTACAAAAAAAACAACGCCAGTGAAATTGACGTTTACAAAGAAAACGAATTAGGGGAAGCGGCAAGTCAAAACTTATATACATCTTGCTGGGGCGGTTACTCAGTCGCTTTTCCGGGTTTTCCGTTTAATCGAAATAAAAGCAGTTATTGGTACTGTGAAGAAATCGTTGAAGGCGAAATGGGTTTTTGCGAATGCAAGCTTTTAAATGTCGGAACTTCAAGTTATGTAAGCGAATGTGAGCTAGAAACCGTTTATTCAAAATATCCGGACTTTCGCTATGTTGTAGAAAAGTATCCAAAGACAAGAGAGCGAAAAGCGGAGTTAATGAAAATATTGCGAATGTGGATAAAACATCCGCAATTAGAATTAGTTTTATCCTGCGGATATTACAACGTAGGAATGAACGGTAATTTTTGGCGATTAGGCGAAGAAAGACGAAAACAAGTTTGCTTATTTATGCGAAAAAATCCGCAGTATTACGAGGCGCTTCTAAATGATTTATTAAAAGGTTTAAAACTTAAAGAACCGCAACTTTATTTAGATTACTGCAACGATATTGAATGGTGGCGGAGAAATAAGTCGCGTTCATTGTATCGCTATGACGATGACGTTATTCTGACTTTTTCTGACTATAAATATTTATTATTTAAATTGAAAAAGACAGTTACTTCAACTTTTGCCGATTTGGTTTCTTATTATTGGGATTTTCTCAAAATGATAAAAAGAACAAATCATATTGAAGATGAGTATTGGCGCCATCCGAAAGACTTAAAAAAGATGCACGATAAAGCAATGAAAGAGATTGAAGCTATTGAATTAGCAAGAAAAATCGCTGCACAGGAAGCAAAAAGAAAAGAGTTTGAAGAAAAAACAAAGCAACTACAAAAAATTTGTAAAAAATATTCTTATAAAAACTCAAGGTTCGATGGTTACGACATTTTTGTAACGCCAAGCCTTGAAGAATGGGAAAAACAAGCCGGTGCCCTAGGCCAATGCATTTTAACTGCTGGGTACTATGAAAAAATGGCAAACAAAAATTGTGTAATTGTTTTTATTCAAAAAGACGGTATTCCACAAGCGACCGCAGAGATTAAAAAAGACGGGACCTTAGGACAATTCTATGCAGACGAACGCAATCGAGACACTTGCCTTCCGTCTGAAGAAATTAAAATCGCATTTCAAAAATGGCTAAGCCTTAAAAAGCCCCGAAATCAATCTAAAAAACAAAAGGAGGTTGCATAATGAGTTTTTTTAATTCTAAACCTTGGGCAAAAATTCCAACAGATTTACTTGAAAATAAACTAATGTTACAAGCGGAAAAACATCTTCCAAAAGAGCTTAGTTATGCACCTGTTTTGTTTTATCTTGCGGGAGCAACTAAAGCAGACGATGACGGCATTTTTGATATTGATGACGGAACGGAATTTGCAGATTTAGTAAAAGTAAACAGCCCCGAAAATATTCAAAAAATTGCCGGAGTTATGGTACAAGCAAGAATCTTTGCTCACGTGCCAAATTCATCATTTTATATTTTTACCGAATGGGAATACGCAACGCGCCAAACTTCAAGAACTCTTTCATTTCGCTTTCAGCTGGCACAGAAAAAAGCCGCTCAAAAAGCCGAAGAACAATCTTATTTTTCTGTACAGTCTACAAAAGTAGACAACGTGATAAGTACTAATAACTATACAAAAAATGAGAATTTAAACACTATACAAGAAAGTTTTGACAAGTGTTTAAACACTATACAAGGCGAAAAAACGGCAACCGACAGAATAGAAGAGATAAGAGAGATAAGAGAGATAAGAGAAGATGAGATAAGACAAGAACAGAATATACAAGATGAGAAAAAGACCACACACACAAGAATAGAGTGTGAGGAAGGAGAGACAAAACAATCTTCCGGATTTTTGGAGAATCCGCCAGATTGTTTTGTCAAAAAAGATGAGCAAAAGAGCGAAAAAACAAAAGAAAATGAGAATCTTTTAGAAGTTCGTAAAGACTGGTGCGTTCTTCCTGAATCTGAAAACTCTAAAACTCTTCAAAGCGAAAGCAAAAAAGAAAAACAAGAGGCAATTTTTGAGCCAACAAAAACTGTAAAAGAACTAGAGGACTTTTTCAAAACAAACAACGTCGCTTATAACGAACTGAAAGGTTCGAGAATTGTCGAAACAATTGCAAAAGAAATCGCAAAACATTGCCAAAGTGATGATGAATCGGCAATCTGGGCGAAAAGATTTTGTAAAGAGTTCAAAGCAATGCACGATGCTCCGGAAACTGACCGTTGGCACAATATTCCGCTTATGCCGGCTTATATGATTAAAGAGGCTGTCTGGGCACAAATCAACACTAGAGTCGTGAGAATTTACGGAACTGTCAAATATCCTAAAAGCTTAAGTGTTCACGAACAAGCACAAAAAGACTATCAAGAACATCTTAAAGATTTAGAAAATCCGGCAGAATCGCCAGGTGCAGAATATATCAGGCTTGGGATTGACCCAAACGATCCTGATAGAGTCCAAAAAATGCTAATCAAAAAAGCAATGCAAGGAACGGAGGTTTTGTTTTGAACATTCAAGATGACAGACTTAAACGTCAAAAAGAGCGAGAAATCATTCAGAGAGCGTTAATTTTTCAACCTTTTTGCAAACCGTGCGAAGTTCTTGGCTGGAAAAAAAATTGCCCGGGCGAAGAATATTGCGGACGTTATTGGTACTCAAAACTTCGAGAGCATTTTTTAGAAATTGAAAAGTTGAGAATGGCAACTGCAAGAAAAGGAGATACTTATGGCAAATATTAATTCTGTAATTTTAGAGGGAAATTTGACAAAGGCAGCGGAGTTGTCTTTTTGGAACGACGGAACGCCTTATTGCAAATTCACGATTGCAAACAACGAATACTACAAAGACAAAGACGGAACTTACAAGGGAGTTCCTAGTTACGTTGATTGTCTTTGCAAGGGGAATTACGCAAAGGCGATGAGTGAACATCTTTACAAAGGGCGTCGCGTCATCGTTTCGGGGAGATTAAAGCAGCAGACTTGGCAAAGTGAAGACGGATTAAAACATTCTAGAATTGTTTTAAAAGTTGCTGAAATTTCTTTGCAGAATAACAGCCAGAGCCAAACACAAAAAGAAAGTTTTCAACAAGCACAAGAAAATCAAAAGGATGATTTTTCAAACTCTCAAGATATGTTTGATAACACTGAAAGTTTTGAAGATATTCCGTTTTAAATTTTCAAACAACGTCAAAGGGTGAAAGTATGGGCAAATTATTACAATCAGATTTATTTGACGTTGAAAGCGTTGTAAAACACAACAAAGATTTGAAAAAAGAAAAACATCATCAAAAATACAATTATGATGATTTGAAATTTTTTGAAAGTCCAAAAGATGATAACGAAAGACTTTTGAACTATCAATTTTTGTTTTTGAAAAAAGGGGATAAAAACGCCTGGGCAAATCTTTTTATTCTGGCAACAGAAGTCGCAAAGAGAATTACAACAAAAGCTGTTCGAGAAAAACATCTGCCGGTTGATCCAATTGATATTCCGGAAAAAGTTAGCATTGCCGTTGAGTATGTTTTATCACGATATGCAAAAAATAAAGGTTGGTATGTAAAAAGTAATTATCTATCTGCAATTAAAAGCGGCGTTGTTCACGCGTTGTATTATTGTACAACTATTGAGCGACTAACTGATTACGGATTGGAAGATAGACAGGATTTGTAAGATGAAAACTAAAGTATGTAAAAAGAGTGGTTGCGGTAGGACGTGCCAAAGCGGAAAACAATATTGTTACATTCACAAAGAATTAGAATTACAAAAAAAAGTTTTTACTTATCGCGGAAAATCGAAAACGTATCATTCATTGTACGAATCTAGCACTTGGAGAAAAACATCGAAAGAGTTTTTGAAAAAATATCCTTTTTGTTTTATTTGCGGAAGACCTGCAACGATTGCGGATCATATTACGCCACACAGAGGGAATCTAGAACTTTTTTACGACGAAACAAACTTACAGCCAATGTGTCAATCTTGCCATTCAAGAAAGACTTTCAAAGAAAATAATAATTTTCACAAAAAGGATGTTTAATATGTCAAATATTTCAAAAGAAAAAGTGGGTATGAAAAAACTTGTAGAAGCAATTGTAAGGCAAGCAGTTATTGATTTTAAAACCACTCAAGATTACGAGAGTAAATATTTTTTGGAGAATTACCAAAACACTTTTTATAATGATATTCTGCCAATTTCAAAAGATGATATGCGAACAATTGTAAAGCAAACGCAGACGAGAAGTTTAAAGAAAACTCCCCCACCCGTTTTAAAAACTTGAAAACAAACATCATTCACCAACACGCGCCCTTTTTTGTGTGCGCAGTCAAAAAAAATACTAGCCGTGCTACAAAATCCGGAGGAATAAATGATAGTAGAACAAAAAGGAAGACAATCAAGGATGTTTACCAAATATTCAGTAGAGGAAAAAGATAAGATTGACGGTTATTTACTTGATGATTATCTGTGTAAATTAAGAATTGATACAGATGTTTTAAAAGCCTTATGCAAAAATAGAATTAAAAAATTACAACAATGTTTGAAAGAGATTGAAAAATTGGAGAATGAAAAAAAATAAATAAAAAAAAAGGAAGTAATGAAAAATGACAAGAATTGAAGAATTAGAAAACACATTGTTAGACCAAATTGAAAAATTGAACGACGACTCGATTTTTGAGGATAAAGAAAAATCAGAAATTCTAGTCAATAGAAGCAAGGCGATTTCAAGTCTGACGCAAAATTTTGTAAATGTACAGACCATGAAATTAAATGTTGTAAAAACGTTGTCTGGAAACGGCGGGGCTTATAAAGAGTATCTAGGAATTGAAAGTAATTCAAAAGGTGTAAAAAAAAATGAAACACTTTAGGAAAATCTGGGATAAAGAAAAAGATAAATGGATTGTTGAACACAAAGAAATGAACAGAAAAGAAGCGTATAAACTTTTTTTAAAATCGTTTCCTGATGCTTTTGATGTTACAGAATATGCTTTTTATAACGAACGTTCAAGGATTGGCGCAGCGCACAAGGCAATACACGGAAGCACAAAAACACGTCCGCTTTATTCAGAGCACGTGAAAAAAGGCTATGTAAGAATAAAGGTTGCCCAGCCGAGTGTTTGGAAACCTAAATCAAGATGGGTGTACGAGGAAACGCATCCTTGGGAAGATTTTTCAGTGCGTTCTAATTATATCTTTCTTGATGGCAATAACAGAAACTTTAATCCGGATAATATAGAGAGAGTTCCTCTTAGCGTAATGGGTGTTTTTAATTCTCTTGGCGGTTGCGAAAAAGGCAATCCGAAAGTAACGCATTTACGAATTTTGCTTGCAAAATTAAAAATTGCACAAATGGACGTAGGTGAAAAACTTGGTGAAACTGTAAATTACAAAAAAGGTAGGCGGTTTCGAAAAGATTTGGCCGAATACACAAGGCTAAGACGCAGTGAGCCAGAGCGCAAAGCAAAATGTAATAGACAGAGGCAGGAAAAACGGAAAAGACTTAAAGAAGAAAATCCTGAAAAGTACGCTGAAATCTTAAGGAAAAATCGAGAGAGAAGAAAAAGCAAGAAAGTATTAAGAGAGGTATTAAAGAATGGGTAAAAATAAAATGAAAGTATACATAAGCGGAGCAATAACAAATAATCCAAATTATAAAAAAGATTTTGCAATCGCAGAAAAATCTTTAAAAGAGCAAGGCTATAAAGTTTTTAATCCAGCAAGTTTAGGCGAAGTAGACGGCTGGACTTGGAAAGATTATATGAAAAGAGATATAAAACAACTTATGGAATGTGATGCTATTTTGTTGCTTGATAATTGGGTAAATTCTAAAGGTGCAAGGTTAGAAGCGATTATTGCAAAAAATTTAGGTTTAAAAATCCTTTCAGAAAGAGAATGAAAAAAAAAGTTTTGTAAAATTATTCTAAAAAACTCTGTAAAACTTACGGGGCTAATCTGACTTTTAAACTATGGGACGACCGATAAAATCAACTGAAGAACATATAAAAGACGGAACTTACAGAAAGGATAGGTACGAAAATCGCGGTGTAAATATGGACGCGCTAGAAGAGCTTCCAGCACCGCTTGGGCTTACAAAAATCGCAACAGAAAAATGGAACGAAATAGTCCCTGCGATGCTTTCTGCTGGAATGATAACGATTGTTGATAAAGAAATTTTAATTGATGCATTTAATAATTACGGAATCGCTCAAGATTGCTTGATTCAAGTAAACGGATATGGAAATTATGGCGACTATTTAAAAAATCTTAACAAATTTAAAGATGTAAATTTAATTGATGAATACAACGCACATATGGAGCGATTTAATAAAATTATGATAAAGTTCGGCGTAACTCCGGAAGCAAGGGCAAAAATCAAAATTAAGCCAAAAGAAAAAGATACAAACGACTTTTTAAAATCACTAATGGGGAATGGTTAAACTGACTGTATAAATGTACCTTTAATGCCACAGGGTACCTCCTTAAAAAAAATAATTTTTTGTCGTAAAACTGCATTCACTCCCTTCTTGCGGTTTTACGACTTTTTTTTTGCGGAAACTGTCAAACAAAAAAAACTTGACTGACTTTATATAAAAAGGAGTTTTTAAAATGGCAGAAAAAAGGTTTGTGTCTGAAAAAATTAAAAAAATCGCAGAAGATGTTATTATGAATGTTAAAGTTATTGGTGATTTAAAACCTTTATACACATCTGGGCATCTAAAAATTATCTTTCTTGAAAGCGACAAAATAAAACTCTCTCGCGGGCTACAAGTTTTTGCAGATTGTGAAAAGGTTGCAGATTCTAAACGCTGGGCAATTGACGCAGATTTTATCATTACAGTTTATTCAGAAAATGCAAAATATTTTGATAGTAACCGAATGAAAGTTTTGTTGCTTCATGAGTTAATGCACATTGGAATAGAAATTACATCTGAAGGTGAGTTGAAAAAATATTTAGTTCCGCACGATATTCAAGAATTTTCTTATATAACAAGAAAATACGGCGCTTCATGGGAAAAAAACAGTCAACTTGAATTTGATTTTTAAATGTCCGATGATTTTACATATCTTAACTACATCAATGATATTTCCTCTTCAAAAATCCCCTCTTGCAAATCTGTAAAACTTGCAATTAAAAGACACGTTGAAGATTTAGAAAAATCAGAAAAAGGCATTTTTCCGTATTATTTTGACCACAAAAAAGCACAAAACGCAATCGTGTTTTTTTGCCAATTGGTTCACACAAAAGGAAAACTTGCCGGGCAAAAACTTCACACAGAGCCTTGGCAACAATTTATAATCGCAATGATTTATGGCTGGAGAAGAAAAGACAATGATTTACGCAGATTCCGCAAAGCGTATATTCAAATTGCACGAAAAAACGGAAAAACTTTTTTAGCCGCAGGATTTGCACTTTATGATTTACTTACAGAAAACGGAAGCGAATGTTATTCTGCCGCAACAAAAAAAGACCAATCAAGAATCTGTTTTGACGCCGCAAAAAAAACTGTTCAATATTCACCGGACTTGCGAAAATACATAAAAGCAATGGCGCATTCCCTAGTTTGCGGAGACGGATTTATGAAACCGCTTGCAAGCGATTCAAACACTCTTGACGGATTAAACCCTAGCTGTGCAATAATTGATGAATTTCACGCACACAAAACGCGTGAACTTTATGAGGTAATAGAAACTGGAATGAGGGCAAGAACTCAACCGTTAATGTTTATAATTACAACCGCAGGAAATGACAGAAACGTTCCGTGTTATGAAGAATACGAACGCTGTAAAAAAATGCTATCAAACGTAAAAGGTTATGAAAACGACGAAGTTTTTGCTTATATTTGCGAGCTTGATAAAGGTGATGACTGGAAAAACGAAAAAAATTGGTATAAAGCAAATCCAAACTTAGGCGTTTCAGTAGAAATTGATAGTATGAGAACCGCGTATAACGAAGCAAAAACATCATCAAGTGCAGAGGCGGCATTCCGCACAAAGAACTTAAATGAATGGTTAAATGTTGCTGATGTTTGGATTACAGCGAACCGCTGGCAAAAGTGTAAAAAGCGATTTTCAGAAAAAAATCTTAACGGTTTGCGTTGTTGGGGCGGAATTGACCTTTCAAAAAGATTAGACATCACCGCTTTTACTTGGTATTTTGATTTAAAAAACGGTAAACGATACGCAAAACATTATTTTTTCATTCCGGAAAATCAAATCGAAACAAAAATGAAAACCGATTCTTATCTTTTCCGCCAGTGGATTAAGCAAGGTTATGTTTTCCCAACTCCCGGCGATACCGTAGATTATTCGTTTATGTTCAAAAAAATCATTGATGACGCACAGATTTACGATGTTCAAGAAATTGCATACGACAGAAACTTAGCCGCTCATCTTATTCAAGATTTAAGTGATAGTTTTACTTGCGTAGAATTTAATCAAGGGATCGTCGGAATGAGTGAACCGGCAAAATCTTGGGAACAACTAATCGCAGACGGAAAATTGATTGATAATAATCCTGTTATGGATTGGATGGTTTCTTGTTGCGTAGTAAAAGCTGACGCCAACGGAAATATTAAACCAATCAAGCCAGATTCCGGACGAACAAGTAAGCGTATAGACGGCGTTATTACTTCAATAATGGCAAACAATCGCCTAGAAATTACACTTGCAGATGAAGAAGCAAATAAAAACTTCAACATAGAAGACGCAGTTTTTTAGTCCGCCATTGACGTAGTTATTATTCGGCAGTTGATGTATCGGTATGACTTTATAAATATGTTATACCGTTTTTATTTGTCCGGAGAAACTCCGGCAAAAAAGAATTCTAAACGCATTGTGCGGCACGGAAGATTGATTTCTTCCCCCAAATTCTATGAATGGCACGATTTAGCACTAGTTAATCTTTTGAAACAGGAAAAGCCAAAATCACCTTTAGAAAAACCGCTTTTTATTAAATTTAATTTTTATCACGGTGATAAAGTTCGACGTGATAGCGACAATCAAGCAACTTCGATTTTAGACCTACTAAAAGACGCTCAAATTATCAAAGATGATAATTGGCAGATTGTTTCCAAAATACAAATTCAAAATTTTTACGCGCAAAATAACTCTCATTGTGAAATTGAAATTGCAAAATTGACTGTATAAATAAAACAAGCTAAAGGAAAATAAAAATGTCGCCAATTACAATTATTTCAATCAGTATCACAATAGCGGGTTTTGTTGGTGGAATTATCGGAAGTGTTGCAAAACTTTCCGCAGAATATGGAAAACTTAAAAAAACCGTAGAGTCAAACGAAAAGCGAGATGAAGAAGAGAGAGCGCACGTTCGCGTAAAATTTTCTAATTTGTACGCAACAACAAACGCACACGAAAGTACGTTGGCAGCCCTTAAAAATAACGTTACAAATCTACAAACAACTTGTGCAAGAATTGAGGCAAAATTAGATAGACTAATTGAAAAAGAGGTGAAGTGATGATTTATCCACAAACGCTAGCAGGAAAACTGCAAAAAAATATTGAACAAATTGCAAAAAACGGTTGTCTTGCAATGTGCTATCTTTACTGCTTGGGAATTGAATGTTCAGGATATGGTTATATCGGTTATGTATCAGACGCCATTGATTTTGGATATTTGGACAAAGAATGTACGGTTCTTGACGCAGACAAATACTTGGGATTTTTTGCCGGAATTGATAGGTTCAAAGTTTTGAAAAAAAATATTTCGTCAATTTTTGAAATAAAAGATAGAACGCCTGTTTGTTATGAATATGGCAAAAATAGACATTGGGTTGTAGTTGAAAACGGCAAAATCGTTTTTAATTCGCTTGCAAATTCGCAATGTGTATCACGTGGAAAGCCAGTTGAAGCAAGAGTTATAACTTTAAAAGGGTAAAAAATGGAAAAGGCAGAAGAATTTACAGAAAAAAAATCAGAAAAAACTGAAAGTAAAAAGTTTAAAAGTCGCAAATTTTGCGTTTGGATTGTTGCAACAATTTTTGAACTTGCATTTTGCGCTTTAGGATTTGCAACAAAAGATACAAGTTTAGCACAAGAATTTATTGTTTGGTGGGGCTCGATTTCACTTGTATACATTGGCGGAAACGTTGCTCAAAAGTTCGCGTTCCAAAAAGGTGGTGAAAAATGAACTTTACAGCAACTTTAATTTTAATACTCATTGGTTTTGTTTTTATTTTGATTTTTTGCATCCTTATGCAAAAAGAATTTTCAGAAAAGAAAATTAAAAAGCAAAAAGAAGATTTTAAACAAAAACAAAAAGAACAAAATCAAAAAATTGAAGAGGTTTTTAATAATGCAAACAAAAAGAAAGACGAAATTCATGCTAGTAATAACAATGCTTTTGACAATTCTCTTAATGTGTTGCAAGAGTACGCAGAAAAACTCAACGGAAATAAAACCGATTCAGATTGAAACACACTTCCCTAGTCCATTTGACGAAAACGGCAACGCAATTGTTTCTTTAGACGGAGAAGCGGTTACTATGCCGTTGTGGTATTGGCTCAAAATTACAGAGTACGTCATTGACGTAGAAACAAACAAGGAATTAAGAGATGAAACTTTTTGGATTGAAAACTAGAAAAATAAAAAACGATACTGCAAAAATTGTAAATGATTTGTATCATACAAACTCATCACAGATTTTTACACTTTCGCCTTATATGACGCGTTCTCAGCTTTTGGCAAATTCAACAGTAAACGCTTGTATTCGCGTAATTTCAAACGCAGTCGCTGTTTTACCGATGAATATTTATCAAAAAACAGATTCTGGGCGAAAACAAGAATTAAATTTTTCCCTTGCAAAACTTTTAAAATCATCACCAAATAAAAACGACACGGCATTTACTTTTAAACAAACATTGATGTTTAATCTTTTGATTTGCGGAAATGCTTTTGTTTTTGTAGAAAGAAATTCTGATTTTACACCTAAAGCACTTTATAATCTTGATCCAGAGAGCGTGGATATAAAAATAGATTCGCAAGGTGATATTTATTACGTTTATCACGTAAACGGAAAAGATTATAAATATAATTCTACATCAATTTTGCACATTCCGGCACTTAGAACAAATAGCGTTCGGGGCGTTAGTCCGCTTGGATATTCAACTCACGCAGCAAAACTTGGTTTAGTCCTGGACGAATTCACAAACGAAAACTTTGACGGTGGAATTCATTCAAAACTTTTAATCACTGTACCGCAGGATGAGCGAAATTGGAAAGCTGAAGATTCGCAAAAACTTTCAGAACGAATAATGAGTGCTTACGGCGGCAAAGAAAATGCAAATAAACCTTTTATTTTGTCGCACGGATTGGACGCAAAGCCTTTAGAGCTTGCAAGAAATCGAGATAGCCAACTTGTAGAAAATCGCCAATATTCCGCTGATGAAGTTGCAAAACTTTTCGGAGTTCCTCGCTTTATGCTTGGAAGTGAAAATTCAAAGTTTACAAATATGGAACAAGCAAACACTTTATTTTTACAAAACACACTAACGCCTTACCTTGTTTGTATTCAAGAATATTTCAACCGCCTTTTGTGCTATCCGTGCGAAAGTGAAAATTTTTATGTTGAATTTAACACAGACGCAATGATTAGAGCAGATTATTCTACACGCTGGACAAATCATCGTGAAAATTTCAGAACCGGTTTATTTACACTTAATCAAATTATGGACAAAGAAAATATGCCGCACATTACAGAAAAATACGGCGATGAGCATTTCGGACTTGAAAATTACAAACCGCTAAGCCAATCTTTACAAGAAAACAATTCTGATGAAGATTCTGACGACAAAAAGACTAATTCGCAGAAAGATGAAGAATAAAAATTAAAGTGCTTATTGCAAAAAAGCAGTAAGCACTTTTTTTATTTATTTTTTTTGTAAAAATGTGTTTAGACAAATAAATTATGCACTCATAAAGTCAAATTCTAATTGTACAAAATCGCTATCTTTATACCGTTTATTATTTTTCATTAAAAATTCGTAAAGTTCAATTTGATGTTTTGGCACGAACATTTTTTCTATCGCTTTATTATGACCGCCGCCGGAGAGGCGAACCCTTTTTTCAATTTGATTTACGCAAATAAAATCTTCTGGCATATTATATTCTGATACAATTACAAGTTCTGTCTGTTTTTCACACCACTTATAAAAAGCGCTGTAGTCAAAATCGTTTTCGCCTGAAAAATTATAACCGTCCGTGTTTCTGTAAGGAATATCACAATAGATTACAGAATTATTCTTAATTGGAACTTCTCTGTAGTCGCCTTGCGTGGTGTGCAGACTTTGCAGCCTTTTCAGCCCTTGCAGACTTTGCAGCCTTTTCAGCCCTTGCAGACTTTGCAGGCTTTGCAGACTTTGCAGCCTTTCCAGCCTTTGCAGACTTTGCAGACTTTTCGGGCTTTGTAGGCTTTTCATGCTTTCTAGTAAATCTTGTAAACCATATATTTCTTCGTAGTTTTGTGGTAAATCAATAAAAGATTGAAGTTTTAAATAATTTTCGCGAGTTGGAAACTCCCATTGTGATTTTTCAAAATAATGCCCGGCCATTCCGTTTGTACTTAAAAATCTGTCAACATCGCTTCTTGTTTTTCCCGAACTTTTTAATCCGTTTATAAGATACATTCTAAGTTCTTCAGAATTCTTTTTTATTTTTTCGTCAAGATTTTTATTTAATTTTTCTGTGTCTAAATCCGATTTTAGTACATTTTGAACGTAGTGTTTTATATATAGTTTTTTGTACTCTTCGTGATGTTTTTTTATGTCCGCTGAACTGCCATCTGTTTTTATTCCGAATTTTTCAAAAATTGAAGTGTTGTTAAAAACACGTGCATAATGCAAGGCTTTTTTCCATTCTTCAATTTCTTTGGAGTACATATAACCGCTTCCGTTATTTCCGAAGCTCCAACAGAACTGAATATACGAATCTTTTAGCCTTTCAGAGAAAAATTCTTCTCGACTTATCCAGCGTGTTTCGTTTGCGTATTTTCCGTTTACTGCATCTAAAAACAGTTTGGGAGCAGTCCATAAATCATTAGCATAAAAGTTTTGAAATTTTGTGCTTAAAATTGCGGCGTGAGTTATAGCACACCCGCCAGCAAATAAGTCATAAAAGTTAGTCGCTGAAGGAAAATTATCAACAACCCATTTTGCTATTTTGTTTTTACTTCCTTTGTAAGGAACACCATAATTCATATAAAATATAGTCGTTTATATGAATTATGGTGTTGTTTATGTAAAAATAAAAACGCTCCTAGAAAAAATTAAAAAGTTCTAGGGGCGTTTTTTTACACAAATTCTGGGCGTTTGTGTTCTTTAGCGCATTGTACAAGATAAAGATTTATTAAGTTCTGATAAGCAATTCCGGTTTCTTCTGCAAGATTTTTAAAATACGAAAGAACAGAATTGTCAAGATTTATAGTAATTGTTTTCTTTTTTTTAATTTCTTTCATTGTATTTTTTGCCGCTTTTATCATTTTTTTTCGCATTTCAGCTTGATTTTTACATGGTACAAATTCGTCAAAATGATCTTCATACCATTGTTCCTCTTCGTCAAGTGGACTATTCCAAAACTTGTAATCAAAATCTTTTAATTCTTCTTCTGTCATTTTATAACCTCCCTTTCATTTTTCTACACGGATAGACAGTTTTTAAAAACCAATCACCATTTTTTTCAACAATAAATGGAACAATACAAGGATAATTTTCTATTTTTATAATAATTCTTTTTTGATTTTCTCTTGCAGGATTGTCTTCGGGTCCAATAAATCTGTTATTTTTAATTTCTTCAACAACTTGTTCAAAAGAAATATTTCTAGTTGCCTTTAACACTTCATTCTTTTTTTTTGTTCCACTTGATAACCATATTTATATTATAAATATGAAGTACCAAAAAATCAATTATTTTTATAAAAAATAACAAAAAGCACTTTTGACTATATATAATGAAAATTAACTATACAAATTAAGGTACAAAAAAAATGGCAAAAAAAATTAAAAAGTTCTAGGGGCGTTTTTTTTATTCTTTTTTTTGTGAAAAATGACTATATAGAAAAGGAAATAGAATTATGAAAAAACAATTTGAAAATCAAGAAAAGCGCTCGTATTTTTTTGATATCCGCGCTAAAAACGATGAAAAAAACGGTAATTTTGTTGAGGGGACACCAATCGTTTTTAATCAAAGGGCAGATTTGGGGTATTTTGATGAAATTATCGCTCCGGAAGCGCTATCAAAAACAAATCTTAAGGATGTTCGCTTTTTAGTTAATCATAATACAGATATGATTCCTTTAGCACGTTCGCGCAACAATAACGAAAATTCCACAATGCAAATGCAAATCAGCGATGACGGATTAAAAATCCGCGTCAATTTGGATACAGAAAACAATTCGGAAGCAAAAAATCTTTATTCAGCAATTAGCCGCGGAGATGTTTCCGGAATGAGTTTTATGTTTTCTGTTCGTGGTGAATCTTGGGATTGGACAAACGAAGAGCATCCAACAAGAACAATCACGGATATTGAACAAGTTTTTGAAGTTTCGGCAGTTACATTTCCGGCTTACGAACAAACAGATATTTCTGCAAGAGCAAAAGAACAACTGGAGAGTTGTAAAAGTCTATTGGAGAATAGAAAAAAAACAGAAGCAGAAAATCTTTTAAAAATACAAAAAGAAACGGATGAACGTAAAAGAAAAATTACGTTACTAGAATTAAACTAAAAAAAGGATAGTAAAAATGAATTTAAAAGAACAAAGAGCAAAAGCGCTTGCCAGAATGAAAGAAATTGACAGCGACGCAAAAGAAAGAGTTATGACAGAAGAAGAAAGAGCGGAATTTTCAAAACTTGAAAATGAAATTCGCGAACTTGATAAAAAAATTGAAGCCGAAGAAAGAGATTCTGCAATCAATGGATTCTCTCAAGTAGTTCCAACTCCAAAACCTGAAGGAGAAAATCAAGTAAACGAAAGAGCAACCGCTTTTGTTGCAAGTGGAAAAACTCAAATGCGAGCAATTCTTTCTTCCGGGACAATCGCAAAACCTACAAATACCGGCACAGATATTGCGGGGCTTGGAGAAGTTGGCGATTCTATCGTTGATGATGTTCGAGCAATCGCAACTAGTGGGACAGGTGCTTGGGTTGAGCCTTACAAAGTTACAGATTCAAGTGCGGAAGATGTAATAGACGGCAACGAAATCGGCGGAACCGGTGCAACTTTTAATTATGTTACAATTTCACCAACAGAATGGGGTGTTCTTGATGAAATCTCAAATCAGGTTAGAAAAATGACGCCTGTAAACTATGAACAAGCTATTCAACGTTCTGCCTTAATTGCTTTGAGAGAAAAGGCTGCAACAAAAATTATTGCGGCTATTAAAGCATCTACTTTGACAGAAAAGAAAACGTACGCACTTGATGCAACTTTTATTCGTTCTTTGGTTTTGGGCTATCGCTCAATCGCAGGAAAAGGCAATGTAAAACTTTACATTAGCCAGGAAGATTTAGCAACTTTGGGCGCAGTTCGTGGAACAAACGAAAAGAAGCCAGTTTATGAAATTGAATTTGACGCAGGAACAACAACTTCAGGAACAATCAAAGATGGCGGAACTGCCGTTCAGTTTAGAGTTCTTGACGGCTTAGCAAAAGGTACGCAGTACTTTGGACAACCGCAAAACGTTGCAATGCCAATGTGGGATAATTACCAAATTGAAACAGATCAAGGCGGCGACTATTTCAAACGTAATGTTATGGGAATTCGTGGACTTCAAACCGCAAATGTTGACTTGTGTGCTAAAAATGGTATGCAAGTTATTACACAAACAGGTAGCGGTGAATAGTAACGATTTTTTTAGTTCCGGGTAGTTTCGGAATTAAAAATATTTCCTAAAAAAAAGTTTTTAGTCTTGCAAAAAAAATTTACCGTATTTCTTTTTTTTTGCAAGGCTTTTTTTTATAAGAGGTTTTATGTCTTACATTACAGTAGATGATTTAATCAATTTTGCAAAAAAGATTCCTGATGAAGAAGATAATTCACCACAAAAATACGTTGATTCTGCCATAGAAATGGTAACGAAATATCTTGGATATTCTCCGGAAGAACAAAGTTATACAACGGTTAGACGTGGCGACGGAGGAAAGCTTTTTGAGCTGGAAGCAAAACCTATCAATGAAATTACAAAAGTTTTGATTAACGAAACTGAAGTTGATTCAAATCTTTTTTATTTTGAAAAAGACAGCCACAGAGTTAAATTTCTAAACGATGATATTTTTCAAAAATCAAATCTTTATTGTTTTACATATCTTGCTGGTTACAAAAACAAATTGATTGAAGAAAAAGAAGTTACAACAGTTCCCTACATCATCCAAATTACTACTTTACAAGTTGCTGATTTATTATGGGAAAGTTCAGGCGGAAATCTTGCGGTAAGTTCTACAAGTTTCGCAGATACCGGCTCAAGAGTTTTTAACAACTTCACTTCTGATAGATTTTTAAAACAAATTGAACAATTTAGAATTGTAAAAACGGTGGTTTAAAATGAGTTCAAATTGGATAGTCGTAGACGCAGAGATTGCTGAAGTTCAAAAAGCGCTTGCAGAAACAAGTAAAAGTTTTACATCAATCCAAAAGCAGGCGCTAGGAATTCTTGCAAGGAATACAGTTGCAAAAATAAAACCTTTTATCGCTTTATCGCTAAAACATCCGGAAAAATCTACAAAAGAACTTCAAAACGCTTACGGGTTCCGTGTAAAAAAAGACGGAAGCGAAGCGAATATTTATCCAAAAGGAAAATCTGGTTCAAAAATCTTTCCGAAAGCATTTATTCAAAACTATGGATATAACGACGTAACCGCAAGGTCAAAATCAAACGGCAAAAAATGGCATATTACACCAAAGGCGTTTATTCAGTATGGAGAAAATCTTTTAAGTTCCAACGCTTTTGATTCTAAACTTTCTGAAATGGTTGATAAAAACTTAAAAAAATATTGGGGAAAATAATGAGAACTGCAGAGTCGTTAAAAAAATTTATAATTGCAAATATCAGCGGATTTACGGAAAAAAACACATTGGTTGGAGCGGTTGATATTTCTCGCTATAATTCAAACCTTTCTTTATGCGTGATTGTTCCAGAGAAAACAACGCTTTCAAAATCTTATGTACAAGGAAGTTTTGAGGTTTCAACTTCTTACACAATTTCATTTCTTTTTCGCAATAAAACACATTCCGAACTCATTGAACAAATGGAAAATACGGCAGAAGTTTTTTTGCAAAAAATTCAAACAAACCTGACGTTAAATGCAGATGTTACAGATGCAAGTTTTGACGGCGTAGAATATTATTACGATTGCGGAACAGTTGAAAAACAAGCCACTGGACTAGACATAAAAATGACTATATTGGAAACGAGAAAATAAAACGAAAGGAGCAAATTATGCAAATTTACAAAGCAGAAAAAGGCGAACAGATTAAAAAGTATCACGTGGCGCTATTTGTTAAAAAAGCATCCGGAACTTATGTGCAAATTTCAAAATCAACAGATAACACAATCACAATGAACGCAGAAACAGTTGACAGAGATTTTATCGTTGATAAATCCCCAACTACTTTAGTAGAAAGATACAAACCTAGTTTAAGCGAGCCAATCACATTGTTTAAAGGTGATTCGGATTATGAATTTTTCTGGGATTTGTTTTACAGTCAAAAAACAGGCGCAAACGCTCAAGGAAAAATTCTTGTTGTATTTATGAATGAAGATTCTACCGGCGATAGTGGCGATGAATTTAAAGCGTGGGAGGCAGACTGCACTTTTATTTGTGATAATCTAAACCCGGTAGAAAGCACTTTGACTTTTAATATCAATATGAATGGCACTCCAACAATGGGAACTGTTTCTATTGATACAACGGAAGAAGAGGCAGAGATTACATTTAAAGCGAAAGACTAATGGATTTGACAAAGCTTGAATTGCCGTCTAGCGTAAATGTGGGCGGTAATTTTTATGACATTCATACTTCACATCCTTACTGGATTAGATTTTCAGAGCTTTTGCAAGAAGAAAATGTAAGTTTTTCAGATTTTGATTTTCTTTATATTTCTGAAGTTCCGTTCGACAAAAAAGCAGGTTTTGACGCTTTATGTTCATTTTATCACGAGGAAAAAAGCGTTCCTAAAAAAGACTATTCAAACACATCGAATGAGATTGCATACGATTACACAATTGACGCAGATTTAATCTACAGTTCTATCCTAGAACAATATCACATTGATATTGCAGAAACTCCGATTCATTGGCACAGATTCAGGGCGTTAATGGCAGGCCTTCACAATACAAAATTGAACGAAATAATTTCTTACAGAGTTTATGAGCCGGCAAAAAATGGCGACACTTACGAAAAACAGATGAAGCATTTGCAAAATCTTTGGCACATTCCAAATAAAGAAGATTTGGAAGCGGAAAAAGTGCGAAACAGATTTAATAAAATGCTAAAAGAAAGACAAGTAAAAAAATCATAAAAAAAACATCTTCGCTGACTTTATGATAAAACAGTTTTATTTATCGCAAGGATTTTTTCAATGGCAAAAGATAAAAATATCAACATAAAAATAAAAGCGGACAGTAAAGAAGCAAAAAAAGGAATTGATAAAGTAACAACCAGCATAAACAAATTAAATAAAGATGCTCAAAAATCAGGCTTAGAAAAAATGAACAAAGCCGCAAAAAGCTATGTTTCAACTCTAAAAAGCTCGGTATGGGGCACTGTAATTGCGGCGGAATTAAAACTACTAAAAAAACTTTTTACGGCAACTACAGAAAATTACAATGCACAATTAAAAGCAGAAGTTTCTTTGCAACAGGCTGCAAAAAATAATCCTTACTTAAACGCAAACAACGTTGAACAATTAAAACAATATGCTTCGGAACTTCAAAAAATTAGTAGTTACGGAGATGAAGAACTTTTGCCACTTATGACGCAGCTTGCTGCATCCGGAAGAAAACAAACAGAAATTCAAGAGATAATGAGTGCGGCACTCGACGTTTCTGCAAGTGGGGCAATGTCGCTTGAAAGCGCTGTAAAAAATTTAAATAAAACTTACGGTGGAGTAACCGGTGAACTCGGAGAGTTAATTCCTGAAGTAAAAAAGCTTACAAAAGAACAATTACTAGCAGGCGATGCGGTAGACTTGCTTAAAAGAAAATATGAAGGAATGAGTGAGGCAGCAACCAAAGCAACAGGAAGTTCAAAGCAGCGACAAATGGCTTGGGGCGACTTTAAGGAACAATGGGAGTCTTATTGGAAAGTTGCTATAGATTGGCAAAATAACCTTTTTACAAAACTGATAAACAGAATGACAAAAACTCTAAGTGATGTAAATGCAAAGGAAAATGGCAATGCTTGGGCCAAAAATTGGTTTAACGGTTTTATGCAAGAATTAGAGGGGCAAGAAAATCCAACACTGGAACTGAATATAAAAACAAATTTAAAAAGTTTAACTGACAAGGGGCTTTCTGCTTTATCCGATTACTTAAACGAACAATTAAAAGAGTATGGAGGAAGTGTCGAAACGTTACCGGAAGCCCAACGAGTTTTTCTTGAATTGTTGCAAAAAGAACAAGGCCAAAGACAAATTAACGCACGATTAGAAGCGCAGGTTGAAGATGCAAGAAAAAAAGCTAATGAACAAACCGACGAAGACTTGCAAACTCGTTTAAAACAACTCAAAGATGAAAAAACCAAAACTGATGAACAAAGAGTTGAAATGTTGGCAATAAATAAAGTTTTGACAGATAGAAAAAAAATTCAGCAGCAACTTGATAACGAAAAAGACAGTGCGGCAGCGAAAGCTAAACAAGAGTATGAAGAAAGTTTGCTTGCTTACGAAAAAGAGATTGAATATCGCAAAGCGATAGGTGATGATATTTCCGAGCAAGAGGAAATAGAAGGCCGCTTAAAAGTTATGAAAGAGGGGCTTCTTAAACTTTTACAAGAAGAAAATAACGTTACTATCAATAACTGGGACGTCCAGAATCATTACATTAAAGACTATCAAGAGCAGCTTTTAAAATTAAAAGAGTTAAATCTTGATATTCCGGATTTTCCAACGATTGATAAAACGAATATAGAAGAAGCAACAGAAATTCTAATTAAGTACAAAGATGCACTTTTAGAACTGCAAAAAGGCTTTCCGGAAATTTCTGATGGATACAAACAACTTGCCGAAGCCATAAAACTTGTCGTTGAAAAGCTAAACAGTTTAGCCAATGGTGGCGGAATAGGCGCGCTTTCTAAAGAGGCTGAAAAAGTTTTAAACACTTTGACAAGCGTTTTTAGTCAAATAAGCAGTTCTGTATCTGAACTCTCAAGTTTGCTTACAGATAAAGCTGAAGCCGAAAAAGAAACTCAAATCTTAAAACTAGATGAGGCGTTGGATGAAAATTTAATTTCTGAAGAAGAATATAACAAGAAAAAAGAAGAAATTGAAAAAGAAGCCGCAGAAAAGCAATATAAAATCCAAATGTGGGAATGGGGCGCAAAGTGCCTTTCTGCAACCGCTGATATCGCGTCGGCAGTAATTAAAGCTTATTCAACAGCGGGCGGAGGGTGGCAAGGTTTGGCAATGGGAGGATTGATGGCGGCAGCCGGGGCGGTTCAGCTCGCAAGTGTTATTGCGGCAAAACCAATTCCGCCGTCTTACGCAACAGGTGGCGTTGTTGGTGGATTTAATGGAGCCTCTATTGGTGATGATAACACTTACATTCACGCACGCAACGGAGAAATGATTTTAAATGCCAACCAGCAAAAAAATCTTTTTGACAGTTTAAAATTACGAAATAATGGCGGTTTAAATGTCAATGTCAAAAACTATATGGGTAATTCTGCAGAGGTATCAACATCACTAGATGCCGGTGTGCTAAATATCATTATTGATAAGAGAGTTCAGGAACAAGTCGCAAGCGGAGCGTATAACAAGGCATTTGCAAAAGGCGAAATTTCTCGCTCCGGAATAAACATAACAAATTAAAATCGCAAGGAGAAAAAAATGTGCAATTGGCCGTCTGGTGTAAACAGAAACTTTTTCGGATTAACTACAACTGTAAAAGAAAATGTAAAAACAATAGAATTTGAAAGCGGAACAAAACGAACTTATTTAAAAAATACAACCCCAAAGAAAAAATATTCTGTTTCTTTAAGTTTGTGGTCAAAAAATGAAGAAGTTGCTTTTTGGAATTGGTACAATGACACAATTCTTTCTGGAAGTTTGACTTTTGCGTTTTCGGATTTTACAACTCAAGATAGAATTACAGAGTATAGATTGGTTTCGGTTCCTAGTATTTCGGGGCAATATCCAAAAACTTTAACTTTACAGATAGAAGAGGTGTAAAATGACGGTTGTAGAAAAACTTATGGCAGAAGCAGGAACTTACACTCTTCCCTACCTTGTACATCTTTACTCTTTAGACAATTCTGTAAATCTTTATTTAATCAATGACAACGAACCTGTAGTTTACAACGAAAACAAATATGAGCCGGCCTCGTTTTCATACGTACCAAACGCAGATTTAGTTGGATTTAGTGGCGGCGGAACTTTAACAATTGCGGCAAAAGAGCAAAATCTTATTATTCCGCTTGTAGATACTTACAAAGAAATTTGCATAGAAGTTGTCGCTGTTCTTAATGAAAGGGGCGCAGTTTCTGAACTGAAAAAACGGAAACATCATTTTGCAAGCGTTTCTTTTGAGAGCGACAAGGCAACTTTTACATTTTCAAAAGATGATAGACTTTCTATGAATTTTCCGTCGTTAATTTGGAACAGATTAAATAATCGCGGAAATTCCTAAATGACTGTTTAATGTAAATACTTTTTTTTGCAAGGAATTTTTGCGATGAGTTTTTTTGTTTGGCTCGGTATTGTTGCTGCAATGGGAGTTCTCAGTTTTAGCGTTGCAACCGGAATTGATTGTTATAATGCTCAAAAAGAGTTAGAAAACGCACAAAAAGAAGCTGAGAAGCGTTCTAAAAGAAGTTCTGCACTTTCTGACAATATAGCGTCTGCACCGGATATGAAAGGCGCTTCTAATTCGGTAGCAACAGGGGCAACTCAACCCTATATTATCGGACGACATCTTTTTACGCCTTATATTATGAATAGTAG
>CAZIQK010000027.1:0-32965 GCA_964541735.1 uncultured Treponema sp.
AAAAATTTGTAGCCATAAATTTTCCAATCCCACCAAATAATATTATATATAATTTTTATAAGTTTACAAGTTTTTTAGAAACATTTTAGAGAATTTTTAGAAAATGAAATAATCGAAGTTATAATAAGTGAGAATTTCTAAAAAACACAAATAAATAGTAAATAAGACTGTAAACAGAAATCTAAAAAAATACGGTGAAAAAATTCATAATAAATTGTAACATACTAATAGTTAAAATTAAAAATAATAAAAGGTTTTTTATGGATAAACGACTTTTGACTATTCAGGATATTTCTTGTGTTGGACAATGTTCTTTAACGATTGCGTTGCCAGTAATTTCTGCATGCGGAATTGAAACCGCAATTTTACCAAGTTCAGTTTTATCTAATCATACAGCAAAAGGTTTTTCAGGTTGGACTTTTCGTGATTTAACTGATGATATGCCAAAAATTTTAGAACGTTGGCTTATAGAAAAAATTTCTTTTGATGCATTTTACACTGGTTATGTCAGCAAAAGTCAGATTCCATATATTTTGGAAATTATGGAAAAAACTGCTAGAAAAAATGCATTGCGAATTGTAGATCCCGTTATGGCTGATAATGGAAAACTTTATGCCGGTTTTGATGATGATTTTCCACTTGAAATGAAAAAACTTTGCAAAAATGCTGATGTAATTATGCCAAATCTTACAGAAGCATCTTTTCTTTTGAAAATTCCTTATATTGCTGAGAATTATGATGAAAAATATATTGAAAAAGTTTTAAAAGGTCTTTATGAACTTGGAAGTAAAAATGTAATTTTAACAGGCGTTAGTTTTGAAAAATCTAAACTTGGCATTGCAGTTTATGATGGACAAAAATTTCAATATTATTTTAATGAAAAACGACCAAATAGTTCGCACGGAACCGGAGATTTATTTGCAAGCGTTACAGCAGGTGCCTTGATGAATGGAAAATCTCTTTTTGAATCAGCGTCGTTAGCTGCAGATGTTGTGGTGGAAGCATTAAAGGTTACAAAAGATGATAAAGACCATTGGTACGGCGTAAAATTTGAAAAAGTTATTCCGTATTTGGTGAAAAGGCTTTTTTGTTCTACAGATTTATTAAAATGATGAAATGCCAGGTACTTGTTTGCATTTCTTTGTGCACAGAGTGAAGTGGTGATTGAATTTATCGAAATCACCACTTTTTACCTACAAATAAGATTTATTTCTCGTCGTAAGTAGGAAATTCATAAGAAAAATCTGACTGAGAAATTAATTCATTTACTGTTGTGCCAAATTTTTGAGAAACTTTATAATTAGAAAGTCTTGTGATATTTTGTGTATCATCATATTTTAGAGATAAACGTTCAATAACTTCTTTTTGTGCAGAATAAGTTGTAATTTCGTTTAAAAGTCCATTTGTTCCGTAGCGGAAAATTTTTTGCGTTGAATTGTGATTGTAACTATCATAAGTTGTAATAGAGTCGATTTTTTTGTCGTCGGTGTAAGTGTATACGATTTTTGCATCTAAAGAACCATCAGAAACGTATTGAGATTCTGTTTCCAAAAGTCCGTTTTCATTATATGTGTAAATTGTTTTCAAAATTAATGCACCTTTTTCATTGTAACCGGTTTCGTCTACAAGTTTATCATTTTCGTAAATATAAATGAATTTTCCTTTTAAAATTCCGGTTGCATCATATTCTGAAGTGTCAACTTTGAGATTATTTTTATAAGTAATTACATTTTTCCAAATGAGTTCATTTTCATTGTCATAACCAAATTGTTCTGTAAGATTTCCATCTAAATCATAAACTGAAGTAATTCTATAGTTTAAAGAATCTTTTAGCCTTAATTCAGAAGATTCAATTTCTTTTTTAGAATCATTAAATGTTTTTACAAATTTTGCATTTGGTGTTCTGTAATAATTTCCGAATTTAGAAGTGATTGTGTAATCAGTTCTTGTGTAAGATTTTACATTTCCATTAAGTGGAATGTAACTAAAAATGTCGATTGCAAAAAGAGATAAACTAAAAGTTGCAACAAAAATAAAAGATAGTAATTTTTTCATAAGACCTCCGTACCTTTCTTTAAAAATCGGATAAAAATTGTGTAAAATGTAGTTATTTTATAATATAATTTTAGAAAAAAAAAGGATTTTTGTGATATGACTGAATTCCAGTGGAAAATTTTTTCTGATTTTAGAGAAGAGTTAAAAAATCAGATAAAAGTTTGGGAAAAATGCATTCCGAATTTGCAAGATTTACAAAAACAAGCGGCAGAAAACTTTAAGACGCCAAAATATTCTTTTGAAACACCTATTGTTTATAATTCTAGTTTAGATTTTGTTACAAAAAATGATGAAATAAAACTTATTGTAATTGGTGATAATCCCGGAAAAGACGAGCAATTGCAAAAAAATCAAAAATATCTTGTTGGACAAGCCGGAAAACTTGCAGATGGATTTTTTAAACGAAATCCAGAATTGAATATTGATTTTAGAAAAAATGTGATTATTTTGAATAAAACTCCAATTCATAGTGCAAAAACAAATCAACTAAAATTTATTGAAAAAATTGGTGAAGAAAAAGTTGCTTCTTTGATTTTGGAAACTCAACTTTGGATGGCAGAAAAAACTGCAAATTTACATTCTCTTTTAAATAGCGAAAAGCATACGGAAGTTTGGCTTGTTGGTTATTCAGAATTAAAGGAGAAAGGAATTTTTGTTCCATACAAAAACAGGTTAAAACAAATTTATGAAAAAAATCAAAATGCTTGGAAAGAAGTTTACGTTTTTCAACATTTTTCTATGAATCGTTTTACAATAGATTTAGATAATTTTAAAAAAAATCAAAATGGCACAAAAACTTTAGTCGAGAATATTCACGCATTGGGGAAAAAGCATAAAGAAGAGATTTTCGGAGAATGCACCTGCCCCGAGAATTGAGCAGTACGAAGTAGCCACCGCAATTGTGCATAAGCACAATGAGGAGGCTGAGCGTTAGCGAACTGCGAAATGCGAGTTGGTAGAAAGATGGGCCAAAATTTTACAATTTTTCAATTTCGTCTAACCAAATTGTTGCAACTGCATCACTTGGCATTCGCCAATCTCCGCGCGGAGAAAGATTTATTGTTCCGACTTTTGCTCCATCTGGCATACAAGAGCGTTTAAATTGCTGTGAAAAAAATCTGTAGTAAAAAATTTTTAGCCATTTTATCATTTCGTCTTTTGAATACGGAAGATTTGCTTTTTGTGCCAAGAAAAGAATTTTTGAAGGAGAAAAACCAAATCTGAGTAAATAATAAAGGTAAAAATCGTGAAGTTCGTATGGGCCAACTAAATCTTCGGTTTTTTGAGCAATTTCTCCATCTTTTGGCGGTAAAAGTTCAGGGCTTACAGGAGTTGCAAGAATATCTTTTAAAACTTCGGCAAATTTTTTATTTTTGGAATCTTCTGAATCTGTACTAAACCATTCTACCAAATAACGAACTAAAGTTTTTGGAATGGAAGAATTTACTCCGTACATTGACATTTGATCTGCATTGTAAGTGCACCAACCTAATGCCAATTCTGACAAATCGCCGGTTCCAATTACAATTCCATTTGTTTTGTTTGCATAATCCATTAAAATTTGAGTTCGTTCGCGTGCTTGGGAATTTTCATAAGTTACATCGTGATTTTCTTCGTTTTGACCAATATCTCTAAAATGAAGTCGAACCGCATCAGCAATTTTTATTTCTTTTAATGTTGTTCCGCATTCTTTTGCTAAAGTACACGCATTTTTGTAAGTTCTATCAGTTGTTCCAAAACATGGCATTGTGATTGCGGTTATTTTTGAACGTTCAATTTTACAAGAATCAAACGCTTTGCAAGTTATTAACAACGCTAAAGTTGAATCTAAACCGCCTGAAAGTCCAATTACCGCAGATTGACAATTTATGTGGCGAAGTCTTTTTGCCAAACTTTGATATTGCAAAGTAATAACTTCTAAACATCGTTGAGTTCGTTTTTCTTTGTCGGAAGGCACAAAAGGATGAGAATCAACATAGCGATTAAAATTTTCAATTTGAGAACTTTCTAAATCAATTTTTTGAATTATATAATCAGAATTTACAAGATTAGTTGTTGCTGAATAACCGAAACTTGTAGTTTTTCGTCTTTCTTGGCAAAGGCGTTCTACATCAACATCAGCATAAATTGTTTCTTCCGAAAAAAGTTCAGATTCGGCAAGTAAAGTTCCATTTTCGCTAATTAAATTGTGACCGGAAAAAACCATATCTTGTGTAGATTCATCTTTTCCGGCATTCGTATAAAGATACGCACAAATTGAACGTGCCGAGTGTGCTTTTACCAACGAACGACGATAATCTGCCTTTCCAATAATTTCGTTGCCGGCAGAAAGATTTGCAATAATCGTTGCTCCTGCTAAAACGTGTCTTGTTGAAGGCGGAAGAGGAACCCATAAATCTTCGCAAATTTCGCATGCAACAGTCAAATCAGGATTTTTTTCGTCTTGAATTAAAATATCTGTTCCAAAAGGTACGTTTTCAAAACCTAAAAAATTGATAAATTGAGTTTCCATATTTTGCGAAAACGGCGTAAATTGTCGTCGCTCATAAAATTCACCATAAGTTGGCAAAAATGATTTTGCGTACAAAGCCAAAATGTTTCCTCTGAAAATTGCAACTGCACAATTAAAAATGCCTTCAGTTTTTGCAAAAGGCATTCCTACGAAAATCAGAGAATTTAAATTTTCAGTTTTTTTTACGATTTCTAAAAGCGTATTTTTTGCAGATTCTTGTAACGCTTTTTGGAAAAACAAATCACCACAAGTATAACCAGTTATGCAAAGTTCAGGAAAAACAATAATTTTTGCTCCGTTTTTTGCAGCAATTTTTGCAGAATTTATAATATGTTCGCCATTAAATTTACAGTCCCCAACTTTTAAAGAAGGACTTACACAAGCTGTTTTCACAAATCCGTAGTTCATATTTTTATTATGACAATTTTTTTTTTCGGGTCAAGAGGAATGTAAGAAATTAGAAAGTAGGGGATTCTTCTACAAAAATTTTTATCTTTTTATTTTTATCATTTTTAACATTCTTGGACGGTTGTAGCGTTGAATTATTACAAAAGAACTGTCTAAAATTGCAGACAAAATTGATGTTATAAAAAATGCCCAAAATCCGCCCCAAATAAAGACTGTAAATATTGGAGCAAAAGATAAAATTATTATAATTAAATGCACAACTTCCGCTTGGCACATTGCACTTGCAATTTCTTCTAAAGAATGAGTTTTTAAATCAAAAGTTTCTGGCGAAAAAGTAGGCATTTTATCTTTCCACTTTTTTACTTTCAATATTTTATATAAAGGTTTTTCAAACTTTTTTTCGCAAAACCAAGATTTTTTATAATCAATTTTGTTATGAAAAATGCTATCAATAGTAAGTCCGACTGCCAAACGCATTAGAAAATGATAACTAATAGTTCCAAATGTGATGGAAAAACTTAAAAATGCATTATGCAATGTGTTTTTATAAATTATTACAAAAGAGATTGTTAATATTGTAAAAAATAAAGCAGAAAATTTTATAAAGTTCTTCAAATTTTGCCTTTAGAATTTGGTTTTGATTTTTAATAAGTATTGATTTTATATTAGACGACATAAAAAAGCAAATCCGGCAATCTTTTTAGATAATCTCTAAAATTTCACGTTATGTTGAACTTGTTTCAGCGTCTACATTGAATATGGCATTATAAATTCCGAATACTTGTCTGTCGCAAATAGGTATTTGGAATGACACTACAGATTTTAGAAAGGCCATTATTTAATTGAAACGTGTTTTCTAAATTTGTATAATTCTGCATATGAAAGAAAAAAGTTCTAAAAAACAAGATTTAAATAATTTAATTGTAAAAGATAATCACCGAAGAAAGATTCTGTCTAAAGTTTTTTATAGTCACGTAGTTTTTACGCTTTTTTTAATTTTAATTCAGATTTTTGTTTTTGTTGCATTTTGTATTTGGTTAAATCCTCATCTTGAATTTTACTATGGATTTTCTATTTTAATTACAACCGGATTTATGGTTTATCTTTCTAATTGCCATGGAAAAAATGAATTTAAAATCGCTTGGCTTGTTCCGGTTGCAATTTTTCCATTGTTTGGAGTTGGTGCTTATTTAATGTATCACTTGAATTTTGGCGGATATTTTTACAAAAAACGATATCAAAATCATATAAAAACGATGAAAAAACAAGAAGGTGATGCCTCTGCAGCAAAACAGCTTTTGAAAAAAAATCCTGAAATAGAAGATATAGGAAATTTTCTTTTATCAACTGGTGATTTTTATCCGCACGAAAACAACAAAGTGACTTATTATCCTAATGGGGAATCTTTTTTGCCGGTTTTTTTAGAGGCATTAAAATCTGCAAAAAAATTTATCTTTATTGAATTTTTTATTATTGATGTTGATGAATCTTGGTCTGCAATTTTAAAAATTCTTGAAGAAAAAATGAAAGAAGGCGTGGAAGTTCGGCTTTTATATGATGGAGTTGGTTCTGTTGCCGCATCTTCTAGAGCGTACAAAAAATATTTACGAGAAAAAGGTCTAAACTTTCATACATTTTTTCCATTAGTTCCGTTTTTTTCTACACAAATGAACAATCGCGATCACAGAAAAATTGTTGTAATTGATGGAAAAGTTGGTTTTACCGGCGGATTAAATATTTCTAATCAATATTTTAATAAAGGAAAAAATCGTTTTCCGTATTGGAAAGATAACGAAGTTATGATTGAAGGTTCCGGAATAGAAAATCTTACTGCAATGTTTTTGCAAACTTGGAATCTTCAAACAAAAGGCGAAGAAGATTATAAAAAATATTTATCTCTTCCATACGAAAAATATGATGAAAAAGGAATTATAATTCCTTACGGAGATGACCCTTTTAACAATTTAGATGTTGCCGAAGATTTATACATTTATTTAATAAACAAAGCTACAAAAAATTTATGCATCACAACGCCGTATGTTATTATTGATAATCAACTTTATTCTGCCTTGATTTTTGCTGTTCGACGTGGAGTAAAAGTTCAAATTATTGTGCCTTCAACTTGGGATCATTTTGTAACATTTTGTATTGGTCGCACATATTTAAAAGATTTAATTGACAATGGAGTAGAAGTTTATCTTTATAAAAAGGGGTTTATTCACGCAAAAACTTTTATTTGTGATGGAAAATACGCAACTGTTGGTTCTATAAATCTTGATTACAGAAGTCTGTACTATCATTTTGAATGTGGTTGTTTTATGTATGATGTTCCTGCTGTAAAAAATATTGAACAAGATTTTGTTAATACTTTGGCAAATAGCGAAATTTTAACACAAGAAGGTTATAAAAAAATTCCTGCAATTCAGCGAGGAATAGGAAGATTTTCGAAAATCTGTTCACCGTTGATGTAAAATTTTCTTTTTTAATTTTTTGGAGCAACTTCAAACAAACTTTTTGTTGCTTCGTAAATTTTTCTTGCAACGTGAGAATTGTTCATTGTGTAAAGATGAATTCTGGAAACTCCGTGAGTGATTAAATCCACAATTTGGTCGATTGCATACACAATTCCGGATTCTATAGGAACATTTATTCCCTTAATTAAACATCGTTCTTGAAAACGATAAAATTTATCATTATCAAAAAAAGTTGTGATAAAAGATGACTTGCTCCGGCATCAACTTTTTTCTTCAACTTTATCACCACGAAGAGCCAAAATATTTTCGATTCCTACTTCGCGAAATTGATTAAGACAATACAAAGTATCTTTTTTTTGTCATATTCATACAAGGTATATGAATTACAGATTCTACATTGCATTTATTTTTTATTCGTTTTGCAATGGCAAGTGCATTACCAGAATTTTCGCTTCCGCCTGCACCAAAAGTTGTTGAAATAAAATTGGGTTTTAAATCTTTTAGTTCATCTAGAGTCTAAAAAATTGTGTTAATTGGCATATTTTTTTGGAGGAAAAACTTCAAAAGAAAAAATCGTTTTATTTTTGAAATCTGTTTCATAAATCATTTTTGCCTCAAAATAAATAAGATTTTTTTATAAAGATTTTGAAAATAAAGTAAAAGCATAGTAAAAAAAGTGTTTTTGAGGAGAAAAATATAACATCTAGAGAGTTTTATTTAAATAAAAATGATTTTTTACGCTTTTGCAGAATTTTCGTAATAATTTATCAATTCGTCTTTACATCTTAAAAATACATTTGCCAAGTTTGTATCAAAATGAGTTCCTGAATCTTGTTTTATGATTTCAAACGCCTTTTCGTATGAAAATGCATCTTTGTAGCAACGTTTACTTACAAGTGCGTCAAAAACATCTGCAAGAGCCATAATTCTTGCTTCTATAGGAATTTCTTCTCCTTTTAATCCGTTTGGATAACCTTTTCCATTTACTTTTTCGTGATGAAAACTCGCTACGTTGTAAGCAACTCTTACAAAATTTTCTTCTTCAACACCAACAAGAATTTGTTTTATAAGATAACCGCCAATTATAGGATGCATTTTCATTTTATTGTATTCTTCATCTGTAAATTTTCCTTGTTTGCGTAAAACTGCATCATCAACGCCAATTTTTCCTAAATCATGCATAGGAGCACTGCGAATTACAAGGTTTAAAAAATTTTCATTAAAATTCAAATATTTTTGTAAACTTTTAGCAAAAATTCTTACAACATCACTCGTTCTTTTTACATGTCCGCCGGTACTTAAATCGCGCGATTCAACCATTTGTGCCATTCCAAGAACAATTTTATTTTGAATTTCTCTGATTTTTTGAGTTTTATTTTCAACTTCAATTTTTAATTCTTCATTAAATTTATCTTGAAGTTCAATCATTTTTAAATGTTCAGTTTCATCTTTTAATTCTAAAGAAAATCCTACGCATTTTTTTCTATAGTTTTTAATTTCGTAAACTTTTGTGTTAAAAAATTGGTTGTTTATAGAAATTGTCTTGATGTAAGATTTTTCTTCGACATTTTTAGATGATGATTTTAAATCAGTTCTAAAATCATTAATATTTTTTATAATTTCGTTTAGTTCTTTAGAAGGATTTTTTATTTCTTTTCCAACTCGACAATTTTTTAATTCGCCGAAAAGATTTAGTGAAAAATCATTTGCCCCCATATATTCCATTTTTTTATTAAATGAAATATATCCAATCTGATTCATTTGTTCAGTAACTACATTTTTATTTTCGGTTACGTTAAAAATATTTGAACGATATATTGGGAGTAAAGTTACCCAGTGCATTAAAAGATAAGTTATAGGCATTATATCAAATTTAAAATGGAAAATTCGTTCAAGAAAATAAGATAAAATTGCAATTAGTAAACTTGCAAGCATTATGTATACATCATGAAAATTTAGGGATTTATTTTTTATATGAGCAAAAAGCATAACAAAAACTGAAAGAAGAAGATATGCATATATGGAAATGATAAAAAATGTATGAAAAGGACCGTAATTTTTGTTGTAAAAAAATCCAATGCCGTCAAGAATGTGAAATTCTACGCTTTTATAAAATATAGATGAATATCCAATTGTTAAAGAAGAGGCATAAATAATAAGTTGAAAAATTATCTGAATAATTACAATTTTTTTTGGGATTTTGATATGACAAATTTCGCAAACGTTAAAAAAGAAAAGCAAGTGTAAAAAAGTACCGCCTATATAAATTATTTTATTTGAAAGGATTGCGGTTTCTAAGTTTTTAGACATAGCAAGTGCTAAATATCCAAAATTTGTGACAATTATAAGCAGAGCCATTATGTTTTGAGATAAACTTTTTCTTACATCCGTAATTAAAAGCCAGAGAAAAGTAAAAATAGCACCAAAAACACAACAAATATAAAGAACTAGCATAGGTTCTCCGAGGGAAAATGTAAAAACATATCTCCAAACAGAATAATAAGTTATTATAAGACATATTTGGGATATTTTAAAATGAAAAATTAGGGACAGTTCAGATACTAAAATATCATTGTGAGCACATTGAAGCAATCTTATATTATTGTAGAAAGATTTTTTCGTCCTATTTAGAGGCGTTACTCTAAAAGAAATTTTTTGCAAATTGCAATTATACATTTTAGTATGAATAGGTCTTTGTAAACTTTTTCTTTAAATTCTCAAGATTTTCTATTGAATAAATACATCGGAATTATATATAATTTATATTAAATCTACGCTAGATATAGCGTAATTCTTTCAAAAAAATCATAAAAAAACACTAATGGGCGGGAAGTCATGAAAATCATAAAGCGAAATGGCGAAGAAGCTATTTTTGATGTACAAAAAATCACAAATGCCATACAAAAAGCAAATGCAGCTGTTCCGGAAACTGATAGAATTTCTGAAGAATATATAAAAGCAGTTTCTGCAAAAGTAAAAGATGCTTGTTATGCAAGTAAAGTCGAAATGAATGTAGAAGCAATTCAAGATTTAGTTGAAACAGAACTGATGAGAATTGGAGCTTTCCACATCGCACGTGCATACATCACTTATCGCTATCGCCATGCTCTTATGAGAAAACAAAATTCCACCGATAAACAGATTCTTTCTTTACTAGAATGTGCAAACGAAGAAGTTAAACAAGAAAATTCAAATAAAAATGCAACTGTTGTTTCTGTTCAAAGAGATTACATGGCAGGCGAAGTTTCTAAAGATATTACAAGAAGATTTTTACTAGATGATGATATTGTTCAAGCACATAATGAAGGAATTATCCATTTTCATGATGCTGATTATTTTGCTCAACATATGCACAATTGTGATTTAGTAAATTTGGAAGATATGCTCCAAAACGGAACTGTTATTAGCGGAACAAAAATTGATACACCACATTCATTTTCTACTGCTTGTAATATCGCTACACAAATTATTGCTCAAGTTGCATCTTCACAATATGGTGGACAATCAATTTCATTAACACATCTTGCACCATTTGTTGATGTTAGTCGTAAAAAACTTATAAAAGAACTAAATCTTACACTTGCAGAAACCGGAGTAACTTTTTCTAAAGAACAATTTGACACAATTGTAGAACGTCGTCTTGCAGATGAAATTACTCGTGGTGTTCAAACAATTCAATATCAAGTTGTAACTTTAATGACAACAAATGGTCAAAGTCCTTTTGTAACAGTTTTTATGTATTTAAATGAAGCTAGAAATGAACAAGAAAAAGCAGATTTAGCATTAATTATAGAAGAAGTTTTAAAACAACGTTATAAAGGCGTAAAAAATGAAGCTGGATATTGGGTTACTCCTGCATTTCCAAAATTAATTTATGTTTTGGAACCGGATAATATTTCTGAAGATGGAAAATATTTTTATCTTACCGAACTTGCTGCAAAATGCACGGCAAAGCGTCTTGTCCCAGATTATATTTCTGAAAAGAAAATGTTTGAACTTAAAGAAGGAAATTGTTATCCGTGTATGGGATGTCGTTCTTTTCTTACAGTTTATCGTGATGAAACAGGACGACCAAAATTTTACGGAAGATTTAATCAAGGAGTTGTAACTTTAAATCTTGTTGATGTTGCTTGTTCATCAAATCGCAACTTAGAAAAATTCTGGGAAATCTTTGATGAACGCCTTGAAATTTGTTATCGTGCATTAATGGCTCGTCATAATCGACTTTTAGGAACGTCAAGCGATGTCGCCCCAATTTTGTGGCAAAACGGAGCTCTTGCAAGACTTGAAAAAGGCGAAAATATAGATAAATTACTTTTTAACGGATATTCTACAATTTCTTTAGGTTACGCAGGACTTTCTGAATGTGTTCGCTATATGACAGGAAAACCTCACACAGATCCGGAAGCAACTCCTTTTGCACTAGAAATTATGAAACATCTTAACGAAGCGTGTGCAAAATGGCGAGAACAAACAACAATTGCATTCAGTTTGTATGGAACTCCGCTAGAAAGTACAACTTACAAATTTGCAAAATGCCTCAAACGCCGCTTTGGAATAATTCCTGGGGTAACAGACAAAAACTACATCACTAATTCGTACCACATTCATGTTACAGAACCGGTTGATGCATTTACGAAACTTAGTTTTGAAAGTCAATTCCAAGAATTAAGTCCCGGTGGAGCGGTAAGTTATGTAGAAGTTCCAAATATGGAAACTAATATTCCAGCCGTAATTTCAATTTTAAAACACATTTACGAAAATATAATGTATGCAGAATTGAATACAAAATCTGATTGTTGCCAAGTTTGCGGTTATACCGGCGAAATTCAAGTTGTAGAAGACGAAGATGGAAAACTAATTTGGAAATGTCCACAATGCGGAAATACTGACCAAGCAAAAATGAACGTTGCTCGCCGAACTTGCGGTTACATTGGAACTCAATATTGGAATCAAGGAAGAACTCAAGAAATAAAAGAACGAGTTTTGCATTTGTAGAAAAAGGTGGGGGAAGTCTCCCCCTCGCTCCAAACCTTCGGTTTTCCGCTACCCTCTCTCCTAGGGGCAAACTTCGTTTTCCCCTAAAACCCCTTTTTAGAAGGTTTTTATGTATTATGGAAATATAAAAAAATTTGATGTTGCAGATGGCTTAGGCGTTCGAGTTTCTCTTTTTGTAAGTGGTTGTCGTAACTGTTGTCCTGGATGTTTTAATCAAGATACTTGGGATTTTTCTTACGGAAAAGAATTTACTCAAGAAACCGAAAATGAAATTCTGAATGCATTAAAACCAGATTATATAAAAGGATTTTCACTTTTAGGAGGAGAACCTTTTGAAGAAGAAAACCAAGAAGTTTTAACTCCGTTTTTAGAAAAAATAAAAAAAGAATTTCCTTCAAAAGATATTTGGTGTTGGACCGGCTATATTTTTGAAAAAGATTTACAAAACGGCGGAACAAAATGTACAGAACTTACACAAAGAATGTTAAATTGCATTGACGTTTTGGTGGACGGACCTTTTATACAATCACAAAAAAATTTGATGCTGGAATTTCGCGGCTCAGAAAATCAAAGAATTTTGCATTTGAAAGATGGAAAAGTATCAAATTAAAAACAAATATTGTAATTTTTACAAAAAAACTTAAAAACTTTAGTAAAATTAAACTTTTCTTTATCTGTGATATTTACCAAAAACTAAGAATTTACTATTATTTTACAAAATATACTTTTTGGAGGTATAAAATGAATAAAATAAAATCAGTTGTTGCTGCTACTTTAGTTTTAGCTTGTTCTACATCAGTTTTTGCTGCACCAAAAGCAAAAACAATAAAAATTGGCGGAGTTGCACCTCTTTCTGGTGCAGTTGCTGTATACGGTGTTGAATGTAAAAAAGGAATTGATCTTGCAGTTGAAGAAATCAATGCTGCCGGTGGAATTAACGGACAAATGTTAGAATTTGTTTGCGAAGATGATGAAGGCGATCCTGCAAAATCAGTAAGTGCTTATAAAAAACTTGTTACAAAAGATAGAACAAAACTTATCATTGGTTCTTTAACTTCTGGATGTACAATTGCAATTACATCACAAGCACAAGCAAATAAAGTTGTTCAAATCGCTCCTGCTGCAACTGCTGTAGCTGTAACTAACGCCGGAAATTATATTTTCCGTGCATGTTTTACAGATCCATTCCAGGGTCGTGTTGGTGGAAAATTTGCTGCTGATAATCTTGGAGCAAAAAAAGCTGCCATTCTTTATGACATTGGAAACGATTATTCAGTAGGATTGATGGAAAATTTTGAAACTGAATTCAAAAAACAAGGTGGAACAATCGTCGCTAAAGAATCTTATGCAACTGGCGAAAAAGATTTCAATGCAATCATCACAAAAGTAAAAGCTGCAAATCCTGATGTTGTTTATCTTCCAGATTATTATTCAACAGTTGCACTTATTTCAAAACAACTTCGTGCTCAAGGCGTTTCAGTTCCTTTTGTAGGACCAGACGGATGGGACGGACTTACAGAAGTTGCAGGTGATGAAGTTCTTAACGGATATTATTCAAATCACTATGCTGCTGACTCAGATTCTCCAGTTGTTCAAAAATTTGTAAAAGCATTCCAATCAAAATACAACGAAAAACCAAATGCATTTGCAACTCTTGGTTATGATTCAATGTACATATTAAAAGATGCAATTGTAAAAGCTGGTTCAACTGATTCAACAAAAGTTCGCGATGCTCTCGAAAAAACAGATGGTAATTATGTAACAGGTCATATTAAATTTGACGAAAAACATAATCCAATAAAATCTGCTGTAATGATTAAGATGATTAAAGAAGACGGTAAACTTTCTCAATCGTATGCCGCAACAGTTAATGTAGACTAAATTGTAAAATAATACAGTTTTTCTTAAAAGACACATGCAAAATGCGTGTGTCTTTTTTTTATGTAAAAAAAGATATGATATAATATTTTTAAATAATTAAGATTTATATAAGTTTAATTTAAAATTTTTGACTCCTGTATTTGCTAACAATATCCACTTTTATTTTTCGTTCGATACTTTGAATGGAAAAAATATTTTGAAGTCTGCACTCGTGCCAAGCAAAAAAAAATGCGAAAAACGTCAAAAAATGGCGAGATTTACGAAAAATCTTTTATTTTACAAATCTTCATAATTGTACCCTTGATGTATGTAATTTTTTGAAATTTTACTCATACAAAAATACATTGTTGAGATTCAGCAAAAAACTACTTATAATGTTTGATTGTATGAAAAAAATATTTTTAATTATTGCAATTTCTTTTGTTTTTGTGCCGATTTTTGCACAATCAGATGATGATTTCTTTTTTGATGATGATGGAATTGATGACTTTTTGGAAGTTCAAGATTCTCGCACAGAAGAAATAAATCACGGTTCCCTTTTTGAAACAGGAAGTATAAAAGTTGGTGGAAATTTTGAAACATCACTTTCAACTTTAACGACGATTTGGGCAGATGATGATGAAAATTTTGGAACTCATCTTAAAAATACAACTTTAACTCCAAACGCAAGTGTATTTTTAAGTGTAGATGCAAGACCAACTCAAACTTTAAGAATGTACACAAAATTTGGACTTGCATATCCTTTTAAAAGTTCCGCTTTTGCAACAACAAATCAACTTACATCTGAGGAACAAACTTATTATCAAACATCGGTTTCAATTTCTGATTATCTTAAAGTAAAAGAACTTTTTACAGATTTTTCGATTAACGAAAGAGCATTTTTCCGTTTTGGAATTCACACAGTAACTTGGGGAACCGGATATTTTTACAGTCCGGTTAGCGATATGATAAATGCATCGTCAATAAATCCAGAAGATGTTGATGAACAAGTTGATGGAAGTTTGAACTTACGAACGCAAATCGTTTTTCCGGGAACGCAAAATTGTCTTTGGTTTTACGTAATTCCTTCTACAAATTTTAATTCATCTTATTCGACAGAAAGTTACTTGCGAGAAACTGCACTTGCTTCAAAAGCGGATTTCGTTTTTGGCGGTTGGGAAGTTGGCATTGGTGGATTTTATAAATATCAAAATGCACCAAAAGCGATGCTTACGGCAAGCGGAAGTTTAAAAAGCCTTAGCATTTTTGGAGAAACCGTTTATCAATATGGAGCGGCATCAGAATGGGAAAGTTCTGCAGATGATTGGAACGGAAAAACAAATATTCTTCAAGCAACTGTTGGCGTAAGCAGATATTGGAAAACGCCTTCTATCACACTTGCTGCACAATATTATTATGATGGAAATGATGTAGATCTTACTCATCAATATGTAACTCATGGTCACAACATTGCATTTTTAGCAAATTTTGGACGAGTTTTTGGCACAACTGATGTAACTGCAAATATTTTTGGAATGATAAATATTGGAAAAGACCCTATTCCTTCAGAATACAAAAGTTATGCTCTATCTTTAGGAATAAACACTAGTTATTTAAGTTCAGCAATTTTTTCTGCAATGCTAAATTATAATCCAATAAAAGATTTAACTTTAGGTTTAGGACCTTACATCACAATGGAAAGTTTAAAATCAAAACCTGTTATTTCTTTAAAATTTAGTGCAACGCTTGGTGGCGGAAAATTTTAAGGATTTATAAACTGCGTTAGGCAATGGAACACCTGCGAGCCTATCGACAGATAGGCGAAGCAGTTCCGCAGCGAAAGCGCAGGAATGAGCGATTCGCGAAGTGTGGAACTGCCGACCTTATAAAATAGAAAATACGTTAAAAAAAATTGCGAAGACTTGGAGCAATTTTTTAGTATTTACTTATTTTATAAGGGAACGCCCAAAAAATTCAGAAACAAGTTCAGAGTTATAAAATTTTAGCGATTTTGACAGACTCAATCATAGCATTCTGTATTAGATTTTCGCGGAAAACATAAGAATGATATTGTATTAGTTTAAGCCTTCTAAGTACGCTTTTGTAAAAATTCTGTCTGGTAAAGCGTCAAATGTTAAATCTGAAATAATTTGTTGCGTATTTTCGCCTTTATTGAGTTCGTCTCGTAAAAGTAATTGTGTTGGAACGTAACCGGCTGGAACTTTTGTATATTTTGGAATTAAAATTGTTCGCATAAGTCTGTCTGAACCAGAAAAATCTTCTTCTTTTAGTGTGAGAGGAATATCTTTTCGGATGTAGTATTTTACTTTTGCGTAAGAAGGCGTTGTAGTTTTTGCCACAAGAGTGATGATATTTACAGAAAATTTTCCCAAAGTGCCTTCTTCAAATGCAAAAACATCATAATTATCTCGCCAATGAGATTTGCTTTTGTTTACATCATCAATTTTTACATCGGAATCGCCAAGAGCTTCTTTTATTGAAGTATGCGTAAATTTTCTGCTGATTGGATCGTACGCCCAAATATTATCATCGTCCATAAGATAACCGTTTCCTTTGTCGGCTTCGGGAAAAAGTTGAACAATTGTCATTTTATCTTCGTCGGTTCGTTCAAAAATTTTGTACTGAAGATTTTCTTTAGGTTTATTTGGCTTTTCGATGATTAGCGAAATTGTTGCCGAATAGTCGCCGTGATAAGCTAAAACATCGTCGGTTGATTCCATAATTTTAAATGCCTTTTCCGAAGTTTCGCTATCAACTTGGGCAAAAAGATTAAAACTTGCAAAAATCAAAAGTGCTGATATAAAAATTTTTCTTTTCATATAAAACTCCAAAATATTATTTCATCGTTCTAAGTGCTTCTGCCGGGCTTAAAGATGCGGCTTGTTTTGCACTTGAATGAACTGCAAATGTTGTAAGTATTATCAACAACAAATATTGTATCAAAATTGTTACAAAAGATAAGGTAAAACTAAAATGTCCGTGATTCAAGAAAAATGATAAACTTTCATCTGCAATCGGAATTAAATGAACTATAAACATCACTATTACGGAAAAAACTAAACCTAAAACAGCACCAATCAAACACAAAATTATTGCTTCGGTTGTAAAAACTCGTCCTGTATTTTTTCCTGTCATTCCTAATGCTCGCATTGTTCCAATTTCGCGGATTCTTTCGTATAAAACCATTCTGTAAGTGTTGGAAACACCAACCATAACAATCAACAAAATCACAATTAAAATTACGGTTGTAACAACGTGAACAACATTCATAACGGTTTTTAAGGCAGGAACTTCATCATCCAAAGTTACAATTCCATATTTTGTGCCTTCCCAAACGTTTTCATCACCAACAAATTGTTTATCAATTCCTTTTCCAATATTTGCAGGATTTGTCTTTTTTGCTTCTGTTCGTGAACTTACATTGTGTCCATCTTCGCGAATTAAGTTTTCTAATTGAATTGCAACTTTTTCTTGTTCATTTTTGTTTTTAAGATAAATTGTAAACATTGAATATCCATCTTTTGGAATTCCAACAAGTTCGTTTATTGTTTCAAGATTTGCAAATACTTTTGTGGAATCAACCAAACTAGAAGATTTTGTGATTGCTTGAACTGTAAAATCTACAACGTTATTTTGTCCATAAATAGTTGTCGTTGTAAAAATTACAGAATCTCCAACTTTTACGTTAAGATTTTCTGCAACTTTTGTATTTAATACAATTCCATTTTTATCGGAAAGATTGTCTAAACTTCCTTCTACAACTTGCAATGAATCTCGAAAGTCTTTTTCGTCAAAATTTCGCCCATAAATTGCAAGAAGATTTTTTTTGCCATTAAAAATCATCTGCCCAGAAGCAACTGTGTAACAAGAAAAATATTTGTATTTTATATCACTTTTTTCTACAAGATTTGTTATGTATTCTCGGTCGTGGACAATATTTACAAGTTGATATTTTCCGCCTTCTTCGGTTGGAGGAATTTTTTCGTAGCCAGCAAGCAAAACTGTTCCTCCGGTAAATTGAGTTAAAACATCTTCAAGATTTCCAACCATTCCGCTAGTTAATGCATCTATAAAAGTAACTACAAAAAATCCAAAAGCAATAGCAATCGCCAAAATTGCGTTCCGTCTTTTTTGACGCGTAAGATTTTTTAATGCAAGTTTTACTATCATATTTTTTTCCTTTTTTAGATTCCTGTATCGGATTTTGATAGCCTCAATCACCGCACGGGAATGACTGTGTTTGTCATGTAGTGAATGACATTATTTGTCACACATTGCATGGCATTGTTATCGTGCAATGAATGACATTGTTTTTTACGTGTCATTATCGGGCTTGACCCGATAATCTATTCTCCGTGACTTAATGCTTTTAGCGGAGTGATTTTTAGTGCCGAATTCACCGGATAAAAATTGCTAATCACGCTTCCTAAAAGTGCAATTAAAATTGTTAAAATTATGATTTTTGGAGTTGGACTGAAATGCAAAAGTCCGCCACCTAAAATCATTTTTGCAATGCTATTCGTAATTGTGATGTTGCAAGCATTAAAAATCGCCATAATGATAAACGCTAAAATTATTCCGATTAACGAAGAAACAAAAGTTAAAGTTAAAGTTTCTGTGTAAAAAAGTTGGCGAACAAATTTTTTTTCTGCTCCAATTGCACGCATCGTTCCAATTTCGCTCGTTCGTTCAATTACGCTTACAATCATTGTATTCATTATGATTATAAAAACTACGACCGCCAAAATTATGATTAAAAGATTAAAGATAAATCCAATTCCTTCAACCGTTTGCGAATATGAATACGCTGCACCTTTCCAATCTAAAACTTGAACATTAAGATTTTCGTTTGCAAAATTTTGCTTTAGTTCTGCAATAATTTTTTTAGCTTGAGAAGGATGTTTTAGTTTTATCAAAATAAAATGCCAGGAACCATCATCAGTTTTGTTGAGTTCATCACGCAAACTTGTGTCGCCCAAAATATCATCAAAATCTGAAGAAGATGATGATAAAAATGAATAGTCTTCTTCTATGCCACTAAAGTCATCAAAAAAATCATCATCAGAACTGCCAAAAAGTTCTTCTTCATTCATTTGCGAAAGAGATAAATCAATAGAATCCGGCAAGTCTTGAATAAAACTTGAAGCGTAAGTTAAATCTGCAAATGAACGTGCAAACTCCGGATTTGAATAAATTATTTGAAACATTGCAGAATTTTGTTCTGGTGGATCAAAAATTCCGACAACAACTCCTTCGCGTAAAATGCCTTTTGTGTTTGCACCTGCAATTAAAATTGTGTCGCCAACATTTAAGTTTTCGCGATACATTCCTTTGAATGCATTTTGAACTCGTGTATCAATTATAACTTCGTTCGTGTTTGGCTTAGGATAACGACCTTCTACAAAATGAACATCCGGAAAAACTTGATGATAAGTTTCGTTTTCGCCTGCAAAAAGCATAGAAATTGGTAAATCATCAAAAGTTAAATCATCGCGTTCGACAAGTTCAGTCATGTCCATTTCAACGCCTTTTGCAACCATCACCATTGCAGATATTAATTTTGTTTGACTTTTTATGCCTTCAGTTGCATCAACAATTTTTTGAACTTTCTCTAAATCCGGAATTGCGGGAATTTGCGGAATATCACTTGGAACACCGGTTTTAGTAACTCCAAAAATATCGATAATATCACCTTTTTCGGGCTTTACAGAAATGGCAATGTCGCCTGTGTAATTGTTGCGAAAATCTTTTTCAAGTCCACGATTTACAGATTCCAAAAAAGAATTTCCTAGAACGACAATAGCAACTCCAAAAATCAAAAAAAATGCAATAATTATTGTTTTGGATTTATGTTCTTTTAAGTTTCGTAAAGCCAATTTAAAAATCTGATTCATTTTTCAACCTCGTTTTTAATTTGACTCCACTTCGTAAATGTCGCTGCCTTCTTTATACTCATCATTTTTTACTTCGCCATCAAAAATATGTACAACGTGATTACACATATCAACAATTCGCTTATCGTGAGTAGAAAAAATAAAAGTTGTTTGTAAATCTTTGTCTTTGTTTAAATCTTTCATCAAAGAAAGAATTTGTGCAGAATTTACAGAATCAAGATTTGCAGTTGGTTCATCAGCAAGAATAACCGGAGCTTTTGTAACCAAAGCACGAGCAATCGCAACACGTTGACGTTGTCCGCCAGAAAGTTCACTTGGTTTGTGTTTTTCCCATTCGGTAAGACCAACTTTTTCCATTAAAAACTTAATCCATTCTTCTTTTTGCTTTTTTGTAAAAGAATCAACTGGACAAGCAAGCGATTTGTCTTTTGATTCGAGCAAAAGCGGAAATTCAATGTTTTCGTAAACATTTAAAACCGGAATAAGATTAAACGTTTGAAAAATAAATCCCAAATGAGAGCGACGCAAACCTGTAATTCTGCGGTCGATTTTTGGAGGAACCGTGTTTTTTATTTTTTTTGATTCTTTGTCTTTTTTTTCAACGTAGTTATTCAAGCGGTTGGAAGAAAGTTGCGTTGAAGATAAATCAAAACCATTGTAAACATTAATTCCATCAATTATGATTTCGCCATTGCTTGGCAAATCAATCAAACCAATCATATTTAGCAAAGTTGATTTTCCCGAACCTGAAGGTCCCGAAATTGCAGCAAATTCGCCTTTTTCAATATCAAACGAAATACCTTTTATCGCTTCAACTTTTTGCTTTCCAAGTGGATAAATTTTGTGAATATTTTTTAAAGAAATAACTGACATATTTGAGGTATAGCACAAAAAAAGATTTATGTGAATTAAAAAAATAAAATTTTAGTTTGTATTTGCCATAAGCGTAGAGAGATAATGCAAGTAAAAAATATAAACTTATTTTAAATGCATTCTAAATTTGCTTCGTAAAGATTAAATCCGTTTGGCAATATCTGTTCGTGATTTTTGTTTTTTTGAAAATTTCTCAAAGATAATCTGGCTTTTAGTAAGAGTCGACTGTTATTGCGTTATTTGCGTAACTTCTTTTTAAAAGTTTTTTTGCCAGGAGAGAATGAATTTCTTCAATAAAATCTGCAAAATCTGCCGATTCTCCTGCAAGTGTGATGTTAGAACTGTCCCCTCTAGAACAAGAAATATTTTTATTTATCCATTCGAGAGCTTTTATTTGGTCTAAAAGTCCGTACAAATTGTCATTATGAACAAACAGTTTTCAGAATCTATTTCTCAAGATATTCTTCCACTGATTTTGCGAAAAGTTCCTGCAAGTCGGTGGCGATTGTCTTTTTTTGGAGGAAAGTTGTATGGTTATTTTGAGTCAAATTTTCTGATTCATCGGGGAGAAAAAGCGTGTAAGCGTCGGTTTGAAGAGCATTTGCAAGTTTTGAAAGCGTTTTTTCGCTCGGCCAACGACGACATCCTTCAATATCATTTATCATCTGAGCGGAAATTTGAGAAAGTTCGGCGAGTTTTTCTTGCGAAAATTTTAGCGTCTTTCGAGCTTTTTTGATATTTGACGAAAGCCGTTTTTGCAATAGTTCTGGAGTCATTTTATTATTTTAAGCGAGTGATTTTAGATTTTACAGTTGCGATTAGCGGATTTTGTGATAAAATATAATTGCTGATTGCAATTGGTTTAAGGAAAACTGTTGCGGTGGGCGGTAGAAAAGTTCATTTTTAGAGAAGATTTTTATGAGTAAAGAAGGATTGGAAAAGCAAAATCAAGAATTTAAAAAATTCTTAGAATGTAATGATGTAGAAACGGCTTTGCTTTATAAGCCGATTAGTGATGAGTATTGGAATCAGAATTACAAAGTTTTGTTTTGCAACGAGGAACCTTATAACATTAATTATGGTTGGAACGGAATAAAAACTTTTTCCGAAGATGTACTTTGTGAAGGTTGGATAAGAAATCAAACAGTAAGACGAACCTTAAAAATTTATTATTTGTTTTCAGAATTAGTAAAAAACAAGGATTTTGATATTGAAAAATTTAATTTTTATACTGTTAATGATGAAGAATTAATAAAACGTTTTTATGGTGCGACCTATTGCAATATAAAGCCGACTTTTAGCCCAACAGTTGAATCAAATAAAGAAAATGCAGCCAAAATATTGAATAATTCAAAATATCAAGAATATTTAAAAAATTATCTAAAGGAATTAGAACCAAATATAATTGTCATTGGTGGTAGTAAACCTCGCAATGTAATTAATAAAACTTTTCCTAACTTAAAACTAAAAGTTAATCAGAACCCAATAACTTTTGAAAATAAATGTAAAATTTTAGCAATTCCTCATTTATCAAGATGCTCAAATAAAATCTTGAATGAAACTGTTAGAAGAATATATGAAGATAGTAAGAGATAAAATTAAGGAAGTTGCAAAAATTGCAGTACAATGAAATTTTTATTGCAATAAAGAAAAATTCAATTAATTTACAATATGGAAGAATATGACAAAAACAAAAATCATAATAAAAACAATTATTAGAGCCATTTTATATCAAATCGTAACAATTTTAGTATTTTGTGTAGTTCTTTTTATTTGTGCAAAACTTGACACCAATGGATATGCAGCACTGTTTCTTTCTTTTATAGTTTGTGGACTAATGATTTTTCTTGCAATCCGAAAAGGACTTAAAGAAAAAAAAGAACTTGAAATTGCAAGAAATGAAGAATTGATAAAAACTGAAATAATAAAATTAATTACTGATAAAGACAAAGATTTTCGAACTGCAATGATAGATTGTATGTCAGAAACTTTTGAGGAACAAAAAAAGTTAAAAGCAAATTCTGATTATTTAAAAGATGAAGCATACACAAAATTTCTTTCAAAAATAATACAAGACGGAAGAATAACCGACGATGAAAAATATGTCCTTCATTATTTGGAAACTGAATTCAAGTTTTCAGATAGAGAAATAAAATCAAATAGACTCAAGGCTTATATGATTGCTTTTGAATGGGCAACAAAAGACAAAGAATTAACAGAGAGCGAAGAAAATGTTCTTAGAAATATTTTTTCACAACTTGAAATAAATGCTGATGATGTTGAAAAAGAACAAAATTTTATTGCAGATTTATCTTTAGCAAGAAAATTAAAATCTCAAGAATTAAGCCCTATAAAAGTTCCGTTTAATTTAAATCAAGACGAGCAATGTTATTTTTCAATTCAATATGTTGCTTTATACGCTTCTAGACAAATAAATTATGAATATTATCCACATGATAAACCTGAAAATGAAGGAAAATTTTATATAACAAATAAAAGGATAATAATTTCTTCCCCAAGAGAATACTCTCGGGTATTAACTAGCATTACAAATATTGAAATATACAATAGCAGATTTATACAGATGAAAGTTATTAGGAGAAAAAGTCCTTATCTTATTTTTACAAATAAACCATATCTTTTGAAAACTGTAATCGAAAAATATTTAAATAAACTGAGGTGAAATATGATAAAAAAAATTATTGCTTTTTTATTTGCTATTTTTCTTTGCAATATAATCATTTATGCACAGACAAATTTGGAACTCGCAAACAATTATTATGATACTGATGATTATCAAAATAGCGTAGAATATTTTAAGAAAGCGATTTTTGAAGATAAAAATTATAATGGCACAATTTTTTACAGATTTGCTTATAGTTGTGAAAAACTTGAAATAAAGCCATCATCAAATTATTCAGTTTATTATAGTGCTTCCGCATATTGTTTTGAAATCGATAAAGACACTGATAATAAATATTATTCTTATGCATTGGCAAAAGAACAAGAATTTAACATTTCTCATTCAGATTTTTCAGAAAAAACAATTGAAACTTTACTAAAAGGTAAAAACTTTGGATATAATAAAAATTTTATTGATAAAATAAATTCTTTATTAAATCAAGAAAATCATATTTTTGATTGGATTCTTGGAATTTGTGTTTTGATAATTTATATTGTTGGTAGAATTTTTTCAAAAAATACAGAATGTGTTATTTTTTCATCAAAAAAAGAAACAATAATTTTGTGTTTGCCTTGTTTTATGATTATATTTGTATGTTTTTTTGAAAAAGAATTAGAAACTTTTCCAAAAATGCAAGACATACTTTTAATTGGTTCTGTAATTTTAACTTTTATTTTATCTATAGTTTTTTCTATTTTTGAAAATCGCTATACAAAATCACCTATTTTATACACAATAATATCCATTATTACAAAACTTTCATTGTGTATTATTGCTCCGCTTGTAATTTTCTTCATATTTATAGGACTTAAAACTCCCCAAAAAGACAAAAGATATAGAGATGGAACTAAAGGTAATAAAAAAACTCGAAATGCAATGATTTTAGCAACTGTTGCTGCTTTTTTAATTTACTCTTTAATAAAAACTCCCAAAAAAAATAAAGATAATGATATTTTAGTAGGTTACCAATTATGAAAACAAAATTTATTCTTCTATTTGCAATTTTACTTCTTCAATTCAATGCCTTTTCTGAGCAAAGGCAACTTCAAGTTACTCCCAAAAAGCAGATTGAGCCAACTCAAACTTATAAAATTTTGAAAAAATACAATCTTACAACTCAAGAATATCCTGAAGAATCTGATGATTGCAAATATTGGCCTAGTCAAGTAAAAGATGTTCTAAACATCAATGACGGCAGCCGGCAAGAGGCATTTTATTATTTTGTTGTTGATGACGGAAATGATTGTTATTTAAAGAAACTTACGCACATGTTTGGTGACGTTGGTTATCCAGGCTGGGGAATCGATTTGCCTGAAGAAATAAAAATCACAAATTCTGTAAAGGAAGTTCTATCTGCTTATAAAGATAACGTTCTAAGATACGCTGTTATGCTTATCACGTTGGAAGATTCAGAAGCCCTTCCTGAACAATTTAAAGGTTATTCTATACTTTTAGAATACAATGGCACCTCAGAACTTTTTGGTGTTCCACTTGAAACTAAAAAATTTAATTTAGGTAAAGCTTCAACTTTAGAAGGCGAAATTTCGGATGCAATCACAAGCAATTATCCTAATTACAAATGGTACATTGAAACGTTCTGACAATTCCTCTCTTATCCACACCAATTCTCAACTTTGAGCAGCGAACGAATCATAAGGAAGAATATCGTAAACTGACGCTCTTTATAATTTGTGCTAAAATAGTTTTGTGCAAAATCAAAATAATAATCGTTCAAATAAAATTCATCTTGCAATCGAAACTCTAAGCAAAGAATTTTCATCGCTTGATTTAAGCTTCCATCAAATTCAAAACAGTTTTCCCGGCAACGTAACATCTTATTGGCCAGGCAACAAAAACGAAGATGTACTAGTTTGTGTGTTCAAGGGATACGAAATCAATAAGCCTTTTCAGCGTCAAGATTTTTTCTTTATCAACTAGGCGTACAAAAATTCGTATCAAGCATTTTCAGAAAAGTTCGACAACTTAATTACGATTGGCGAAGATGACTGTTACATTGGTCAGTCCTACTTTGGTTATGCACTTCGAGCGCACACAAATGAAGAAGTTACGATTATTGGCGTTTTAATCCGCAAAGGTTCATTTTTCCGCGAAATTTTAGAGTTAATGGTTTTAGAATATTCAAATAAAAAAGACGATACTCAGCAAATTTTAAAATCACAGTAATTTTTTAAGGTATTAAAAAAATATTTTGGAAAAACTTCGCGAGAATATTTAAAAAATTAAAATTTTATTTTTGATTTGGGCGTTTTTGTCGCAATATTTTTATTTAAGCAAACCTCTAGAAACTGAAGTTTTTAGAGGTAACTCTGAAAAAGCGACAAATCGGGCTTTTGCGTTATAAACTTTGCTACGCAAAGTTTTCCGTTCAGCCAGCCAACTTTACAGTTGTCTGTCCGAACCGCTAACGCGGCTGCAATCCCTAACGCAATTCATCACTATTCATTAATTTGAATAACAGAAAGTCCGCCTGTTGTTTTTTGTGATATATCACGAATAGTTCCATTAATTTCATAAACTGAACCTGATTGTCCGCCTGCAAGTAAAGCATCCATAGTTTCAGCAGGAGTTAAAGAAATAACATCATCATTATTCGTATAAACCATTACTTGAGCATATTTTGGAAAATTAATTTCAAATTCACCTTGTCTATAACCTGCCAATACATTTCCGCCAACATAATAAGAATATCCTTCAGCATAAGAAGGAGCTTCATCAATATTTGTAACATTGATTTTTACTGAAATTGGCTTTCCTATTACTTCATAATCTTTAATAAATTTTTTAAATAATAGTGCAGAGTTATTTGCAACACTGTCTAAAATAAGGGGAGAAGTAATTGCTTTGTTTAAATTTGTTTCATATTCTTCATCAGACCAAGATGTCATTCGTGCATTTATCTCATCTTTCATTTGCTGTGCATATTGAGCTGCAACTTTTGCACCAGTAACATATTTTTTTCCAGTTTTTAGAATTTTTCCATTTTTGTCGCAAGCATAAGAATTCATATTTGTAAGTTCAACTGAAAAATTATCATTTTGTTTAATAATAGAACAAGTAAAATCATATCTTGTAAGACCAACAATATTTTTAATTATAAATCCACCATCAAAACTAAATTTTTCGGAAATCGGATCAACTGAATTAAAATTAGGTTCAACAATTTCCCAACTGTCAGACGATTCTGTTGCAAAGTTATAAACTCCAGCAATCAATTTTTTGTTAGATTGTGCAAAAATCGAATAAACCATCAATAAATTTACAACAAATATAACAAACTTTTTCATAAAAAACCTCCACTGATTTTTTAGTTTAATAAAATTTTCAGTTCGTAAAAAAAAACAAACTGTTATCATATTTTTTGTTGTTAGATATTAGCACGACTTATTTTTTAGGTCAATATTATGTTCAAAAACTTAGGATAATAACCTAATCTAAAAATATGACTCAAGATGATGTAAGAAAAATTCTTGCTAGTAACATAAGAAAACGTAGAAAGGAACTTGGAATTACGCAAATAAAACTTGCGGAACTTGCTGATATTTCTGAACCGTATATGAATGACATTGAGCGTTGTCAAACTTGGGTGAGCGATAAAACACTTGCAAAACTTGCTTGGGCATTAAATCTTGATTTGTATGAACTTTTTTTGAAAAATGATGCGGAAAATGATGAAACTGAAAAAGAAGCAAATAACGAAAAGGAAAAATATCTTTTATTTCAGCAGCAAAAACAAGAAATGCACAATTATATTGATAAATCTTTTGAAACTTTATTCCGCGATGTAATGAAAATTTAAATTTTTATGGACATTTTTTTGAAATTACGTTGGGCGTTCTAGTCTTTCGCTACATTCTAAAACGGCACGTCATGCTGAACTTCAATGCCCTTAACGCAAAAAACTCGTCATTCTTAAGCAAATCCATTTGTAAAAAAAGTTCAAAGCACCACAAATTCTAAAAAAAATCATGAAAAACGAAAAAACAATTTATTTGGTAACCGGAGCAGTTGGATTTTTAGGAGGAACTATTTGCAGAAAGTTAATTGAGCGTGGAGAAAAAGTGCGTGCTTTTGTACTTCCTGGCGACCCTGCAGAAAAATATGTTCCTATCGAAGCGGAAATTTTTGAAGGCGATTTAACTGATTTTGCGGCTGCAATCTCTTTTTTCAAATTCTTTAAGTGAAATTTGGAAAATAAGTATTTTTTTTAGGGGTCTGTCCCCTATCCCATGCATTGTAAATGTTACAAATCAAATTATAAAAATTATAAACAAACAAAAAAATCAATTGACCTAAAATGTTTTTAGGATTATTATTGGTTTTTAATAACGGCAAAGAGGTCGTAGATGAAATTCTTTTTTAGAATTTTTTCTACGGCCTTTTTTATTTAACTTTAGAAAAGCGGGCGTTACGGGCCGGCGTTTGAGGCCTGTTGGAAAGGGTAACTCCAACTATTGTGGTTTTGTTGAAAAACACAATAGTTGGAGTGAGGGGAAGGCTTTCCCCTTCTGCATTCTTTATGGGAGCAAAATAATGAAAACACTTTATGAATCTAGTTTTGAGCATGATAACTGTGGAATTGGTGCGGTTGTAAACATTGACGGAACGGCAAGTCACAAAATTATAGATAATGCTTTGTGTATTGTAGAAAAACTTGAACATCGTGCCGGAAAAGATGCTACTGGAGAAACCGGCGATGGAGTTGGAATTTTGCTTCAAATTTCTCACAAATTTTTTAAAAGTGCAGCAAAAAAAGAAGGTATTCTATTAAAAGATGCTCGCGATTACGGGATTGGAATGTTCTTCTTTCCGCAAGACAATTTTACTCGTGCAAAAGCACAACGAATGATTGAAAATCTTACTAAAAAAGAGGGATTAAACTTTTTAGGTTGGAGAACTGTCCCCATCAATCAAAATGTTTTGGGACAAAAAGCAAAAGATTGTATGCCTTGTATTATGCAATGTTTTATTGAACGCCCCGAAAATGTAGAACGCGGTTTGGATTTTGACAGAAAACTTTACATTCTTCGTCGTCAATTTGAACATTCTCAACTTGCAACTTATGTTTGTTCGTTTTCTAGTAGAACGATTGTTTACAAAGGCATGTTTTTAGTTCAGCAACTTCGTACTTTTTATGATGATTTACAAAGTGAAGATTATGATTCTTCTTTGGCAATTGTGCATTCTAGATTTTCAACGAATACTCAGCCAAGTTGGCAGAGAGCACATCCAAACAGATTTATTGCTCACAATGGTGAAATCAACACGATTCGTGGAAATGTAGACAGAATGCTCGCTCGCGAAGAAACTCTTACTTCTACAAAAATAAGTGATGAAGATATGCAAAAAATTCTTCCGGCGGTAGATGCTTCTGGTTCTGACTCTGCTATGCTCGACAATACATTGGAATTTCTTATTATGAACGGAATGCCTCTTCCTCTTGCGGTTATGGTTTGTATTCCGGAACCTTGGAAACATGATGAAAATATGTCTAGCGAAAAACGTGATTTTTACCATTATTGGGCAACGATGATGGAACCTTGGGACGGACCTGCGGCAATTCTTTTTAGTGATGGTGATGTTCTTGGTGCAACGCTTGACAGAAACGGACTTCGTCCAAGTAGATATTACATCACAAAAGATGGAATGTTGATTTTGTCTTCGGAAGTTGGCGTTTTGGATATTCCAGAAGAAAATATCAAAATAAAAAGTCGTTTAATGCCAGGAAAGATTTTACTTGTTGATACAATTCAAAAAAAGCTCATTTCTGATGAAGAATGTAAGAATTATTATTCATCACTTTATCCTTATGGAGAATGGCTTGATACAAATCTTATTCATCTTTCTGACTTAAAAATTCCAAATCATAAAATTCCAGTTTATACGCAAGAAGAACGCGACAGAATGTATCGTGCATTTGGGTGGAATTATGAAGATGTAAACGAAATGGTTTTGCCAATGGCAAAAAATGGCGTAGAACCGATTGGTGCAATGGGCATTGATACTCCGCTTGCAGTTATGTCTGAAAAACATCAGCCACTTTTTTCATATTTTAAGCAGCTTTTCGCTCAAGTTACAAATCCTCCAATCGACAGTCTTCGCGAAAAAATTGTAACAGATACAACGATTTATCTTGGAAAAGACGGAAATATGCTTGAACCGGGAAGTAAGTCTTGTACAGTTTTGGAAATTAATAATCCAATTTTAACTGGCGTTGATATGATGAAAATTAAATCAATGCAAAAACCTAGTTTTAAAGTTGCAACTGTTTCTTTGCTTTATTATAAAAATACTTCGCTTGAAGAAGCAATCGACAAAGTTTTTCTTGAAATTGACAGAGAATATCGAAATGGTACAAATATAATTGTTTTGAGCGATCGCGGAGTTGATGAAAGTCACGTTGCAATTCCTTCTTTGTTGGCAACTTCTGCGGTTGAACAATATCTTATTCGTACAAAAAAACGTACTGCAATTTCTATCATTTTGGAAACGGCAGAAGTCCACGATGTTCACCAAGCGGCAATGCTTTTAGGTTATGGTGCTCGTGCAATAAATCCTTATTTGGCACACGAATGTATTGCAGAACTTATTGACCAAAAACTTCTAGATAAAGATTATCATACAGCGATTGACGATTATAACAAAGCAATTATAAACGGAGTTGTAAAGATTGCTGCAAAAATGGGAATTTCAACGATTCAATCTTATCAGTCAGCACAAATTTTTGAAGCAGTTGGAATTGCAAAAGATGTAATTGATAAATATTTTACAAATACAGTTAGTCGAGTTGGCGGAATTGGATTAAAAGAAATAGAAGAAGATATAAATTATCATCATAATCAAGCATTTGATCCGCTTGGATTGACTGTAAATACTCATTTGGATTCAGTTGGAAATCACAAGTTCAGGAGGGGACAGACCTCTGAAGATCATCTTTATTCGCCAGAAACAATTATTGCTTTGCAAGAAGCAACTAGAAATGGTGATTACAATCGTTTTAAGGAATATACAAAACTTGTTGATGATAATACTCATCCTCACACTTTGCGTGCAATGTTAGATTTTGATTTTGATGATTCTAAATCAATTCCAATTGATGACGTTGAACCTGCTAGCGAAATTGTAAAACGATTTAAAACTGGAGCAATGAGTTACGGTTCAATTTCGGAAGAAGCACATCGTTGTATGGCGATTGCAATGAATCATCTTCACGGAAAAAGCAACTCTGGAGAAGGCGGAGAAAAACCTGAACGATTGGGGACAGACGCCAATTCTGCAATTAAACAAGTTGCATCTGCTCGTTTTGGAGTTACTGAAGAATATTTATTAAGTACAAAAGAAATTCAAATTAAGATGGCTCAAGGTGCAAAACCTGGAGAAGGCGGTCATCTTCCCGGAAAAAAAGTTTATCCTTGGATTGCACAAACTCGTTATGCAACCCCAGGCGTTTCTTTAATTTCGCCTCCACCACATCACGACATTTATTCAATAGAAGATTTGGCTCAGTTGATTTATGATTTGAAAAACGCCAATCGAGATGCCCGAATTTCTGTAAAACTTGTTAGCGAAGCTGGAGTTGGCACAATTGCGGCAGGCGTTGCAAAAGCTGGTGCTCAAGTTATTTTGATTTCTGGTCATGACGGCGGAACCGGAGCGGCTCCCATTTCTTCGATTCATCACGCAGGTCTTCCTTGGGAACTTGGAGTTTCTGAAACTCATCAAACATTAATTCAAAATGGTCTTCGCGGACGAGTTCGTATAGAAACTGATGGAAAACTTATGAGCGGTCGCGATGTTGTGATTGCCGCTTTGCTTGGTGCTGAAGAATTTGGTTTTGCAACTGCTCCATTGATTTCCATGGGGTGTGCAATGATGAGAGTTTGTAATCTTGACACTTGTCCATTTGGTATTGCAACCCAAAATTCGAAACTTCGCAAAAAATTTAGTGGGAAGCCTGAATATGTAGAAAATTTTATGCTTTTTATTGCACAAGAAATGCGCGAAATTATGGCAAAATTGGGAGTTCATACCATTGATGAAATGTGTGGGAGAACTGATTTGCTAAAATTAAAAGAAAAACAAGGTTTTAAGCGTGCAAATTTAATTGATTTATCACGAATTCTTGCAAGTTCACAAAATTCTCAAAAATGGAAAGATAATCGTACAACTTATGATTTTAAACTTGCAAAAACTGTGGATGAAAAGTATTTGTTGCCAGCATTTGAAAAATCAACTGCAAAAATAAAAGGCATTCCAAATAAAAAAATCAAACTTTTGAAAACTCCACTTAAAGTTGAAAGTACAGACAGAACTGTTGGAACAATTTTAGGAAGTGAAATTCAAAAGAAATATAAGAATTCCCTTAGAGATGATACTTTTGTCGTTGAAGTTTACGGTGGCGGTGGACAAAGTTTTGGAGCATTTATCCCAAAAGGTTTAACGTTGCGACTTGAAGGTGATTCAAATGATGCTTTTGCAAAAGGTTTAAGTGGTGGAAAAGTGATAGTTTATCCTCCAAAAGAGTTTGACGGAATTGCAGATAAAAATATTAGTGTAGGGAATGTTGCTTTGTTTGGTGCAACGAGCGGAAAAGCATTTATAAGTGGAATTGCAGGTGAGCGTTTCTGTGTTCGTAATTCAGGAGCTATTGTTGTTGTTGAAGGTTGTGGTGATCACGGACTTGAATATATGACTGGAGGAACTGCGGTTATTTTAGGACAAACTGGAAAAAATCTTTGTGCCGGTATGAGTGGTGGCGTTGCTTATGTTTTAGATGAACATCACGATTTGTATAAACGAATAAACAAGGAATTGATAACAGTTTATGAACTTGATGATGAAACTACAGTCGTAAGAACCAAGGCAGCGGTTGGAGAAGGGCCAGACGAATCAGTTTTAAAAGAATTGATAGAAGAACACTTAAAAGAAACATGTTCTTCAAAAGCAAAATTAATTTTAAGCGATTGGAATAAATACAAAAAACTATTCAAAAAGATAATTCCAAACGATTACTTAAAAATTATGACCGAAATTTCAAATGAAGAAAAACACGGATTAAATCACGAAGAGGCAGTTTTGAAAGCATTTAAAAAATGCACGGGTTAGTAAGTGGGGGGGGACAGACCCCTAAAAAAAATAAAAATTTTTTCCAAAATTTTTGTCGAAAACA
>CAZIQK010000028.1:0-32746 GCA_964541735.1 uncultured Treponema sp.
ATTATTAATGAATTATAAATATTCCTATAAATCATAGATTAAAAAAATGAAATTTAAAGTAAAATTTGCTACTTGATAAAAACTAATAAAATATGTTGTTTCACGTGAAACGTTGATTCTTAAAATTTGGGCATATAACCTAATACTTGTTTTGAGATTTTTTTATGATTTTAGTTTGTAGAAAAATGTCATTATTGTATGAACTTGCTACATAAATATCGTAGGTTTTGACAAATTAATCTATATTTCTGGGATTTGTAAAGATTTTAGATTATCGGTTTAAATTCTATAAAGATATACAAGTTACTTTTGAAATTAGTTTTTTTTTACAAATATTTTGTTTCATGTGAAACAATAGGGTAGGTAATAATATTTTATGAATTTTTTAATCATATTAAAATGAAATTATGTATTTTTAATAATTTTGAAAAATATTTTTAAACTATGGAGAGTAGGTTATTTTCTTAAATAAAAAATGTTTTAGAAGAAATTATAACTGATAAAAAGTTTCACGTGAAATATTTTTATAAAACGAACGGTTGTTAGTTATTAATTTGTACTAACAATCGTTTGTAAGTATTTATTCCAAAAATTTATTTTGAATTTCTTTTATTTCTTCTGGAGAAAGATTTAGAGCTTGTTTGAAAAAATTTTCTATATCTCCAAATTCTTTTTTTAATTGTAAAAAAGATGATTCTAAAAATTCTTTTTTAGCTAATAAAGAAAGTTGTATTCGTCTTGCAAGAAAAGGTCGTCCTCTTGCAATCATAAGACCTAAAAATACAAAAAAAGCTTTTATTTGATTTCTTTTACTTGAATACATATATTCTTTTGTAATAGTTTCCATTGGCACTCCTAAAAAAGATAAAAGAAGTGCTGAAATTATTCCAGTTCTATCTTTTCCGGCAGAACAATGAAAAACAACAGAAAATTGATTTTCTGGTAAAAAAAGAATTTTTCGTAAAACAGCAATAACATTATCAAGGCATTTATCAGAAACAAGATCTGTGTAAAGCTCTGTCATTTTTGGCATATTATATAAAGATTTAAAAGAATGAATTTTTTTCTCATGACTGATTCCAAGCATTGCTTCATCTGTAATTGGCATTTTTAGGTATTCAACACCTTCAATAATATCATCTGGAATTTCTTCAATTTCTTTGTTACAACGTAAATCAATAATGGTTTTTAGTTTATAGACGAATTTTAATTTATAAATATCTAACAAAGAAAGTTTTTTAAGTGCTTTTCCTCGTATTAACATATGTTTTTTTATATGTCGTCCATCTGCAGTTTCAATCCCTCCTAAATCACGAAAGTTTTTCAAATGACTTAGTTTTATGTTTTCCATTTTTTTGCTCCAAAATAATTATACAATTTAAGTTTATCATAAATATAAGAAAAGTGTTAGTTTTAATAATTTAAGGAATTTGTTTAGATTGAAATCTTTTTTATAAATATTGAAATTTTTTAAATTCATCTAAATCATTATCAAAAACAGCACGAATTAGTGGGCGGGCAACTATAACTTTATCAGCTCCAAAAAATAAAGCGGTTTGAACATCTTTTTTACAACGAATTCCGCCATCAACCCAAATTTGTTTTGTATATTTTTTTAAAAAGTCGGTATGATTTTTTAAAAATTCGGCAGTGCTTCCAATTCTAGTTTCAACTCTTCCTCCGTGGTTAGAAATATAAGCAACATCTGGACGAACGGCTTTTACAAGTTGCAAATCTTCTTTTGTAAAAATGCCTTTTATTACAAACGGAACTTTAAAATGATTTCTAAATTCTTCTAATTGAACTTCGGTTTTTCGTTCCAAATTTACTAAATTTCGCATTGTGACAATGTTGAAAGAATCTATATCAATTCCAATAAAATCAGCATAAGGTTTTATCCATTCTACACGTTCAAAAAGTTTTTTTTGAGGATAAGGTTTTAAAAAAAAAGCGGCTTTTGCATTTTGTTTTTCGTTGATTTTTTTTAAGGCTTCTATTCCAAGTTTTAGTTTTAAATCAGGATAGCCGTCACCAACACAAAGTCCAAAACCTTGTTCAAAACACGTTTTTAAATATGGATAATAAAAATCTTCTTCATTAAGATAACCGATATTTTCTACAGCACCAGTTACAGGTCCGCAGCGAAGATTTTTTTGAGAAATTTTTATGTTTAGAAGTTCATTTGTTTTTCCTGATTTTTCAATTTCATTTTGGAGAATTTTCCAACCATCGTAATTTAATTGAAAATTTTTGTTTTTAAAAACTCCGCCTAAACCAGGTATATTTCCAGGACAACCATAGCCATCGCAAATTAAACAGCGATGGCATTTTAGCTCACCTTTTGAAAAATCAGAATTATTAGTCGCCAAAACAAATTCCTAAATTTCTAGCAGTTTGAAGCATAATATCATCTTGAGGAATAGTTTTTACAACTCCGGCAACTTCTTTTAATGGAGTTGCACAAATGTTTCCACCTTTTACGGCAACAAGATTTCCAAATCGTTTTTCGGCAAGAAAATCTGCGGCAGCTGCTCCAATTTTTGTTGCAAGAATTATATCATAGGGTGATGGATTTCCTCCGCGTTGAAGGTATCCTAAAACGGAAGTTCGAGTTTCTATTCCTGTTTCTGCTTCTAGTTCTTTTGCAACTCTAAATCCAACTGATTGAATCATAGATTCTCGTGCTTTTTTAAATTCTTTTTTGCTCATTTTTGCTTCTTCAAGATTTATTGCACCTTCTGAACAAGCAATAATTGAATAATTATGACCAGAATTTTTTCTGTCTTTTATAAACTTTCCAAGTTTTTTAATATCATAAGGAATTTCAGGGAGAAGAATTGCATCTGCATTTCCGGCAATTCCAGCATACAAACCAAGCCAACCAACTTTGTGTCCCATAATTTCTACAACCATCACACGACTATGACTTTTTGCTGTTGTCTTAATTGCTTCAATTCCATTTGTTGCAACATCAATTGCTGTTCTAAAACCGAAAGTTTCATCTGTGCCAACAATATCATTATCAATTGTTTTTGGAAGTCCTATAACATTAAAACCTTCATTATAAAGTAAAGATGCTGTTGAGTTTGTTCCGTTTCCACCAAGACAAACTAAAGCATCTAATTTAAAGTTTTTGAAAGTTTGAAAAATACCCTCTATAGGTAAAAGTCCGGTTTTTGGATCAGCAATAGGATTTTTGAAAGGTTTTACTCGTGATGTTCCAAGAATTGTTCCTCCCAAATTAGCTAAATTTGAAAAATCAAAATTATCCATTTTGAAACAATCACCATCAATTAAACCACGATAACCATTTCTAACGCCTACGAATTTCATATCGTATTTATTTTTTCCAACAATACAAAGTGAACGAATTGCTGCGTTAAGACCTGGAGCATCTCCGCCAGAAGTTAAAATTCCAATAGTTTTAATATTTTTTGAAGCCATATTTTTATTATAGCAAGAAAAATGAGCGTAAACAATAAAAAGTCGTATTATAATTTTTTAGAGATAGCTTTAATTTTCTTCCAAAAAATACCACAAAGTTGGAGTTTCTTTTGTAAGCGAAAAATTGTTTCCGCTTTTTAAAAGTTCACCTTTGCTTCCATCTAAATTAATTTTGAAAAGTGAATAACTTTTATCATCGAAAATTTCAAAATTTGAATCAATTCCAAGTGTTTGTATTGGTCCACGACCATGTGAAGAATTTGTCGTAAGTGGAATTTCATCTCTGAAAATTAGTTTTTTGAATGACGAAGATTTTTTTCCATATTCAGAAAGTTGTTCACCTTTATTTCCACTCCAACTACACACAAAAATCAGATATTTTGAATTTTCACGAACAGCAGCAAAAGTTGCAAAATCTGAAGTATTTTTTATTGGCAAAATTCTTCCTTCTTTTCTCCATTCTTCTGGAATTTTAGAAATTTTCGCATTTGGTGCAAAAATTGAAATTGAAACATCATCATTATTTACAATAAAAATACCATTTTTTTCTTCCCAAAAAATTTCTTTTGTATCGCTAAAGAGACCAATTCCTTCAGATTTTACGTCTTTTTGAATTTGTAAAATTTCATCATTCATTGTTTCAAAAGAAACAGCGTTTTTTGGCAGATGATTATTTAAAGCAATTCCAATTTGATATTTCAATCCTGCAATCGGTTTTAAACCAAAAATTTCTGAATTTCCAATATTCCAACCAATAAAATTATTTAAATTTGCTCTTTCTTTTTCTTCATCAAGATTTATATAAACTGATTTCTCTGATGGTTTAACTAAAAAATCTCTAAAAATTCTTGAAGCAATTGGAGCCGCACAAGATTTTGAAGGATTATTTGTTTGGTCAAAAAATCCATTAATTTTAGTATTTCGATTTTTTGGAATTTCTGAACAAAAGGTAAAAATGCAATCCCAATCTTGAAATGCTGCATAAGATGCTAACATTGGATACATTTGTGCTGAATATTGATTTGGATAAGGATGGTCATACTCTGAACAAGAGAAAGGTTTTCCAAATACCCGATATTTTGCAAGTCCCGTTAAAGTATTATTTGAATCGGCTTTTGTAAGATCTTTATTAGAAACATAATAATTACTTGTATCCCAATCCACAGCACAGAAGACAGGATGATTCCAATAAGCGTGAGAATCAATAATATCAAAACAACTTTGCAAAACTGTTGTACTACACCCCATTGCAGTTCCCATCAGCAATGCATTAGAACCAATTTCTTTTTTCAGATAATCTCTCATTCCAACCCAGTATTTTTCTTCCAATTCCCAAAAAAAATTTAAAATCAAATTTTGATATTCTCTAGTTAAAAATTGATATTCAGAATAATGCGGAAGCAAAACTGTTTTTTTATTTTTTGTAGAACGATTTCCTTCTTTTACAAAATTAAGATTTCCACCTTGCACTAAAGAAACATCTTTTATAAAAATTGATTTTCCTTCTAAAAATCCCATTGAAGAAAAAATCACTCGGAGATTTTCATCTGTCAAAAGATTATTTACTGTAAATTCGTAACTTTGCCATTCTTTTGTTAAATCCAAATCTTTGAAAAAACCGGCATTTTTCCAAGGTTCATGAGCTTGTGTAAATCCTACATTAATTTTACATTCGTCAGATGCTTTTGCTTTAAATTTTAACGTATAAATTTTACCATTTTGAATGTTTAAATTTGAAGTTGCAAATTGAATATGCCAATTTTCCTTTCCATTTTTTTGAACTTTTATTTTATAGGAATCATTTTTTTCTGTAAAATTTGCTTTTCCATTTTGATGTTGTTCCAAATTCCATTTTGATGATGAATTTATTAAAATTTTTGAAACATCTTCGTTTTTATTATATAAAGAATTTAATTTTTCATAATTTAGATTTTGTGAATTCAAATATTCATTCCATTTATCTTCCAGTTCTTGCCAAAGTTCACCATTAAAATCATCTAAATTTTTGTTAAAATATCCTTGAATCAAACCGTTTTCATTATTGATTTCAACAATTGCAACCGCAGGATCATCTTTATAAGCAGTTTTTGTATACGGGTTTACATGATTTAATAAATAAGACGCATACTCTTTTTGAAGATTTAAAGCGTGTTCATTCCAAAATCCCAAACAATGATTTGATTTAAAACTATTAGTTGTATCAACTTCTTGAGAAAATCCATCTTTAGAAGAAATTGTTCTTCCTGTTAAAAGATTTATATTTGAATAAATGCCTCGCTTTTTTAATTCTGCAAAAAAATAATCAAAATCATCTAAACCTTGTTCACTATAAAAACAATTTCCATATTCATCATATTTCAAAAAACAATTTGTCCAAGTTGCATCCGTATGATGAAAACGAATACAATTATAACCTTGATTTGCCAACATTTGAGCAAAAGATTCTGCTTCTTTATGAGATTTAGGAAATTCACTCAAATTTGTTCCAAAAATTCTGATTCTTTTTCCATCTGCCACCAAATGTCCATCTTCCGAAAGTTGTATTCTATTTTTTTCGGTGATTGGTTCGTTCAATTTTGAAGCTGACATAACAGAATTTTCATTCATCTCAAAAATGCTAAAATAAAATGCATCGTCTGATGTCAAAAAATCTTGAGCAAACAAAAATCTTAATGAAATCATAAATACAAGAACAACAAAATTTTTTTTCATAAAATAAAACTCCTATAAAAATATAGTTTAAGAGAGATAAAGATTTTGTCAAATTTATCAAACTTTGTTATACTGATTTTATGAACAAACATAATATGCAAATTCTAAAAGAATTATCAGAACAAAATGGTCCTTTATGCGTTGGTTTAGATACAGATTCTTCTTACATTCCTGAAAATATTCTAAAAAATTACAATTCTCCTGCACAAGCAGTTTTAGCTTACAATAAAGCAATTATTGAAAGAGTTGTAAATGATAAATCTGCAAGTTGTTTTAAAATTCAAATTGCATATTATGAAGCAATGGGAATTGAAGGTTTAAAAGTGTATGCAGAAACACTAAAAATGGTTAGAAATTCCGGTTTAATTGCAATTTCTGATATAAAACGTGGTGATATTGGTGCAACTTCTGACGCTTATGCAAAAGCACATTTTTCTGGAGATTTTGAAACAGATATTATCACTATAAATCCTTATATGGGGTTTGACACTTTAATTCCTTTTACAAAATACGCTGATAAAGGAAAAACAGCATTTGTTCTTTTGTGTACATCAAATCCCGGAATGACAGATATTGAACATCAAGAATTAAAATCTGGTGGACTTTTACTAGAACACGTCGGTGATGAAATTGAAAAAATCGGAAATGATTTTAGTTCTCTTTATCCTAATCAAACTTGTGGAATTTTTGGTGCGGTTGTTGGTGCAACTCAAGAAAAGGATGCTCGTTATCTTCGCGATAAATATAAAAATACTTTTTTCCTTATTCCTGGATACGGTGCTCAAGGGGGAGCCGCAAGAATTGCAGCAACTTTACTTGATAACGCAGGTGGAGTTGTAAATTCCAGTAGAGGAATTTTATGTGCTTGGAAAAAAGATGAATCTTTACAAAGAAAAACTTTAACTTTAGATGACATTGCAGATTCAGCGGCAAAAGCAAGCCTTTTCTCAAAAAAAGATTTACTAAATGCAAAAGAAAATCTTTAGAATTATTTTTTCCAATATGATGGCATAAAAAAGATTATCATTGTATATAATTCAAGACGCCCTGCCAACATTGCAAAACAATACCAAAGTTTTAAGAATGATGGCAAAAATCCATAGTTGCAACTTGGTCCAAGCAAATTAAACGCTGGTCCACAGTTGCCAACCATAGATAACGCTCCAGAAAAAGCAGAAAACATATCAAGTTTGCAAAGACATCCTACAAAAGTCGTAACAAAAACTAAAATTGCATAAAGGCTTACAAAAGATGCAACATTAAAAACAATATCTTTTCTACCAATACGATTATCCAATCTAATTGTAAAAATTCCGCGAGGATGTAACATTTTTTTTGTTTCGTTATTTATCTGTTTCCATAAAATCACCCATCTGATAATTTTTATTCCTCCGGCAGTTGAACCAGAACATCCTCCAAAAAAGAAAAGTAAAAATACAAAAAATTGAGCAACACTTGGCCAAAGCATATAATCACAATTTGCAAATCCTGTTGTACTCATAATAGAAGCAACTTGAAAACTAGAATATCGTAAACTTTTTCCAAAAGAACCGTAAACTGAAATTAAAGAAAAAGTTAAAGCAATTACAAAAAATAAAATCAAACCAATATACGCTTTTAATTCTGAATTATGAAAAATATCTTTTATTTTTCCACTAAAAAGATAATAAAAAATTGTAAAATTCACACCAGCTAAAAACATAAACACAGTACAAATCACTTCTATGGCAATTGAATTGTACGCAGTTATAGAAGTATTTTTTGAAGAAAATCCTCCAGAACCCAAAGTTGATAAAGCGTGTGAAATTGCATCAATCCAATCCATTCCGGCAATTTTTAATAAAATTGCTTGCAAAACTGTAAGTCCCGCATAAATTATCCAAAGAATTTTTGCTGTAGTTGTGATTTTTGCAGTAACTTTTCCTTTTTCTGGACCAGTTGATTCTGCTTTTATCAACTGAAAACCTCCAACTCCTAAAAGCGGAAGTAATGCTACAGTTAAAGTTACAATTCCCATTCCACCAATCCAATGAGTAAGACATCGCATCACATTTAACGAACGAGGAAGATTTTCAACAGTTGAAAGAACAGTTGCTCCAGTTGTAGTAAATCCACTGACACTTTCAAAAAATGCATCAACATAAGAATCAAAACAACCACTAAAATACAAGGGGACAGACCCTAAAAGGCTCATCAAAATCCAACAAATTGCAACTGTTAAAAAAGTTGTTCTTGTTGTAAGTCTAAAATGAATTTTTCTTGTTGAAAAAAAAATGGTTATTGCAAAAATAAAACAAAAAATCATTGGAATTATAAATGGCAAATACATTTGAGTTTCTTTACAAACAAACGCCACCGAAAGAGGAATTCCAAAAAGAAGACTTGTAATTGCTAAAAGAATGGAACCTATTTTTAATAAAGTTAATATAAACATATAAAATTAGTCTCCGGCAAAATATGATAAAACTTTTTTTGAATTTTCCGCTTCCGAAATTAAAACAATTCTATCATTTTGGCGAACTTGTGTATTTCCATCTACAATTGAATATTCATTTTGGCCAACTTTTTTTATCATCAAAACAAGAAATGTTCCGGGATTAGAAATTTCTTTTAAAGTTTTATCTTTTATTTTTGAATTTGAAGAAATTTCACATTCAACAACTTCTAATTTTCCATTTGTGATTGTATGAATTTCTTTTACAGATTTTCCACGAAGATGACTCATAATTGAATCGACAACAGAATCTCGCAAAGGAATTGCAACATCAACACCAAGTTTATCTGCAACAGTTACAAAACTAGAACTGGAAACCAAACTAATAGATTGTCTAACTCCTAAAGATTCCAAATACGCTGATAAAACCATATTTAATTCATGATTATGAGTTGTACAAATTACCAAATCTGAAGAAGTAATTCCTTCTTCACGCAAAAAATTTTCATCACTGGCATCTGCACACAAAACACGAGCATCCGGAAATCTTTCTGCTGCCGCTTTTGCTAAAACTTCATCATTTTCTATAATCACAAAATCTTGTGAATGTTTTGAAGAGAAAGATGATAAAAATTTTGAAATTCCATTTAAATTTGAAGGAATGAGTTTATCAGCAACAATTGTTCCAATTCTACCTGCACCAATTAAACAAACTTTTTTAAGTTGTTTTTGACTATTTCCGCAAAGTTCAAGAATTTTTGAAATATCAGATTTTTCAGCAAGAATTCCAACTGTATCGCCGGAATTTATAATTGTATTTCCGGAAGGTAAAGACGTTTCTCCTTTTTGTTCGATATAAGCAATTAAAAATTTTATTTCTGTTTTAGAACGAATTTCTTTCAATGAAATTCCATTAAAAATGCTATCTTCTTCTATTGTGATTCTTGCAATTTCAAGAGCAGAATTTTCAAAAGTTACAACGCTTCCAATCGCTCCATTTTCTACTGCTTGAACAATTGCATCTGCTGCTTCAACATCCGGATGAATCATACAATCAATTCCATACAACGGACGATGTTTTCCGCTAAAATCATTTGAATGTTTTTTTGTTGCTTTGGCAGTATTTATGTAATATGCGTAATTTCGAACACGAGCAATTTTTAAAACATTTGGATAAACATTATCTACAAGAGAACAAGTTATCATATTCACTTCATCACTTGAAGAAACACAAACTAAAGCATCCGCTTTTGCAATTCCAACAGATTCTAAAGTTTCAAGATTATTTCCATCTGCACAAACAACTGTACAATCAAGTTGATTTGACGCATGGCGAATTGTTTTTTCATCATTATCAATAATTGCAACTTGATTTTTTTCGTTTATCAAAAGTTTTGCAAGTTGAATTCCTGTAAATCCAGCTCCTACGATTACGATTTTCATACAAGAATTATACTACATTGTAGAATAAATGCTAATATTTGTATTTTTTTCTAAAAACGATAAAACAAATTATTGTCAAAATTAAAGATAAAATTTTGCTTGCCGAAGAAAGCATCCGAATTCTGTCTAAATCAAAACCACTGCAAAAAAATGCATACAAGTTGGAAAATTCCTTGGAGTATAAAAGCCGTGCCTCAGACGAAATTACAAAATCTTACTTATTTTCCCATCTATGTGCAAAAGATTATCGAGATTTGCATAAAGATATGTAGTTTAACTTTTATGCACTTATTTAAACGAATTAAAAATTTTGTTCTTCTTTCCATAATATATTTAATCACAAATAGACATAGATATAATTCCTTTTGGGAGTAATTGTAAGGATGTACAATTTTTTTATCTACTAGCGTGGTAAACATTTGACAAGTACGACACTAGCACGGCAAACACTTGTAAATCTTGCGGATTTTAATTTTCATTTGTAATCTTTCGTTATGGTTACTATTCAAAAAGCCAACCCGCAGGATTTTTCTTCAACCGATGTACTTTTTCAGACTGCATTCTGGGGCGAGTTCAAGCAAAAAATCCAATCACAAAATCAAAAAAATAAAAATGAAATATCATCACTCTATTTTTGGGTAAATTACAACGTTGAAAATGAAGAAAACGAAAATTCAAAAACCATAATTTTTCCACTTTTAATTTTGATGAGAAAAACTTTTGGCGGAACAACTTATGCTTATGCTCAACGTGCACCTGCCATAACTTTGGCGGAAGAAAAAAAAGTATCACTTTTGGAAGATTTGGCTTATGCTCTCAAAGATTTTTTACCGTGCGAAACTATCTTTTTGCGGTTTGATTTGCCGTGGAATGTACCCGGAATCAAAAATGCGGGCGAACGAATTGAAATGCAAGAACTTGTAATGAATTTCGGAAGTAAATATCATAATTTAAGAAAAGCTCCATCAAATCATCTTTGTCCCGATACTGTGATAATTGATTTGCGTCCTTCGCCAGAAAAAATTCTTTCTTCAATGCGTCAGCAGACAAGAAATTCAATCCGTCGTGCTTACAAAGAAGAAGTTGATTTTGAAATTTCAGATGCACAAAGTCCAAATCTTTTTCAAAATTTAAAAGAATGGCATGTAATTTATGAAGAAACTGCAAAACGAAAAGGATTTTATTTTGAAGAATTTGAATATTTTAAAACTCTTTTTGAATTTGCTGAAAAAACAGAAGAGCAAAAACCTCGTTTTGAGCAAAAAACAAAAGTTCCGCTTGATGCTAGTGTTCCATCTCCAAAATTTTATCTTTTTACTGCGACAAAAAACAAAAAAATGTTGAGCGGACTTATTCTCGCAATCTCGGCAAAACATGCTTATTATATGTATGCAGCAAGTTCACTCAAAGGAAGAGAATGTATGCCGAATTACGGACTTCAGTGGGAAGTGATTAGATTTGCACGGTCAAAAGGTTGCACAAAATATGATTTAATGGGAATCCCGCAAAACGACAGTAAAAACAATCCAATGGCGGGACTTTATATTTTCAAAACCGGATTCGGCGGACAGAAAACTCATTTTGGTGGTACTTGGGATTTTCCTTACGATAATGAAAATTATCAAACTTTTAAAATAAACGAAATGCTTTCGATGAAAAGATAATTAAAAAAAGAGAGATTTTTCAATAAGGTTAGAACGAGTCTGCCGCCAGAGAGTAAAAATCTTTATAAATTCGTATCTTCAGATTTTTTATCATCATCTTCTTGTGAAATTTTAGATAACTTTGATTTTCTTGAAGATGCAATAAATAATCCTGCATAAACTGCTGCACAAACTATTGTTGATGCTAATGCTTCAAAAACTTCGCTTACAATTCCTGCTACAACTACGCCAAAAAAACCAACTCCTGTCATTCCAATTTGGTCTAAAGCGGCGCGCATATCAGAACCTTTAAAAATAAAAATGCAACCGTAAACCATCAATGTGTGACAAAAAGTTGCTAAAAATCCGGTGATTGCACTAGATATAGTTTTTGGCATTTTAGGAATAAAATTTAGAATTTTCCAGAAAAACCAAGCAGCAACTCCCAACAGAATTCTTGGTAAAACTGAACAAAGTGGATTTACAAAGAGAGGATCTAAAATCCCACTAGGACTCATTGCCGCTTTTACCAAAGACATAATTCCCATCACCGCTCCAACAAAAACACCTTCCGCAATTCCTCCCAAAGTTGCAGCAAGAATTACTGGAATTTGCAAAATTGTGATAGAAATGACTGGGCTAAACGAAATAAAACCCAGATTTGTAATTGAAAGAACAATAATAAGAGCACTAAAAGCTCCTGCCAACGCTAATCTTCTATTTCGTGATAATGATTTATTTGTTTGTGTCATATAATCTCCTTTTTAGTCGTTTTTTGCAAAACTTTCTGGAATAAGCTTTTAATTTAATTCAATTGCTCGATTTACGCCGAGTAAAACTAATTCTGGAACAATTTTATCAAAAAGATTGTATTCAGCAAAAATCTTAGAAAATCCACCGGTTCCAATAATTAGAGGTTTTTCTCCATTAAAAATATGTTTTTGATAAACATAACAAATTTCTTTTATAGAACCGGCAGTTCCGTAAAAAAGTCCAATTTGAATTGCTTCTGAAGTTGAAGAACCATAAAGTCCAGAAGGTTTTGCAATTTCAACTGATGGCAGTTTTGCTGTTCCGGTTGCCAAAGCATCAACAGAAATTTTCATTCCGGGAAGAATTGAGCCACCAATAAATTCATTTTCTTTAGAAATAAGTTCCAAAGTTGTAGCAGTTCCTAAATCAACAATAATCATATTTTGATTAGGATAAAGGCAAACGGCTCCCATAGCAGCGGCAATTAAATCTGCACCAATTTCTTTTGGATTTGAATATTTAATTTTTAAACCAGTTTTTATACCAGCCTGAACAAATAACGGTTCAATATTAAGATATTTTGAGCAAGCACTTTTTAGAGAATAATTTATTGCTGGCACAACGCTGCAACAACCAATGTTTGTGATTTTTTTCCAATCATAACCATTTTCTCTAAGAACATCTCTAAAAAAAATACCGAGTTCATCAGAACTGGAATGAATGTTTGTTTCCCTTCTGAATTGAAAAATATTTTTTCCATTTTCAAAAAGTCCACAAGTTGTGGAAGTATTTCCAACATCAATAGTTAGATTCATACGAGTACCTGTCCTCCTTGGATCAAGTCTTTAGAAAAGATTTATTTTTAAAGAGTCAATTCTATAAAAGTAACCGCTCTTGCTAGATAGATTAAAAAAAAAATAATAAAAAGTCAAATTACCGATGCAGATAGTATTTTGAAAATGAATTTTTAATAAGGTAGTCGATAGATGCTATAATCAGATTTTTTTTATTTTTTCTTGACACAACACTTAAGGAGTGTATACATTTAGTGTAATAAAAAATAAATACTTTTACGGGGTAATTGTATGACAGATAAAAAAGAAAATCAAAATTATGAATATTCTATTCGAAAAAAGGAGAGAAATTTAGAAGAATACAAACTTCTTATGAATCGTTTGAATAGAGTTGAAGGACAAATTCGAGGAATTAAAAAAATGCTGGAAAATAACGCTTATTGTCCGGATATTTTGATTCAAGTTTCGGCTGCGAATGCGGCTTTAAATTCTTTTAGCAAAGAACTTTTATCGAATCATATTCATACTTGCGTTGTTGAAGACATTAAAGCAGGAAATGAAGAAGTAATTGATGAACTTTGTAAGACTCTTCAAAAACTGATGAAATAAAATGCGTTAGGCAATGCAAGAATGTCATTCCCGTGTATTGACCCGACAATGACAGATTTTGCTTTGTTCAGAATGACGAACTTATTTTTGCGTTAGCGCTGGTAGGGGCGCGAAGCGTTGCGTAGCAATGAAGCGATAAGCGGAACCCCGAACATAGCGACCCGAAGCGTAGCGAAGGGGAACGCCCAAATTACAGTTTGGAGGCTCAATTTATGGAAAAATTTGCGGTTAGTGGAATGAGTTGTGCGGCTTGTGTGGCTCGTGTTGAAAAAGCGGTTTCTAAAGTTCCGGGAGTTTCTAGTTGTACTGTAAGTCTTTTGACAAACTCTATGGGCGTTGAAGGAAATGCAAATCCAAATGAAATTGTCGAAGCGGTAAAAAATGCGGGCTATGGGGCGAAAGCCCTTGGTGAAAAGACTAGCGAAAAAAAATCTTCAAATGAAAATGCAAACGAAGAAATTTTGAAAAATACAGAAACTCCAAGTTTGGTAAAACGACTTTTTTGGTCGGCTGGATTTTTGCTTGTTTTGATGTACGTGAGCATGGGGCACTCAATGTGGGGCTGGCCACTTCCAACTTGGTTTTTGAAAAACGGCGGAAATCATGTTGCGATTGGCTTGGTTCAGATGATTTTGGCTGCCGTGATTATGCTTATCAACAAAAAATTTTTTATCAGCGGATTTAAAAGTTTGCTTCACGCTTCTCCAAATATGGACACTTTAGTTGCACTCGGCTCCGGAGTTTCTTTTATTTACAGCGTTTTTATGCTTTTTGGAATGACTGATGCACTTCTTGCCGGCGATTCTGAAAAAGTTATGCACTTTATGCACAATCTTTATTTTGAAAGTGCAGCGATGATTGTAACGCTGATTACAGTTGGGAAACTTTTGGAATCTATTTCTAAAGGAAAAACAACTGACGCTTTAAAAAGTTTGATGAAACTTTCTCCCAAAACAGCAAACCTTATTCGCGACGGAAAAGAACTTGAAGTTGGGATTGAAGAAGTTTGTGTTGGCGATATTTTTGTTGTGCGTCCCGGAGAAAATATTCCAGTTGATGGCGTAATTCTTGATGGAACTACAGCAATAAACGAATCTGCTTTAACAGGCGAATCTCTTCCAGTTGATAAAAATCTTGGTGATGAAGTTTCTAGCGCGACAATAAATCTTTCTGGTTTTATAAAATGCAAAGCAAGTCGCGTGGGAAAAGATACGACTCTTTCGCAAATTATTCAAATGGTTAGTGATGCGGCGGCTACAAAAGCTCCAATCGCAAAAATTGCTGATAAAGTTTCTGGCGTTTTTGTTCCTTTTGTGATGGGTATTGCAATAATCACTTTTGTTGTTTGGCTTTTAGTTGGTGCGGAATTTTCGTTTGCGCTAAGTCGTGCGATTTGTGTTTTGGTTGTAAGTTGTCCTTGTGCTTTAGGTTTGGCGACTCCGGTTGCAATTATGGTTGGAAACGGAATTGGTGCAAAAAATGGAATTTTGTTTAAAACTTCTGCTTCTCTTGAGCAAGTTGGAAAAAGTCAAATTGTGATTTTGGATAAAACTGGAACAATTACAAAAGGTGAACCTGTCGTTACAGATATAATTCCTCTTGAAACTGATGAAAAAACTTTGATTCAAAAAGCGGCAAGTTTGGAAGCAAAAAGTGAACATCCTTTGGCAAAAGCAATTTTACAAAAAGCAAAAGATGAACAAATTTCCATTTTGGAAGTGAATGATTTTATAGCAGTTCCGGGAAATGGATTAAGTGCAAATATTGAAGGCAAAAAAATCTACGGTGGCAATTTGAAATATATTGAGTCGGTGGTTGCGCCTGCGGTTACTGAGAAAAGTCGAAGTATCGAAACCACTTGGCAAGCAGAAGCCTTGAGTGACGAAGGTAAAACTCCGCTTTTCTTTGCGGAAGATGGAAAATTGCTCGGAATTATTGCAGTCAGTGATGTTTTAAAAGATGATAGTCCAAAAGCAATTCAAGAACTTAAAAATCTTGGAATTTATACAATCATGCTCACCGGCGATAACGAAAAAACAGCACAGGCGATTGCAAAAAAAGCAGGCGTTGATAAAGTGATTGCAGGTGTTCTTCCAGACGGAAAAGAAAAAGTTGTTCAAAAATATAAAAAGTTTGGAAAAGTTTGCATGGTTGGTGATGGAATAAATGATGCTCCAGCGTTAACTGCGGCAGACAGCGGAATGGCGATTGGAGCAGGAACTGATGTTGCTATTGATGCTGCAGATGTTGTTTTGATGAAAAATTCTTTGTGCGATGTTACAAAGGCAATTCGGCTTAGCAGAAAAACAGTCAAAAATATTCATGAAAATCTGTTCTGGGCATTTTTTTACAATATAATTTTAATTCCTCTTGCGGCAGGCGTTTATTACAAATGGCTTGGAATTGATATGAATCCGATGTTTGGGGCAGCAGCAATGAGCCTTTCAAGTTTTTGTGTTGTAACAAATGCATTAAGATTGAATTTTTTCAAAATCAACAATTCTAAACACGACAAAAAAATAAAACGTGCAGTGCTTGATGACTCAAGTGCGGTGACTGATATAAAAAATCCGGTGTGTGATATAAAAAACGTGGTGACTGATATAAAAAATTCGGTCTGGGATATAAAAAATCCGGTGACTGATATAAAAGATGCGGTGATTGAGCCTGTCGAAATCACCAATAAAAATACAAATAAAGACTCCACTGATGGTTTCGACGTTGTTCAACCACCACACGAGAATGACAATGAAACAGCCGAGTACGAGAATGACTGTGGGGCAGTTGACTATGAAATTGACAATGTTGGAAATAATACTCAAGTGGTTTCGAGAACCTCAACCACCAATAACACAAAAAATAATAAGGAGGACAAATTTATGTCTACAGAAAAAACATTAAAAGTTGAAGGAATGATGTGTCCAAATTGTGAACGTCATGTAAAAGAAGCTTTAGAAAAAATTGATGGCGTAGAAAGTGCAGTTGCGAATCACGAAAAAGCAGAAGTTATTGTAAAACTTTCAAAAGATGTTTCTGATTCAGAATTTGAAAAAGCGATTTCTGACGCAGGATACAAATTCGTAAAGTAAAAAATAAAAAGTCTGTCCCTTGAGTAAAAATGCATTTTACACAAGGGGACAGACCCCTATCTTAAATATGAGTAATTTCTTGAGCTTTCGCTTTTACTTCGGCGTAAAGTTTGTCTTTGTCGTTTTGGTTTGCATTGATTATTTGCACAAAAACGTTTCCAGCAGCTACGGCTTCTACGTAAGGTGCGATTGCTTCGGATTGTTTTCCGTTAGAAATACCAAATCCGCCGTAAACTTTACTTCCACCTTCGCTGAGTTTTCTTATAAAATCGACTGTTTCATCATCAATTTTTGTATCTTGCTCAGTAATTTTTGTTCTGAGTGTAGCATAAATGTGCTTAAAACCAAAGTTTGCCATTTTTTTTAGGCGTTCAGCACTCATGCTTGGTGCGGCAACCGGAATATTTTCCATTCCGTTTTCGTTGCACGCTTGAGTTAAACCTTCATCGCAATCGAACGGCAAATCTGGAATTATCATTCCTTTTACACCAGATTCTGCTGCTTTTTTACAAAAATTTTTTACACCTGGTGTGTAGATTAAAGAACCGTAACTCATTATAAAGATTGGAATTGTAGGAAATTCGTTGTGTAGGCGAGCGATGAACGCAAGTCCATCTTTTGTTCGGTATTTTCGTCCAAGAACTTCTGTGCAAGCTGTTTGAATTGCAGGACCGTCTGCACTTGGGTCGCTAAATGGTAGTTGTATTTTCAAAATATCTGTACCGCCGGCAACTAACGCTTTTGCGGCTGTAAAAGCAAGTTCATCTGTTGGATAACCTGCGACTAAGTGCGATATTAAATTTATTTTGTTCATATATTCTCCAATTTTCGTCATTCTGAATTCGATTCGGAATCTATAAACAGATGCTGAATCAAGTTCAGAATGTATTTTTAACGACTCTTCATTAAGTCTGCGTCGTGAATGTCTTGTGCTTTATTCAAACGCTCCAACTCTGCTTGCAAGAATTCTTTCCATTCGGTAGGGCGGAAAACTGGACTTGTAATAAAAATGTCCTTGTCTCCGCGACCGCTCATATTTACAATTATTACATCATTTTTGCTAAGTTTTGGAGCAAGTTTAATTGCCTCTGCCCCGGCGTGAGCACTTTCCATCGCAAACAAAACGCCTTCATTTTTGGCAAAGAACTTTAATGCATCTAAAGCTTCGCTGTCTAATGCCGAAGTAAACTCAACTCTGCCAGATTTTCCAAGTGCGGCAAGTTGCGGTCCAATTCCACAGTAGTCAAGTCCCGCAGAAATAGAACGAGTAGGCAACGCTTGTCCGTCTTCGTCTAGCAAGAATCGGCTTTTGTAGCCTTGCAGAATTCCTTCGCGGCTTGCGTTTCCTGTCATTCGGCTAGCATTTTCGCCAACGCCAGTACCAATTCCGCCGGCTTCTACAGCGATTAATCTAGGTTCTTTTTGGTCAATAAAAGGTGCAAAACAACCGATTGAATTTGAACCTCCGCCACAGCAAGCGATTATTGCAGTTGGCTCAATTCCACGTTCTTCGCATTGTTTTTTAATTTCTTTTCCAATTACAGACTGAAATTCGCGAACAATATCCGGAAATGGAGCAGGACCTAACGCAGAACCCAAAACATAATGAGTTGAATCTGGATTTGCTGCCCAATCGTGCATTGCTTCGTTTACAGCATCTTTTAATGTACGAGTTCCTGAAGTTACGGCTTTTACTTTTGCTCCGTAAAGTTCCATCGAAGCAACATTTGGCTGTTGGCGGCGCACATCAACTTCGCCCATGTAAACTGTGCAATCAAGCCCAAGTTTTGCACAAGCGGCAGCAGTTGCAAGTCCATGCTGACCGGCTCCGGTTTCGGCAATGATACGATGTTTTCCCATATATTTTGCAAGCAAGCACTGACCGATTGCATTGTTTATTTTGTGTGCACCTGTATTTGCCAGACCTTCTAATTTTATGTAGATTTTTGCTCCGCCTAAAAGTTTTGTCGCGGTTTCTGCAAACAAAAGCGGAGTTTCTCGTCCAATGTAGTCACGCTGAATCGTATGATATTCGTCCAAAAACTTTTTATCGTTCATTGCTTTTTTGAATGCAACTTCAAGTTCATCTAGTGGACGACTCAAAACTTCACTAACATATCGTCCGCCAAAACTATCAAAAAATCCATTATCGGAATGTGTCATTTATTTTTACTCCGTGTTTCTATTTGTAGAAACATTATATTTATGATTATCCATTCTGTCAATAGAAACTAGGCATAGAAAATTTGGGCACATTTTTTGCTACCGCAAAAAACCGGGCTTTTGCGGTATAAAATTTGCTACGCAAATTTTTCCGTTCAGCCAGCCAACAAGTTGTCTGTCCGAACCGCTCACGCGGCAGCAATCCCTTGTGCGTTTAAAAATTATCTTACAAAACAAAAAATGTATTTAAGGATTTTTACCCATTAAAGAAAAATATTTTTTATTTTAAAATAACTTTATGTATTTAAGTAAAAAAATCTCTTTATCAATTTTTTCCTTATTTTTTATGATGATTTTTTGTTATGGAAAAAATTTAGACAAAAAATCACAATTGGAGTTTCAAATGGAAGAAATTTATATTAAAAAAGACAACAAAAATATTTATGGAAGACTTTTCAAAACAGAAGAAAAGAAATTCCAAACACAAAATGGAAATCCTCTTGTAATACTTTCTCATGGTTTTGGTTGCTCTTATAAAAATACAGAAGGATATGCCATGAATTTTGCAAAAAATGGAATTTCTGCATTTGTTTTTGATTTTGTCGGTGGTGGACGAGACAGTAAAAGTGGAAACGATACTTCAAAAATGTCCGTTCTTACCGAAGCAAAAGATTTAGACGATGTTTTAAGTTTCTTCCAAAATTATGATGGAATTGATAAAAATCGGATATTTTTATTTGGAGAAAGTCAAGGTGGATTTGTTTCTTCTTATGTTGCAGCAAGTCATCCTTCAGAAATTGCAGGTTTAGTTGCTCTTTATCCAGCTTATGTTTTACAAGATGATAGTAAAAAACGAAATCCAAAGCCTCAAAATTCATCAGATTTTTCTTATGTAATGGGTGTAAAAATAGGAAAGATTTACGATATTGATGCTCAATCTTTTGATATTTATGATGTAATAAAAAATTATCCAAAAAAAGTTTTAATTATTCATGGAACAGCAGATTCTATTGTTCCAATTTCTTATTCAGAACGAGCAATTAATTCTTTTCCAAATGCAAATCTTATAAAAATAAATGGTGCAAACCACGGTTTTTACAGTAACGATTTTATAACCGCTTCTACAAAAGCAGTTGATTTTATAAAAAGTCTGTTATAATAAAAAACATCATCTACTTGCAGAAATAACGTCTTTATTAAGAATTTAAAATAAAAAACGCCGTAGAAAATATATTCTATGGCGTTTTTGTCGTGCTTTGTATACAACTTAAAAAAATTAATTAACTATTTTTTATTTCCGTACACTTTTTTTATTCTTTCTACGGCTTCAACTGTTTTTTCTTTGTTACCAAATGCAGTTAATCGGAAAAATCCTTCTCCGGCTTTTCCAAATCCACTTCCCGGAGTTCCAACAACATTACATTTATCTAAAAGTTCATCAAAAAATGACCAAGATGTATATCCTTCTGGAACTTTGAGCCAAATATATGGAGAATAAATTCCTCCGTAACATTTAAATCCTGCTTGAGTAAGTCCATCAAAAATCACTTTTGCATTTTCGCGATAATAATTTAAATTTTCTTGAATTTGTTTTTGACCTTCTTCAGAATAAACTGCTTCTGCTGCACGTTGTGTAATATATGAAACACCATTGAATTTTGTACTTTGACGACGATTCCACAAATGATTTAATTCTGTTCCATCAAAAATTAAATCGTGAGGAACAACTGTGTAACCACAACGAACACCGGTAAATCCAGCAGTTTTAGAAAAAGAACGCATTTCAATTGCACAAGAACGAGCTCCTTCAATTTCATAAATTGATTTTGGAATATCGGATGTTGTAACAAATGCTTCATAAGCAGAATCAAACAAAATAATAGAATGATGAGCATTTGCATAATCAACCCATTTTTTTAATTGTTCAAAACTTGCAACCGCTCCTGTTGGATTATTAGGAAAACAAAGATAAATAATATCTGGAACTTCTTCATTTTCAGAAGGAATTTTTGGCATAAAATCATTTTCTTCTGTACATGGCATAATGATGATATTATTTTTTCTACCATTCATAATATTTGTATCCATATACACCGGATAAACAGGGTCACAAATTGCAACTTTATTATCAACCGCAAAAATATCACCAATATTTCCACAATCAGATTTTGCACCATCAGAAAGGAAAATTTCATCTTTTTGCATTTTGATTCCACGATCTAAATAATCATGTTTCAAAATTTTTTCCAAAATAAAATCATAACCTTGTTCTGGTGGATAACCGCGAAAACTTTTTTCATCAGCCATTTCATCAACAGCTTTATGCATTGCATCAATTACTGCAGGACAAAGTGGACGAGTTACATCACCAATCGAAAGTTTTATTACATCAGCATTAGGATGATTTGCTTGATATTCTCGTTGTTTTTTTCCAACTGTAGAAAAAAGATAATTTGCTTCCAAATCCAAAAAATTTGTATTAATTTTCATAGTTGCCTCACAAATTTTATTAAAATTTAGTTAGATTTTACAGATATTAGAGTGTTTTATCAATTAAGTGTATTAAACGTAAACATATTACAAAGAAAGTTTTAATTTTTGAATTTTCTGAAAGTTGTGATGATTGAATTTATTGAAATTGCCACAAAAAAACGTCATTGCAAGTCTTAGTTGAGCAATCTTGCATATTAAAAAGATTGCTTCAACACTTTGTATTTTGCAATGACGTTTACGTTTGTAATTTCGATTATGGATATTGTAATTAAATCTACAATCTTTTTATTTTTTATAATTTCGTTTTACTTTCAAAGAAGTTGTCATTTCTAAAGGTTCTTTTAAAATTGTGATTTTTGAAATTTGTGCATAAGATTGTAACGTCTTATTTACTTTACTTACAATTTTTTGAATTTCTGAAGAAATTTCTTCTTGAATAACATCTTCTTTTCTTTCTAAACCAAAACGAGCAAATAAATCATCACTTGGATAAATAAGAGCTTCTATTTCTTCAGAAGTGTCATCACCATTTTTATAATAACCTTGAACTGTAATTTGTTTTACATCATCATAAAGTTGGAACGAATCTTCTATTTCTTCTGGATAAACGTTCTTTCCGCCATTTGTTACAATAAGATTTTTTGCACGACCACAAAGCATAATGTAATTTTCGTTATCCATCCAACCTAAATCGCCAGTTTTAAAAAATCCGTCTTCTGTAAACATTTTTTTTGTTTCTTCAGGCATTTTGTAATAGCCTTGCATTATCATTGGACCTTTTACTGCAATTTCTCCAATTTGATGCCCATTTCTTATTGTATCACTTGGAAGAATTTTTGCCTCCATATATGGAGAAAAGATTTGTCCAACACTTTCTAGTTTAAAATGTTCAAGCGGATTTAATGCAATAATTGGAGAAGTTTCTGTAAGTCCGTAACCTTGAATAAAATCAATTCCCATTGCTTGATATTGCTTAAACACAGATTTTGCTAAAGGTCCGCCACCGCAAATTGCAACTCTTAAAGTATAAATATTTGCTTGAGTAAGAACTGTTTTGAAAAGTCTTTTTCCAAGATTTTTGCCAGTTATTTTTTTCAATAAGAAAGAAAGTCCACGCAAAAATCCCATAATGCCGGCAACAATAGCACCTTTTGAACGAATTCCTTTGTTAATTCCTGCAAGAAGTTTATTGTAAAGAAGAGGAACTCCCAACATAACAGAAATTTTCCCTTCTTTTAGTTCTTTCATAAGTCTTGAAACTGCCATGCTTTTTCCAAAAACAATTTCTGCACCAACTTCAAGAGGACAAATAAAAGCGGCTTGCATTGTATATGCGTGATGAATTGGAAGAAGAGCATAAAAAACATCTGTTGGAAGAATTAAAAGATTTGTTTGAGCAATATAACCATCACAAATAAGATTTTTGTGAGAAAGCATAACGCCTTTTGGATTTCCGGTTGTTCCTGAAGTAAATAAAATTGCTGCTATATCGTTTTCGTTTACAGGTTCATTTAATTTTACTGTGTTGCCATCTACACTTTGAGAAATTTTTAAAACATAATCATCTTTTTGCGGATTTAAAGAATAAACTTTTAATTCCGGAAAATCTTTCTTTAAATAATCATATTTATCATCATCACAAAAAAATATTTTTGGTTCTGCAGTCTTTACGATGTTCACGACTTCGTTTTCGTGCAAACCATTATCTACAGGAATAATAACTCCGCTTGCATACAATGTTGCAAGATAAACCATTGCCCATTCTGGAGAATTTTTTCCGCTTACAGCAACTTTATCACCTTTTTTTATGCCTTGGGAAATTAAAAATTGAGCAATTAAAATAACTTTTGTAAAAACTTCTGCATAAGAAAAAGTTCTTTTTGCTCCTCCAATTCCATCAAAATCTGTGAAAAATGGACGCTCTCCAAATCTTTTTACTTGAATTTTTAAAAGTTCAGGAAAAGTTGGCCATTCTCCGTAAAATTCTTTCCCCTTTAATTCCTCTAAAAATTTCCAAGGAATTCGTTTTTCGTTTGTTGACATACAGTCCTCTCTAAAGTATTTTTTCTGATTCTTATTTTGACAAATTTAAAAATTTTGTCGTTTTTACTATCTAATATTAACGGAATTTTGTCAATTATTATGGCAATATAAAAAAAAACCGCCCTTAAAAAGCGGTTTTAAATTTATTTAATTTTTTTTAAATTTTCAGAACAAACTACGACAGAATTGTCTGCATTAGAAAACGGAGCAGGAATATATTTATCTGCGTCCCAATCATTTTCCCAACGAATTCCATCTAAAAGGTAACGAAATTGATATTCGTGATTTGCAATAAGTTCTACGGTTACAGAAAAAGAACCATCTTCATTTTGTGTTAGAGGTGTGTCGGTACTACTCCAAGAATTAAAATCGCCTGCCAGATTAATTTTTTTTGCATTTTGTGCAGCTTTTTGAGAAACAAAAAATGTTACAAAACACTTTTTTTTGTCGTCTGAAAAAGTTTTTTTCAAAGACATAAGGCAACTTCCTATAAAAAAAAATTTAAATTTGCTTTTAGAAAAATCTTGAGGTATAATGTTTCAACTATATTATTGCTTTTTTAATTTTATTGCAATATATTCATATTCGTGATGATTTTATCACGTAGCGGCGATTTATCCAAATTGCAGCCGAAATCGGTTCGTATGAATCGATAAATTTGCTAAATAGGAGGCTCAAAAATGAGCACTATCTTATCTAACAACAAATATCTTTTTACATCAGAATCTGTAAGCGAAGGTCATCCTGATAAATTATGCGATCAAGTTTCTGATGCTGTTCTTGATTATTGTCTTTCTTTAGACGCAAATGCACACGTTGCTTGTGAAAGTTTTTCTTCTACAGATTTTCTTTTAGTTGGCGGAGAAATTAATTTTTTCAAAAATGATATTAATCTAAAAGAATTTAATATCAACATAGAAAAAATTGCAAGAAAAGTTGCTGTCGATATTGGTTACACATCACCGGAAATTGGGCTTGATGGAAAAAATTGTATTTTTATGAATAGGCTTCATGCTCAATCTCCAGATATAAATCAAGGCGTTATAGGAAAAGGTCTTGATGAATATGAAGGTCAGCAAGGGGCGGGAGACCAAGGAATGATGTTTGGATTTGCTTGTAACGAAACTCCATCATTAATGCCTGCTCCAATTTATTATGCTCATTTACTTTTACAAAAAGCTCACGAATTGCGACACAATGGAAAAATCAAATGGCTTAGACCTGATGCAAAATCTCAAGTTACAGTTGAATATGATGGTTATAAACCTATCAGAATTGATACAGTTGTTCTTTCTCATCAACATGATGATGGAATTTCTCACGAACAAATTGAAAAAACAATTATTGAAGAAATTATCAAACCTGTTTTAGAACCAACTGGACTTTTAAAATCTGATACAAAATATTATATAAATCCAACAGGAAGATTTGTTACTGGTGGACCGGATGGTGATTCTGGTTTAACTGGTAGAAAAATCATTGTTGATACTTACGGTGGAATGGGTCGTCATGGAGGCGGTGCTTTTAGTGGAAAAGACCCTTCAAAAGTTGATCGTTCAGCAGCGTATATGGCTCGCTACATTGCAAAAAATGTTGTTGCTGCACAATTAGCAGATAGAGCAGAAGTTGAACTAGCATATGCAATTGGAGTTCCATTTCCGGTTTCAATTATGGTAGAAACTTTCGGAACAGAAAAAGTTGAACGTTCTAAAATTGAAAATGCCGTTAAAAAAGTTTTTGATTGTACTCCGGCAGGAATTATCAAAACTTTAGATTTAAAACGTCCAATCTATCAAAAAACTGCAAGTTATGGTCATTTTGGTAGAGAAGATTTTCCTTGGGAAAAAACTGATAAAATTGAAGAATTAAAAGAAGCCTTAAAATAAAATTTTATGGAACTTTTATCTTCTCAAGAAATGGAAATTGTTTTTTCGCGTTGGAAAGAACAAAATCCATTTCCAAAATCAGAATTAAATTATAAAAATCCATATACACTTTTAATTGCTGTTGTTTTATCTGCTCAAGCAACAGATAAAAGTGTAAACATTGCGACAGAATCTCTTTTTGAAAAAATTACAACTCCGGAACAAATGGTTTCTTTAGGAAGTGAAAATTTAATTCCTTACATAAAATCAATTGGATTGTATAAAAATAAAGCAAAAAACATCATAAAACTTTCAGAAATTCTTATAAATCAATTTAATTCTCAAATTCCAGATAACATAGAAGATTTAATGATTTTACCCGGAGTTGGAAGAAAAACTGCAAATGTCGTTTTAAATGTTGTTTTTCAGAAACCAACTATGCCAGTTGATACTCATCTTTTGCGAATTAGTCCAAAAATCGGTCTTGCCGAAGGAAAAACTCCTTTAGAAATTGAAAAAAGTCTTTTGGAAAGAATTCCTAAAAAATATCTTCTAAACGCTCATCATTGGATTTTACTTCACGGAAGATATATCTGCACGGCAAAAAATCCTAAATGTGAAAAATGCCTAATTGCAGATTTATGTAAACATAATTAAAATATTTTTTAAGGAAATAAAAATGGAAGAAACAAATGCATTTGTAGAAGTTGCAAATTCTGCGGAAGAAGCAATTATTAAACAAACATCAACTTTTGTAAATTGGATAAAAAGTTTTTGTACTTGGGAAAATCTTTTTAAACTCATTGGTGTTATTATAATTTTAGCAATTTTTTTTATAATTTATAAACTTCTTATTCGGGCAACAAAAAAAATTCCTGCAGAAAGAACAAATCCTCATCGACAAATGATTATAACTCGTGCTATAAAATACATTTTTTACGTTCTTGTTATAATGTATGTTTTAGGATTATTCGGAATAAAACTTTCTGCAATTTGGGGAGCTGCTGGAATTGCCGGAATTGCAATTGGATTTGCCGCTCAAACTTCAATCAGTAATATGATTAGTGGACTTTTTATTCTTACAGAAGGAACTTTAAAAGTTGGTGATGCCATAATAGTTGATGGAATTACAGGAATTGTTGATAGCATAAATCTTATGTCAATTCAACTTCACACTTATGATAATGAAATGGTTCGTATTCCAAATTCTGCAATTATAAATACAAATTTGACAAATAAATCTTTTCACTCAAAAAAAAGATTTACTCTTACATATTCTATAAATTATGATACCGATATGAGAAAAGCATTGGAAACTCTTTCTAAGGCTCCGGAACTTTGCCCTACAGTTTTAAAAGAACCTGCACCTGCCGTTTGGTTTGATAATTTTGGCGATAGTGGAATTGATTTAACAGTCGCAGTTTGGTTTAAACCAGAAGATTTTATCCAAACAAAAAACGATTTATACATCGCTGTAAAAAAAGTTTTTGATGATGCAGGAATTGATGTTCCTTACAATCAACTTGATATTAATATTAAAAAACCTTTCAACGAACTTGATGTTAATTTAAAAAAATAAATGAATAATTTTTACGATACGTTTACTTTTGAACAAATTATAAATTCAAATCCTCAAAAAAAATATGATATAGAATCTTATCACAAAATTCTTGAACCGAATTTTCCTGAATTTTTGAAAAAATATTTAAATCTGCCTTTGCTAAAAAGACTTTCTGGAATTGGACTTTTATGCGGTTCAGATTGGACAAAACTTTTTAAAAATCGATTTTATTATTCAAGATTAGACCATAGCATTGGAGTTGCTTTGATTATTTGGCATTTTACACACGACAAAGCACAAACTGTTGCAGGACTTTTGCATGATGTTTCAACTCCGGTATTTTCACATGTTTCAGATTTTAGAAAAGGTGATGCTTTAACTCAAACTTCAACCGAAGAAACAAATATTTCAATTATAAAAAATTCTCAAGAACTTTTAGCGTTATTAAAACAAGATTCTTTAACGGTGGAAGAAATTCAAGATTATCATATTTATCCAATCGCTGATAACGAAATTCCTTGTCTTAGTGCAGACAGACTTGAATATATGTATCCTTCAGGTATGGTTTTAGAAGGAAGTTGGACTTTAGAAGAAATTTCTAAAACTTATAATGATATTTCCGTCCTCCAAAATGAAAATCAAACTCAAGAATTAGGTTTTAATTCTTTGGAAATTGCAGAACTTTATTGCGAAAAATTTTGTATGACTGGACACATTCTCCAAATGAATGAAGACAAATTAACTTTACAACTTATGGGAACAATTATGAATCTTGCGGAACAAGAAAAAATTCTTTGCGAACAAGATTTTATGACGCTTTCCGAAAAACAGATTTTAGAAAAACTAGAAAATACAAAAAAATCTGAATATTTAAAATCACTTTTTGAGACTTTTAAAAATATGACAAAAATTGAACATACACAAAAAGCACTTTCGCCAACTGAATATTTTTGCGTAAATTTAAAGGTCAAACAAAGATATATAAATCCTCTTGTAAAAACAAAAAATGGAAATTTTAGATTAAACACAATTTCTAAATTTGCAGATTCATTAATAAAAAATTTTTTAAATTATTCTGATACACCTTTTGGTTGCGTAAAAATTTTTAAATAAAAAATCTCAAGCAACACAACACTCGAAAAAAATCTCATAAAAATTATATTTTCTGCCGATATTAAAATGAGGTTTTTTATGAAAAAAATTTCTACTAGTTTGTTTTTAATTTCAGCACTTTTTATTTTTTCTTTTATAAGTTGTGATTTAACAATTACAGATGGTAATTATAGAAATGCTCCAAATGTAGAATACAACGAAGCCGGAAATATAAATATTTCAATTTCAAAAATTAATTCGGAAACAAAATATATAACAATTTATAGATTTAATGCAAGTAATGAGTCTCCTTCAAATACAGAATTAGGCATTCCAATTGGAATTATCTATCCTCAAAATTATTCAGAAGATGCTTACACTTTTACAGACTCTTATACAAACAATGCTCGTTCTTATTGCTATAAACTTCGCTATTACACATCAGATGATAATGTTACTTTTACAAAATGGTCAGATAAAATTGCTATAACAAATGAAAATTCCACTTATGGTTTAGATTATGATTTAACTTACGATACTGTAACACTTACTTACGATAAAACAAAAGAAACTCTTAGTCTTTCATCTGCACTAGAATTTACAAGTTCTGCAGACTCAGAAATAACAGCAAAGTTTGAAACAATACCTTATATTGCAATAGAATGTTCTGAAGGCTCTTGTTTAATGCCTTTTTCTACGGATACAACTGTATACGTAAGAAATATTATTCCATCAGGATTTTATGATACAGAAATTACAATTTTAGGATTCATTGCTGTTCAAAATGTACAAATAAAACAAAGTAATGATGAAACTTTAATTTTACAACAAGTTTTTACAGAACTATCAGAAATTTATGGAGACACAACTTTTACAATTTTAAGTTCCTCTAACGAAAACGGAATTATTTATAAATAAAAACATAAATCTTGCAAGTTTAAGCTCAGTTACTTTTCAAGATTCGCAAAATCTTATTTATACGCTTTGTCATAAATTCCGGAAATTGTTCTTTCGGAGGTTTTCTATTTCAGTGCTTTTGCGGTAATAATATTTTTTTGTTTTTGGTGGATTGATTGGAAAGCGGTTTTCGCGTCGGGAAAATGCACCCTCGCTGAGTTCATGTTTTGAAACATTTACGCCTTTTTTCATATCTGCAATATTTTTCCTAAGAAAGTTTTGATTTTCTTCGCTCCAGAATGGGTCTTCGTCGGTAACTTCAAACGGAATTTTATGCTCGCGGACGGTTGCTTTTGCAAACATATTCACAGCTGCCGAAACTGTAAGTCCAACATTTTTACAAAATCTTTCAAAATCTGCCTTTGTTTCATCATTCATTCTAATACTTAATGTAACCATATTGTCCTTCAAATCAATTACAATTTACATACAAATGCATATAAATTTTAGAACATTTCCCTTTAGATTGTTATTTCAAGATGTAATTTTTATGTCATGGGGATGTCCAAAAAGAATGAAGCACGATTGTTGAGGTTCTCGAAACAATTATATATAGAGTTAAGGTCATTTTGAGAGCCTCAATGACCGGTACGAGAATGACTGTGTTACTGCAAGCAATACAGTTATGTTTTTATAAGAGAATTCTTATATTTTTCTTATATAATTTGTATTCACAAGATTTTTTTTATCGAGTATGATTTTATCACAATTTATAAAAGTGAATTAGTTTGCGTTGCAGACTTTTTATGATTTTAAAATTTTTCACAGGAGAAAAAAAATGAAAAAAATTATTGCGTTGGCTATAGCCGCTGTAACTTTGATAAGTTCTACATTTGCACTTGATTTTTCGCTTGGTGGAAAAGCAGTTTTAGGAACAAATCTTGCTTCTGATGATACTCTCACAGGAACAATAACAAGTTTATCTAAAGATTCTGCTTTTGATTTTGGTGGAAATGTTTATGCAAATTTTGCTTTACTTGGAGGGCTTGGAGTTCAAGGAGAAGCAAATATTATAAACAGTAGTATCACTTTTGCAACCGGAGATGCAAAAACAGAAAAATATTCAACTTTGCAGTTAGACATTCCTTTAATGGTTTGGTTGAATCTTGATTTGTGGCGATTTACACTTGGTTTTGGAGCTGGTCCAAACTTCGGAATAACTCTTACAGATCTTAGCGAGTTAAAATCAGCAACAAAAGAATCATTTAAAATTGGTTTAGTAGCCGGAGCTGATTTGAAATTCTACTTTACAAAACATTTAGGATTGGTTACATCAGTTCGCTATATAATGGATTTCAAAAAAGACGAACGAGCTATTGAAATCTCTGGTTATGATACAGGAGCAACATATCCAACTGTAGAATACACAAGACGTTCTCTTTATGGTGGAATTGGTCTTGAATTTAAATTATTTTAGTTAGATTTTTACTAATAAAAAGGCATACTCGTTTTTGAGTATGCCTTTTTTGTTGAAGAATTTGTTTTATCAAATTATTCAAACACAATAGATGTAATTTTTATTCCGTAAGGTTGAACTATAAAACCGGAAGAGGCGATTGTGGAAGCATCAGAAGAAGAAAGCGTCCATATAACTGTGCCGTTGGAAGAATTTGTTGTAATTTGTTTGCCACTAACAGTTCCTCCTGTCACCGTGCCGGAAATAGCAAAGTCTGCCCAATTGGTTCCGCTTGAAATATCAAAAATCTGAATAATATTTATTCCGTCTGGTGTTGAACTTGAAGCCTTTGTAGTTGTAAATGTGATTGTAGAGTTTTCTTTTGCATTGGGGATGGCTCTGATTTGTTTATTTACGCCCCATTTAGTTCCGTCGAGTGCAACAGAAAGAAATTCTGTTCCTGAAGGTATAATTTCCGTCGTTGTGTCCGTACTTGTATCGGAATCAGATACTGAAGAATTTTTAACTGTTATACTTTTGTTGTAAACAGCTTTGCTCATTGCATTAATTATTGTTGGAAAGTACCAAGAAAGTTCAGTGCGGTTAAAGTAGCCGTGCTTCTCACCATCTGTTGGGTTTGCTTTGTAATCACCGTTGTCCCAAAGTACAACCGGAATTCCTGCCGCGGTTGCTTTTGTGTAGTAGTCGGTTGCCCAACTCTCGCGTGCGGAAAGATTGCCCTTGTTAGTGGCTGAAGTCTCGCCCATCACAACTCCTATTCCTTTATCTGTATAGTTTTCCTTTAAGTAGTTGAACATTGTTGTAAGTTCTGAAGCATTTTTTGAAGTAAAACTTGTGTGATTAGTGCCATCATACATGGCGAATGCGTAAGGAGAATATGCGTGTGCGGAAAGAATAAGCTTGTTTGGTGTACTGTCGGTAGGCATTGTGTAGCATTTGAGTTCAGTTTTGTCGGAGCCGCTTGCTGCGTAGCCTGGTACCATGATGTAGCGACTCTCGTTTCCACTTACTGCACGGATTGCGTCAATGCACGTTTGCTCATAATCGGTTAAGCACGTGTAGGCAGCTGCTGTGTTGCACCACCACTCATTGCCCCAGACTTCTCCGCCAACATCGCGGGGTTCGTTTAGAACTTCAAATACAAGTTTTTCATCATAAGAAGCGAAAGTTGTAGCAATCTGAGTCCACACTGAACTCAAGAAAGCCTTTGAGGTTTTCTGTACGTTTAAGTCTGTTGAAAGTGCATAGCCGTAACTTTTGTTTCCGCTTATTACAGAAGCTGCCATATTGTCGTGGTGTACGTTTATAATAACACACATACCTTCATTAATGGCCCAATCAACAATGGTTTTCACTCTCGACATCCACTCAGAATCAATTGTGTACGTTGTGTCGGACTTGCTCAAAATATGATTGTGCCAACTCACAGGAATGCGGATTGTTTTGAAGCCTGCAGCTCTAACCGCTTTTATCATTTTTTGAGTTGTATATGGCTGGCCCCAATATGTTTCGGAATCAAGACCTTGGTTGCTCGTGGTGTTGTTATTCGTTGCGTCAAGTGTGTTGCCTAAGTTCCAACCCATACCCATATTTTTTACAAAATCCACAGAAGTTCCACTTGTAGTTGCAATAAAGTCGCTTATATCATTGGATAACGAAGAACCTTCTTCTGAAGTAGAAGAACTGTTGTCATTATCTGGAGAATCAGTATTCTTATTTGGGCTTATTGTACAAGCAAAAAATAAACTGCTTATTAAAACGAACTCGAAAATTGATTTTAAAATTTTTTTCATACGCAAATCCTTATAAAAAAAGTCCACTCTGCATCAAAATGCAAATAGGACTTTTTATATCTCAAATATAAAAGGTTATTTTTGTTTTTTCTACTCTAAAAATTATATTAGTATGTACTATTTTTTATCAATTTTCGAGATAGTCTTACATTTCCATAACGTGTACACTGTTAGTATCTAAACTTTTTCAAGAATTTTTTATTCTTGCTACAAATATTGATTATGTTATCTTTTTTATAAATCTTATACATATCTGTAATACAATCATTACAATACCAACTTTTATTTTCCGAAAGAAAAGAAACCTCTATGTTACTCTAGTGATAAATTTGTTTTTTAATGTGACTTAATATAAAATTAATTTTTATTAAAATTTTTAAATTTACAATAAAAAGGTTTGAACAATGCATTTTGTAAAGGCAAAAGGAATCCTCTCTTCTT
>CAZIQK010000029.1:0-32627 GCA_964541735.1 uncultured Treponema sp.
AGTCGAACCCTCGTCATCAGCTTGGAAGGCTGAGATAATGAGCCGTTATATGACATCCGCAAAAGATGATTTATAATATAATTTTTAGAAAATCTTGTCAATAAAAAAAATAAAAAAAAATGATTTTTTTTTATTTTTTTTAAAGATTAAAAAATGAATTATACCTATACAAGATTTTATTTTTAAAATTCTTTATTTGATTGTAAACGCATTTTTGATAAGAAAGTATTTAGGGCTCTGTCCCTTGTTAAAAATGATTCTAAGCCCCTTATAAATGCATTTTCAAAGTTTAAGTGTGTTCAAACACAAGAATGCCTTTTCAAATTCCTCATTCATATTTTCTATTTCTTAAATTTATGTACACAACACAAATTTTCATTTTATTTCTATTTTTTATTAAAAAATCATGATATAATTTTTTTTCTAGATTTATCCATAAAAAAAAAGGAGGAACTTAAAATTATGGAAAAACTTTTTAAAATCAAGGAAAGAGGTTCTACCGTTGGAAAAGAAATTATCGGTGGTGTAACCACTTTTCTTGCAATGGCTTACATTTTGGCTGTAAATCCAAATATTCTTTCTGCATCTGGAATGAATTGGGGGTCTGTATTTACAGCAACTGCAATTTCTGCTGCGATTGCAACTTTAGTGATGGCATTTTTAGCAAATCTTCCTGTTGCTTTGGCTCCTGGTCTTGGACTAAATGCATTTTTTACTTACACAGTAGTTTTAGGAATGGGTTGCACTTGGCAACTTGCTTTAACAGCAGTTTTACTTGAAGGTGTTTTATTTATTGTTTTGTCACTTTGTGGAGTTCGTGAAGCAATTATAAAATCAATTCCAGAAAATTTGAAAAAAGCGGTTGCGGTTGGAATTGGACTTTTTATTGCAATTATTGGTTTGGCAAATGCAGGAATTGTTTCTACAGAAACAGGAACTTTAATAGGATTTGTAAATTTTAATATGGCAAATAAAGCTGCTATTGTTGCAGTTTTAGGTTTGATTATTACGATTGTTTTGTACATTTTGAAAGTTCCCGGTGCAATTTTAATTGGCATTGCAATCACTACGATTATTGGAATTCCATTTGGAGTTACAACTATTCCTGAAAATTGGAAACCTTTTTCTTTACCTTCAAAACCTTACTTTTTTGAATTTGATTTTAAAGGAATTCTGATTGATTCTGTTACAGGACGATTTTCTGTTGCTGTTTTAGGTCAATTTTTTGTAATCTTCTTTACATTTTTATTTACTGATATTTTTGACACAATCGGAACTTTACTTGGAGTTGCTGAACAAGGAAACTTAAAAGATGAAGAGGGAAATATTAAAAATGTAAAAGGAGCTTTAACAGCCGATGCAGTAGGAACTGTCGCAGGAGCATGTCTTGGAACTTCAACTGTAACTTCATTTGTAGAATCTTCTTCGGGAGTTGCTGCAGGTGCAAGAACAGGTTTAGCATCTGTTACAACTGCAATTCTATTTTTACTTTCACTTTTCTTAAGTCCTTTATTTTTCTTGATTCCGGCTGCAGCAACAGCTCCAGCACTTATCTTTGTAGGATATTTGATGATGAAATCTGTTGTAAAAATTGATTTTGAAGATCCAACAGAAGGAATTCCATCTTTCATTACAATTATGGTTATGCCATTTGCATATTCAATTTCAAAAGGAATTATGTGGGGAATTATTTCTTACGTAATTGCAAAAATTGCTGGAAAAAAAGCAAAAGAAATTCCTGTTGTTACTTGGATTTTGGCTGCAATTTTCCTTGCGGATATAGTTTTTGAAGCATTGAAATAGTTATCAGATTAATTTTGAAAAAAAAATGCATCTTAAAAAGTGATAAAAACTTTTAAGATGCATTTTTTTTGTATTAATTTTTTTTTAATATTTTTATTTTTGTAAATTTGTAAGTAACCAATCTTTAAATTGATTATAATCATTTTCCATAGAAATTGCTCTGTCTGGGAGACGTAAAACTTCTTCTAAGCGAGAAGGCATTGGCGGTTCGCGACCAATAGCATCTGTAACTGTTGCCCCGAATTTTGCAGGCGATGCTGTTTCCAAAATCACACCAACAGCTTTTTTATCAAGAACGCTATTTGACCAAGAAGAAATATTTGGAGTTAAACCAGGTTTGTTAAAATCATTTTTAACTCCATTTACCAAATCACGCATTGCTCCATTTTTTATATCTTCCCAAGCTTTAAATCCTATTGCTCCGTGAGGGTCAATAATATATCCAGTTTTTTGATTACATTCTTGAATTGCTTTTATAATGCCATCATTATCTAGCCAATAAGAACCAAAAAGTTTTCTAACTTCTTCTAAGGAATACATTGCTTTTATTCTTTCATAATTGCTTGGAGCACCAACATCCATTGCATTTGCATAAGTTTCTACTGATGGACGAGGATTATAATCTCCAGTTGTAATCCAATCCGGAATTGTTCTGTTTGTGTTTGTTGCAGCAACAAAACCTGCAATCGGAGCTCCCATTTCGCGAGCAATCAATCCGGAAGTAAGATTGCCAAAGTTGCCAGAAGGAACAACCATAATAATAGACGGACTATGAATCTTATTATCCATAGCAGCTCTTTCGTTTACAACTAGAGCAGCATACATATAATAAAAACTTTGAGGGAGTAGGCGAGCAATATTGATTGAATTTGCAGATGAAAGTCTAAGTTTTTGGCGAAGAGAATTATCTGTAAACGCTGTTTTTACAAGTTTTTGACAATCATCAAAAGTGCCTTTTACTTTTAATGCACGAACATTTCCTGTAAATGTAGAAAGTTGTTTTTCTTGCAAAGGAGAAATTTTTCCATCTGGATATAAAATTGTAACATCAAGTCCTGGAACTCCGTGAAAAGCACTTCCAACAGCTGAACCAGTATCACCGGAAGTTGCTACAAGGATATGAAGAGGAGTGTTTTCATTACGATTAAAATATGACATTATTCTAGCCATAAAACGAGCTCCAAAATCCTTAAAAGCACAAGTTGGTCCGTGAAAGAGTTCCAAAATGTAAGAAATATTATCTAAAGGAACTAATTTTGGATTAAAAGGATACGCATCTTGAATGATTGCATTTAAATCATCATCTGGAATTTCACCTTCAACATAAGGTTTTGCCATAGTAAACGCAATGTCTCTAAAACTTGGAGCTGGATTTTTATTTAAAAAATCTTTACTCAATTTTGGAAAACTTGTTGGAATATATAATCCGCCAGTTGCAGAATTCATTCCATTCATAACCGCAGTTTTAAAATCAACTTTTACATTTCCATCTCTTGTGTCTTTGTAAATCATAAATATTTCCTTAAATTAAAATTTATCGCTGTAAAGAATTGAATTTACAATCTTATCAGCTAATTCTTGTTTGCATTTTGTAACACATTTTGTCCAATTTTTACCTAAAGCTTCATTTGTAAATGTATTTTGAAAAACTACTTCTCCGGTTTGCATTTTAATTATATTTATATCAGAAATTAAAGAACAAAGATATTCAGTCTCGTTTTGTTCAACAGGGTTTGTAAATTTTACAGAGCCAACAATTAAATATTCATAAGCATTGCCAACAATCTCATAATTATCTTTATAAATTTTTGATAGTGATTCGTTGTAATATGAAACTTCATTTACCGGAGCGTTTCCTGACATTGTGATTTCTTGTGTTCGTAAACTGGCGAGTAAATCATAAGAATTATTTACTGGTTTATTTTTTTCGTTAAAGTCCCAAACAAAAAGTAAAACTCCTGTTTTTCCAAAATTATTTCTAACTTTATAAGGCACGCTAATTGTATTTTTTTTGATTACAGATTTTATTTGTTCATTTTGAGAATCGATATAAGGCGAAAATAAAATCATATCATCTAAGCCAAAAAGCGGAGTTGGAAGTTCAAACGAAAAAATGCCATCTTCATCAGTTTTAGAAAAAACATCAACTCTTTCGTCACTTTTTAAAGGATAATTTATTTTTACAGAAAAATTAGAAATAGGATTTTCGTTTGAATCTAAAATCTTAAACACGAATGCCGAAGAAAAACTTTTATTTACAGAAGTTTCTTTTGGTGCATTTTCTACCAAAATTTTCATATTTTCTGTAATAAAAAGAAAATTACTTTCGGCAGAAGAAAGAAGATTTTTTTCATCATTTAATTCTTCGATTTGACTTTCGGTTGTAGGATTTTCAATATTTTTTGAATCTGCTTGATTTTTTGGAGTAGATGAGCAAGAAAAAAACAAACTACTCACAAAGAAAATAAATACATTTTTAAAAATATTTTTTTTCATAGCATAATATTTTATTGTGAAAAACGTATTTTTACAACTACTTGAATAAATGCTTTACATTTCTCATAGGCTTTCTTCTTGTAAATTTTATGATAAATTGCAGTTTTAATGAAAATAAAATTACGGAATATGGAAATCACGATGAACTTATGAAATTAAAAGATGGTGTTTATAAAGAAAATGTTCACAACGCAAGCAAAACTTTATCCAAAAGAAAAACTGTTGTAAAAATTACTCTGATACAAATTAAGAATTCAAAAATAAAAAAGTTCAACTACTGTCAACTACTTGCGAAATTTCTCTTATAAGCATAAAATTGTTTTTTATCAGTTATTTTTTGGTGGGAAAAATGAGCAGATGTACAAAAGCAATTATTTATAAAGATAATTTAAAATACAATATCACACAAATAAGAAAATATGTTGAACCAAAAACTAAAATTTGCATTGCAATAAAAGCGGATGCTTACGGTCATAATGCAATCTTAACGGCAAAAATTGCAGAAGAAGTTGGCGGTATTGATTATTTTGCGGTTGCAACTGTGGATGAAGCAATAGAATTGAGAAAATCTGGAATTAAACAAAATTTACTTTTGTTAAGTTTATGTGTTCCAGAAGAATTTACAGATTTATTTGAATATAATATTACGCCTTTAATTTTTTCAAAAGAATATATTTTAGAACTTTCAAAATATGCTGATGATTTTTTTAAAGAAAATAAAAAATTTGAAGTTTTTTTAGCTGTTGATACTGGTATGGGAAGAATTGGATGTTATCCAAATGAATCTGGTTTTGAAGCAAAATTGATTAATAATACAAATCATTTAAAACTTGGTGGAATGATTACGCATTTTTGTGTCAGTGATTCTTTATCTTCTCACTCACAAGAATTTACAAATGAACAATATAATCAGTTTAAAATTGCTATAGAAAATGTAAAAAGGGAAGGAATAAATCCTGGAATATGTTCTTGTGGAGCAAGTGCGGGTCTTTTAAATAATACAAATATGCATTTTGATATGGTTCGCCCCGGAATCATAACTTATGGATATTATCCAGATGAAATTACAAAAGAATATTTAACTTCTATACATAAAGATTTTGATATAAAACCAATTATGGCTTTGGAAACTCAAATTGTTGCAATAAGACATTTTTCAAAAGGTAAAACTATTTCTTATGGAAGAACTTATACTTGTCCTGAAGATACTGATATTGCAATTTTACCAATTGGATATGCTGATGGACTTTTGAGAAGATATTCTCCAGGACTTGAAGTTACCATCAATGGAAAAAAATATCCTGTTCGTGGACGGATTTGTATGGATCAATGTATGGTTGATATCGGAAACAATAATAAAGATGTAAAATTGTGGGATAAAGTTTTGATTTTTGGACCAAAAGAAAGTGGAGCGTTATGTACCGCAGATGATTTAGCAAAAATTGGAAATACAATATCTTATGAAGTTCTTACATCAATTTCAAAACGTGTAGAACGCGTGATTATTTAATATTTTTTATGATTTTGCAAACTTCCGAAACTAAATAAAAACTTCCTGTGACAAGTAAAATACATCCATTTTTTTGAGAGTCTTCTAGTGCTTTTTTTATCATAAAAACATAATCTGGATTTGCCGTAAAATTTAATTCTGCATCTTTGAATGCATTTTCCTCGGCATTTATATCTGATTTTTTTACAGAACCAGGTTTTGTTATAAAAATATGTTCAAAACGATTTTTAAAAAGTTGAGAAATATCAATTATATCTTTATCCGCAGCACAAGCAAAAAGAAGATTTGCTTTTTTTGTTCCATATATTTTATTTAATGTATCAAGAGTTAAACGAATACTATTTAAAGTGTGTGCTCCATCTAAAATTAAATCGGGAATTTCTTCATAATGAGGAACTTTTTGTAAAATTTCAAATCTTCCTGGAAGTTTTGCTTTAGCTAATCCTCTTTCAATGATTTCTTCACTCAAGTTTGGTAAAACTTTTCTAACTGCGATTGCTGCTTGAGCGGCATTTTCTAACTGAAGACTTCCTAATAATTGCATTGAAGTTTCTATTGGGCGATTAAAAATTTCACTTTCAAAATGCACGTTCATTCGGTGATTTTTTTCATCAAAATTGTATGAAAAGTTTTTTACTAAATCATCAACAAAAAAATATGGAGCGTGACGAGTTATGGCTTTTTCACGAATTACAATTTTTGCACTTTCATAATTTTGTTTTGAAACAATTACAGGCGTTCCATTTTTAATGATTCCAGCTTTTTCAGCAGCAATTTTTTCTACCGTATCACCAAGAAATTCTGTGTGTTCAAGTTCTATTGGTGTTATACAACAAATTTTTGGACGAATAATATTTGTAGAATCTAATCTACCGCCAAGACCGACTTCAAAAACATTCCAATCAGTTTTTGCTTTTCTAAAAACTAAAAATGCATACAATGTAACAAGTTCAAACCAAGTTATCGGTCGCTCAGCAGGCAAATCTTCCGGAATTATAGAATCAACAGTTGTTATAAGTTCTTTTACTGCCGACTCATAAATATCTTCTGAAAAAAATGATGATGCTGTAGAAATTCTTTCTCTAAAATCCGAAATGTGTGGAGAAGAGTAAAGTCCAACCTTAAAACCCGCTTCTTCTAAAATACAAGCAATCATCTTGCAAACAGAACCTTTTCCTTTAGAACCAGCAACATGAATACAAGGTGCACAATCTTGCGGATTATTAAATCTTTTGCATAGATAATCTATTGTATCTAACCAAAAAATATTTTTTTGAGGATTTCTTTCAAAATTTAAATAATCATCAAGCCAATCTTGTAAAACATCAATAGCATTCATAAATTTTATTATAAACTTAATTTTAATTTATCGCTATTATTATTTACAACTTGCTACAAAGTAGTTTTTCTTACAATAAAGATGCATTTTTTGTTAATTATTGTAAAAAAAATCCTATAAATTACATAGGTGTTATTAAATAATTGAAGTTTTTAATCTGTGGTGGTAAAATATTTCTTTGTAAAAATGGAATATCAATTACTACCAATTTCGATACAAATAAAATTATTTTTTCAAAATCCAATTTTTCTTGCTTGTTTTTGCAGTTGGTTTGGAGCTCAATTTATAAAAACGGCAATAAATCTTTGCTATGGAAGAATAAAATCTTTTAAACAACTTTTAGAGTTTATGCTTGTAAAAACCGGCGGAATGCCTTCTAGTCATTCAGCTTTAACAACAGCATTAGCAACGACAGTTGGAATTAGAAATGGTTTAAATTCAGATATTTTTTTTGTTTCTTTAGTTTTTCTTGCTGTAACAATTCGTGATGCTTTTGGCGTTCGACGTTCTAGCGGAATCACAATAAAAAGAGTAAATGAAATTACAAATGAACTTACAGAAAAAGGAGAACTTAAACCGTATAAGCCAATCAAAGAAGTAAATGGACATAAACCTATGGAAGTAATGTTCGGCTGTCTTTTAGGATTTTTTGTAAGTTTGGGTTTTGGTCTTATAAAATGAAAAGATATTTAAAATTTGTCGCTTTATTTATTTTGATTTTATCTCTTTTTGTTTTATTTGCTTTTAAAACAATTCCAAGCGGAAAATTATGGAAAGGTTTTAATATTTTGTACGTCTCATCACAAACGCAAGAATCTGTTGTGTTAAATTCTTTTACAGAAAGCAAAATCACAGAACATTATGAACTTTCAACACAATATATTCCTCTAAAATTTTCTGCTTATTCTCCAGAAATTTCAATGCTTCGATTAAATGCATCTTCTCAAGATTATTCATATCTTTCAAAAAGGCAACTATTTTTTTTCGATAAATCTGGAAATTATAAACTTTACTATATCCCTACGAATTTTAAAAATAATTTAAATGATTGTATAAAAATTCTTTTAAAAAACGGAATAAAATGTGGAGTTGATAATTCTGCAAATTATCCGGGGATTGTTCCACTTGTAGTTTTTTTGTTATTTTTAGCACTTTTTATATTTTCAAAGAAAAAAAATGTTTTTTTTGCAGGAGCAGTTGTCCCTTTCTTTTTTATTTTATGCAATCCTTTTTATTCAGCAGCAGTTTCTGTTTGTTTGATTTTTCTTTGCTTGTTTTTTTTATCAAACATTTGGCTAAGAGAAGGCTTTTTGTCTAGATTTTTTAGAAATTCTTTAGTTCTGCTTCTTTTATTTTTTTCAGTTTTAGGTGCATTTTCTTCTTCAATAAAAATTGGATTTATGTTTTTAATTTCATTTTTAGGATGTGTTTGTTCTTTATATTTTGTAAATTCACTCGAATATTTTTTAAAAAGAAAAAAATCTTTTGTTCCACTAAAAATCAGAACCGCAAAAAGATGTTCTGTTTATGGCGGAAAACAAAAACAAAGTTTAATAAGTTGTATAAGTGTGATTTTTGTTTTAATTGTGATTGCAGTTTTTTCTTCATCTTCATTTACATCTTCAAAATTTACAAAGATTTTTCTTCCATCGGCAAATGCATCAAATTCTGAATTAGTATCTTTAGAAGATTATTATGATTTTGCTTGGAAAGTTTCTTCTTATCCGTACAAATCTTTAAATGATGAAAATTCTCAAAACGAAAAATTTTATCAATATCCGCATTATGAAGAAAATGATGATGGAAAAATTGTTGAAACTATGCAAATAAAATCATTTAACGACAGTTTTAAAACTCAAACTTTAGATGAAATTGATTTGTTAGGTTTTAATGCAATCGAAAAAGTTTTAAAAAAACAAGATTCAAATGCAAAATTTGGATATTCTTCAACTTCATCTTATCACATAGGATTTTTTGGAATAATTGTGATGTTTATCAGCCTTTGTGTATTACTATTTGTTTATATTTTTAGTATTATAAGAAAAGGTGTAAAATGATGATTAGTTATCCTGTGGTTCGCTCTCTTCAAGAATATAAATTTACGCAAAATGCATTTTTACCTCACATTGTAACTGTTCCTCTTTGCCAAGATGATTATTCTTCTTCTTGCAAAAGTCTTGTTATTTCTGGTGATGAAGTTTTAGAAGGTCAAGTTATTGCAAAAACAAATGGAATAAAAAATACGGAGTCTTATATTCATTCCCCAATTCCAGGCAAAGTTTTAGATATTGTGCCTTGCATCTCTCCAAATGGAAAACATGAATTTGCAATAAGAATTCAGTTAAAGGGCAGTTTTTCGTATCTTGGAAAAAAAATAAAAAAGTCAAATTGGAATTCTACTCTTTCATCATCAATTTCTTCAAAATTAATAGAACGAGGAGTTGTAAATACTTTTAAAATAAATGAACCTAGAAATTTTGGAGTTCAACTTAAAAAAAATAGAGATTCAAAAATTTTGATTGTAAGACTTTTTGATGAAGATCCTACTTGCGTAACAGATTCTTTAATTTCTAAATTCTATTTTGAACAGATTTTAGAAGGTTCTCAAATTGCATTAAAAGCAATGGAAGGAGAACAAATTGTATTTGCAATAGATAAAAATCTAAAAGATAAAAAAGATTTTTTAGCTAAAGAAAAAAACTTTTCAAATATAAGTTTTTTAGAAATCAATAGTAAAAAATATCCTAGCGGAACTGAAAAAGATATTTGTTATGCTTTTAATAAATCTCTACGAAAAACAAAAAAAATTTCTATTTCAAAAAATGATATTTTTGCAGATTCTTCTACAATGTACGAAGTGTATAAAGCAATCAGCTTAGAAACTCCATCTTTAAGTCGTCCAATTCATTTCTCTGGAAATTGTCTTTATGTTTCTTGTCTTTTAAATGTAAAAATTGGAACTTCATTAAAAGATGTTGTAAATCAATTAGGTGGATTTTTAAAAGAACCTGCGTTGATTATTATAAATGGTTCTTTATGTGGAACTTCAGTTTCTAGTTTGGATGTTCCAATTACAAAATATGTAAAATCTGTTTTATTTCTGAGTAAAAAATCTTTTGCAGATGAACAAATTTATTCTTGTATAAATTGTGGAAATTGTCGCTTTGTTTGTCCTTCAAAATTATCACCGGATATAATTTATAATAAAACTATAAATTTTAGAGAACTTTCTGAAAACTTAAAACAATCTTCTTACGAATGTATTGATTGTGGTTCTTGCAATTCAGTTTGTCCTTCAAGGTTGCCACTTTCTCAAACTATTTCTGCAATAAAAGAAAATTCTTTTTATAAAAAGGAAAACTAAATGAATCTTACAAACAAACTTTCTAGACAAAAAACGACATTAAGACCTTTTTTTTATTCTCAACCTTCAATTACAGTTGTTTCAATAAGAGTTTTAATATTGCTTTGCATTCAAATTTTAATGTTAGTTTTAACAAAAAGTTTTGATTCATTAAAAGTTGTCGGATTTTCTGTTTTTGGTGCTCTTTGTGTGGCTTTGCTAAATTATTTTATTTTTAAAGAACCACTTTACAATATTATGTGCCTTATAATACAAGGAATTTTAGTTGGTCTGTTTTTGCCTTCTTCATATCCACTTTTTATTGTTTTTATAATTTCATTTTTTACACTTTTTATTTCTAAATGCATTATTTTTGAAAATCTTACTTCATGGTTTAATCCATGTGCAGTTGCTATTGTAATAGCTTGGTTTATTGGAAAGTCATATTTTCCTCAATTTTTAGTTACATCAGATTTACTTTCTGTAAAAAATCCTTCAGTTTATCTTATTCAAGACGGAGTTTTTCCAATTTATAATTTTGATAGAGTGATTGTTTCGTTTTTGAATTCAAAAGTTTTTTCCGTTTTTCATACAACTGTACCAGAAGGTTTTATTTCTATTTTATGTGATAATCAATCTGTAATTCCGGCATTTCGATTTAATCTTATTACAATTATTTCTTCAATTTTTATTTTTTCTGATAGAGCTTTTTCTGGAATTATTCCTTCTATTTTTTTAATAGTTTATGCTTTGTTTGTAAGACTTTTTGTTCCGTTTATAAATGGAGGTCCTTTTAATCAAGGTGATGTTCTTTTAGCAATACTTTCTAGTGGCACTCTTTTTGGTTCAATTTTTATGATTCAAAGTTATGGAACAACTCCATTTTCAATTGCTGGAAAAATCATTTTTGGATTAATTTCCGGAACTTTATATTTTTTGATTGTAGGATGCGGAACTTCTCCAATAGGCATGGCTTACACCATTTTGGCAATGAATGTTATAAATATTTTAATTAGAGCTATAGAAGAACATAAAAATTCAATTCTTTTAAAAAAACTTGTAAAAACACCAAAATTAGTAAAGGCAAAATAAAATGGAAGATTCTTATAAAAATTATTTTAAAAAATTTGGATTTTTTTCTGCTTTTTTGGTAATTATTTTTGGGATTTTAATTTATCCCATAATTCTTTCAAGAAAATCTTGGCAGAAAAATTTAAAAACTAGCATAGAAAAAGTTTTAGACGAAACTGAAAATAAAAATATTCTAGTTGGCGAAAATATTGAAATAAAAAATTCTTTTGCAACAAATGCCGCTGCTTTTTATGCAAAAGATTCTCAAACTAATGAAAAAGTTTCTGTTATAATTTTAAGAGTTGCAACTTTTTACGGACCGATTGCGACTGTTTTTAAAATGAACGAAAATAAAAATGTTGAATTTATAGGATTTTCTTCTTTGCATGGAAGAATTTTTGAAAATCTTATAATGAATAAATATTCAAAACGATTTTTATATTGGGAAAAACGAATTCCCTACATTTTAGATTTAGATGGAAAAAATTAAAATTATGAAAAATAAAAGAACGTATTTATATATTATTCCTTATCTAGCACTCTTTATTCCAACTCCGGGACGATTTGTCTATGGAATTGTACTTTGTCTTGAAATTTTTATTTTAAATCTTGTAGGCATTTTTATAAACGCATTAGTAGATAAATTAGAACTTCAAAACTTAAAAACGCCAATTTTAATAATTTCTATGATTGCAATTTCAATTTTATACAGAAATATTTTTATTATCTTACAAACAGAACTTGCATTAACGCTCGGATACATTTTTTATCTTCCACCAATTTCTCTTTTTACTATAAATTTTTTATTCTCAAAACAAGAAGAATCCATTAAAGAACGACTTGAATATACTCTTCCTAGAATTGCGATTTTTTGCGGTTTAGGTTTATTGTTATTTTTATTCCGTGATATTGCAGGTTTTGGAACTTTTACTTTTTTTGGTTCTAACCATTCAATTTACGAAAGAATAATTTTTAATCCTCAAACGCTTGGAATTTTTTCGTTTTTTGCTTCAATTCCAGGTGTTTTAATTTTAGATGGTTTAATTTTATTTCTTTACACAGTTATAACTCATAAAATAAAAATTTTAGAAAATGCAGAGGGCGAAGAATGATATATTTTGATACTTTTGCTTTTTATACAGTTTTTTGTTCTGCAGTTTTAGTTTATGGAATTGGCGTAAATAAAGTTGCTGATTTTAGGCATAATGCAAAAGCAAATTTTACTTTTTTTACAAAGATGATTTTATCAATTTTTGTAACAGCCATACTTACTTGGGAAGTTATAAAATTTATTTTAGTTCCATTAAAATTAGTTGAACTTTATCCAATTGTAAGTTTTTTAATTTTTGTATGTTTAAATGTTTTATTTGAAATTACAGTAAGAATTGCAACCAGAATAAGAACGTCTGAATTTATTGTTTCTTATTTAATAGTTTTATTGTCGATTTCAGAAAGCTCATCTTTAGTTGATGTGATTGTAATTTGTGTGAGTTGCTATTTGTCCTTTTTGATTTTATTTCCATTTGTTACAGCGTTTCAAAAGAAAATCTCAGAAAATGGACAAAAAATCAATCTTAAATATTACAGTCTCTTCTTTTTATTCATTGCTCTTTTACTTTTGGCGATTTCCGCTTTTGATGTTTCTTGGTTGAACAAAGGAGTTATTTTGTGATTTTACCTATAATTTTATTTGTTTTTATAGTTATTGTAATTTCTGCAGTTTTAACTTTTTTGTTTTATGTTTTGCTTCCGTCTCTAAAAAAACAAGGTTATGATGTTAATAATATTTTAATTTCGAACGAAGAAAAATCTTACATCGATTCATTAAATGATATGCAAAAAGTTACAAAAACTCAAAATCGAGCACTTATTTTGTGTTCTTGCAATAAAAAATTTTCATTAGAACCAATTAACTTAAACGAAATGCATACTTGTTTTATGGTAAAAAAAGTTTATGGTTCAAATTTTGATTGTAAATATGCATGCATTGGACTTGGAGACTGTGCAAAAGTTTGTCCTCAAAATGCAATCGAAATAAAAAACAAAACTGCAGTTATTACAAAACTTTGTATTGGTTGTTCAAAATGTGCAGAAGTTTGTCCTCAAAATATAATAAAAATGGTTCCTAAAAATACAACATCTTATGTTCTTTGTAATTTTGATGATTCAAAAGATGAATTAACATCTTGTTCAGAAAAGAAAAAAGAACAAAAAGTTGAATGGAATGATTCAAAACACTTTAAAATATGGGCATATTGGTATAGAATAATAAAAAAGCATAAAAAATAAAGTTTTAATAAAGAGAAGCTTTAAAAACTGAAGTTTTTAAAGATAAATCTGAAATCTTTTGGGGAAAAGATTTTATAAAAAAGGATTCGGCTTATTGGTGGTGCAGCCGTATATGAAGAATGGAATTTGTATACGTAAGTTTCAATTTAAAATCTTTTTCTAATGGAATAGACTCTTTTGATTTAATCGATAAAGATTACAAAACGATTTATGCCCCATTAATAAAATTTCTATTCTCTCATCCAAATTTTAAATTCAGTTTTTCTTTTTATGGTTCAGAAATTTCTTATTTTAAAAAACGTCGCAATGAACTTATAAGCATTTGTAAATCTATGCTAGAAAGAAACCAAATTGAAATTTTAGGAGGCGGTTTTTATAATCCTATTTTGCCGTTGCTTTTTCCTGTAGACAGAACAGGTCAAATTGATATGCTTTCTAGCGAAATCCGTCAAAGTTTTCAAAAAAGACCGCGAGGGGCCACTTTATTTGCAGATTCTTGGGACTCTTCTTTGGTAAGTTCTTTTGCAACTTGTGGAATTGAATATGTGCTTTTAGATTCATCATTGATTCCGGAAAATAAATTAAAATATCTTCCACTTATTATGTCAGATTTTGGAAAATCTATAGAAATTTTTCCAACATATTCAAGTCTTACACCAAATAAAGATACAGAAATTGAAGATTTTGTTCAAAATATTATAAAAAATGCAGAAAAAATAGACAAAAAAGATGATTATTTCCAATCTTCTCCGGATAGAATTATAAATATTTCTTTTTCACATAAAGAAATTTCTTCGCTTTTAGAAAATAAATGGTTTGAAAAATTTTCTACATATTTAGAAAAAAATCCAAATTGTAAATTAAAATTAATAAATCCGTTAGAATTTAAAAAATCACACGAAATAAAAGTTCCTTGTTTTATAAAATGCGGAATTAATAAAAAAGTTGCTTTTTGGTCAGAAAATCCATATAAAAAAATAAATTCAACACAAATTTTTGGAAAGTCAATTCAAAATTTTTTGTCAGTTTACCCAAATAGTAACAATTTATATAATCGAATACTTTATCTCCAAATGATGATAAATCAATACAAAGGCGATAAAATGCGAAAAAAATCCGCTCGAGAAAAATTGTGGCAAGCACAAAATGGAGTAGGAATTTTAGGTTCGTTGGATTTTAATACATTTTCTAATTCTAAATTTAGACAAAAATGTTATAAATATTTAATGGAAGCAGAAAAAATTCTTCGCGAAGATAATTTTAAATCATCAGTTTTGAATTTTGATTACAATTATGATGGATTTAATGAATATGTTTGTAGAATGGAAAATTATTTTGCTTACATTTCGCTTTTTGGTGGTTCTATAAATGAACTTGAAGTTTTAAAAAATACGGGAAATTATGCTGATAATTTAAAAAGAATTAGAGATTTTGATGGCGTAGATGATGATTATAATCGTGGAATTTTTGTTGATCATCTTTTTACGCAAAATCAGTTTGAAAATTATATAAATGAACTTCCTTGTGGTGATGGAATCTTTTCTCGAGTTAGATATTCTGAATTAAAGTTTTCTCGCCATCATAATGAAGTTCAACTTGACGCACGTGCTTTTTTTGGACCGCAAAAACAAAAAATTTATCTACGGAAAAAATATACAGTAAATCCGAATGGAATGAATGTTCAATACATTATAAAAAATGAAAGTAATAAACCTTTAAAGGCAAAGTTTGCAGTTGAATCAAATTTTTCAAATACAAATTATAATATTGATAACGAAAAATATTTTGGTATTGAGGTTGCTGATTCTGATTTTGTAAGAATTGTTGATTCAAAAAAATCTACAAAAGAATTTTATAAAAAAAATAAATTAATGAATGTTGATATTGTCCGTCTTTCTGACACTGAAAATGGCATTTCGTTTGCTTTTGAACCTAACGAAAATTGTGGATATTATTTTGCACCTCTAATTTTTAAAAGACCAACTTTAGACGAAAAAAGTTTAATTTCTGTCGCTATGACTTTTGTTTCTACTTTATATTGGGATATAAACATTGAAGCTGGGATGGAAACTGAAAAAAATATAAATTTTGCAATTTCAAACATAAAAAAAGAACGAAAATCTACAAAATAAATTCTGTAAGAATTATAAAAGAATTGTCACACAGATTCGATTTTTCAAATCTGTGTGATATTTTCTAATTTTACTGCAAATATTCAACGCTTATATAAGTAAATGTAAGTTTTTCAAGCATTGTTCCCCATTGTGGTCCTTTTATAAAAAGATATGAACTTGGAGCAAATGCTGTAAGAGTGTATGTTAAATCAAAATCACCTTTTGGTAAATTTTCAAATGTTGCGTCCATATAAATATCTGAATTTGTTGTTTGAATTTCATCAACTATCCAACTTCTAAATCCACTTGAACCGTTATTTTGACCTTTTAAATGAACTTTTATAACTTCTCCATCATTTAATTCTGTTGGCAAAGGTAATTGAAAATATTCACCACCGTTGATTGTTAAAGATTCTGTTTTTTCATCATATTTTACAGCAAAATCATCAACAGTTTGCCAGGTAGAAAGGTCAAGTTTTATACCATTGTCGTTCGTCGCTGTAGATTTTTTTTCTTTGTTACAAGAAATTGCAAGTAATGAAACAAAAATTAGTAAAGTTGATAATAATGTTTTTTTCATTTTTTTCTCCAAAATTTATATTTTTTATTATAACATACATTTTTTATATTTGGAATTTTTATAAAAAACAGAAGAAAAAGATAAAGTTTTGTGATAAACTAAAAATGTGAAGAGAATTTTTATTTTTATACTGTGCATTTTTGCTAATTTTTCGATTTTCCCTCAATCTTCATCTTCAAAAAAAATTTTATATTCAGGACAAAAAAATTATATTTTTACAGAAAAAACGGATTTACGTCGATATGATAATGGTCGTTATTCAGGTTTAATGAGTCGGGAAGTTTCATCTTTTATATCTCCAAAAATTGAAAATGGAAACTATATTTATACTGGAAATTTTTTTGTTTTACAAAAGACAAATAAAAATTCTCAGAAAATTCTTCCAGAAATAAATGATTGTGTAGATTCAGTTTTTCAAATTTCTCCTAATGGAGATTTTTCTATGATTGAAGATAACGGATTTCCTTCGTTTAGAAATTTTCCATCATATATTAGTGAAGAAATAAAAATTGGTGATTCTTGGCAAGCAAGTGGTGAACGTGCTGTTGATCCTTTAGAAAAAGGTATTTTTACAAAAATTCCAATCCTTGTAAAATATACTTATATTGGAGATAAATATTTTAATAATGAAGAATGTTTTGAATTAAAAGCAGATTGGGCTACTAGATATGGAAATGTCATTGGTTCTGGATTTTTTGATTATGATGGTGATAAAGAACTTTTAAAAGCGACAGGAACAAATCAAGCAAAAATCTATGTTAGTAAAATTACAGGAAATGCACTTTTAATAAGTAATAATGTAAATGAAACTTTTTTTTATAAAAATGGAAAAGAAGTTACTTTTAAAGGTACAATTTCGATGTTTACAGAATATCCTCCAAGTGTAAATGCAAAAAAATTTGAAGATACTTTTATTTCTTTAAAAAACGAAAATAATATTGACTATGAAAAAACTTCTTTGGGAACTAGACTTTCTATAAAAAATTTACAATTTGAACCAAATTCACCAATTCTTTTGCAATCAGAAAAAGAACGTATTGAAAAAATTGCAGATTTACTAAAACAAATGCCAGAAAAAACTCGTTTTCTTATTGAAGGTCATACTGCAAGAATTGGTGAAGAAATTGGAGAATATGAATTATCTTTACAAAGAGCTCATTCAATAGCGAATGCACTTATAAAAGTTGGAATTAATTCTGAAAAAATTATATGCAAAGGTTATGGAGGAAAAAATCCTATTGCAGATAATGAAACTTCAGAAGGACGAGCAAAAAATAGACGTGTTGAAATTACAATTTTAGAATAAGAGGTGTAAAAATGACAGAGGAAGAAAAAAATATTTTATTTACAGATTGTTATGAACTTTTAGATATTTATAATGAATTTTCACCAATGCAAGCAAATGGTTCTTTTGTTGTAGAAGCAATCAAACCATGTATTCTTGAAATGATAAATTACATTGTAAAAGATTCTACAGAATCTGCGGCGTTAATTGATTTTATGAATAAAACTGATTTTTGGACGGCTCCTGCTTCAACAAGATTTCATGGAAATTTTAAATGTGGATTAAGTTTACATTCTCTTATTGTTGTAAAACAGTGTTTAGTTTTTGCAAAACCTATTCTTGAAAATTTTTTTGAAACATCAGGAGCTCAAAAATATAAAATTACAGCAAAAGATATTTTTTTATCTGCACTTTGTCATGATTTTTGTAAAACAGGATTTTATGGAATCGAATATCGTAATACAAAAGATATTACAGGAAATTGGGTAAAACAACCTTTTTATAAATCAAAAAGTGACAATAGAAATTTAGGACATGGAAATGAATCCGTTTTGATGATGTTAGAAATTTTTCCAAGTATGATAAAAAATCGTCTTGTTTTAGAAGCGGTGAGTCGTCACATGGGATTTTCTGATTTATCAGATAGTGAAAAATATAATTATTCTAATTTTTTACAAAATCCATTGGTGATTTTACTCCAGCTTGCAGATCAAACTGCTGCAAACTGGATTGGTGCGTAAATTTTATACAAGATTTACTAAAACCTTAAAAAAAGCATGAACTTCAGGTTCGTTTGCAATTTCCCAAATTCTAAAATTGCAGACGAGAATTTCATCTTTTTTATAAAGTAAGCCTAATTTCCAATTTCGTTCAAAATTATCAATCATTTGGATTTCTGGTAAAATATCGGTTTTTGTTAAGTTTACGCAAGTTGAATGACTGATAAGATTGTACCATTTTGGAGTTGTAAAACTTGTTTTAGAAAAGTTTTTAATAATTGGTGATTTTGATTTTGTAGTTAATCCTAAAGTTCCAATTGGAACAGGCTTTTTCATGCTTTCACTAATTGAACGAAACATTGGATAACACCAAAAATCTGTACAATAAGTGCCGGGAATTGTTTCTTGATTTTGAAAATCTGTTGGGAAATAAATGATTTTTTTATTTTTTGAAGATTTTGCAGTTTCAAGACTTTTTGTTAAAATTATATTTTTATATTCTACAGTTTCCTTGGAAGAAAAATCATTTAATATTTTTAAAATTTCAGAATTTAATTCCGGATAAACATCAATTGAATACGAATTTGTAATAATTTTTTTATTTGTTTTAAATTTTAAACAAAGTTTTAAATTTTCTGGTTGTTTTATATCACAAAATTTAAAATTAAATTCTCCTAAAAATTCATTTCCACGTTCTGCAGAATTGATTTTAAATACTTTTTTGTAAATGAGTTTTTTTCTTTTGTTAGAATCTATCAAACAAACTTCAACATTTTTTCCAAGAAAATCATCATCAGAAAAATTATGAAAAAAGATTTTTGCTTGAAAAGTTTCATTTTCTTTCCAAATATATTTTTCAAAACTTGCAAGAAGAACTTTGTCATTACAAAAATTTCGCCATTTTTTTCCCGTAATAATTCCTTTTGATTTCATAAATGCGTTTAAAACGCCAACAACAGCTGTTCCTTGACCTGTAAAATCTTGAATATCCAAAAGTTGGAAACCGGAAAGATTATTGCTTCTAAATGCTGCTTCTATTTCATTTTTGTAACATTGTACCGCAAGATTTGCTGAATCTTTAAAAAAACGTTTTGAAAGAGTTTTCATTCCTGCTTTTTCAAGACGATTTTCAAATTCTTCAAAATTATAAGGTTTCAAAACTCCAGTAAAAAATCTATTTTCTTGAAAATTTGGATACATGCAATATTGACCAACTTCGTGCGAAATACAAGGTTTTTCAGGTAAAAAATGATTTTGGCTAGCTTCTGTTTTTACTTTTTTTACGCCTGTTCCAAATTGAATTTCAATTTCTTTTTCTCCAGAAATTTCATTTTGTTCTGTAGAATTTTTAAAGAACATATCATAATTGTGATTTGTATTTGGTTTTTCAGTTTGAATAAATCCGAGCGGAGCATCACATTGAGCATAACTTCCTCTGATTAATTCATTTTGACCAAATCTTACTCCAACAAAATAATCTTCATGTTCTGTTGTTCTTGGCCAAAATTGAAAATTATTTGAACCTCCGCTGTAAAGTTTTGTAGAATCATAATCGTGATATGCTTTCATAATTTCATCAAGACGATTTTCTGAACCCCAAAGTTCATTTCCCATACTCATCATAACAAAACTTGTGTGATTTCTAAAATTATCTAAAATTTCAAATCCTTCTTTTATTAAATAATCTTGTTGTTCTTTGTTATATCCTTCTTCATTTGGTGCAGAAATTGTTCCCCAAAAAGGAAGTTCTGGAGCCATAAAAATTCCAAGTTCATCTGCAGCTTCAAAAGCAGCTTCTGGCGGGCAGCAAGTGTGAAATCTATAATGATTAATTCCGTATTCTTTTGCTTTTTTCATAACTTTTAGCCAAGATTTTTTATCACAAGGAGCATAACCAGTTAGCGGAAAAATCATTCCGTCATGTTTTCCTCTTAGAAAAACTTTCTTTTTGTTGTTGTAAATAAAAGTTTTTTCAACTTCAAAAGTTTTAAAACCAATTGTATAATTGTAAATTTTTCCTGTTTGAAGTATTAATTCTAATTTATAAAGATTAGGATTTGTGTCCGACCAAAGTTTGACATCGTCAATTTTGAAACTAAAATTATTTTCACCAGGTTTTAAAATAATTTTTTTTGTAAAAATGTTTTTTAGTTTTACAAATGCTGAAATTTCTTTATTTCCAATAAGATTTGTTTTTATAAAAAGTTCATTTTGTTTTGCGTTTATAATTGTTTTTTCAAGTCGAAATTCATCTAGTTGTTCAAGAGATATTTCACCAGTTATTCCATTCCAATTTGTTTGTGTATCTTGAGAAGTCAGATGTCCGCCTGGAACAATATAATCAACATTAGAAATCATAATTGTAATTTTGATGGATTTTTCTAATTCTTGTTTGGAAAGCGAAAAATCATAAACATGACGACCAGAAAGTGTATTTTTTGTTCCAATTTTTTTTCCATTTATCCATAAAGTTGAATATCGAGTTCGTTCTAATGTGAGTCTAAAAAGATTATTTTCAGATTTATTTTTATTGTTGATTTTTATTGATTTTTGAAACCAAGCCCATCCTTCAAATTTATAAGGGTCAGTTAAAAATCCAGTTGCTTTTTCATCTGTTTGTGGAGATTTTTTTTGTTCAGAAATAGTTCCTGGAAGCGTGATAAAATTATCGAATTGACAATTTTCAAAATATTTTTTTTCTATACCAATTTTTTGAGCATCTAATTTTAAGTGCCATTTTCCATTTAGATTAATTTTTTTCATAAGATTATTATAAAGATGAAATAAGAATTAGGGAATGTGTAATAAGAAACACAAGCAATCTATGAGCATTTCATTACTGTGTGAAATAAAAGAATTGAAGAACAAGGTGATTCAAATCTTCCTTTTATGCAATTGTGCAATAAGAATTATGAATTAAAATACCTCATTAAAAAAAACTTTAAAAATATTTAAAAACTTTAAAAATATTTAATTTTTTTTAAAAATTATATTGTAATAAAAACTTAGGTTATTTATAATTAATATATCATCTTTAATATATTAAAGATTAATTTTTTTATGAGGTGTACAAATTGGCAAAAGGTAAACCTTTAATTAATGTAGAGCGATGTAAAGGCTGTGGATTATGTATTCGCAGTTGTCCAAAAAACATTCTTGAAATGTCGAAAGATACAAATAGTCAAGGTGTAAATTATCCTATTTGTATAGAAGAATCTAGTTGTATTGGTTGTTGTTTTTGTGCAACTATGTGTCCTGATTGTGTTATTGAAATTGAAGTAGAGGACTAAAATGGCAGATAAAGTTTTAATGAAAGGTAACGAAGCGATTGGAGAAGCGGCAATTCGTGCTGGATGTCGTTATTATTTTGCGTATCCAATTACTCCACAAAATGAAATTCCTGCTTATATGGCAAAAAGACTTCCTGAAGTTGGAGGAACTTTTTTACAAGCAGAAAGTGAATTAGCTGCCATAAATATGGTTTTAGGAGCTAGTTCAGCAGGTGCTAGATGTATGACATCATCATCATCTCCTGGAATTTCTTTGAAACAAGAAGGTTTTTCTTATATTTCTGGTTCAGAACTTCCGGCGGTTGTTGTAAATATGATGCGCGGTGGACCAGGCCTTGGAAATATTTCTGGTGCACAAGGTGATTATTTTCAAGCAACACGTGGTGGCGGTAATGGCGATTATCACACAATTGTAATTGCTCCGGGAACTGTTCAAGAACTTGCAGATTGGACTGTAAAAGCATTTGAACTTGCTGATAAATATCGAATTTTATGTCTTATTTTAGGTGATGGGTATTTGGGACAAATGTCAGAACCATGTATTCTTCCTGAGTTTACAGAAAAACTTCCTGAAAAATCTTGGGCATTAACAGGAAAAACTGATAATCGTGAACAGAATAAAATCTATTCTTTAAAATGTTCCGGTCCAGATGGAGAATTAAACGAACATATAAAACATCTTTTTGAACGTTATCAAAAAATTCACGATACAGAATCTGCATGTGAACTTTATGAATGTGATGATGCTGATTTTATTCTTTGTGCTTATGGAACTTCTGCGAGAATTTGTAAAGCTGCTGTAAAAAAACTTCGTGGAATGGGAATAAAAACAGGTTTATTTCGTCCAATTACACTTTGGCCTTTCCCGGAAAATCAACTTGAAAAAGCTTGCAAAAATGCAAAAAAAATTCTCACTGTAGAAATGTCAATGGGACAAATGGTTCAAGATATAAAACTTTATTCTGGACACAATCCAAAAGATGTTGATTTTTATGGAGAACCAGGTGGAGTTCTTCCAAAAGTAGATGCAATTGTAGAGAAGGTGAAAAATTATGTCTAAAAAATATGAATTTCCAAAATCTATGAAAGATGTACCAATGCATTATTGTGCTGGTTGTGGTCATGGAATTGTACATAAATTAATTTGTCAAATTATTGATGAGATGAATATTCAAAGTGAAGTTCTTCTAGTTGCTCCAGTTGGTTGTGCAGTTTATGCTTACAATTATATTAATGTTGATACTTGCGAAGCTGCTCATGGTCGAGCACCTGCTGTTGCAACCGGAATGAAAAGAGTTCATCCTGACAAACTTGTAATTTCTTATCAAGGAGATGGAGATCTTTTAGCAATTGGAACTGCCGAAACTATTCACGCTGCTAATCGTGGCGAAAATATTTGTGTCATTTTTATAAATAATGCAATTTATGGAATGACCGGCGGACAAATGGCTCCAACTTCTCTTGTTGGTCAAGTTACAAAAACTACTCCTTATGGAAGAAAAGCTGAAGAAGTTGGTTATCCAATTCGAGCTTGTGAACTTTTAAATACATTAGTTGAACCAAAATATATTGAACGTTGTGCTGTTTACGATGTTCAACATATAAATAAAACAAAAGCAGCAATAAAAAAAGCAATAACTTATCAAAAAGAAAATAAAGGTTATAGTTTTGTTGAAATTCTTTCTATGTGTCCTACAAACTGGGGCGTAAATCCTGTTGTTGCTGCTGATTGGGTAAAAAATCAAATGGAACCTTATTATCCACTTGGAGTTTTTCGTGATGTTCCTAATGGAATTTCTCCAGAAGCGGCTCGTCCAACAGCTGGAATTGTAACTCCAATAAAATAAAAAAATTACTAAAAATTATGTGTCATTCCGAACTTGTTTCGGAATCTTTAATGGGATGCTGAATCAAGTTCAGCATGACATGCAAAGAGAGGAAAAAAAATGACAACAGAAATTATTTTTGCAGGTTTTGGTGGGCAAGGCGTTATTCTTGCTGGAAAAATTTTAGCTTTAGCTGGTATGACAGATGGAAAATTTGTTTCTCATATTCCTTCTTATGGGGCAGCAATGCGTGGTGGAACAGCAAATTGTTCTGTAATTGTAAGTGATGAGGAAATTGCTTCTCCAGTAATAGAAAATCCTGATGTTGTAGTTGCTTTAAATAAACCTTCAATGGTGAAATTTGAAAAAACTTTAAAATCTGGAGGATTGTTGATTTATAATTCATCTTTAATTGATATTGAACCAACAAGAAATGATATTAGAAAACTTGCTTTACCTTGTAACGAAATTGCTGAAGAATGTAAAAATCCTCGCGGTGCAAATATGGTTGTTCTTGGTTGTCTTTCAAAAGCTGTTCCCGGAATGATTTCTGGAGTAAAACCTTTTGAATATGCCTTAGACGAAGCAATTTCTGCAAGAAATAAGAAATTTAATCCGCTTAATATTGCAACAATTGAAGCAGCTTCAACAAAAGATTATGAAATAAGATAATTTTATGGATGACAAAGAATATTATACTCTTATGAATAGATCAAATTCTGAAATTGTTTTGCAAAATTTTTTGAAAAAGAAAAAAAATCTTGAGACAATCAAAAATAAAGATTTAAATTTTTCAGAAAGTAGGCAAGGAAGAGAAGATAACGAAATGCTTCATGAAAAAAAAGGAGATTATGAATAAATTTGAAATTATAAAAGATACAAAAGAGCAAAAAATTAAAGATTTAAAAAAAAAGAAAAATGATTTTGATTCAAAGAATAAAAAAAATCTTTTAAAATTTTCAAAATCAATTCCGAATATTTTTGCAAAAGCTCCAGAACAACAAAAACTCATCATCTTAATTGATATAGTTGGTTTTTCTAAAAGTACAACTAGACAACAAGTTTATAATATTTATCTTTTTCAACGTTATCTTACAATAGAAGTTCTTACTTCAAAATTTAGTTTTTCTAGTAAAATAAAAATCAATCAATTTATTCCAACAGGTGATGGTTGTTACATTGTTGCCGATAAATGTGCACCTCAATATGCATTAAAATTTTTAATAACTTTAATTAGTGGTTTTAAAGAAATGCAAGATGCTGATAATAATCCATTAGCTCTTAGGGTTTCTGCATTAATTGGAGAATGTGTGCAATTTATGGACATTGCAAAACATATAAATTTTGTTGGAGAAGGAATGAATGAAGCTGCTAGAATTCTTAGTGGTGGACAGTCTTTCTTGGAAGAAAAATTTTTACAAAATCATAAATCAACAGAAATTTTAGATGCAAAAAAATATTCTAGAAATTCGCTATACTTGGGAGATTCTCTTACTACAAACATCAATGATTTTAAGAAAAATTGTGATGAATTTTTTTATTTTGAAAATGTAAAAGATAAACACGGAAAAATGCGAAATATCACTGTTCTACAAAATGTAAAAGTTTAATAAAACTAAAGTTTTTTAATAAAATTAAAGAAATCTCTTGTAAAATCTGATAAATTAAATATATAATATAAAAAGAATTCTCAAAATTGGAGTTTTTTATGAATGAAGAAATTAAAGCTGTAGCAGAAAGACTTAAAGGCTTAAGAGAGATTATGGACGTTTCATTAGAAGAAGCTGCAAAAGTTTGCAATATTTCTATTGAAGAATACAAAAAATTTGAGACCGGAACAGTTGATATTCCTGTTGGTGTTTTACAATCAATGTCTAGAGCGTACGGTATTGATTTAGGAACTTTAATTTCTGGAAATGAACCTCATATGCATTCATATTGTCTTACAAAAAAAGATAAAGGCTTGTCAGTAGATCGCCGTAGTGATTATGAATATCAAGCTTTATGTACAGGTTTTCAAAATAGAAAAGCAGATCCTTTTATTGTTCAAATTACACCTGAGAGAACTAAAGAAATTCATTTTAATTCGCATCCAGGTCATGAATTTGAATATATGATTGAAGGTTCTATGAAACTTGTAGTTGATGGAAAAGAAATGATTTTGGAACAAGGTGATTCTATTTATTTTGACGCAACAAAAAAACATGGAATGCAAGCCTTGAATGGAAAAAATGCTAAATTCTTAGCAATAATTATCTAATATTACAAAATTTAAAAATAGGACTATAAAATGCTAGAACAATTTTTGGAAAGAACTGAATTTAAAGATTATAACGATTTTTTTAATAATTATAAAATTAAAGTACCGGAAAATTTTAATTTTTCTTATGATGTTGTTGATTATTTGGCAGAAAAAACTCCAGATGCAAAAGCACTTGTTTGGTGTAATGATAATGGTGAAGAACTTACATTAACTTTCAAACAGATAAAAGAACGCTCTGATAAAGTTGCCGCATTTATGATGAAAATAGGAATTAAACGTGGTGATTTTGTAATGCTCATTTTGCAACGTCGTTACGAATTTTGGCTTACTATAATCGCTCTTCATAAAATTGGTGCTTCTGTAATTCCTGCAACTCATATGCTTACAACAGAAGATATAATTTATAGATGCAATGTCGCAAATATTAAACATATTTTTGCAGTTCACGACCGTCAAATTTTTGATTATATTGAAGAAGCTCAAAAACAATGTCCAAGTTTAACAAATCTTGTAGGCGTTGCTCCTTTTGGAATTGATAAAGGTCTTGATGATGAATTTTTGACTTCTCACCCAAAATGGATGGATTTTACTCGAGAAGAAGAGAAAATCACAAATGATGATTTAGAAAAGTTTTATTCATTAAAAAGAGATGAAATCAGTAAAAATGATGATATTATGCTTTCATATTTTACATCAGGAACTACAAGTCATCCAAAATTGGTTTCACACAATTATCTTTATCCTTTAGGACATATTGTTACTGCTAGTTATTGGCAGCAAGTAAAAAAAGGTGGACTTCATCTTACGGTTGCTGATACAGGTTGGGGAAAAGCTGTTTGGGGAAAATTATATGGACAATGGATTGCAGAATGTGCTGTTTTTGTTTACGACTATCACGCAAAATTTAAACCCGTAGATTTAATAGAACAAGTTCAAAAACATCATATCACATCATTTTGTGCTCCTCCAACAATTTATCGTTTTTTAATTCAAGAAGATTTGTCAAAATATGATTTTTCTAGTTGTGAACATTGGTCTACCGCTGGAGAGCCTCTTTCTGATGAAGTTTGGAATAAATGGAAAAAAATAACAGGAAAAGAAATTCGAGAAGGTTTTGGTCAAACAGAAACAACTCTTTCACTTTTTAATTACGGAAATGAACCAATCAAACCAGGAAGTCTTGGAAAATCCGCACCTTACTACAATGTAACTCTTCTTGATGATGAAGGAAACAAAGTTCAAGATGGTGAAATTGGAGAAATTGCTGTTGAATTAAAAGATGGAAAAAACTTCCCAGGCCTTTTTATGACTTATTTTGGCGATTCTGAAAGAACAAAAAAAGTTATGCATGACGGATATTATCATACTGGAGATAATGCTTGGCGTGATGAAGATGGATATTTTTGGTTTACAGGACGAAATGATGATGTTATAAAATGTTCCGGATATAGAATTGGAACTTTTGAAGTTGAAAGTGTTTTAATGCAACATCCTGCGGTTGTAGAATGTGCAATCACCGGAGCTCCTGATCCTGTTCGTGGTCAAGTTGTAAAAGCGACAATCGTTTTGGCAAAAGGTTATGAACCAAGTGATGAACTTGTAAAAGATATTCAAGTTTTTGTAAAAAAGACAACAGCTCCTTATAAATATCCTAGAGTTGTTGAATTTGTAAAAGAACTTCCAAAAACAATTTCTGGAAAAATCAAACGAAATGTAATTCGTGAAGCAGATAAAGACTAAAAATTTATAGAATAAGATTTTAGAGAATGTTATAATCAGATTTATTCTAGTTAAAAGGAAAATTGTAATGAAAAAAATTGAAAAACTTTTGCTTTTATTGTTATGTTCAGGTCTAGTTTTTACAAGTTGTTCCAAAAAATCTGCTAATAAAACTGTAACAGTTGAAATTTGGCATACATATAACGGAAAACAAGCTGCAACTTTAAATGATATTGCAAATCGATTTAATTCTTCCCAAAATAATTATTTTGTTGATGTAAAAAATCAAGATTATTCTGGTTTCGCAGATACAGTTTATAATGCTGTTGCAAATGGAATTGGTCCAAGTATTATTTTTAATTATGGAACAACTGCAGTTGATTATGCAAATGAAGGTCTTGCAATAGATATTAAAAAATATATCGAACAAGATTCTAAAAAAGGCGATAATCAGATGAAAAATCTTATTGAATCTCTTCCTGAAGCTATGAAAACTGATGTTTTAGGTTTTGAAGATGGTGGAATTTATTATCTTCCTGGTTGTACAACTGGACCTGTTTTCTTTTATAATAAAACTATTTTTGAAGAACTTGGGTTAAATCCTCCTACAAATTGGGATGAACTTGCAAAAATATCTAAAACAATTTATGAAAAAAAAGGTATTCCAGGTTTTCATTCAGACGGTCTTGTTGATAATCTTCAAGAAATGATAATGCATAATCATCTTGGCTATATAGATGTAAAAAATAAAAAAATTACTTTTGCTGGTTCAAAAATGGAAGAAATTTATCAATGGTATGCTGATAATTGCAAAGCGGGATATTTTTCTTTTAATACAATTGGACGTTATGCTTCTGAAGATTTAGCAAATGGTGATATTGCATCTTTTTCTGGTTCTTGCGTAAATGACCAGTATATAAAAATGGTTGAAGGAAAAGGTGAGTTAGGAATGGCAAAATGGATTGCTGGTGATTTTTATACGGCTTGGAATCGTGGACCAATTTTCCTTCACAGAAATGATGATGTTGATAAAGGTGCTTACGAATTTGCAAAATTCTTTTTCAATGCAGAAAATATAGTTGAATGGGCAATTGGAAATTCTGCAATTTGTCCTTATAAAATCGCAGATGATGTTTCAAAATATCAAGATTATTTAAAAACTTTACCAGAAAATTCGGCTCTTCCTTATGTTCAGGCAAATATGAATGTTTCTGGTTCATTTCCAAATGTTACAGGAAGTGCAGCGGTTAGACGTGCTCTTGAAGAATATTTAAATTATGTTGTTGATGGAAAAATGACAGCAAAAGAAGCTGTTTCTGCAATGGAAAAAGATTGTAATAATGCATTACAAGGTCTTTAATGAAAGTTGAACTAAAAAATGTAACTAAAAAATACGGTCAAAATTTGGCTGTAAATGATTTTTCTGCAATTCTTCCAGATGGACATTTAATTTGTTTATTAGGTCCATCTGGTTGCGGAAAATCTACAATTTTAAATATGCTTTGTGGTATTGTTCCTATTACTGAAGGGTATATTTTTTTTGATGATAAAGATGTTTCAAATCTTTCATCAGATAAACGAAATATAGGAATGGTTTTTCAAAATTATGCATTATATCCACATATGACTGTTTTAGAAAACATTGCATTTCCTCTTGAAGTAAAAAAAGTTCCTAAAAAACAAAGAATTGAAGAATCTAAAAAAATCGCAGAATTAGTTCATATCGAATCTTTTTTAAATCGTTATCCATCTGAACTAAGTGGAGGTCAACAACAACGAGTTGCTATAGCTAGAGCGATTATAAAAAAGCCAAAACTTTTACTTATGGATGAACCTCTTTCTAATTTGGATGCACGTCTTAGACTTGAAATGCGTGAAGAAATCAGGAGAATTCAAAAAGAAACTAGAATTACTACAGTTTTTGTAACTCACGATCAAGAAGAAGCAATGGCAATTTCTGATAGCATTTTATTGATGAAAAATGGAAAATTAATTCAAAGTGGACTTTGTCAAAATCTTTACACCGAACCAGAATGTCGTTTTGTCGCAGAATTTTTGGGAAATCCTCCAATAAATCAATTAAAACTTAAGAAAACTGAATTACAAAAAATTTTAAAAAAAGATGATATTGAAAATCTTAATGATAAAAAAGATTTTATTTTAGAAATTCGTCCTGAAAGTTTTATGTTTAATGGAGATTTTGAAGCAAAAATAATTTCTGTTAGCGAAATGGGAAAAGAGCAAATTATCACTTTAGAATTTTTTAATCATACTGTTCGAGCAATTTTTAATAATGATGAAAACTTTGTTGTTGGTGAAAAAATAAAAATCGGATTAAAATCAAAAGGTGTTTTTGTTTTTGATGAAGAAAACGGAGTTAGATTATTATGAAATTTTCAAAAATAAAACCATATTTATATCTTTTTCCATTTTTATTTTTTATTATAGTTTTTACACTTTATCCAGTTATAAATGTTTTTATTTTATCTTTTAAGGATAATTACAGTTATTTACGTGGAACATTTGATGGGTTTAATTTAAAAAATTATGAATATGTTTTATCTGATGAAAAATTTCGTTCAGCTTTATTAAATACTTTTTTGTATGTTTTATTTGTAGTACCAATTTCTACAATAATTGCGATTTTTTTTGCAACTTTATTAAACAAAAAACTAAAAGGAAGTGCAATTTTTCAAACTGCATTTTTTATGCCAATGGTAACTTCGGTTACGGCTGTTGGACTTGTTTGGCGATTTATGTTTAATCAGCAATATGGAATAATAAATTTTTTTCTTTCAAAATTTGGAATTGAAAAAATTGGTTGGCTCACAGATTCAAAATTTTCTTTAATTGCATTAATCATTTTTGGAATTTGGAATATTTTACCTTTTACAATTATACTTTTACTTTCCGGTTTACAAAATATTGATGAAAAATTTTATACTGCTGCAAAAGTTGATGGTGCAAAATCTTCTAAAATATTTTTTAGAATAACAGTTCCACTTTTATCACCAACAATTTTTCTAGTTTGTATTGTAAATACAATTTCATGTTTTAAAGTTTTTTCAGAACTTTATCCTCTTTTTAATGGAAAACCTGGACCATATTATAATCTTTACACTGTAGTTTATTATATTCGTTATGCAATGATGGAAAAACGAAAATATGGAGTAGCGGCAGCGTCGGCTGTAATTTTATTTTTATGTGTTATGATTTTTACGCTTCTTCAACTTAGACTCAAAAAGATGATGGGAAAACGAGGCTTAAAATGAAAAAGTTTTTAGATAAATTTTTTTCGTATTTTTTCTTAACAATTGGTGCGCTCATTATGATTTTTCCATTTATTTGGATGATTTTATGCTCTTTTAAAACTCATTCAGAAGTTATTCAAAATCCTCCTCATTTTTTTCCATCACATTTTAGTTTTGAAAATTATAAAAAAGCGTTTTCTATGGCTCCATTCGGAAAATATTTTTTTAATTCTGTAATTGTAATGATTCTTTCTGTTTTATGTACAACAACAACTACAATTTTAGGTGCATTTGCATTTTCAAAATTAAAATTTAAAGGAAGAGAAATTATTTTTTCACTTCTTTTATCTTTAATGATGATTCCTTTTGAAATGCTGATTATTACAAATTATACGACAATTGTAAAAATAAAACTTTATAATACAATTCCTGCTTTAATTTTGCCGTTTATTTCAAGTATTTTTTATACATATATTTTAAAAAATTTTTTTGATACAGTTTCAGATAGTCTTTATTATTCTGCAAAAATTGATGGCGCTTCTGATTGGAAATATTTATGGAGAATTTTAGTACCAATTGCAAAGCCTTCAATTTTTACAATAATTTTATTAAATTCATTATCTTCTTGGAATTCATTTATTTGGCCACTTTATGTTACAAGTGATGAATCATCAAGAACTCTTCCTTATGGATTACAAGTCTTTACAACAGAGGCGGGAAGTCTTCAAGAACTTTTAATGGCTGCATCAACGACTGTCGTTCTTCCTATGATTATTCTTTTTATTTTTGCAAGAAAATATATAGTTGGTGGAGTAAGTAGGGGCGGTCTAAAAGCATAGGAAAATTTTTTCGCAAATTACGCAGACAACCTCAGATTTTTTATTAGACATTATGAAATATGCTGATTACGTATCTTGTTTATAAAAATTACAAAAAATAAAAAAAAGAATGTGCATAAACAATACAAAAATTCATCTAAAATTGCAGACAAAATCAATCTGCAAAAACGTTACATGGAAAATCTTTCTGAACAATGGAACAATAATAGTGGACTTATGATTCAAAAGATGGTCGAAATCGTTATATTACAAACGAAAATATTTCTGTAATTTTTAATGTGATATTTGTAATATTTTAATATTTGAGATTTAATAATTGAAGTTTAGTGATAAAATTATTTTGGAGTTTTTATGACTGCATGGCAACTTGTTGTGGTTTTAAACACAATTCTACGTATTGATGCAAAAAAATTTGAATATAATCAAATAAAACTGAAACCTAAAAGTGAATACAAATATGATTTTATTTACAACATTGTTTTTGTGTTTTTGGGAATTGCAATTTTCTTTTTGTATAGTTTTCCATATCTTGGTGTTTTCTTTTTTATGGGTGGTATTTTATGCTTTCTCTTTAATCTTCTTTTGGGATTTAGAAATTGGGTTATTTAGAAAAATTATGCAAAAAAGATTAATAGAAACTTAATTCTTTAACTCTAAAATTTACAATACAAATCTCATGAGGATGGCTAATAAGAATGAAAAACGGTGGTTGCACTTCGGCTTTGCTCAGTATCCGGCATAGTCGAAATTTTTAGTCGAAATCTTTAGGTTGAGTATAGTCGAAACACTATATATAATGACAAGGTCATTTTGAGAGCCTCAATGACCGCTACAGTCTAAACTTATTAGATAGCCCAATCTAAAACGAAAAAGATTTTATTTTTGGAGGT
>CAZIQK010000030.1:0-30983 GCA_964541735.1 uncultured Treponema sp.
CAGCATACATATAATGAGTTTTTTTTATAAAAATATTGATAAAATTTAAAAAGATTATTTTCAAATTTTTTTTCATTATGAGTAAAAAAATGAATATTTCCGATTTTTACTTCAACATATAAATTCGTGCTGCCAAAATAATCTTCATAACTAAAAACATAGTGTTTATATTTTTTGTTTTTTTGAAAGTTCATATTTCCATTTTGAAGAGAGCAACATAAAATCTAGAACTTTTTATCTGAAAATTTTGTTTGCACTAAACAAGATACTCGATTTTTATGTGCAACTAGCGGAGTTTGTCTAAATCTTAATGTTGTTTAAAAAAGAACTTGCTTAAATTGAAAAACGTTGTTTAATTTTTTTTAGTATATACATTAAACTGGTAACAGTAGAGTTCGGATTCAAGTGGTGTGGAACAAAATCTTTTGGAATTTCAATTTGAGGCTACTGAAGACTTATTGCACATTTTTGTTTTTGCATAACATAATTGTAGACAAACCTAAAAATATTTCGAGTAATTAAACTTTTTAAATTAAAAGAAATCGAAAAATTCATTTTTTCCATATTTATTCTTATTTGTATTTCTAACCATTATAGAAATCATTTGCAAATTGTCTGGCTTTTATATTTAGACTAATGACTAATTAATAAAAATTTTATAGAATAATATAAATGTGTTTGGAAATTTCTAAAAACTTCAGTTTTTAGAAGTAACATTAATTTATAAAGAGGTAAAAAATGATTTCTATTATTATTGGCATAATTTTTATTGCATTTACAGTTTTTGCAGTTTTACCTATGTGTCCGCTTAGTTGGGGAGCAGAAGTTATTCAGTTTTTAAAAGGATGTACTCCGGTACTTGTTGCGTTTATTGGTTTAATATGCATTTTTATTGGAGCTGCTGATATAAAAGACAAAAAAGAAGCAAAAAACGAAGCTAAAAAAGAAGCTGAAGTTTCAGAAGAAACAAAATAAAGTTCTTGACTTCTTATAAAAAAAAATTGTATTATATTTTACCCCGTATGATAATTTGGACTGCTCATCTAAATTGTCAGCGATTTTGAATAAGATGCAAATATTCTTAAATCGCAAGATAAACTTATTTTATTTTTAAGGTATTATCATGGAAACTATTTTCGTTAAAGAATACGAACAGGCTCGCAAATGGTATATTATTGATGCAGCCGGAAAACCAATGGGACGTGTAGCTGCAAAAGCTGCTTATATCGCTCGTGGAAAAAACAAACCAACTTATACAAAAAATCAATTAATGGGTGATTTTGTTGTAATTATTAATGCTGATAAAGCTTTAGTAACAGGCGGAAAAGAACAAAAGAAGATTTACTATCATCACACAGGTTTCGTAGGTGGACTTCGTGCTCACACTTATGAAAAACTTCTTGCTAAACATCCTACAGAACCAATGAAAACTGCTGTAGAAGGAATGCTTCCTCATGGTCGTCTTGGACGCAAGATGATGGATAATGTTAAGATTTATGCTGGTGCAGAGCATCCACATATCGCTCAAAATCCACAGCCAATTGAACTTTAATAGGGGTTAAGAAAGATGGTAAAAAATATTGCTATTGGTACAGGAAGAAGAAAAACAGCTGTAGCTCGCGTATTTGTTCGCGATGGTTCAGGAAAAATTGTTGTTAATGGTAAAGATATTAAAGATTATTTTAACTCTGAAGAACAAGTTCAAGTTGTAAATCAACCTTTATTAGTTACTTCTATGGGAAGCAAATACGATATTCTTATTAATGTAAAAGGTGGCGGAATGAATGGTCAGGCTGCTGCTTGTTTACATGGAATCTCTCGTGCTTTAGTTCAAATTGATCCAGATGCACGAACTGCTCTTAAAGCAAATGGTTATCTTACTCGAGATCCTCGTATGGTTGAACGTAAAAAGTTCGGACAAAGAGGTGCTCGTCGTCGCTTCCAATTCTCAAAACGTTAGTTTTATTTCGTTTTTTACAAATGCGGCTTTTTACAAGTCGCATTTTTTTTGCCTAAAATATGAAAATAAAATCAATTTGCGAAACTTCTTATGAAAAAATGTATAAAATCACGCCTTTTGAATTTCCTATTTTTTACATAAGACAAGAGTATATTTTTCCTATAAAAATTGAAGAAATCACCGAAAATTTTGAATTTGATGAAGATAAAACTGAAATTCTTTTAGACGCTGGTCTTTGTTCTGCCGTAGAATTTAAAGCTGTTGAATATCTAGCGAGGGCAGAGCAGAGTAGATTTGGACTTACTCAAAAATTATTAAAAAAAAGTTATCAAAAAAAACATATCGAAAAAGCATTAAATTTTTTAGAAAGTAAAAATCTTTTAAGTGATGAGAGATTTTCAAGAGCTTGGTTAAATACTCGAAAAATCAATCATTATGAAGGAAAATCAAAACTCATTTTAGAACTTTGTTCAAGAGGCATTTCAAAAGATGTTGCAAGTTTTTCTGTGGAAGAATTTTTTTTAGAAAATGATGAATATGAAATTTGTAAAAAATCGTATCAAAAATTTGTAAAAAATGGAAAAACCGACGATAAACTTATTGCTGCAATGCTTAACGCCGGTTTTTCTTACAAAATGATTAAATCTGTGTGTAAAGATTTTGAAGATTAATTTATACTTTTTAGATAAATTAATTTACCTTGGAAATCGCCCCAATCACGTTTGATTGCAATTCCTGCATTTTTAATAGTTTTTCCACTTAAAATTACAGTTTTCCATTGATTTTTATCTTCATCTGGGAACGAAATTTCATAATTTTTTTCATCATCTAAGCCAGAAATTCTTAAAAATCTTGTTTTGTAATTTGGATGATTAAACACTTGAATAAAAGTGATTAATGCTTCATTTTTATCTTTTGAAACAGACATCCAACAATCATATTCATTATTTTCTCTAAAACTTGCAATTCTCCAATAATCACCATTACGAATTAAATCAGAATATTTTTTATATAAAGAAATTTGATTTGGAATCATTCCTTTATCTTCATCACTCAGTTTTGTAATATCTAATTCATATCCAAAAGTCCCACTTAAAGCGACATATCCTCTGGTTTTAAAAGGAGTAACTCTTCCACATGCATGATTTGGGCAAACTGAAACGTGTGCTCCCATTGTTGAAAGCGGATAGATTAGAGACGTTCCTTCTTGAATTGCCAATCTTTCTATTGCGTCAGTATCATCAGAACACCAAATTTGTGGACTGTAAAAAAGCATTCCCGGGTCAAATCGTGCTCCTCCGCCGGAACAATTTTCTAACAATAAATTAGGAAAATCAGAAATCAATCTTTCTTGCATTTCGTAAAGTGCTAAAACATAACGATGATAAAATTCCCCAATTTGCTCTGATGGTAAATTTGCGGAACCAATGTCTGAAAGTTGTCTGTTCATATCCCATTTTACATATTCAATATTTGCACTTTTTAAGATTTTATACATTTGTTCATACGCTTGGTCGCGAACTTCTTTTCTTGTAATATCAAGAACTAATTGTTGTCTGCTTAAACCAGGTTCCCGTCCTTGAATTTGAATTGCATAATCAGGATGAGTTTTGTATAAATCTGAATCTGGAGAAATCATTTCCGGTTCAAACCAAATTCCAAATTTCATTCCAAGTTTATTTACTTCTTGTACAAGATTATTTAATCCACCTTTTATTTTAGATTCGTTTACGTACCAATCACCTAAAGATGAATCATCTGCATTTCTGTGACCAAACCATCCGTCATCCATAACTAGCATTTCAATTCCACTTTTGCTTGCTTCTTCTGCAATATTTAAAAGTTTTTGTGTATCAAAATTGAAATAAGTTGCTTCCCAGTTGTTTATTAAAATTGGACGCATTGTTTTTTTGTAAGGACTTCTGATTAAATGTTCGCGATATAAATCGTGGAAAATATGACTCATTCCGTTTAAACCATTTTGAGAAAATGTCAAAACTGCTTGAGGTGTGTAGAAACTTTCATTTTGATTTAGTTTCCAGCAAAAGTTTTCAGGATTTATTCCCATTAAAACTCTAATTGAGTTAAATTGATTTTTTTGAACATCTGCAACAAAATTTCCGCTGTAAATAAAATTTACGCCATAAACGTTTCCGTTGTTCCAAGATGCATTATGTTCTAAGATTGCTAAAAAAGGATGTTCTTGATGACTTGTTTCTCCACGCATAGAAACAACACCTTGTTTTCCAAAATGTATTGGATGTCTTTCTATGTGACGTTCGCGAGCCCAAGAACCATGCAAAGTAATTACATCATAATCTTGATTGTCCATATCAAAAGAAGTGGAAAGTGCTTTTTTAATAAAAACGGGGTCTGTCCCCAGATTTATAATTTTTGAAGAACGAATAATTGCATCACAATCTGAAAAAACTGTATAAATTAAAACAACTTCAACACCAAGAATTTTATCTTCTGTAATAATTTCTAAAGTTTGACTATTTTCTTCTGTTCCGAAAACTGATGGAAGTTCTGGAAGTTTTTTTGTACCATTTGTAATTTTGTAAGATTTATATTTTAATTCAATTCCGTTATTTCCGTTTTTATTGCAAACTGAAAGTGCTGATTCTCGAAAATCTCCAAGACCGTCAGTTGGCATTTCTTGAGGAAGAAAGTCTAAAAGAGTGTGTTTTTCACGAAAAATTTCGCCATCACTCATATAATATTCATCTTGTCTTGTAAGATAAGTTACATCATCATCACCAAGTTTTTCTCCATAATAAGAATGTGCGATATAACCTTTTTTACTGATAGAAATGCAATATGTTGAGTTTTTTGTATCTATTCGAAATGTATTAAATTTTTGATTAAAATTAATCATATTTGAGTATCCCCTTGCATATTTTAAAATTTAAAACTAATTGGTAATTTTGTGATTTTCATTTTCACTAAAAATATCTGCAAAATATCCACTTGAACTAATTGGTTCTCCATTATTTGTAAGATGATTTGTATCTCCAAGTCGTTCTACGCGGAACCAAGCTTGACCTTTTTTGCGTTCTTCAGAATTTAAAATAGTGATTGAAGTTGGTGCAACAAAAAATCCATGCCAAAGCACCATAGGAGAAATGCCTATTAAGTGCGAAATTATTGTAAACATCACGCCTAAATGACAAAAAAATACAAGAGTTTTTTCTTTTGGATAATCATCTTTTACAGATTTTAAGTGATAAGATGGAATCGGTTCTGACCAATTATGATTTGGAACTGGATTTTTTACATCATAAAAGCCTTTTTTATTACGAAAATATCCATATTTTGCAAGAATTTTATCGATTCCATTAGAAACTTCTTGAAAATGTTTATCAATTTCGGCGTTTTTCAAAAAATCTACGTTTGACCATTTATTTTTATCAAAAAAATCTTGATTTTCAGTAAGAAATTCCGGAGGAAAATCCCAGCAAATATGTTCTTGTCCAATTTTTTCACTATCAGGATAGTTTTGTGGTAATTTTACAGGATAATAAAATTCTTTGAGCCAATCACAAATTTCTGCTTTTCTTTCAAGTTTTCTTAAAGCCGGTTCTCCAGTTGCACGAGCTCTTCCTAAAGGAGAAGTAAAAAACTCGGTGATATTTTTCCATTTGCAAATTCTTTCAGTTAAAAGAGCGACTTCTCGTTTTCCTTTTTCTGTAAGATTGTCAATTGAATAATCAGGATCTCCGTGACGAATAAAAATCAAACGCATATTTTACCTTATTTAGCAAAATTCTTTTTTTAAGAAATCTAAATCTAATTCCGGATAAAGAATATGTTCAGATAAAAGTTTATTTACTCTTTTTTTTGCTTCTTCTTGAACTTTTGAATCAAGATTTATTTTTCCTTTTGCCGGTTTTCCATCTTTTGTAATTCCAGGTTTTGTTCCTTTTAAAACAAAATCGATAATATCAGCAACTTCTTTCATATCGTTTGTGTTCATTCCAAGTGTAGTAAGTCCCGGAGTTCCAATTCTGATTCCAGAAGTCCACCAAGCTCCATTTTTATCGTAAGGAAGAGCATTTGCATTTGCTGTGACTCCACATGCAAAAAGTGCTGCTTCTGCTTGTTTTCCGGTCAAACCATAAACTGTAACATCAACTAACATAAGATGATTGTCAGTTCCGCCGGTTTGAAGAGGCATTCCGTGTGCTTTACAAGCTTCTGCTAAAGCCTGTGCATTTTTTACAACATTTTGAGCATAATTACGATAGTTTTCTGTATTTGCTTCTTTAAAAGCAATCGCTTTTGCTGCCATAACGTGACCTAAAGGTCCACCTAAAACCATTGGGCAACCTTTATTTACATAATCAGCATATTCTTGTTTACAAAGAATCATTGCACCACGAGGCCCGCGCAAAGTTTTGTGAGTTGTAGTTGTTACAACATCTGCCCACTTTACAGGATCATATTCTTCAGTAAAAACTTTTCCTGCAACAAGACCTGCAAAATGTGCCATATCTACCATTAAAACTGCTCCACATTTATCAGCAATTTCTCGGAATCGTTTAAAATTAATCTTTCTTGGATAAGCAGAATAACCTGTTAATAAAATAAGAGGTTTTACTTCCATTGCTTGTTTTTCAATTGCATCATAATCTAAAAGACCGGTTTCTTTATCAACTCCATAAGGATGACTTTCAAACATTCTGGCAGAAACGTTCATTTTGTAGCCGTGAGTTAAATGTCCACCACAAGAATAATCTAAACCCATAAGTTTTTGATTTCCAAAACGTTTTCTAAGCATATCAAACTGTTCTGCAGTTAAATCATTTAAAGATTTTACACCAAGCTCTTCTAATGTTGGAGTTTCTATTTTTTTAGAAAGAATTGCCCAATATGCAACTAAATTTGTATCGGCACCAGAGTGAGGTTGAACATAAGCGTAATCTGCTCCAAAAAGTTTTTCCGCTTCACGTGCAGCAGTTTCTTCAACAGCATCAATGTTTACACAGCCACCATAATAGCGATGTTCAGGATAACCTTCTGCATATTTGTCTGTAAGAAGATTTCCCATAGCAGCTTGAACTGCAAGCGAACAATAATTTTCCGATGCAACAAGTTTTAAGTGGCTTCTCTGATTTTCAAGTTCATTTACAATTGATGATGCAATTTCCGGTCCAACAGATGAAACTTGTTGTAAATTTGCAACATAAGAACACATTGCGGCATTTGGTTTTCCGCCACATTTTGAAAGATAATTTTCTAATGGTGTAGACATAAAATTCCTCTAAAAATAAATATTAAATATAAATAACTATAGCAAAAACTTACTTAATAGATAAGTATTGAAAGAGTTTTTTTTGTGTTAAGTTTTTTGTATAATGATTTTATGTATATTATTCCAAAAGAATTTTCATCTTATATTTCACTAGATTGCGACCGTAAAAAATTTATTCAATCATTTTTAAATAAAGCGGGCCTTGATACGGCTGTAATTTCTCTTGGAGGAAAAAATCATATTTATGTAAAATTTCCAATTTATCAATATAATCCAATGTTTAAAATAAAAACTGTAATTGCTCATTATGATAGATTTGAAGGAAGTCCCGGAGCAAATGATAATTCTGCTGCAGATTTTGTTCTTCTTCAGTGGGCAGTTTCTCTTTTTAATAAAAAATCTTTTCATAATGTTCGTTTAATTTTTACAGATGGAGAAGAATTGGGAGAAGGCGGAATTCATGAACAAGGTTCGTTTGAGTTGGCAAAACTTTTTCAAAAACTGGGAATTACAAATGATGAACTTTTTGTTTTTGATTGTATGGGTAGAGGTGATGTTCCGATAATTTGCGAAAATGATTTTCCAAAAGGAATTTCCAAAACTTTTCTCAAAAAAAATCAAGATTTGGAATTAATTGCAGAAAAAATTATAAAAAATGCAAGTGGGGGAAAATGGTTTAAACTTCATTCTGGTTATAGTGATAATGCAAGTTTTTTGGTAAATAATATTCCGGCAGTTGCAATAACAATGCTTCCTTCAAATGAAGTTTCGGATGCGCTTAACGGAAAAACGCCTTATACTTGGAGCCTTTTTCACACAAAAGATGATAATCTATCGTCATTAAATCCAGAATCCTTTGAACTTTTTTATAAAATTTTAAAAAATCTCGAAAATCTAAAAGATATAAAATAAAAATTCGTGCAAGAACAAATTCTTTCTAAAAGAATTTTCTTTCGAAAAAAGAACAATAATTCATTTTCCGTACCTGCTTGCGTTTCTTAGTGCATGGTTGGAAGATTTGAAATGCTTCGCTATTCAAATCTTTTTATTTAAACACTGTGCAGGTTAAAAAAGTTAATTAAAATGTAAAAAAAATCCAACCTGCACCCTAATTTTACTTCGTAAAATTAGCATAAAATGCTTTTCTTTTGCTTGCGTTTCTTAGTGCATGGTAGGAAGATTTGAAATGCTTCGCTATTCAAATCTTTTTATTTAACACAGTAATGAAACGCTACGCACCTGCTTGCGTTTCTTAGTGCACATCTTAGTGCACATCTTAGTGCACATAATTGACATTTATAACAATTTGATATTTAATTTTTTTTGTATAAGTTCGGAGTGAATTATGGATGATTTAGAGAACAACAAAGAAGATTCTCAATTTATCATAAAATTTTTTCCAATTTTGGTGATAATTTTATGTGTTTTTATATTTGTTACGACTATCTTCATTTGTAAAACGTATTCTAATCAAAATAAAATTTATGATGATTATGTTGAAACAAATCAAGCTATTTCTGATTTTAAAGAAACTTCCGACTATCTTACAAATCAACTTCAACTTTTTGCAGTAAGAAATGATAAAATCTATATGGATGCTTTTTTTTATGAAGTTGATATTTTCAAAAGACGAGAAACTTTTAAAAATATCATTCTTAAAAAACACAAAGATGATGATATTGGAAAAGATTTTATGCTTGCTTATGAAGAATCCAAAAAATTAAATTCAGAAGAATTTTATATAATTCGTTTAATTTGTGATGGCATAAATTTTGAAGATGATTTTTCTAAAAATATAAAAAACGTAGAACTTAAAGAAGAAGATAAAAATCTTTCGGCATTAGAAAAACTTTTAAAAGCACAAGATTTAGTTTTTTCTAAAGAATATGTTGCATCTAAAAATAATATTATGAAATATACATCTTTTTCGCACGCTGCTTGTGTAAATTATTTTACTGTTGCTAAAAATAAAAATGATTTTCAATTAAAAGTTTTATTTTCAATAAATTCTGTTTTGTTAATTTTGGTTGTTTTCATATTTTTGATTTTTTTTCGCAAAAACTCTTTGACATCTATTTAATCTGTAGTAAAATATAAGTAATAATATAACCCTTAAGGAGGCCACATAAAATGGCAAAAGTAGAACTTAAAGGTATTGGAAAAGTTTACGACGGCGGTGTTCGTGCTGTAACAAATTCTAATATCACAGTAGAAGACAAGGAATTCTGCGTATTCGTAGGTCCTTCTGGATGCGGAAAATCAACAACTCTCCGTATGATTGCAGGTCTTGAAGACATTACAGAAGGTAAATTGTACATTGATGGAATTGAAATGAATGATGTTCCACCAAAAGATCGCGATATTGCAATGGTATTCCAGAACTATGCTCTTTATCCACATATGACTGTTTATGATAACATGGCATTTGGATTAAAGATTCGAAAAATGGATAAAGCAGAAATCGACCGTCGTGTTCGTGATGCTGCAAAACAACTTGACCTTACACAATATCTTGACAGAAAACCAAAAGCTCTTTCCGGTGGACAACGTCAGCGTGTTGCTGTAGGACGTGCTATTGTTCGTAATCCAAAAGTATTCTTGTTTGATGAACCTCTTTCAAACCTTGATGCTAAACTTCGTGTAACAATGCGTTCTGAACTTGCTGCTCTTCATAACAGACTTCAAGCTACAATGATTTACGTAACTCACGACCAGATTGAAGCTATGACATTAGGAACAAAAATTGTTGTAATGAAAGATGGATTTATTCAACAAATTGGTGCTCCTTTGTATTTGTATAACAATCCAATTAATAAATTCGTAGCTGGATTTATTGGAACACCTCCAATGAACTTCTTAACTGTAAAAGTTTTGGAAAAAAATGGAAAAATTGTTTGTGATGAAGGTTCTTTCGAAATTGAACCAACAGAAGAACAAGCAAAATATCTTAAGAATTATGTAAACAAAGAAGTTTCTTTTGGTATTCGTCCAGAAGATTTAACTTATGTAGACAAACCAGCTGCAAAAGATGATATGCAGATGAAGATTATAAACAAAGAACCTCTTGGTGCTTCTACACATCTTTACCTTGTTTCTAACAAAGGTCAGCAAATTATTGTAAACACAAATGCAAATGCAGAATTCCGTTTAGGAGATTCTGTAAATGTTGTTCCAAATATGCAAAAAGCAAAATTCTTCTCTATGGAAGAAGGTGAACCAAATATTTGTGACCAAATCGAAAAGAAATGGTAATAAATAATTTGAATTAAAAAGATTTTTCTTTTTAGTATGCATCTCTAAAGTTGAAAATCAATTTTAGGGGTGCATTTTTTTTGTCATCGTTGGTATTAATAAAATGTATATTTTTATCAGACGTGACATGATAATCTAAATAAAAAAAATGCCGTGCATAAAACACGGCAAGTAAAATTAATTTTAAAAAGTATTTCTATTCAAACATTCTAAAATTATCAAAATAGATAACTGTATTTTCTGTTTCTTTATCAGTTTGTTGTATCATAAAGCAGAAAACGTTTGCAAGATGTTCGTCTGGGAATGCTGATAAGTCAAACAAAACTGTTTGGCAAGATTTTGGTGCAATTTCTGTAGCTTCACTTTGATCCCAAGCCCAATCATCACCATTTTGGATTGCAATAGAAATGTTATAAATGTCATCTCCGGGATTATAAATATCTACTGCACACCAATTATACGCAGAAAGATCTGTTTCTATTGGAGAATTACAACACCAAGTTGCTTGTTTTGTTGTGTCAGCAGTTGCCGGTTCATTTGTACATTTTAATGATGTTGGACCATCTGTTCCCCAGTCGGTAGATAAATCTGCGGTAAGAGAAAGATTGTGTGCTCCCCACTGATCCCAAGAATTTCCAACACCATACCAATAATTTCCATCTTCTAAATTGTCTAATAGAAGCATATTTGTTGTTGGAAGGTCAATTGTTTGAAGTTTTGGTGCTTTTACCTTTTTTGATTTTTTAGATGCAGCAAACATACAAGTTGTAAGTGCCGAAACAATCATTACTGTTGCGATAATCTTTTTCATTTTTATCCTCTTACAAAAATTATTTAATAACTCTGTAGTTATCTAAGTAGAATTCTCCGCTTGGAGATGTATCTTCATTCCAGTTAACAATACAAATAAACATTTGGTCGATGATTTCGAGATTTGGGAATGCACTGATATCAAAAACGAGGGAATGAATTCCAGGACCACATCTTACAGGGTCTGTTTGTGTCCAAATCCAAGTTTCGCCAGTTTGAAGAACTAAAACAACATCAATTGGGTCGTTAGATTTGTTTCCAATGTCTAAAACTACATATTTTGCATCAGTCCAATCTGTTTCAAGAGGAGATGTGCAAGTAATAGTTCCTTTATCTCCGCTAGGTTGTTCTGCATAAGTTACTTTTAATGATGTTTTTCCATTTGAGCCCCAATCTGTAGAAAGGCTTACTCCGGTAACAAAATCTCCTGCCCAACCAGTTTTGTCCCAATAAAGACCGTCTTCAAAATCATCCATAACGATTTCTTCGCCTTCAGGAATTTCCATTTCTACATAATCTTTTGGAACCTTAATTCCTTTGAATGCTTTTGGAAGTTTTGCTGCTTTTGCAGTAACAGAAGCAAGGGCTAATAATGTTAATGCTGATGCTACTAATATTTTTTTCATTTTTATCCTCCTAATGAAAAACACTTTACTTTTCTAAATTCTATATCAGTTAAACTTATTGTCAAGAAAAAAAAGTTAAAAAATTGGTTTTTTTACGTAAAAAGTTTAAGTAAAAACAAACTAAAAATCTACTTAAAAAATGATTTAAAAATGCTTAAAAAATAATAAAATTTGTTGCGAAATTTAAGTTTTGGATATATCCTATTTATAAGAGATGATAAGATGAAATTCTTAGGTAATTTGTCTTAAAAAATCATCACGCAGGATGGAAAAGAATGTTTAGAAGAAAAAGCATTAAGTTTTTATCTGTTTTAGCATTATCTTTTTTGGCATTGCCTTTGTTTGCTCAAGCGGGAGTTGAAAAGCAAGCACTTAGATGGTCAAGTGGAAATTCTATAAGTGATTATTTAGAACAACACAAAAATGCCAAATATCCGATGTATGATATTGCTATAAAAGCAGTTTCGTATGTTGATTCGGAAAATGCAGATATTGCAAAACTTGATAATTATAATGGGCGTGAAAATGTCCTTTCTTGGACTGGCGAAAAAGGTATCGTTGAATGGAATTTTCAAATTCCGGAGACGGGATTTTATTATCTTTCGTTAGATTTTATTCCTCTAAAATATAAAGGAATGAATATTGAATTTGGTGTGCAAATTGACGGAAATTATCCCTATGATGATTTAAAAAGTGTTCGATTTCAGCGAATTTGGGCAGATGCTTACGATATTCGTCAAGATGAAAACGGAAACCAAATTGTTCCTGATCAAGAAGAAATTTTTGAATGGACAAATACTCCATTTTTAGATACTCAAGGATTTTATAATAAAAATCTTCCTATTTATTTAGAAGAAGGTGCACATACAATTACACTTGAACTTCACAGGGAAGCTTTGGTTTTAGATTATATTCATATTTTTAATAAAAAAGATTTGCCTTCTTATGCAGAAATTTCATCTAAATATAATTATGATGTAAATAAAAATCCTAAAAAAATTGCAGTAAAAAATCAGGCAGAAAAATCATATAGAAAATCTGATTCAACTTTAGTTCCGACTTCTGACCGTTCTGATGCAGCTACAGAGCCTTCAAGTCCTTCTAAAATCCGACTTAACACAATTGGTGGAAGTTGGACTTGGAAACTTCCGGGTCAATGGATTGAATGGAAAATCGAAGCGCCGGAAGATGGGTATTACAATCTTTATATAAAAGGGCGCCAGAATTTTCAACGTGGCTCTGCGGCAACTAGAAAAGTTTACATTGATGGAGAAATTCCTTGCAAAGAATTTGAAAATTTGGAGTTTGATTATTCTTTGAATTGGGGACAGTTCTCTCCAAAAGACGAAAATGGAAAACCTTGTTTAATTTATCTTAAAAAAGGTGAACATATTGTGCGACTCGAATCATCTTTGGGACGTTTAACTCCAATTCTTACCGCAATGGATGATTTAACAGCCGAGTTAAATGTTGTTCGTCGTCGTTTTATTATGATTATGGGAAGTGAACCAGATTTGTATCGAGATTATAATCTTGATAAAGAAATTCCGGGACTTATGCCAAAACTTACAGAATACGCTGACGAAATTGAAAAAGTTGCTAACGATTTTGAAGCAATCACTGGACAATCAGGTTCGGAAGCGGCAACTTTGCGAGTTGTTGTAAATCAACTTAGAAGTTTTGTAAAACAACCTGAATACATTCCTAATAAATTAAATAATTTTAATGATAATATAGCATCTTTAGCTTCTTGGATTTTATATCGTAAAGAAATTCCTTTAGAAATTGATTATATCACTTTAACTTCTCCGGATAGAAAACCACAAAGACCAAAAGCAAATATTTTCCAAAAAATCTGGATGAATATTCGTTCCTTCTTTGCTTCTTTTGTTGAAGATTATGATAGCATTGGAAAGCAAGAAAAAGATGCTGTTACAGTTTGGATTTCTGCCGGTCGTGAACAAGCAAATATTGTTCGCCAGATGATTATTAATGATTTTACTCCAAAAACCGGAATAAAAATTAATTTAAGTCTTGTTCAAGGAAGTATTATCGAAGCTACAATGGCAGGTCGTGGTCCGGAAATTGCAATAAATACATCTCGCGGACAACCTGTAAATCTTGCAAGTCGTAATGCACTTTATGATTTATCAACTTTTGAAGATTTTGATGATGTTCGCAAATGGTACAATCCTACGGCGTTAATTCCTTATGAATTTGAAGGTGGAATTTATGCTTTGCCAATGACACAAGATTTCCACATGATGTTTTACAGAACTGATATTTTGGATGAACTTGGACTTGAACCTCCGGAAACTTGGGAAGATTTGTATAAAATGATTCCTGTTTTGCAGAGAAATAATATGCAAGTTGGATTGCCTTACCAGTCGGTTGATGCTATCGATTTGATTGACGCTGGTATGGGAGCACGAAACCTTTTTCCAACATTGCTCAGTCAAAATAACGGTTCCTTCTATAAAAATAATAATACAGAAACTGCTTTAACTGATCCTGCTGCGTATAAAGCATTTAAACAGTGGGTTGATTTTTACGCTGCGTATGGATTTACGTTAAAATACGACTTTAATACTCGTTTCCGTTCCGGAGAAATGCCAATCGCAATTGTTTCTTACGGAAATTACAATCTTCTTTCTGTTGCTGCCCCGGAAATCAGAAATCAATGGGCAATGACAACAATTCCCGGAACTCGTAAAGAAGATGGTTCAATCGATAAGAGTGAAGCGGGTTCCGGTTCTGCAGTTGTAATGTTTAAGAAAATTAAAAATCCTCAGGCAGGTTGGGAATTCTTAAAATGGTGGATGAGTCCAGATGTTCAACTAAAATATGCAAATCAAATTGAAACAATTATGGGAACGTCTGCTCGTCTTGGAACTGCAAACCTAGAAACATTTGAAAAAATGGGTTGGTCTGTAAAAGAACAAGAAATCTTAAAAGAGCAGTGGAATCAAGTTAAAGAAATTCAAGAAGTTCCTGGCGGATACTACACAATCCGTATGCTTGATACTGCATTTACAGAAACTTATTACAATAATGAAAACGCTCGTGCAACGCTAAATAAATATTGCGATATGATTAACGAAGAAATCACACGTAAGCGTAAGGAGTTGGGAATTGAAGATTAATAATGATATTAATACAGATGTTAATGCTGTAACTCCTCTTGTGCAAAATAAAAAGAAAAATGATTGGGAAACTCGTTCTGCCTATGCAATGCTTGCTCCATTTTTAATTCTTTTTACAGTTTTTACAATTTTGCCAATTTTGTGTTCAATTTATTTTAGTTTTACAAGTTTTGATATGCTTCAATCTCCAAAATGGGTTGGTTTTAGTAATTATATTCGTCTTATGCTAGATGATAAAATTTTCTTAAAAGTTTTGAAAAACACAATGGTTTTTGCGTTTATAACAGGACCATTAAGTTATGTTTTATCATTTTTGCTCGCTTGGATGATAAATGAATATCGACCGGTTGTTCGTTCTATTTGGACTTTGATTTTCTATGCTCCATCTTTGGCAGGTTCAATTTTCTATGTTTGGACAATCATCTTTTCCGGCGACTATTATGGATACCTAAATGGTTGGTTGATGAAACTTTCTATTATAAAAGAACCAATCGACTGGATTGGAAATACAGATTACGTATTAAAAGTTGTTCTTATAGTTCAGATTTGGCTTTCTTTTGGTGCAGGATTTTTGTCTTTTATTGCCGGTCTTCAGGGAATTGATAAAAGTTTATACGAAGCGGGACGAATTGATGGTATTAAAAACCGATGGCAAGAACTTTGGTACATCACTATTCCTTCTATGAAACCACAACTTTTGTTTGGTGCTGTAATGCAGATAGCATCTTCGTTTGGTGTTTCTGAAGTTGTAAAACAAGTTGCCGGTTTCCCATCACGTGGTTATGCCGCAGATACAATCGGAACATATATTATTGACTATGGTACAGTTCGTTTTGAAATGGGTTATGCTTGTACTTTGTCTGTAGTTTTATTCATTATCATGCTTTTGATGAATAAAATTATTACAAGAGTGTTAAAAGGTGGTACAAATGACTAAAGAGGATAAAATTTCTGGAAATCAAGTTATTACCGGAAAGAAGAAACAAAAATCGGCAGAAGCAGTCGAGCAAAAAGATATTCCAAAACAATTTAGAAAACATAAGATTTTTAAATATCGTGGAGCAAAAAAAGCAAATCGTTCTCGTATTGTAGACTTTCTTTTGTTTTTACTCTTGGGAATTCTTGCAATATTTATGATTCTTCCTATTTGGATTGTAATTATAAATTCGTTTAAGCCAGTTCAGGAAATGTTTGTTTTTCCTCCAAAACTTGTAACTGCTCACCCAACATTAAATAATTTTACTCAACTTTCGCAAATTCTTGCAAATATGTGGGTTCCTTTTTCTCGTTATTTGTTCAACTCAGTGATTGTAACTGCATCTGCGACAATAGGAAATATCATAGTTTCAAGTATGGCAGCTTATCCTTTAGCATTGCATAATTTTAAAGGCAAAAAAGTTATCAACGAAATTATTGTAGATGCACTTCTTTTTACGCCACAAGTTTTGTATATTCCGCAATACATTATTATTGCAAAACTTGGATTGATAAATAATCATCTTGCGTTAATTTTACCAACTGTTCAAATGACTTTAGGAACTTTCCTTATGCGACAATTTATGACACAACTTCCAGTTTCTCTTTTGGAGGCAGCCCGAATTGATGGTGCAAAAGAAATGTATATTTGGTGGAAAATTGTTATGCCAACTGTAAAACCTGCTTGGCTCACTCTTATGATTTTCGCTTTTCAAAGCATTTGGGCAAACAACGGAAACTTATATCTTTACAAGGAAAATTTAAAAGTTCTTCCTTCAATTATTCCGCAAATTCAAGCGTCTGGTTTGGTTTACGCAGGTGCATCTTCGGCAGTTATGTTGGTTTTGATGTTACCGCCAATCATTTTGTTTATGATTTGTCAAAAATCTGTTATAGAAACAATGGCAACATCAGGTATTAAAGACTAGGAGGAATATAATGAAAAAACTTTCACTTTTTGCAAGTGCACTCTTAGTTTTGGGAATGAGTGCAAATCTTTTTGCCACAAGTCCGGAAGAAGCTCCTGTTCCTTGGATTTCTTACAATTATGGTGTTTGGGATACAAGTATTCCGGCTCAACCAGCATATGAAGTTTCAAAAGTTGTGAACGGAAATGATTACGGAATCGGTTCTTTTAAAAATCCTCAAGATATGTGTACAGATATAAATGAAAATATTTATGTTTTGGATGCAGGAAATAAAAGAGCAGTTGTTTTTAATTCTGACTTGGAATTGCAAAGAATTATTGATTTTGCAAAAGATGGACTTGAAATAAAAGATACTCGCGGAATGTATGTTGCAGATGATGGAAAAATCTATCTTTGTGACCGCGGTTCTAAACAAATTTTTGTTTATGATAATGATGGAAATTATCTTCGTTCAATTGTAAAACCAATTACCGATTTAATTGACGAACAAACAGATTTTATTCCGGATAAAGTTTTGGTTGATCACCTTGGAGTAATTTATGTTCTTTCAATGGGTTGCTACGAAGGTGCTTACACTTTTGATGAAAATGGCGACTTTTTAGGATTTTATGGTTCAAACAAAGTAAATGTTACAAATCGTCTTCTTTCAGACCGAATTTGGAGAAAATTTACAACTCGCGAACAACGAGACCGAATGTATAGATACGTCCCTGTAGAGTACGTAAATTTTGATATTGATACAGAAGGATTTATTTATACAGTTTCAAATTACGGTGATAACTATCAAAAAGGGCAAGTGAGAAAATTAAATCCTCTTTCTCAAAATATTTTGTTTAAGGGAAAAAAGCCGGAACTTGCATTCTTTGGTGATTTGGAAAATACATACACCAACCGCGTAGAAAAAACTACATTGGTTGCAGTTGATATTGATAAAGATAATTTTATTAGTTGTCTTGACTCAGAACGAGGAAGAGTTTTTGTTTACGACCAATCTTGTAATCTTCTTGCAATTTTTGGTGGAACCGGAACTCAAGAAGGTTCTTTCCAAAATCCAGTTGATATTGTGAGTTCCGACGGAAAGTTGTTTGTTTTGGATAATGTTAGAAATACTGTTACATCATTTAGAACAACTCGTTTCGGTGCCGCTTTAAGAGAATCTACAATTTTGTATGAACAAGGTTTATACGAAGAAGCATTGGAACCTTGTTTTGAAGCCTTAAAAATGGATAGAAATAATTACATTGTTTTGCGTGGAATTGGTCGTGCTTATGAACGCTTAAAAGATTATGACAAAGCAATGGATTATTATAAACAAGCAGAATACCACTCTAGTTATTCAGATGCATTTGGCGAATATAGAACGGCTCTTTTAAGAAAATACTTCTGGGCTGTAATGGTCGTTTTGATTTTAATTCTTGTATTGATTTTTGTTTTCCCTCCGTTAAAAGCAAAATACGGAAAAAAGAAAGAAATACGTCATGTTTACGAAATTAGTAAATGGTATTATCCGTTTTATTTGATTTTGCATCCTTTCAAAGGTTGGGAAGAATTTAAACTAGAAAATAAAACAAAAGGTTCACCTCTTTTTGCAAATATCATCTTGGTTTTGTGGCTTATTGCAGAAATTTTTGAATATCAATGTACAGGTTTTATTTTTAATAGAAATCGTCTTGATAACATGAACGTTTTTATCATCATGGCAAGTACTTGGGGAGTTGCAATTTTATGGTGCGTTGCAAACTGGGGATTGTGTACGTTGCAAGATGGAAAAGGAACTTTCCGCGAAATTTGGATTAATTTTGCTTATACAAGAATGACTTATGTCATCACAATTATACCAATTGTAATTATTTCAAATGTTATCACTAAAGATGAAGCATTTTTTATGAATATTCTTGTTTTTGTAATTAATGCTTGGGGAATTGTGCAACTTCTTCTTGCAACAAAGTCAGCTCACCAATATACGATGAAAAAAACTATTGGTTCTATGCTTTTGACTGTTCTTGGTGTGTTCCTTATTGTTTTGATAGGAATGCTTTTTGTTTCACTTTTTGCTCAGTTGTGGTCGTTTGGTTCTACAATTGTTCAAGAACTTATGATGAGAATGTAGGATGGTATGAAGATGAAATTGAAAAAATATATAGCAATCATCCTTTCGGCTTTTGTTTTAGGATTTTCGGCTTTTTGTGATGTTCCGGAAAGTGCTACTTGGTCTGGCGAAAAACTTGAGTCTGAAGGTTTTGATTTTTACACTTCTACAAAATCTTTGGAATTGTATTTAAATAAAGAAAAAGCAATTTTTGCAGTAAGAGTGATTGATTCTGGCTATGTTTGGTATTCTTCACCTTTGGATTGGGAAACTGATGAGTTTGCATCTGGATATAACAAAAATGCATTGGCTTCTCTTTTACAAGTAAATACAAAAGATAGTAAAGGGTCATTTTATCCTTCTAACAGTTATATGAATTCTGTTTCTCGTGGAGGATTTAAAGTTTCTCGTGAAGATGATGGATTTGTTCTAAATCATAATTTTAAGCGAGATGGATTTTTTATTCCTTTGCATGTTTCTCTTGAAGATAACAGTCTTGTTGTAAAAGTTTATTTCAATGAAATTGAAGAGGAAGAAGAAGATCCGGAAAGTACTTTGGGCGTTTTACGTCTTTTGGATATAACTCTTCTTCCATATTTTGGAGCGGCTCCTGAAGGCGAAAATGGCTACATTTTTGTTCCAGACGGAAGCGGAGCAATCATAAATTTTAATAACAAAAAAACAAGTACATCTTACAGTCAATATGTTTATGGTCGAGATAAATCAATCGTTCCTACAATGAAAAAAACTGTTTCCGAAGATATTTATCTTCCGGTTTTTGGACTTAGTCGCGAAGATGCAGGATTTATTGCAATTGTTGAAGAAAATAAATCAAACAGCATAATTACTGCAAGTACGGCAGGACAGATGACTTCTTACAACAATGTAACTTCAAAATGTATTATTCGTGATATTGATACATTTTCATTTCGCGAAAGAACCGGAACTCCACGAAATATAAGCATTTTCCAAACTCGAGATTTACCAAATTCTGAAGAGTATTATTCAGTTCGTTACATGTTCTTAAATAAAGATGAAAATTCTTATGTTGGAATGGCTGATAAATATCGTGAATATCTCCAAGAAAAAGATGAATTTCCACAAGATAAAACCGACAAAAACTTTTCTATGGCGTTGAATTTTATTGGTGCGGGAACAAAAAAGAAAGGCGTTTTAGGAATTCCTATGAAAGTAAATATTCCTTTTACTCCTTTTGATAGCGTAACCGAAACTGTAGAAACTTTAAAAGAAGAAGGTGTTGATGATTTTGTAGTAAAGTTTGACGGTTGGATGAACGGCGGAATTTTCGGAAAATATCCATCATCCCCAAAACCTGCAAAATCACTTGGTGGCAAAAAAGGTTTTAAAAATCTTATATCTTATCTTAAAGATAATTTTATAGATTTTTATGCAGGTGCAGATTTTGTAAATGTTTATAAATCTAACTTAAAGCATGTAAAAGAACTTTCTGCAAATCGTCAAATAAACAAGTCTCCAGCGGTAATTCCGGATTACAGAATGTCTACTTTTGACGAAAAAACAACTGGAGATACATATCCATATTGGGTAACTCGACTTCCGTTTGTAAAAAAGTTTTATGATAAATTTTTTAGAAAATTCTCAAAAAAATATGGCAATTTAGGAATTGCACCAGATTCTTTAGGAAAAGATGTTGGTTCTGATTTTGGTAAAAAAGGAAATTCTCGCGATAAAACTGCACAAGGTTTTGAAGAACTTCTAAATAAAACAGCTCAAACAAATTCAGTTTTATTAAGTCGTCCTCTCGATTACGGATTTGCAAGTGCCTCTTACATTATGGATGTTCCTGTAAATTCAAGTGATTATGATATTGAAAATTATTCAATTCCGTTTTATCAAATCGTTATAAAAGGTTACATTCCTTTTGCAAATTTAAGTGCAAATAGGGCTTTAAACAAAAATTCTTATATTCTGCAACTTTTGGAAACCGGTTCAGATATTTCTTATTTGTGGATTACAGAAAATCAAGAAGAATTACGTGATTCAAGATTGCAATCTTATTCTTTTTCGTATGCACCAGATTGGATTGATGAAGCTGGCGATACTTACAGAGAATTAAAACCTATTTTGGAAAGCGTAGCCGGTCAAAAAATTGTAGAACATAAAGTTTATGATGATGGTTCAAGAATTACAGTTTACGAAAATGGCGTAAAAATTCTTACAAATTATTCAGATAAAACTGCAAGTGCAGATGGCTTAACAGCACAAGCCTATTCGTATGCAGTAGGAAGGGCTAACTAGTATGGAAAAAACTAAGACTAAAAAGATAAAAGAACATACAAGAAAAAAAGCAGGTCTTATAGAAAGACAATCTCGTTGGGGATATGTATTTATTGCTCCTTGGGTTCTTGGATTTGTTTGCTTTTTTGCAGTTCCATTAATTACTGCTTTTACGTATACATTCAACGAAATGAATATTACAAGTTCGGGGCTTCGAATGGATTTCTGCGGACTTGATAATTATGTAAGAGCATTTACTGTAGATCCGGATTTTACTCGTGCAATTGTTGAGTCTACACTTAATATTTTGTATCAAGTTCCAATTATAGTTTTCTTCAGTTTGTTTATTGCTTTAATTTTAAGAAGTAATTTCAAAGGACGAGCGTTGATGCGTTCAATCTTCTTTTTGCCAGTAATTATTTCTTCTGGTGTTGTAATTACAATCTTAAAAGAAAATGTACTTTCCGGAACAAACGGACAAGCTTCAACATTGTTCCAAACCGGAGTTATTAATGAAGTTTTAATTAAGTCAGGATTAAATGCTCAAGTTGTAAAAATGATTACTTCTACGGTTGGAGCGGTGTTTGACTTAACTTGGAAAAGCGGTGTTCAAATTCTTCTTCTTTTATCTGCTCTCCATTCTATTCCGGATTCAATGTATGAAGCTGCAAGAATTGAAGGTGCAACAGAATGGGAGACTTTTTGGAAAATCACTTTTATTATGATTTCTCCAACAATTGTTACAACTGTAATTTATTCTATTATTGATTACTTTACAGATTATTCTAACAAAGTAATGCGTTTGATTGTTCAACAAGCAGGTTCCGGAAATTATGCTTATAGTACAACAATTTCTATTGTTTACTTTGTGATTGTTCTTGCAATTATTGGTCTTGTAAATCTTCTTCTTACAAGAAATGTAAATAAAGCGTTAAACTAGGAGGATTTTATGGCAAAGAATAAATTTAAAAAACAATCAACCGCAGACAACGCTCTTGGAATTATTGCAAAAATTTTCAGATTTTTATTTCTTTTGGGAATGTCCTACGTTTTGCTTTATCCGGTTTTATTTTTACTTTCAAATGCATTCCGTGCTCCAATAGACCGTCTTGATCCTACAATCATTTGGATTCCAAAAACGCTTACTTTAAGTAATTTTGCTTATGCTGATGAATTGATAGGTTTTAAAGATTCAATCTTAAAAACTTTAGGAATTTTGGTTCCATCTGTAATTATTCAAGTTTTTGTTTGTCTTATGGTTGCTTATGGATTTTCTAGATTTCAATTTAAAGGACGAAATATTTTATTTGCATGTTTGATTTTTACAATCATCGTTCCTACATCAACAATTATCATTCCGTTGTATGTAAAATTTAGATATTTTGATTTCTTTTTTATTGGGCAACTTTTGAGGCCTTTTAATCATGGAGAAGCAGTTACAATCAATATTTTAAATACAAACTGGCCGTTTTACATAATGGCAGCAACTGGAGTTGGAATCCGTTCTGGTCTTTATATTTATATGATTCGACAATTCTTTTCCGGAATGCCAAAAGAACTTGAAGAAGCCGCTTATGTTGATGGTTGTAATCCTTTTTCTACTTTTTTAAGAATTATGGTTCCAAATGTAGGTAGTATTATAATTGTAATTGTACTTTTTTCTGTTGTTTGGTACTGGAATGATTATTATCTTTCTGTAATGTTCTTCCAAGACAATTATCCGCTTTCGGTTGGGGTAACCGTTTTGCAAGATAGATTGTCTTTATTATCAGAGTCGATGAGTGCAGAAAATATGGCTTTAGCAGAAAGTTCTATTTTGGAAGCGGCCTGCTTTATTGTAATTTTGCCACCATTGGTAATTTATATTTTTACACAGAAATTCTTTACAGAAAGTATTACTCGTTCAGGTCTTGTTGGTTAATAATCTGTTTTCAGATTGTTTATAAAAAAATGCAGGTTGAAAAACTAAAACTTTAGAATCTATTTTTAACCTGCATAAGCACAGTAATGAAATGCTACGCACTTGCTTGCATTTCTTATTGCACAGAAGAAAAGTTTGAATCGCTTATGCTCATCAAACTTTTTTATAAAACACAGTAATGAAACGCTCCGACACGGCTCGCGTTTCTTATTGCACAGAATGAGAAAATAAAATGTTTCACATTTTATTTTTTTATAAAACACAGTAATGAAATGCTACGCACTTGCTTGCATTTCTTAATGCACAGGAGGAAAAAATGAAAAAAACTAGAATTGTGGTTGCGATTTTAAGTTTAATGGTTGCAAGTTTGTTTGCAAAAGAAAGTCCAAACATCACTGTCTTCCGTCCAGGAACAAATCCTAGAAGTAAAAAAGACATTATGGTTCAAGCAGCTACTAAATACACCGAAAAAACAGGTGGAAAAGTAACTTTTGTAATGGGCGACTGGGGCTCTTTGGAGTCAAAACTTCTTACTTATATGGCTGCAGGAAATCCTATTGATGTTTGTTTTGCACGAAATGCAGATTTTCCAAAATTTTTCACAAAACATTATTTTGAACCAATCAATCAGTATGTTGATTTAAAATCAAAATACTTAAGTCTTGACGCTATGAATTCAAACTTCAAGTATGAAGGAAATTATTATGTAGCATCAGCAAAGACATCTGATCACTATTGGATTATTCTTTATAATAAATCTTTAATGGATGAAGAAGGAATAAAAGAATCTGAACAACCTTATGCTTTGTGGAAAGCCGGTAAATGGGATTGGGAGCATCTTCGTGCTTTGGCACAAAAACTCACAAAAGATACAACAGGTTCTGGAACTATTGACCGCTGGGGATTTGGTAACTGGTATACAGAAGGTTTACTTTATGCAAATGGCGTAACTTTAACAACTATTGATGATAAAGGTAGAATCACTCTCAATATGGAAGATCAAAGAGTTACAGAAGCTCTTTCTTTCTTACAATCTGCAAAAAATGATGGTTGGTATCAACAAGATAACAGCATTATTACAGATGGTCTTGCAAGTAGAACTGTTGCTATGGTAATGGGCCGTGAATATGATCCTCCTGCTGTTTTGAAAAATACTCGTGATGAAATTGTTTATGTTCCAGTTCCTTTTGGACCTAGCAATACAGAACATAAAAATATTTACGAATGTGATGGATACGGAATCGGAGCAGGTTCAAACAATAAAAAATATGCAGGAATCTACATTGACTGTCTAATTGAAGCAACTTACGAAAATGATACTAAAGACCGAGCAAAAACTTGGCCGGAAGAAATCTTTACACTTGGTTCTGAAATGGAAAAAAATCGTTGGTATCCATCATATACAACATCTCCTCTTGAAAGCATTGTAAACAGTTTCTTAGGAGAAATTGTATGGTCTGGAAATTCTCCGGCGACAGCAATTGCTTCTTGGCAACCAAAAGCCGTTGCTCTTGTTCAAGATGCAAATAAACCAGTTGGAAAACTTGAAAGACTTCCTTTCAAAACAATCAAAGAAGAATTCAAAAATGCAAAATCAATTGCATATTTCCAGCCTCAACCAGATACAAATTATTCTTCTGTAAGTTATTCTTTTGAAAAAAATGGAATTAATGGCGGTTCTATAAAAATTGCTTGCGATTACGAAGTTGATGGCGAAGATATAGCTGTTACTCTTACAGATCCAACTAGAATTGGTGTTGTAGGATGGCGAAATTACACAGTTGAATTTGATGTAAAAGCTGTAAAAACACCTGGAGAAGATGCTTATGTTGCAGTTCAAGCTTATGATAGTGAACTTTACAAATATGGATGGACTCGCAAAATTATAGAAAATAATACAGATGTTTATCACGTTACTGCAACAATTATGGATGTTCTTCAAAACGGAAGACTTGGTTTACAATTTAGTGTTCATAATATGAAAGACTTCTTAATTGATAACATTGTAATTACAGAAAAAGTTGACTAATAAAATTTAGCAATTTTTTTTACGCCGGAATGTAACTTTGCGTTCCGGCTATTTTTTTTATAAAAAATAAGCGTTTGGTAAAAAAAGAGGTGATAAATGAAAAAAATAATTCTTTTATTAACAGTTGGAGTTTTGATTTTAACTCCAATGTTTAGTAAATCTAAAAGTAGTAAAAAAGGTGATGAATATATGAACGAAAACGAAAATGTACGCATTCAAAATGTAATGGCAAAAATTCGACGCGGAGAAGATGTTCAAGTTGTCGCTCTTGGCGGTTCTATCACAACTGGTTTTAATGCAAATCCTACAAAAACTAACGGTTGGGCAGGACTTTTTGGACGTTATCTTTCTGAATTCGCAGAAGAATATGATTGTAATTTGAGATTTGCAAACGAAGGTGTAAGCGGAACAGATTCTGCTTTTGGAGTTGCTCGTCTTGAAGACCATGTTTTAAAATTAAATCCGGATTTGGTAATTATTGAATATGCAATGAACGACCAATGGCTTCAACCTGAAGTTAGACAACGAACTTATGAAGGAATAATTAGACGAATAATGAATAATACAAATACTGCAGTTTTAGCTTTATTTGTAAACGAAAGAAAATCACCTTATCCAAGTAATCAAACAGAGCAGCAAAAAATTTGTGAATATTACCACATTCCTTATATGAGTTGGAAAGATACTTTATTTGAGAATGATAAAAATGCAAGTTTTGAACCTTTTTTTGACGGAGAAGAAACTGTTCACCCAAATAATAAAGGTCATGATAAAATTTCACAATTTTTGGAAAATAAATGGCAATCAATTTGGGACTCATTGCCAGATGATGATTCAAAAATTCCTTCTCCAATAAAAGAACTTCCTTCTCCATTAACAGAAAATTGTTTTGAAAATGCAATTTACTATCACAATGCAAATATAAAACCAAAAACAAATTCTGGTTGGAATGATGGTTCGCCTGTTCATTCAGAATGGGTTTCTCACGGAGCGGCAAAAAAAGGCTGGGAAACAAATATTGCCGGTTCCGAAATGATTTTTGAGATAAAAGGAACTTCTGTTGGAATTACATATTGTGAAAGCGACCAATTCCGTGATGCAGTTGCTTGGGTTGAATATCCTGATGGAACTGAAGGGAAACGAATACCTTTAAATTGTTATGTTTCGTATAGAAAAGGTTATTTAGGTTGGGCTTACAAGGAACTTGCTAATGTTGAAAAATCTACAGATTTTATTGTTCATGTGCAATGTTCAAAACGAGCTCCAAAAAGTGCCACAGGAAAGTTTTGTAATATTACAGGAATTTTAGCAACAAAATAAATTCATTCTTTACTTTGGATTGTCGGGTCGAAGCCCGACAACTACAAAGAAGTTTTCCAACAATTACAAAAAAATCCGACAATGGCATAGAATTTATCCGACACGGTAATCTTCCAAAATATGTAAACATCTATTCAAAAACTTCCATAAAATTAAATTTTGCAAAACTCTATAATTATTCTAATTGAATACAAAGGCTTTTTTTAATTATAATATATATAATATACAAAAAAGTTTGAAACGCTACTCTAATCAAACTTTTTTATAGAACACAGTAATGAAAATGCTCCGACACGGCTCGCATTTTCTTATTGCATATGAGAAAAGTTTGAAACGCTACGCTAATCAAACTTTTTTATAGAACACAGTAATGAAAATGCTCCGGCACGGCTCGCATTTTCTTATTGCACAGGAGATAAGATGACTATTTCTCAAATGCTTAATCAAAGTGGATTGCTTACATTGCTTGGAATGTGTGTTGTTTTTGGTTTTATAGTTATTTTAATTTTATGTATGAAACTTCTTCAAATTGTAGTTCATGCGTTAAAATTGGATAAAAATGAAACTCCAAAACAAAAAAATGATAATTCTTCTCAAATTCTTCCTACAGATGATGATGAAAAAATTATTGCTGCTATTTCGGTCGCAATTCACGACAAGGCATTAAAATCATAATTAAAGAGGTAAAAAAAATGGCAAAAATTGGAATAACTGAACTTGCAATTCGAGATGCTCATCAATCTCTTCTGGCTACTAGAATGACTACAGCTGATATGCTTCCTGCTTGTTCTCTTCTTGATAAAATTGGTTATAAATTTGTAGAAGGTTGGGGCGGAGCAACTTATGATTCTTGTATTCGCTTTTTAAATGAAGATCCTTGGGAACGCCTTAGAAAACTTCATTCTGCGATGCCTAATTCAAAAATTATGATGTTACTCAGAGCTCAAAATCTATTGGGTTATCGTCATTATGCTGATGATGTTGTTGAAAAATTTGTTGAAACCGCTGCAAAAAATGGAATTGATGTTTTCCGTATTTTTGATGCTTGTAACGACCCTAGAAATATGGAATGTGCTACAAAAGCTGCTAAAAAAACCGGAAAGCATGTTCAAATGGCAATTTCTTATGCCGTAACTCCATATCATACAATAGAAAAATATGTTGAACTTGCAAAAACTTATGCAGATTTTGGTGCAGATTCAATTTGTATAAAAGATATGTCCGGACTTTTAAAACCTTATGTTGCTTATGATTTAGTAAAAGCAATAAAATCAAAAGTTGATTTGCCAATCGAAATTCATTCTCATGCAACTACAGGTCTTTCTGTTGCAACGTTGATGAAAAGTGCAGAAGCTGGAGCAGACATTCTTGATACTGCAATTTCTTCTTTATCAATGGGAACTTCTCATTCTCCAACAGAAACTATTGTAGAAATGTTTAAAGGAACAGAATTTGATACTGAACTTGATACAAAAGCTCTTTTGGAAATTGCTGCTTATTTCCGAGAAGTCAGAAGGCATTATTCTTCTTTGGAATCATCATTTTTGGGAGCAGACACAAGAATCCTTCTTTCACAAGTTCCGGGCGGAATGCTTTCTAATTTGGAAAGTCAATTAAAACAACAAAATGCCGGCGATAAAATGGATGAGGTTTTAGCAGAACTTCCACGAGTTCATAAAGATGCCGGATATGTTCCTCTTGTAACTCCAACTTCTCAAATTGTCGGAACTCAAGCAGTTATGAATGTTTTGATGGGACGTTATAACACAATGACTCAAGATTTTAGAAATTTGATTGTTGGTCGTTTTGGAAAACTTCCTGCAGAGCCAAATGCAGATTTAGTAAAAAAAGCTCTTGAACAAAATAAGATGGAAGAAGTTGTAACTTGCCGCCCAGCAGATTTAATCGAACCTGAATGGGAAAAAATGGTAAAAGAGTCTAAAGAAAAAGGTGGAAATGGTTCTGATGAAGATGTTCTTACTTATGCAATGTTCCCAAATGTTGCTCCGAAATTCTTTGCAGAACGTTCAAAAGGCCCTGTAGATGCAGAAAAAACTTTTGCTAAAAAAGAAGTTTCTCCTGTTGCAGAAAAGAAAGAAAATAATGGCGGTTCATATACAATCAACGTAAATGGAAAATCTTACAATGTAACAACAGGTCCTGCCGGTGATAATATGTCTGTTAATGTAAATGGAACTTCTTATAATGTTTCTTTTGGAAACTCAAGTACTTCTACCCAAAGTGTAACATCTGCTCCGGTTGCATCTATTTCCGGCGGAAAAGAATTAAAATCACCTGTTGCTGGAACTTTACTTCGTTATGCAGTTAGTGAAGGTTCTCAAGTAAAAAAAGGCGACACTGTAATTATAATTGAATCTATGAAGATGGAACTTGAAGTAAAAGCTCCAATTGATGGAAAAATTTCTTTCAAAGTTCAAACCGGAACGCAAATTCAAGCAGAACAAGTTTTAGCAATGATAGGTGGTTCTGTTCAACAAGTTGCTCCTAAACCTGTTGTAACAAAAACTGAAGAAAAAATTGCTCCAAAACCGGTTGCAACTGTTTCTTCCGGAAGTGGAACGCCTGTAAAAGCTCCTGTTGCCGGAACTTTACTTCGTTATGCAGTTAGTGAAGGAACTTCTGTAAAAGCTGATACAACTGTAATCATCATAGAATCGATGAAAATGGAATTGGAAATAAAAGCTGGTGCATCTGGAAAAGTTCATTTTACAAGTGCCGAAGGTTCTCAAGTTGCTCAAGGAACAGTCCTTGCGGAGATTCAATAATGGAAACAGATTTAAATAATAAAAATGACAAATTTAAAATTTTTAGAACATCTGCAATTGTTTGTTTGATAGCACTTGTCCTTTCTTTTGTTGGTTGCGGTTCAAAAACTTCAAACTCATCTGCCAAAAGTTCAAGTTCTACAAGTTCTACAATTGTAAAAGGTTCAGAAAATATTCCGGAAATTTCTTTAAAAACATTTTTCAAAAATATGTGGGAAAATACAGGAATTTATAAACTTTTTCACACAGAAACTGAAGCTGAAATTGCAGCAGAATTAGCTCAAGAACAAGCAAAAGCAATGGCTGCTGAAGAAAATCCTTTTGAAGGAAAAAGAACTCCTGGTTGGCAATCTTTTTTAATGATGGCAATTGGTTTTTTGATTGTTTATCTTGGAGCCGCAAAAGGATTTGAACCTCTTCTTTTAATTCCAATAGGATTCGGTACAATTTTAGTAAATATTCCCGGTGCCGGAATGGGCTCTGCTCCTGATGGAATGTTGCATATCATCTATAAAGCTGGCGTTGGAAATGAATTTTTTCCAATGCTGATTTTTATGGGAATTGGTGCAATGACTGATTTTGGTCCTCTTATTGCAAATCCAAAAACTGCTCTTTTAGGAGGAGCTGCTCAACTTGGTGTTTTTGCTACTTTATTTGGTGTTGCTCTTTTAAATTATATTCCCGGAATTGATTATAATATGAAACAAGCCGCTGCAATTGCTATTATTGGTGGTGCAGATGGTCCAACTTCAATTTATGTTTCTGGAAAACTTGCTCCAGAAATGATGGCTGTAATTGCTGTTGCTGCTTATTCATATATGGCGTTAGTTCCGATGATTCAACCTCCAATTATGAAACTTCTTACAACAAAAAAAGAGAGACAAATCAAAATGGAACAACTTCGTCCGGTTTCTCAAGTAGAAAAAATTTTATTCCCACTTGTTTTATTACTTGTAACAGCTTTATTACTTCCTCCTGCGGCGCCTTTAATTGGTATGCTTGCATTCGGAAACTTTGTAAAACAATGTGGCGTGGTAGATAGACTTTCTAAAACAATGGAAAACGAAATGATGAATATTGTTTCAATTTTGCTTTCGCTTGGTGTAGGTTCTCAAATGACTCCTGAAAAAATTATGAATCCAAACTCACTTGGAATTATTCTTTTGGGATTATTTGCTTTCTGTGTTGCAACCGCCGGTGGAGTTTTGATGGCAAAATTTATGAATCTTTTCTTAAAGAAAAAAATAAATCCGTTAATTGGTTCTGCCGGAGTTTCTGCAGTTCCAATGGCTGCACGTGTTTCTAACAAAGTGGGTATGGCTGAAGACCCAACAAACTTCCTTTTAATGCATGCAATGGGGCCAAATGTTTCCGGTGTAATAGGAACTGCCATTGCCGCAGGTGTATTCATAGCAACTTACGGAATGTAATCATAAATAAAATATTTTAATAAAAGGCATTTCAGAATCTTTTTTTTTGATTTTGAAGTGCCTTTTTTATTTATTGTACAAGTTCTACAAGCAACACAATCATTTAAGACAAGCGACGTTTGCGAAGCAAATCTATTCTGAGTTTTATTTTTAGAATAATTTTCTTGACATAATATTATATAACGTATAATATATAAATA
>CAZIQK010000031.1:0-30313 GCA_964541735.1 uncultured Treponema sp.
AAATAAATAATAAATAAAGAAAAATTAAAGATTTAAAAAAGCTTTCAAATCTTTGCGTAGACGCGTCCTTTTTAAAAAATAGTGTAGAATTACAAATTATAAAAATTACCCCCGATTTTTTGAAGATTTTGAAATTTTTGGAAATATCATCTATCACTAAGATTTAAAATTTTATAAAGTTCAGTTGTTTTATCTTTTGAAAGATTTATGTAAAAAAACATTTTTTCCAGAATTAAAACTGCATTTCTTTTTGTTTTTCTTTCTTCAGTTATTGAAATATTTACAATTCTTTCATCATCATTTTTGTGAATGCGAGAAATAGAATTTTTTTTCAAGTTTTTTTAAGTGGAGAAATTATTTTTGTATCCGTAAAAAGATGTTTTATTAATTTTCAATCGATAAACCTTCTTGTTCACACATTACGGTTATCACAATGTATTGAGTGTAAGTTAAATCAATTTCTTAAAAAAAAGCGCGTATGTTTTCTTTTATATTATTTATAGTAATAATTTTATTTCGTTTTCAATTTTTCTTGGTTCAACGGTAAATTCAAATCTTTTTACAATATTTCCGTTTTTATCAACTAAAAATTTTGTAAAATTCCATTTTATATTTGAGTTGTTTTGTAATCTGAATCCATTTTTTTAGAGATTTTCATTAATGAACCTGTTGAAGTGTTTACAATAAGAAGAACTTGTTCTTTATAATTTTGCATAGAAACTTCGTTTCTTTTTCATATTTAAAAAGAACAATCACAAATTATCACAAAAAACTCGAAATTTGACCTATTGTATTTGATATAATTTAATTTTGGCAAACAAAATTATTGTATCAAGTTTAAAAGACGATTTTTAGAAAAATAGTTTTTTTTATTGATTTTTTGTCTTATATTGACTTAAAAGCGAAAATTATTTAAAAATAACTATGACGAAGACGCCATGATAAAAATTTTGTGGCGTCTTTTTGTTTTTTTTATAATGAAAAAAGAGGTTTTTTATGAAAAAATCATTGGTTGTAGCAGTTGCTATTGCTACTTTGGTGGGAACAGTTTTTACTGGCTGTTCTAAAAAGGAATCAACTCCATCTTTTAAAGTTGGTGTTATTTACATCGGTGATGAAAACGAAGGTTACACAGAAGCTCACATGAAAGGCATTGCAGAAATGAAAAAAGCCTTGAATCTTTCTGATGGTCAAGTTATTGAAAAGAAAGTTATTCCGGAAGATGAAAAATGTTATGACGCTGCAGTTGATTTAGCTGAACAAGGATGCACTTACATTATTGGAACTTCATTCGGTCACGAATCTTATCTTATCCAAGCAGCAAGAGAATATCCAAAAATTGTTTTTTCTCACGCAACAGGTTACCAAGCGGCTTCTTCAGGTTTAAAAAATATGCACAATTTTATGCCATCTGTTTATCAATCACGATATGTTTCTGGAATTGTTGCAGGTTTAAAATTAAACGAAATGATTTCTTCAGGAAAAATTTCTGAATCAGAAGCAAAAATTGGATATGTTGGTGCTTATCCTTTTGCAGAAGTTGTTTCCGGTTATACATCATTCTTCCTTGGTGTTCGCTCAGTTTGTCCGGTTGCAACAATGGAAGTTCGTTATACAAATTCTTGGGCAGATATGACACTCGAAAAAGAAACTGCAGAAGCTTTAATTGCAAACAAATGTGTTCTTATTTCTCAACATGCTGATACAACTGGTGCTCCATCTGCTTGTCAAGCTCACGGCGTTCCTTGTGTTGGTTACAATGTTGATATGATGTCTGTTGCTCCAGATTCTGCTCTTACGTCCGCTGCATTAAATTGGGGTGCTTTCTATACTTTTTCTGCAAAAGCAGTTATGGAAGGAAAAGATTTTGAGGTTAATTGGTCTAAAGGTTATGAAGATAATGCTGTTTTCATCACTCCAATCAATTCAAAAGTTGCAACCTCTGATGCTACAGAAAAAACAAATGCCGCAATTGAAGGAATTAAAAATGGTTCTGTAAAAGTTTTTGATACATCATCATTTACAGTTGGTGGAAAATCTCTTGAAACATTGATTTCTGAGGGCGGAGATTTTGCAAAATATGCATCTTACGTTTCTGACGGAGCATTTAAAGAACAAAACGGATTTGCAGCTCCTGCTTTTGATATAAGAATTGATGGAATTGTAGAACGTTAGTTGTAATTTTATTATAAAGAGGAGGGCTGTCTTAAAAAAGTGGGCAGCCCTTTTTGTTTATTTTTTTTGGAGTTTTTGATGGAAGAAAAAATTGCCGCTGTAGAATTAAAAAATATCACGAAAACTTTTGGCGATGTTGTTGCTAATAAAAATGTAAATCTTACTGTTTATAAACACGAAATTCTTTCAATTTTGGGCGAAAACGGCAGTGGAAAAACAACTTTAATGAATATGATTGCCGGAATTTATAGACCGGATAGCGGACAAATCCTAATAGATGGAAAAGAGGTTGCAATTCATTCTCCAAAAGATTCATATAAATACAAAATTGGAATGGTTCATCAGCATTATAAATTGGTGAACGTTTTTACGGCAGCAGAAAATATTATTTTAGGACAAGAAACTTCAAAAATCTTAGATATGAAAAAACTTAAAGCAGATATTCAAAAAATTTGTGATGCTTACGGTTTTAAAATTAATCTTAATCAAAAAATTTATGATATGTCGGTTTCGGAAAAACAAACTGTTGAAATTATAAAAGTTTTGTACAAAGGTGCAGATATTTTAATTTTAGACGAACCAACGGCAGTTTTAACTCCACAAGAAACAAAAAGCCTTTTTGATGTTTTACGAAATATGCGTGCGGATGGAAAAGCGATTATAATTATCACTCATAAATTAAATGAAGTTATGGAAATAAGTGATAGAATTTCGGTTTTAAGAAAAGGCGAAAATATTGATACTGTTTTGACAAAAGATGCAACAATTCAATCTTTAACAGAAATGATGGTTGGCGAAAAAATCAGTTTGGATATAGAAAGAGCAGAGCCTCAAAATCCGAAAGAGGTTTTAAAAGTTGAAAATTTAACTTGTTATAATAAAGATGGCTTAAAAGCACTTGATAATGTAAGTTTTTCTGCACGTTCTGGCGAATTTTTGGGAATTGCAGGAATTGCCGGTTGTGGCGTTCGTGAACTTTTTGAATGCCTTGACGGAATGGAAAAATATTCTAGTGGAAAAATCACTTTTATAAATAATCAAAACGAAAAAATAGATTTAACAAATAAAAATACAAGAGAAATCAAAAAAAGCGGGGCAAAAATTGCATTTGTTCCGGAAGATAGACTTGGCATGGGATTGGTTGGTCTTATGGGAATGACCGATAATGTTATGCTTCGTACTTATAAAAAGGGAAAAGATCCTTTAGTTAAGCGAAAAGAGCCACGTAAAGTTGCTGTAAAAATCAAAAAAAACTTGGAAGTTGTAACGCCTGGAACTGAATATCCGGTAAGAAGATTGTCCGGTGGAAATGTGCAAAAAGTTTTAGTTGGACGAGAAATTTCTTCTAATCCAGATGTTTTGATGATTGCATATCCAGTCCGTGGCTTGGATATAAATTCATCTTACGCAATTTATAACAAATTGAATGAGCAAAAATGCCAAGGTGCCGCAGTAATCAGTGTTATAGAAGATTTAGATGTTTTGCTTGCATTGAGTGATAGAATTCTTGTTTTAAATAATGGATGCGTTACAGGAATTGTTGATGCAAGAAAGACTACAAAAGAAGAAATTGGATATTTAATGACAGCGGATGTAAAAAATGATGCTACAAAAAATGAGGTAACTAATGTTTAATATTCGGTTAAGTAAAAAAGATAATGTTCCATTTTGGAAAACTGTTTTAATTCGTGTTTGTGCAATCATTTTAGCTTTGTTAGTTTGTGCATTCGTTATTATTTCTGTAACAAATTTAAATCCCTTTGAAATTTATGGGGCAATTTTTAAAGGTGCATTAGGAACAAAGCGTAGAATTTGGGTTACGATTCGCGATACTTTGGTTTTACTTTTGGTTGCAGTTGGTCTTGTTCCAGCTTTTAAAATGCGATTTTGGAATATTGGAGCGGAAGGACAAATTCTTATGGGTGGCCTTGCAAGTGCCGCTTTGATGATTTACGGAAAAAATCTTCCGAATGCAATACTTCTTCCTTTAATTATGATTTGCAGTTGTTTAGCAGGTCTTGTGTGGGGAATTATTCCTGCAATTTTTAAGGCAAAATACAAAACAAACGAAACACTTTTTACTTTGATGATGAATTATATTGCTATGCAACTTATAACTTTTTGCATAGTTTTTTGGGAAAATCCTAGCGGTTCAAATTCAGTTGGGATTATAAATCCAGCTACAAATGTAGGTTGGTTCCCAAGTGTTTTTGGTCAGCGCTATGGATTAAATCTTATAATTGTTGTTCTAGTAACCGCTTTTATGAGTTTTTATCTTCGCTACACAAAACATGGATATGAACTTAGCGTTGTAGGAGAAAGTTGGAATACTGCAAGATATGCAGGAATTTACGTTCCAAAAGTTATTATAAGAACAATGGCTTTGTCCGGAGCAATTTGCGGTTTGGCTGGATGTTTGGTTGTGAGCGGAGCAAGTCATACAATTAGTACAAGTCTTGCCGGTGGAAGAGGATTCACGGCAATCATCGTGGCTTGGATGAGTAATTTTAAAACTTATGCAATGGTTTTAATTTCATTTTTCTTGTGTTTTATGGAAAATGGAGCGATTCAAATTGCAAGTCAATTTGGTTTGAACGAAAATGTTTCTGATATTATCATCGGAATTATAATTTTCTTTTTAATTGGAAGTGAGTTTTTTGTAAGATATAAATTGAGTTTTGAAAAAAAGTAGGGTAGGGGAGCGAAGATGATTTTTTTTACGTTTATACAAAAAGCAATTGTTCAAGGAGTTGGAATTTTATTTGGTTCGATTGGGGAAATTGTAACCGAAAAATCAGGAAATCTAAACCTTGGAATTCCGGGATTGATGTATATAGGCGGAATTGCCGGTTTGATGGGAGCATTTTATTACGAAAATGCAGTTGCCGTTCCGCATCCGTTTGTTGGAATGATAATTTCTCTCTTTTGTACTTTAATTTGTGCTGCTCTTGGCGCATTTGTTTATAGTTTTCTTACAATTTCGCTACGAGCAAATCAAAATGTTGTTGGACTTGCTCTTACAACATTTGGAATAGGATTCGGAAACTTTTTTGGAGGTTCAATTTCTAAACTTGCCGGTGGAGTAGGGCAGGTGAGTGTTGCAACAACAGCAAAAGCGTATCAAGCGACAATTCCATTTTTAAATAAAATTCCGGTTATTGGAAAACTTTTCTTTTCATACGGATTTTTAACTTATGTTGCATTAATTTTGGCATTTTTAGTTGCATTTTTTATGGTGAAAACTCGAAGTGGACTGAATTTGCGTGCGGTTGGAGAAAATCCTGGAGCGGCAGATGCTACTGGAATCAATATTGAAAAATATAAATATATTGCAACAATTTTTGGCGGAGCAATTGCTGGGCTTGGAGGACTTTATTTTGTAATGGAATATCTTGGGGGTACTTGGACAAATAATGGTTTTGGCGACAGAGGATGGCTTGCAGTTGCTTTAGTAATTTTTAGTCTTTGGGATTCTCGAAAAGCAATTTTAGGTGCATTTTTATTTGGCGGACTTTATATTTTGTATATGTATATTCCAGGATTAAGTCGTTCCGTTCAAGAACTTTTTAAAATGAGTCAATATCTTGTAACAATTATTGTTTTGATAATTTCCAGTATAAAAAATAATAAAGATAGTCAGGCACCAGAAGCTTTAGGTTTGGCATATTTTAGGGAAGAAAGATAGAATTATTCACAGATTTCGTTGAAAAAATATGGTGATTAAGTCTCTTCATGCTCTGTCAGACGGTAATCTGATTGGCGGATAGGAGTCGAAATCACCGCTCTTAATCTTTACACCAAAAAAGTCTATTGTTTAAAATTTCCATTCCAATTTCATCATATTCATAAAGTTCGGAAAGTAAACTTTTTATGGTTGAATAAATCAATGAAAAATTTACTAGTTTTGGGTGAATTCCAAGTTTTGTAATTATATCTGCGACTAAAGTTTCGGTAGGTAGATTTTCTTTAGAAAGTCTTTCCTTTAAATAGTTAATCAGATTTTCGATAGAAGCGATATTTGCATCGAGTGTTTTTAAAAATCCATCTTTTGTTTCCGGAACAATTCCGTGTGATTGGACATAAAAATCAGCGTTGAATTTTCTTAATTTTTTCATTGTGTTTAGTGCGGTTAAAGGTGCTTCTTGAAACGAAATTTTTATTTTTTCTAATTCATCAATGCCTAAATATGCATCGGCTGTAAACAAAACAGAATTTCCTTCTCCATCTTCATAGAAAACTCCTAATTGTTCTGGCGAATGACCTTGTAAATTTATAAAAGAAATATTTGTGTTGTTTGGAAGATTTATTTCGCTCTCTGTAGAAATTATTTCGTTTGGTGTAAATGTTTCTTGCAAATTGTAATAATGTTTTAATTCCGGAATTGCACTTCCGCCCCAAATAAGATTTACGCAAGAATATCTATTTGTGGCGATTGGAGTTTCTTTTTGAGAAATAAAAACTTTTGTATCATAATTTTGTTGCAAAAAATTGTTTCCACCAACGTGATCTACGTGTCCGTGAGTATTTATTGTAGCCATAAGATTATAATTTTTTTGAAAAAGGGAATCTAACTCACTAATTACAATTTTTACTGCTTCTGCTTTTAAGCCTGAGTCCACAAGAATGATGTTGTTTTTATCTTCAACAGGTGTGTTTATAATTCCAATATTTGTAAAGCCTGGAACATAATAAACATTTTCAATCAATTTTTTGCATGACATAGTATGCATATTATACAAAAAATTGCATTTGTTGCATATAAAATCTTATTGTGATATTTTATTTTGTACTGGGGTGCTGCATTGCGGCTGAGATTATACCCATAGAGTTTCGTATGAAACTCCAACCTGATCCGGATAATGCCGGCGGAGGAAGATATGAAAAAATCTTCAATTTTAAAAATTTCTTTATTCTTATCTGTTTTGTTTTTGCTCGTTTTTGGAAGCGGTGCAAAAAAGTCTAAAAAATCTTCAAAAAAAGATGTACGTGCAAATGAAGTTGTTGTTTACACTTATGACAGTTTTGTTGGCGAATGGGGACCTGGTTCTGAAATTCAAAAACTTTTTGAAGAAAAAACCGGTTATAAATTAACTTTTGTTGATTGTGGTGATGGCGTTCAAGTTTTAAGTCGTGCCGTTTTGGAAAAAAAGAATGTTCAAGCGGATGTAATTTTAGGAATTGATAACAATATTGCAAAAAAAGCAAAAGATGAAGGAATTTTGATTTCTTATAAACCAAAAGATGCAGAAAAAGTTATTTCAGATTACGTTGTAAATCAACTTAGTGATGAGTGGACATTAACACCTTATGATTACAGTCATTTTGCTATGATTTACGATACTCAATCAGATGTTCCTTGTCCAAAAAGTCTAGAAGATTTAACAAATCCAGTTTATGAGAAAAAAATCATTCTTATGGATCCTAGAACTTCAACTCCAGGTTTGGGATTCGTTGCTTGGACTGTTGCAATTTTTGGAGATAAAGTTCTTGATTATTGGAAAGCACTGAAACCAAATATCTTGACTATGGCTCCCGGTTGGAGTGCCGGTTATGGACTTTTTAAACAGGGAGAAGCTCCTTTAGTAATTAGTTATACAACAAGTCCTGCAAGTCATGTTGAATACGACAATACAGACCGTTATATTGCTGCGATTTTTGAAGAAGGTCATTCAATTCAAGTTGAAGGTGCGGGAATTTTAAAAAATGCTCCAAATGAAAAAGGAGCAGAAGCATTTATGGATTTTTTAATTAGTGATGAAGCACAGTCAGTCTTACCTTTAACTCAATGGATGAATCCTGCAAATAAAAATGTTGAACTTCCGGAAAGTTATAAAGTTGCCGCTCCAATTCCTTCAAAAACAGTAAGTGCAGATTCAGATGAAACTGCAAGAACGGTAGATGAGATTATGAAAATTCTTAGCGAATAAAGTGAGGATTTTTTGACTTATCTTTTTCGTGTAGCCTGGTTTACATTTTACCAGGCTTTTTTTTCAACGTTAATTTCTCTTGTTATTGGCTTGCCGTTAGCATTTTTTTGTGGAAAACGACGTTTTTTTGCAAGAAAATTTTTACTTTCTCTTTCAGTCGTTCCTTTTTGTGTGCCTTCTTTAATTGTAGCATTAGGATTTGTTAGTTTTCTTGGCATAAACGGCTGGCTAAATAAGTTTTTAATATTTATTTTTGAATTAAAAAATCCTCCAATAAAAATTTTATATAGTTTTTTTGGACTTGTGATAGCTCAAGGATTTTATAATTTTCCTTTAATTATGAAAAATGTTTCTGATGCTTGGGAACGCATTCCAAACGAAAAAGCAGAAAGCGCAAGACTTTTGGGTGCTAGCGAAAGCAGAATTTTTAGAACAATCACAATATTTCAATTGTTGCCGTCGATTTTATCATCATCTTTATTGGTTTTTATAAATTGTTTTTTAAGTTTTATATTAGTTTTGCTTTTTGGTGGAATTGGAAATTCTACGCTTGAAGTTGAAATTTACAAAGCGGCTAAGGCAACTTTAGATTTTAAAAAAGTTGGAATTTTGAGTATTTTTGAAACTTCAATTTTATGTTTGATAACTGTTTTTTATTGCATTATCGAAAAGAAATTTGGAAATAAAAATAAAGGAATTGTAGCCGAAAAAGTAGTTGAAAAATCATCAATTCACGGATTTTTAGAAAATTTCGTTTTTTTTGTGTTGATTTTTTTAGTGATTTTATTTTTTTTATCACCTTTGCTTGGAATTATTGTGAATGCCTTTTCGTCTTCAAAAAAAGGCGTTGGTTTTACGTTGGAAACATTAAAATTTGTTGTAAAAATGAAAAGTTTTTTGCCTTCTGTAAGAATAACTTTAGTTACGAGTTTTTTTAGTGCATTTTTCTGTGTTTTAATAGGATTTTTTTATTCTGTTTTATTAAAATTTTTAGAAAATAAATTGAATTCAAAATTATCAATTTTTTTTGATGTAATTCCAATAATTCCAATGTGCATTTCGAGCGTTGTGGTTGGAATTTTTATAGTTTTGATTGTAAAAAAGGGAAATATTTTTTTGCTTATTTTTGCAAGAACATTTTTATCTTGGCCAATTGCATATAAAATCATCTGGTCACAAATGCAAAAAATTCCACAAGATACAATGGATTGTGCAAAAATTCTTTCTAAAAATAAAATTGATACAATTTTTAGAATAGTTTTTCCACTTAGCAAGAAAAGTCTTTTAAATGCTTTTGGATTTTGTTTTGCCGTGAGTGCCGGAGATACAACTTTGCCCTTAGTTTTATCAATTCCAAAATGCGATACACTTTCTCTATTTACGTACAGACTTGCCGGAGCGTATAGATTTAACGAAGCATGTGCATCTGGTGTAATTTTAGGATTTTTGTGTGTGATTGTTTTTGCAATTTGTGGAAATGAAAAAAAGAGTAAGAAAAAAAAGATTGTCGATTCTAGCTTGACAACGACAGATTTTTAATAGGTTGGTAAAAATGGCATTTTTTGAAGTAAAAAATCTTATTCAGAATTTTGAGTCAATAAAAATTGATGTTTCGTTTGAATGCGAAAAAAAATCTATGACTTGTATTTTAGGTCCGAGTGGAAGTGGGAAATCTACAGTTTTGAGATTAATAAGCGGATTAAATAAAGCAAATGAAAATCAGCAAATTTTTTTAGACGGGAAAAATATCACTAATTTGCCGAGTTCGAAGCGAGAAATTGGAATGGTCTTTCAAAATCATAATTTATTTGAGCATTTAAAAGTCTGCGATAATGTTGCATACGGATTAATTTCTAAAGGAATGAAAAAAAAGGATGCCCGAAAAATTGCAACAGATTTTTTGAAAAATTTTGAACTTGAAGGTTTTGAAAATCGCTTTCCGGATACACTTTCGGGTGGAGAAGCTCAGAGAGTTTGTCTTGCAAGAACTTTAATTATGAAACCAAAGCTTGTTCTTTTTGATGAACCTCTTTCTGCTTTGGACGCGCCTTTACGAAAAAAACTTGCAAATCTTATAAAAAAACTTCAAAAAGAATTTGGTTTTACAGGAATTATGGTAACTCACGATATTCAAGAAGCAAAAAATATTGCTGACAGAATTCTTCTTATGAAAAAGGGAAAAATTCTATGGCAAGGAAATTCCAAAGATTTTGATGAAAATTTTTTTTAGACATATTAAAAAGATAGAAAATATTCTAATAGGTAGATAAATTGTATTTGGAAAAAATCGGTGAACATTTTTTTGCAAGCGTTTTTTTTTGATAGAATTACTTTTTTAATACTTGCCTGCGAGCTTGAAGCGTAAGGGATTGAAAGGGTGAGCGGAGCGAAAACTTCAGTTCGGAGGCGAAAGCCGTAGCCCTGAAAAGCCCGACCCGAAGCGGCTTGACGCGTAGGGATACGCCATTATAAAAAAATCCTGTTTTTATACTTCTATGGGAGTATAATTTTGGTATGTAAAAGCCTATTATCATGGGGCTGAAAAGGATAGTTGAAAAGCTATTTTTGTGACGGAAAAATTTATAACGATTATGGGATGCTTTTTGCTGCACGATGTTTTTCAAATCTTTTTATAAAACACAGTAATGAAACGCTACGCACTTGCTTGTTTCTTATTGCACAGCATAAAGTGTACACTTTTTTTTAAATTGTTTATGCGATAAAATGCTTTTATGTTTTCGGACGTATTTTTTAATTTTTCAAAAACTGCTCAATATTCAGATTCCGGATTGGAAATTTTGCACGAAATGGCAAAATCTAAACCTTTTTTTGCGTTGGACGCGGGGACTAATGCGACTGATATTTGGCAACGAGTTGATTTTTTTACCGAATGTTTGAAATTAATTGATGATGATGTTGAAAAACGCAACTTGCAACAAATGATGCATTTTTGTGCCGGAATTGTTGGAACTCAAGATGCAATCGAAAATCGATATGAAAATGTTGAATCTTTGGAAAATACAATCAACGATTTTAAAAACTCTGATGATGATTTTTCAAAAAAACTTGTTGCAATTGGACCTTGTGGAATAAATCACGATTGGGAATCTATAGAATTTGATGTTGGTGAACACGATTTTTTTGATAATCGTACAATTTCTGATGAAAAAGATTTATTTGCTTTACAAATGACGTTGGCAAAAAAATTCGGGCTGCCGGTTGTTGTTTATTCAAAAAAAGGCTTTAAAGAAACTTCCGATGTTTTAAAAGCAATAAAATGGAATAGGGGAGTGATACATTCTTATTCATACTCAAAATCAGAATTGGACTTTTTTTTAGATTTGGGGTGGTACATCAGTTTTGATGGAAATGTAACTTACAGTGGCAAAAAAAATGCGTTGGATATGGCAGAAACTGTTGCTTATGTTCCAAAAGATAGAATCCTAATTGAGTCAAATTCTCCATTATATGCACCAATTCCTCTAAAAAATACGCTTAACACTCCAAACAATATAAATTATATTTATGATTATGTTGCTTCAAAAAGAAGAATTACATCTTCAAAGTTGGGACAACAAATCGAAGAAAATTGCAAAAATTTATTTTTGTAAAAGAATTGGCGAGTATTAGTAAATTCGTGCAATGATGATATAGAAATTTTTGAAAATTGTCATAAAATATCAAAAAAGAAGGCTGAATTATGGATATGCAAATGAATTTTTTACGGAAAATTCCAACTCCACAAGAGTTAAAGGAACAATTTCCAATTACAGATAAAATTGAAAAAATCAAAGAAAAACGAGACGAAATCATAAAAAATATTTTTGAAGGAAAAGATAATCATTTTTTATTAATAATTGGACCTTGCTCGGCAGATAACGAAGAAGCTGTTTTGGATTATATGACTCGTTTGGCGGAAGTTCAAGAAAAAGTGAAAGACAAAATCTTTATGATTCCGCGAGTTTATACAAATAAACCGCGAACAAAAGGAACCGGCTACAAAGGAATGTTGCATCAACCAAATCCACTTGGTGCAGAAGATATGCTTGCCGGAATTATTGCAATTCGCGAAATGCATACCAGAGTTGTTCGCGAAACTGGTTTTACGTGTGCAGAAGAAATGCTTTATCCAGATAATCACCGTTATCTTTCGGATTTGCTTTCATACGTTGCAATCGGTGCTCGTTCGGTAGAAGACCAGCAACACAGAATTGTTGCAAGCGGAGTTGGAATTCCTGTTGGAATGAAAAATCCAACTTCTGGTGATATTTCTGTTATGATGAATTCAATCACCGCTGCACAAGCAAAACAAAAATTTCTTTACCGCGGTTGGGAAGTTACAACAGAAGGAAATCCGCTAACTCACGCAATTTTACGCGGATATGTTGATGCGTTTGGAAGAAGTCATTCAAATTATCATTATGAAGATATTAGAAATTTGATTGATTGTTATAATCAAGATAAAAATTTAAAAAATCCTGCTTTAATTGTAGATTGTAATCACTCAAATTCCGGAAAACAATATTTAGAACAAATCCGAATTGCAAAAGACGTTTTACACAGTTGTCACGTTTCCGGCGACATAAAAAAGATTGTAAAAGGTTTGATGATTGAAAGTTATTTGGAAGATGGTTGTCAAAAAATTGGGGAAGGCGTTTACGGAAAATCAATCACAGACCCTTGTTTGGGTTGGGAAAAAACCGAAAAATTAATTTACGAATTGGCAGATATTCTAGAATAATTGTGAAAATATTTTGGAGTAAAAATGTTAATTTTTTCTATCAGCATTTTTGTAATAATTTGCATAATTATCATCATTATTGCGTGTTCAACAGAAAATAAAGAGCGAGAAAAAGATAAACTTTACAACAGATTTTATTTCGACAATGAATTTGAAGATTTTATGTTTCGTGAAGATTCTTTTGATGATGATTTTGGCGAAAATTATACAGATGAATTTGCAACCAACGATTTAAAAAAATCTTATTTTACAAAAAATATTTCTGATGATTACAATTCTTATTACACTCAAATTCACTATGCGGCAAAAATGAATGATGAAGAGTCTACTCAAGAAATGAAAGACGAATTCGGTAACGATTGGGAAAACGAGTTTTAAAATCATAAGCATCTTGCTATAAAAAAAATCTGTCATTGTTGTGCTCGATACTCGCATCTCGTTAGCGATGAATTCAATAATTTCCTTAAATTTCACGACAGAAAGTGTCGTACGCGGCAATTCTTGTTATAGAAAAAATCTATATCTAACACTAAAAAAACTTATATTTTCTATTTACCTACTAATTTAGTATGCTTTATCCTATGGATAAAAATATACAAACACCAGTAATCGGTTATCCTCGTATTGGTTCAAATCGTGAACTTAAATTCGCTTGTGAAAAATATTTTGCAAAAGACGTTTCTCAAGAAGAATTAAAAAATGTCGCAAAAGATTTGAAAATTTCTAATTGGAAAACTCAAAAAGAAAGCGGAATTGATTTTATTTCGTCAAACGATTTTTCTTTTTATGATGGAATGTTGGATACTTCTATTATGCTTGGTGCAATTCCAACTCGTTATAAAAATCTTAACCTTTCAACTTTAGACACTTTTTTTGCAATGGCACGTGATTATTAGGAAAATGGGAATGATGTAACCGCTCTTCCGATGAAAAAGTGGTTCAACACTAATTATCATTATATTGTTCTGGAACTTGATGATGATATAGAACTTTCTTTTAATACAACAAAAATTCTGTCAGAATTTGATGAGGCAGAATCTGTTGGAGTTGAAACAAAAATCAATGTGATTGGTCCTTACACATTTTCAAAACTTGCTCATTATAAGAGAATCAAAAAAATTGCAGATTTTTCGCAAAAGGTCGCAGAAATTTACAGAAAATTGTAAAAAGAAATTGCTCAAAAAAGTGCAAAATTTGTTCAAATTGAAGAACCTACTTTAGTTTTTGATACGAACAAAGATGATATTTTGCTTTTTGAAAATTTGTACAAAACGGTTTTGGATAGTGATTTCGAGAGTATCAATCACCGACTCGGCGTTTATGATATTCATTCGCCTCGCGTTCCAAGCGTAGAAGAAATTGTAGAAAAAGTTCTCAAGATGGAAAATTATGTTCCAAAGCAAAAACTTTGGATAAATCCGGACTGCGGACTAAAAACTCGTGGTGAAAAAGAAACTGTTGAAAGCCTTAAAAATCTTGTAGAAGCTGCAAAAATTGTGAGAAAAGATTAGTTTATTGATTTATATTGCAAAACTGTTGCAACAAAGCAATAATTTTTAAAAATTCGGGCGTTAACGCAAAAGTGGGGTATTTTCGATAGCCTATCTGTCGGACGGTAGGCACTCCTACTAGCGCTAACGCAACTTTTATTTGAGTAGTTTATTTTCGCAACAATTTTCGTTGTTTTATAAAAAGTTCAATTTCGTCGATTTTTTGCTCAACTTCTTTTGGCAAAAAATTTGATTCTGCCAGAACGTTTGCTGCAATAATTAGTTTTTGCTCAAGTTTTGCAGCATTATCTGTATCAACTGGCGAAAGATATTTTACATCATCACAAAGTTTTTTGACTTTTGATTTTTGTTCAACAAAATCATCATTCCAAGTTTCTGCTTTAAGATTAAGCATTTCAAACGCATTTTTTACATCAGTGATTTTTGAAAGAGAATTCTGTTCTATTGCTTGAACATTAGCAATATGATTTCCAGAAAAATAACCAAAATAAATAAAAATTCCACAAATAAAAACTAAAACAAGTTCAATAATTACGGCAAAATTGATTTTTAAAATCTCATTTAAAACTAAAATTGAAAAAACTATTGCAACAATATCAAAAAGTAAAACAGAAATCCAAATTCCAGCTATTGGTGTAATTTTTGAATCAATGTTTTTTGTAGAAATTGAACTAAAAAAGAACGGACAGAAAAAAACAAAATAAATTATGCAAAGATTTATCCAAAAAAATTTTTGATTTGATAAAAGTCCATCTTCCGTCAGCGGATGATTTACAATAAAAAATGCAGCAACAATCACCGCAAAACCAAAAATAAATAAAATGATTTTAAAAATATTAAGTTGTTTTGATTTCAAAATTTTCTCCTTTTTTTGGCGGTTTCGACAATCTGTCTTTTAATCATCCTGTTGTCTGGCAAGACAGAATGAAATTCAATCATCACATGTTTTTTACAATCTGTTTCCGCAATTTGGGCAAAATTTAGTTCCTAGCGAAACTGTTGTTCCACAACGAGAACAAGTGTTTCCAGAAATTGCATTGTTTACGCCGTTTGATGTTACGAGACTTGCTCCACAAAATGCACATCTTTTTGCATTTACATCATTATCACGACCGCAAACTGGACACGGATTGTATGGGTCACCACAATATGGACAGAATTTTGATGTTGCCGGGAATTTTCTTCCACATCGCGAGCAGAAAACTTCTGATTTTTGATTGATTGGTGAACTTCCAACATTTCCTCCAAAACTGCCACCATTTTGATTTTGAGCAAAATTTCCTGTTCCTGTAGGCGACATCATTGCATTTCCAAGTCCTGCATTTCCACCTAGTCCACCGCCCATCATCATCGCGGCTCCCATCATTCCAATTCCTCCACGACTATTTTGAACAGCATTGTTTACAGTTCCAAAACTTTGTTTTTGTTGCCAAGTGTAACCTGCAATGTTTTGTGCACTTCTGTCACTCATTGCATCGGCAATCTTCTTTCCGTCAGAAGTTGATGTATCAATATCAACACTGGTTACATAAAATCCAGTGAGAGCAAAACCATATTCATCCCAAAATTGGTTTAATGGTTCAGATAAAAATGTAGAAAGTTGATCCAAAAATGCCGAAATTTGCATAATGCCAACACGATTAGTTGTCATATAAGAAACGATTGTGCTATTTGTTTTTGCAACAAGAGGTCCCATAAAATGGTCGGTAAGTTGGTGAGAATTAAATTCTGTTAAAGTTCCAACGAGTTTTACTAAAAATTTTTCTGCATCTTGAACTTTTAAGCCATATCTTCCTTTAGAAACAATCGGAATCATTTGCCCATAATCAGCATCCATAATGCGAACTGGTGAAGTTGTCCAATCAATTGTGAGTGGAGCTGCTTTGTTTACAAACCAAACTTCTGCCGTAAAAGGATTTTTTTTGCCAAACGGAATACCATAAAGATTTCGTAGAAGAGGCAAGTTTTCTGTAGAAAGTATATGTTTTCCTGCACCAAATTTTCCAAGAATCTGTCCTTTAGAAAAGAAAACCGCTTCTTGACTTTCGCGTACAATAAGTTGAGTTCCAGTACTAAGATTTTCATGAGGAAATTTCCATGCAAAAATATCATTTGATTGTGGTTGCCATTCAACAACGTCTATAAAAGCCATTTTATTCTCCCAATAAAAATATAAAAATTACATCTTATTATATATTATACTTTAGAAATCTTAGAATTCAAGAGATGATTTTTAGAGACTTTTTGATTGTTTTATATTTTTGAAACAGATACGTATGCTTCTACGTTGCCTTGTAAAGTTTCGCCGTAACTTCGTTTATTCCGTTTTTGAGTATGATGTGGTAGTTGTAGTTGGATTTTACTGATTGTCTTTGTTAAAATTATTGTCAAAATCATTCTATTTGTAGAGATATTTTTCTGGAATTATTGGAAGATTTTCAAAAGACCAATTTTTTTTGTTGTAATCAATTTTTCAAAAAGTGCTTTTCCGACATCTTCTGAAAAATTATTTGTGAAATTATTTTGTTCAAATCAAGTTTTGTGCTTGTCGGAGCAATCCAATATTGGTCAGAAAGACTCATAAAAAAACTTTTTTCTGAAAGTTCTCCTGTTGATTTTACTCCGAGTAATGAAAGAGCTGATGAAAGATTTTTTCGACTTGCTGGAATATTTCTCTCTTTCATCTATCTTGTTAATTTATCTAACAACGAATAATAATTATCTTTGCTATTGAGTTTTCCATTTTCAAGAAAATACGGATGTATGTGCATAATATTTTGGACAGAGAAAATTTGATTTACATAGCCTTGTTCATTGATAATAAAAGTAATGGTGGGAACTGTTTTATGATACATCGTATATTTCATTTTTTTTTTAATATAGCTTACAAATTTTTTGGTTTCAAGAGAATAACTTTTTATGAATCCTATGGAAATTAGTGCCAATCGGTACTAATTAGAGTTTGAAAATAATCAGAAATAAAGAAAATTATATTATCAATTTCGATTTTTTCAAAAAATCCTTTTAACACAAATATTTGTACGGCTCTTGTTGGAAAAAGAAGTGCAGAACAAATTGAAATATCAAGGCAGAAATTACCGTATGTAGAATATTCAAAATTTATTCGGTTCTAAAAACTTGCGATTTTCTTTTTTTTAAGCTAGTCTAAAATTAAATATCTAGAGGTTTTATTATGACAGAAACAGAAAAAATGCTTAGTGGTCAGCTTTATGATCCACTTCTTGATGGTTTACCTGAATTACGACAAAAAGCTCACGATGCTTGCAGAGAATTTAACTCATTATCTGAAACAGACAACAGAAGATATGAAATTTTAAAAAAAATTGTTCCGAATATGGCAAATGGTGTTTATTTTCAAGGACCAATTCAATTTGATTATGGTTGTTTTACAAAAATTGGTGAAAATTCTTACGCAAACTTTAATTTTACTTGTTTGGATTGTGCCCCGGTTACGATTGGAAAAAATGTTTTTTTTGGTCCAAATGTTAGCATTTTAACTCCAATACATCCGTTTCGATTTCAAGACCGAAATATATATCAAAAACCAGATGGAACTTTTACCGACCGAGAATACGCAAAACCTATCACAATTGGGGATAACTGTTGGATTGCAGGAAATGTTACGATTTGTGGTGGCGTAAAAATTGGAAGTGGATGCGTAATTGGTGCCGGAAGTGTTGTTACAAAAGATATTCCAGAAAATACACTTGCAGTTGGTGTTCCTTGCAAACCAATTCGCGAAATTACCGAAAAAGATAAAATGAATTACTAAAATTATCTCAATAAAAAATGTAACTTTTTCAGTGGAGTCTGCTAATAGAGGGGTCTGTCCCCTCGTGAACTAAAAATATCATTACCCATTCAATTTTTGAACATTTTATCAAATTTTTTTAAATTTTATTGACTTTTTCTTTATAGATAATTATCTTTGATTAAAGGTTTAAGCAATTAAACGAATGAACTTTTAAACGGATAGAATGTTCGCGAGATTCTTGTTTAGCCAAAATGTCGAATTTCTGACAGTTTGCGAATTTAAGTCATTCCGAACTCGTTTCGGAATCTGTAGTATTAGATTTTTTTATCAACAGCCCCTGAATTATGGTTTGATAGGCTCACCAACCGCGTTCAGGGGGACAATTTTCTTGAATTTCTGAAAATTCGAAATGATGGCTTTTTGTTCAAAAGCTTGTTCATTAAAGAGAGGTTACATAAAGATGAAATTTGCTAAAGAATTTTTTAAGCATCCTTGGATTATCATTACAGTTTGTATCATTCTTACTGGCTTTTTTGGATTTTTCATTAAAGATTTGCAGATTGATAACTCTGTAAGACAATTCCTTCCACAAAAGTCTGACTCCTATACAAGACTTGTTGATACCGAAAAACAGTTCGGAAGTATGATTGTGATTGGAGTTAGTCTTGAAGATAAAAATGGTGATATTTTAACTCCGGAAAATATTCAAGTTATCAGAAACATTACAGACAGATGTCTTGAAATTGACCAAGTTGATTCAATCGATTCTTTAACTCATATCGATTATGTTACAAATCAAGATGGTTCAATTTCTGCCACTCAACTTATTCCCAACGATTACTCTGGCAGTGATGAAGATATTTCGGCGATTCGAAAAAAACTTACCGAATGGAGCGAAATGTATAATCGCGTAGTTGTAAATGATGATAATTCTGCAACTCAAATGCAAATTACAGTTTATTCATTAAGTCCAGAAGAAAAAGAAGAAGCTGCTGTCGACGCAAAGGCAAATGGAACAAAAGTTTTAACTGATGCAGAACGTCAGCAAAAAGTTTTGGATCAAGTTAGGGAAATTGTAACGGAAGAAACAAAAGATTATGCAAATCTTGATTTTAAGATTTTTGGTGATCCTGTTGTTGCAGAAAATGCTCGACAATTTATGCTTTCTGACTTGCTAAGACTTATTCCGCTTGTTGTAATTGTAGTTTTATTTTCTCTTTATTTTAGTTTCAAAACGGCAGATGGAACTTTCTTACCTTTAATTACAGTTTGTATGGCAACAGTTTGGACAATGGGATTGATGTCGCTTTTAGGAATTACATTTACTTTAGTTTCTAGCGTAATTCCGGTTGCATTAATTGCAGTTGGTTCGGCGTACGGAATTCACGTTTTGACGCATTATTACGTCGCGTTAAGTCAAATTCAAGGTGAACTTACAAAAGAAAATTACGAAGATGCAGTTTTTGCTGGCTTAAAAGAAGTTATGATGGCAGTAGTTCTTGCAGGAATTACTACAGTTGTTGGATTTGTTTCTCTTGTTTCAAGTCCGATTGAACCTCTTCACAGTTTTGCAGTTTTTACAGCGATTGGAGTTGCAATCAGTTTGTTACTTGCGATTATTTTTATTCCAGCGTGCCTCCTTTCAAAAAATGTTAAAAAAATTAATCAACGTAGATTTAAGGAAGTTCAACTTTCTGACAAATTAAAGGAAAAAATTCAGCACAGATTTGCTCGTCATCACGGAAAAACTTCTAACGAAGTAAGTGGCGGAACAATGTACAAAATTTACGAATTCTTCTGCGGAACTCGCCCAAGATTAATCGTATTCACTTTAGTAATTGTCTTGTTTTCTGTGATTGGATTACGTTTCTTAAAAATTGATACGGCTTTGGTAAATTATTTCCCGGAAAGTTGCGATATGCGACAAGATATTAAATATGTTGATAAACAATTTGCAGGAACAAACAGCGTTTATTTTAATATTTCAGGCGAAAATCCCGGTGATATAAAAAATCCTGAAATTCTTAAAGCAGTTGATGATATGCAAAATTATTTGGCAGAAAAGCACGAAGGAATTGGGAAAATTGTTTCTTTTACAACTTTTGTAAAAAGAATTAATCAAGTTTGGTTTGCTCCGGATTTGAACGATTCTACCGCACTTGCAGAAACTTCAAATTCTGAAGATTTTACTAGTGATGATTTTAGTTTTACCTCAGATGATTTTTCTTCTGCTTTTGGTGATGATTTTACTTTTGATGATTTTGGATTTGATTCAGATTCTGATGATTCTTCAAGTGAAACTCCAAGCGATTGGGTTGATCCAAATATTGAATACAAAAATAAACTTAAACAAATTGCAACTGTAGAAGATGTTTTGAATATGCTTAGCGACGCTTACGTAAAAGCCGGTGGAAAATATGCAACTGTAGAAAAAATGGTTGATGTTATTGAACGCGAATACAACTACAACGGAAAAGCGTACTACGAAATTCCAACTGATATTTCAAAGTATCCAGTTGTTACAAAAGCAGATTTGGAAGGTGTAATTGACGGATATTTGACTTTGCTTAGCGGTTCTTTGAACAGATTCTTGGATGATGAGCTGAATCCAAAAGTAATGAGAGTTACTTGCCAACTTCGTAATCATTCAACGCAAGAAACTGGAGAAATTATTGCTGATGCAAAACAGTTTGCACAAGAATATTTCCCAGAAGGTTACACAATCGAAGCAACAGGTGCTGGCGAAATGGAATACACAATGACAAATATGATTGTTTCAAGTCAGATTTCAAGTTTGTTGATTTCTTTACTTTCTGTATTTGTGATTATTACAATTTCATTTAAATCCGGTTGGGCTGGACTTTTGGGAGCAATACCTTTGGCACTTTCAATTTTGTTGAATTATATGGTTATGGGATTTGCCGGAATCAATTTAGATTTGGTAACAAGTATTATTGCTTCCGTTGCAGTTGGTGTTGGAATCGATTACACAATCCACTTTATGACAACTTATAAAGAAGAAAGAGTAAAAACTAATGATTTAGAAGAAGTTACAAAGCAAACATTTATAAAATCTGGACACGGAATTATTACAAATGCACTTGCGGTTGGATTTGGATTTTTAGTTTTGTGTTTTAGTAAATTTGTTGTTTTAAGATACATTGGAATTTTAGTTGCAATCGTAATGTTTACTTCAAGTTTTTTGGCGATGACAATTATTCCCGGCGTTTTGAATGAGTTTAATCCTAAGTTTATGAAACCTAAGAAAAAAGTCCAAAGTGTTAGCGATGAAAAATAAAAAATCGTCAGACTGTCCAAAAAGAATAAAAATCGGTGGTTTAGGCCCTCGAAATCTTTAGATTGAGCACAGTCGAAATCACCATATATAGAGGTCAGGTCATTTCGATATGTTCAATGGCCGCGAATAGTAAAAAAAATTATTTTTTTGAGAGGTAAGAATATGAAAAAAATTAAGAAAATTTTTGGTGCGTTTTTAGCGATGATGATGATTTCTTCAGTTTTTGCTGATGAAAAAGGCTACGAAATTATGAAAAAAGTTGCAGATTTCAAACAACCTGCATATTCTCATTCTGTTGTTCAGATTATTTTGAAAGATAAAAACGGAAATGGCGAAACTTGGGTTGTAGAAGAATATGGTCGTAATAAAAATGATTTAGATTCTTTAGTTATGATTTTCCAAGGAGGCTCTAAAAAAGGAACACGTTTTTTACAAGTTCAAAATGATGGAAAACCAGATGATAAATTTATCTATCTTCCGAGTTTGAAAGCGGCACGTCGTGTTAATTCAAGTGAAGGTTCAAAATCTTTCTTGGGAACAGATGCAACTTACGATGATTTAACAACTCGAAATGTTGAACAAGATGAACATACTTTCCTTGCTGAAGAATCTAAAAATGGTTATGAGTGCTACAAAATCCGCGAAAATCCAAAAGAAAGTGGTGCTCAATATGCTTACAGAATTACTTGGATTGACAAAAAAACAATGTATCCAATTTATACAGAAATGTATAACAAGAACGGAAAAATTGTAAAAACTCTTACAGTTGATTCAATTGAAAAAAATCAAAATTACGATATTCCAATGTCTGTAACCTTAAAAGACACTTCTACTGGACATTCTACAACAATGAAAATTACAAAAATTGTAGTTGATAATCCAATTCCGGAAAGAATCTTTACTCAAAGTTTCTTAGAAAACGGAAAATAAGTTAGAGATTTATGAATGCAGCATAGCCCGTCGTGTAGCCATTGCGAAGCAAGCCACCGCAACGCAAGTGAGGAGGCCGAGCGTGAGTGAGTGGCGAAAGGGCGGTTACTAGACGACTGCTCCAAAAAAAGAAAAGAGGTTAAATATGGAAATAAAAAAAATAACAGCAGTTCTTTTGGGCACAAGTTTGGCTTTTGCCGGTTTTGCACAAGAAAATTTCGGTGATGATTTTAGTTTTGATGAGTTTGGAACCGGGGACGCATCTTCTGGAAGTCCAGTTGAAATTAGTGGAAGTGTAACTGGTGATGTTCGCGGTTATATCACAAATGAAGATGATATTGATAACGCTGACGACATTGACATTGACGGTGGAGGAAACGCAACTCTTGGTATTAAATATTCTAGTAGTAATGCCGACGCTGTTGTAAGTTTGAATTTGAACTCTGCTACGCTTAAAGATTATCCTGAAGATGTTGTTAAAGAAGCTTATGTAACTGGTTATTTTGGAAACTTAAAACTTGATGTTGGTAAAATGAACGTTGTTTGGGGAAAAGGCGACAAAATTCACGTTTTGGACAATTTTAATGCTGATGATTATACGGATTTTATTATTCCGGATTATCTTGAACGAAGAATTGCAACTCCAATGTTTCGTGCAAGTTACGGTTTCGGATATTCAAACAATGTTCTTTCTAATATGAAATTTGAAGCAATTTATACTCCATTTTTGCCAGTTGATAGATTTGCAACAAGCGGAAGATGGACTCCTGCGCAAATTACAAATTTAACAAACAAAGTTACTGATTATGCAACAGCAAAAATTGCAAGTTCGTTTACAAATTACACAACTGCTTCTGCTATAGTTGGCACTTTGGGTTCTTTGTATGCACAATCTGCGGCGGCACAGTCGGCTTACGATACGGCAAACACAACTTTGAGTAATATAAATCAAATTTGGACTTTAACAAGTCAGAACGAAACTGCTTACCAAAATTATATGAAGAGTTTGAATCCAACTTATAATTCAACTTATGTTCAGGATTATGCAAAAGCAAGCGACGCCGTTTCTGCTACGAGTTATGATTATCAAGAAGCAGCAGGTGCTTATGCTGCAGTGTTGCAATCTTCTGGTTATTTAAGCGTTGAAGATGCGGAAAGAGCTCTAGCAACTTACGGAACTGAATATATGTATGCTTTAAGTCAAGCGTCGAGTCTTTCTAGTGATTCTTTAATTTTGTATCCAAATACAAATACATTGAAGTATGGACAAGCAGGTGCTCGTTTTACAGTAAGTCTTGGTCCAGTTGATTTAGGTTTAAGTTATTATTACGGACATTACAAACAGCCTTCTTTTAATGCAGAAAAGTTTTCTACATTCCTTGATAAATATCTTGCAAACGAAACTGTAACTGACGATGATAAGTTTTTATCTTACGACCAAAAACAAACTTTTGGTTTGGAGGCGGCAACAATTTTGTGGCATTTTAATTTGCGTGGAGAAGCGGCTTATAATTTGACAAAAGATGTTGAGGGGACAGACCCCTGGGGGCACAACAATTCAATTCAATGGCTTGGCGGATTTGATATAGATTTACCTTTCTGGAATATGAATTTGAATATCCAAGAATACGGAACTTATATTTTGAATAATGATAAAATTACAGGAAGTACTTGGGAAACTAGCGATGTTGATTATAACGTAAACGGTTACTCAAACAACAAACTTGTAGCAAACATTACGACAAGTTTCGCCAACGATAAAGTTGTTCCAGAAGTAACAGTCGTTTACGGTTTTGAAAATGGTGATTTGGCGGTTCTTCCAAAATTGACAGTAAAACCTGTAAGCGATGTTTCTTTGATTGCAAGTGGAATGTACATTTGGACTCGCGATGATAATAGCGAATTTTCCGCTTGGAGTAAAAATAATTTTGTTCAGTTAGGTGCAAGCGTAAGTTTTTAACTTTCCATAAATAAACTTTCCTCCTGCCCGAATTTGTTTTTGCAAGTTCGGGCTTTTTTATTCTAAGAGGAATTAAAAAATGAACCTCGACGCAAGTGACAAGGCCCATAAACGAGTTTTTGTAATAAAATTTTAGTTTTTATCTGTGGCTTGCATTTGGAACAACTGGCAAATATCCTAAAATCATATCTTTTAATTCTTTGTAATGTTCTTTTTCGTTGCCAGTTCCAAGTTCATTTTGGTGTTTTACTTGTGCAATTCCTCTCATTTCTTCAAGATTATGATAACCATGAGTTTTCATAAATTCTTTTAGTCCATTTTGAATATCAATCGCAACATTTGGATTTGTGAATTTTGCTTGTCCAATTTCAACTGCGGTACAACCTGCCATAATAAATTCAACGGCATCTTTCCAATTTGTAATTCCACCAATTCCAATAACAGGAACTCGCTCTTCTGGAGGCAATTTGTTTATTTCTTCTACAACATCATAAACAATTCGCAATGCAAGTGGTTTTAATCCCGGTCCGGAATATCCTGCGTGAACATTATTAAAAAATGGTTTTCCTTTATCAATGTCGATGGCAACTCCGTGAACCATATTTATTAAACTGATTGCATCGGCACCGGCTTTTATACACGCAAGTGCAACTGGACGATTATCCGGTGCGTTTGGAGAAAGTTTTACCATGAGCGGTTTTTTTGTAACTGCACGAACTGAACTTACACAATAATAAGCGGTTTCTGCACTAAGTCCCCAGGCAAGTCCTGCTGCTTTTATGTTTGGACAACTGATGTTTAATTCTATGATGTCAGCGTCGGTTTTGTCTAAGAGTTTTGCACCTTCAACATAAGATTCAATATCACTTCCGGCAAGATTTACGATTGTTACTGGTTCAAGATTTAACATTCCCGGCAAAAGATTTTCTATAAAATAAGGAATTCCCGGATTTTGTAAACCGATTGAATTCATATTTCCGCCGGCAACTTCTAAACTTCGTTCGCCCTTGTTTCCTATACGAGGTTCTAGCGTTACGCCTTTTGAACAAATTCCTCCCCAAGCATTTACGTCTGAAACGCCACGGAAATTCTGTCCATACGCAAAAGTTCCTCCAGAAGCAATTACAGGATTTTTGATTTTTATGCCGGCAATTTCTGTAGAAATGTCAGGTTCGTCATTTTGTTCAAGCGGTTTTCGTCGTGGAGCGGGTTTTGGAAATTTTAGGATTTTAGCGTCGAAAACTGGACCGTCTTTGCAGCATCGTTTTAAACCTTCTGTTGTGTCAATCATACAACCAAGACATGCACCAAGTCCGCAAAGCATTCTGTGTTCCATAGAAATCCAGCATTTTATGCCAAGTTCATCAGCAAGATTTTTTACATAGGCTAGGGCAGGAGTTGGACCGCAAGCATAAATCAATTCGTAGCCGGCGTTTTGAACAGCTTCTTTTGAAAACGCAACTGGCAACATTCCGCGATGTCCAACGCTTCCGTCGTCTGTGGTGATTTTTAAATTTGACGGTTTGATATTTTCAAGTCCGTAAGAACCGGATTTAAAAGATGCATAAAAATCATAAGAACCGTCTGGAAGTGTGGAAGCAAGATTTGCAACTGGAGCAACGCCAATTCCTCCACCAATGATTGCAATTTTTGGTTTAGAAGATTTTAAAAGATTTTCATCAGGACGAGGCCAAGAAGTTCCAAGTGGTCCGATGATTGTCATTTTTTCGCCAACATTCATATGGCAAAGTTCTTGAGTTCCTTCACCTTTTTCCAAAATTAAAAACTGAACAGTAAGTTCTTTTTTGCCGCGAGAATTTATTTTTTCTGTAGAATGATAAACGCTGATTGGACGATTATAATTCACATTGGATTTTTTGCTTTTGAGAAGATAGAATTGACCTTCTTTTGGTGAAAGCTGTTCCGTTCTTTCAAGTTCAAAACTAGTTTGCAAAAAATAAACATTTGGCTGACCTTCAATTTTTTTTACAATTTCAACATCAACATCACCAAAAAACAACAAGCCTTTTCCATTTTCATCAATTTCTGCTAAGTCCATAAAAACCTCTAAAAAATGTTAGGATTTACTAACTGATTATTATACTTATAAATATAATAAATTTTTTGCCATTGGTCATTAGGTTTGTGATAGAAAGGATAAAAATCGATTTTTGAAAAATTGTGGTGATTCCTAAATTTTGGTTACATATCCCGACGCTTGCATCGAGGTTCGTTCGTTGATGCACCTATGTTTTTTTCAACAGAACGATAGCTCTTGATTCCGTGATTTATTAGTTATGCAACTTCTGTCATTCCACTAATATTGTTTACTAGCTGATAGAAGTTTCTTTTTCCACTTAATTATTTTTCCGTTCCCATGAATGGTTTTTACAATGTCTTTGTTTTTTCTAAATCAATTTCTTCAGGTTCGTCATCATCATCCAAAAATAAATCGAGAAGTTCTTCTAATTTTTGATGTTCTTCTAAATCTTTTTTGCGAGAATCTTCTTCGGAGCGAATTACAAAATTATCAGTATATGCTTCAATATATTCGTAAACATTTCCGATTTCTTCTTCGTCTAACAATGCTAAATCATCAAGAGTTTTTACAGATTTCAAAATATTAGATAAATCTTCAATAACATATTCGTAATCTTCTTTAATTTCTTGATATTCTTCGGAATTTTCATTTTTTACGCTTTCAAAACTATCTTTCATATCTAGTAAGATTTTTTTTAATGTTTCTATAAAAAAATCATCCATTTCTTCTTCTGTCATAAAAAGTCCTTAAAAGATGATTTTTTTATTTTGTTAAATCTTCACCAAAATATTTTTTTGATATTTCTGTAAGTTCACCATTTTGTTTCATTTCTTCTATTATATTATTAATTTCTATTCTTAAACTTGCAGTTTCTTCACCTTTTCGCATAGGAATTGCAACTTTACTTGCGTCATCGGTTAAAACGGCAACTTTGAAATCATTTTTTGGTTTGATTTTTTGATAATAATAAAAGGTTGCATTATCGTTTAAGGTTGCATCGGCTCGACCTTGTTCTACTAATTCTAAAGTTTGGTCAAAACTGTCTATTGTGATGACGTTTGCACCAAAACTTTCTGCGAGTTCTGCGTAAGTGCTTCCAATTGAATTTGTAGTTCTTTTGCCTTTCAAATCTTCATAAGATTTTATGCTATTATTATCTTTTTTTACGATGAGTGCGGTGTGGGTGAATGCATAAGGTTCTGAAAAATCATATTTTTGTTTTCTTTCATCAGTGAGTTCAACTCCATTACAAGCAATGTCATATCTTTTTGCATCTAATCCGGCAAAAATTCCGTCCCAATCTACTTCAATAAAATTTGCTTTTACACCAAGTTTTTCTGCGATTTTTTGACCAATTTCAACGTCGTAACCAACAAGATTATTATTTTCGTCGTGATAAGTCCAAGGTGCCCAAGTTCCTTCCATTGCGATTGTGATTTCGCCTTTTTGTTTGATTTTTGATAAAAGATTTTCTTCTGATGAAGATTTTTTTGAACAACTCAAACTTAAAATCGTAGAGAGTAAAACAAAACTTGTAAAAAATATTTTTTTCATAAAGAATTCCTTTTTATTTTATATTTTTAATGATTTTCTGAGAGTGATTTTAAAAATTCCTTTGTTCGTTGGTTTTGAGGATTTTCAAAAAACTCTTTTGTAGAATTTGCTTCGAGAATTTTTCCTTCATCCATAAAAATTATTTTGTTAGAAACATTTTTTGCAAAATTCAATTCGTGCGTTACGATAATCATCGTCATTCCTTCATCCGCAAGATTTTTGATAACATTTAAAACTTCACCAATAAGTTCTGGGTCTAAAGCTGAAGTTGGTTCATCAAAATAAATAATTTGCGGATTTGTTGCTAATGCTCTAGCGATTGCAACTCGTTGTTGTTGCCCGCCACTGATTTGGTAAGGATAACTTTCTAGTTTGTCGTCCATTCCAACTTTTTTTAAAACATCAATCGCAATTTTTTCGGCTTCTGTTTTTTTAATTTTTCTAACCGTCGTTAATCCTTCGGTTACATTTTTAAGAACATTTTTATTTCTGAAAAGATTAAAATTTTGAAAAACAAATCCAGTTTTTTTGCGAATTCGTAAAATATCTTTTTTTGAAATATTTGGAAGATAAAATTCTTCTCCGTTGAAAGTCAAAATTCCTTCATCAGCTTTTTCTAAAAAATTTAGGCAACGCAAAAAAGTTGTTTTTCCACTGCCTGAAGGTCCAAGAATTGCGATTACATCGCCTTTTTGAACAGACAAATCTATGCCTTTTAAGACTTCATTTTCGCCAAATTTTTTGTAGACATTTTTTACCGAAAGAATTTCCTGCATTTTTTTACCTTTTTCAAATATGATAATTTTATGAAAAAAAGTCAAATTTTATTTTAAGTGCTTTTGCGTTAGGGATTGTAGCCGCGCCGCAGGCGTTCCGAAGCGAAGCATAGGAATGTAGTGCGGCTAGCACGAAACGGCGAAAAGCCCGACCTGCCGTCTGGCAGGGAACGCCCGAAAAAAAAATCAAATCTGATTCTTTCCGTTATCCGTTATTTTATAAAATGATTTTCCGTTTTCCTCGAATTTTTGGACAAATCCTTTTGCAATGCAACCTTCAATAGCATTTTTGAAAGGCTTTTCCGGTTGCGATATTTTTTCAGATAACATTTTAAAAAGCTCTGATTCTTCTATGGGTGAATTGTTTGCGAGAGTTCTTAAGATGAATGTTTCTCGTTCTGTTGCTTGGAACATGGTTCTATTCTATCTAAAAAAATGCTCTGCGGTCAATTCCGGTGAAAACTTCTTTTCTTCTGTAATTTCCTTAATGATTCATTGTGATTTCTACATTCACTGCGAAGTTCTGCCATTTGAGTCTGGTTGTGCCTTTTATTTTTTATGTTTGATAAGAAGGCTGAATTCATTGTTATATTGACTTGGTAGGTCCATTTTGATATTTCTAATTTTATTTTATCAAATCTTTTACAACTTCACTTGCAATAATCAAACCGGCTACTGAAGGTACAAAAGCAATACTTCCAGGAATACTACGACGTTGAGTGTCTTCACAACTTATAGACATATCTTCGAGCGGGCGAATGGGTTTTTCTTTTGAATAAATAACTTTTACATCTTTAATTCCGCGTTTTTTACATTCTTGGCGCATTACTCGTGCGAGGGGACAGACGCTTGTTTTAGAAATGTCAGCGACTTCGAATTTTGTTGGGTCAAGTTTATTTCCTGCTCCCATACACGAAATGATTTTTGTATCTGCCTGTTTTGCTTGCAAAATCAACTGAATCTTTGCTGTAACAGTATCAACTGCATCAACAACATAATCATAATTTTTAAAATCAAACTGATTTTTTGTTTCAGGGAGATAAAAACAATTAAAAGTGTTTACTTTTGCATCAGGATTTATATCTAAAATTCGCTCTTTCATAACTTCAACTTTATATTTTCCAACTGTAGAGCGAGTCGCAATAATTTGTCGATTTAGATTTGTAAGGCAAACTTTATCATTGTCAATTAAATCGAATTCTCCAATTCCGCTACGAGCCAATGCTTCTACGACAAAACCACCAACTCCACCAATTCCAAAAATTGCAACGTGCGATTTCTGCAAAATATCTAAAGCATTTTTGCCAATTAAAAGTTGTGTTCTTGAAAATTGATTTAACATATTTCCACCAAAATCAAAATATCCTAACAAAATAAAGCAAAAAAGTCATCTGTCTGATGAAATCGGAGTAAAGCAAGCTTGCTCAAAGTGCGTCTAGTTACGGATTTCCACCATCATTCTTAAATTTGTTTATTTTTATTTTGACGGGCGTTCCTTTTTTGGTTGTTTCGACTATGCTCAACCACCAAAAAAGTCGCTATGTTCGGGGTTCCACATTCGTTCCATTCCTACGTTCTAGTGGTTTCGACTACGCTCAACCTAAAGGTTTCGACTACGCTCAACC
>CAZIQK010000032.1:0-28340 GCA_964541735.1 uncultured Treponema sp.
TAATAAACTTGTTCAATAATTTTACAATAAGATAGTTTAGTTATTTTGTTATTATGAAAAAAAACGGAATAAAACCTTTAGATATTTTTATTTTTATTTTTATTCTTTTTTTAGGATTTTTTTTAACTTTTAAGACAATTTCAAAATCTGGAAGTTCTGTAATTGTTGATGCAAACGGAAAACGTTATGAATATTCACTAGAAAAAGAAGGCATTTATTCTGTTCAAGGTGCATTGGGGCTTACAAGTTTTGAAATAAAAGATGATGCTGTTCATATTTTAGATTCTGCTTGCCCAAACAAAACTTGCGTTGCTCAAGGCTGGACGAGTCCAATCATCTGTCTTCCAAACAAAGTAATTATTCAAATTGTAAGTGACGGAGAAATTGATGCCATTTCGCAATAGAACTAAAATTGATAAAAATAGAATTGCATATTTAGGTTCTTTAACACTTTTGTTTTCGTATGCCGAGATGATTTTGCCACGTTTTATTCCATTCTTTCGACTTGGTTTTGGAAATATTGCAATTTTACTTGCATTTGATTTAAATTTTCCTTCATTTTTTATTTTAACTTGTATAAAATCTGTTGTTTCTAGTTTAACAAGTGGAACTTTACTTTCTCCTTTTTTTGTGATTTCGCTTTTTCAATCTGTTGTTAGCGGAATTGTGATGTATTTTTTTTCAAAAATCATCAGTAAAAGAATAATTTCTATTTATGGAATTTCTTTAATAGGTTCTAGTATAAGTGCATTTGTTCAAATTTTGTTGAGCAGCATTTATTTAGGAAAAGGAACTTTTTCGGTTTTAGGTCCAATGCTTATTTTTAGTATTATAAGCGGAATTTTTACAGCGACTTTTAGCCAAATCTTAAAAATTCCAAGTGAAACTCCTCGTTTGAATTTCAATGAAGAAAAAAGCAAAAATAGTAAGATGATTTTTTTTACTATTGTGATTTTGATTTTTGCAATTATAACGTTGTTAATAAAAAATATTTATGTTTTAGTAGCATTTTTTATGATTTCGTTAATTTTTCAAAAAATCTGCAAACGAAAAATCTTAATAATTCCGCATTTATCACTTTGGATTTTTGTGATTTTTACAAGTTTGCTTGAGCCGAACGGAAAAATTTTATTTTCTATTTGGAAGTGGAACATCACAAAAGATGCGCTTTTAAGTGGAATTGAAAAATCCTTAAAACTTTCGACAATTTTTGCATTAAGTCAATGTGTTGCAAAGTTTAGATTTGGCGGAAATAATTTAATTTCGTTAGTTTTGGCATATTTCTCTGCATTGAATAAAATTATGCAAACTACAAAAGGAAATATATTTGTAAAAATAAAAGAGACACTTCAAGCAAAAGATTTATGAAAAAATTTTACTGATGAATGCAGATTGTATTTTTGCGGATTGAGAAACTTATTTTTTTGTCAGAAGCAACTTTTGAATTTAAAATCGTAAAAAATAAGAATTTCCACCTATCCAAAAAGCTACGTTTTTCGTTTTTTTTACTAGTTTTTTAGATTTTCGTACATTTTTTATTTTTATAGAATGTTTATATTGATTTTATGAACGGAAGAACTTTAAAAACAAAAATTAGAATTTTAGATTGTAAAAATCAACCTATTAAAAACACGGAATTTGAACTCATTCAAAAATCTCACGAATTTCTTTTTGGTTGCAATGCTTTTGATTTTATTGGCGAAAAAATAACAAAAGATAGAAATCAGAAAAAGATTCTTGCAGAACGGAATAAAAAATGGCTGGAAATTTTTAATTTTGCAACTTTACCTTTTTATTGGGGAAGTTACGAGGCAAAAGAAGGAATTACAATTAAAAAGCCTATGATGAAGGTTGCAAATGATTTGCGTAAAAAAAATGTCATCTTAAAAGGGCATCCTCTTTGTTGGCATACAGTTTGTGCTCCATGGCTTTTAAAATATGATACAGAAACAATCTTTCAAAAACAAATGCAACGAATAAAACGAGAGGTTTCTGATTTTAAAGGAATTGTTGATATTTGGGATGCAATTAATGAAGTTGTAATTCTTCCTCATTTTGATAGATATGATAACGCTGTTTCTCGAATAGAGAAAAAATATGGTCAAGTTGAACTTGTAAAAGCGGTTTTTGAACAAGCACAAAAATATAATCCAAATGGCATTTTTTTGCTAAATGATTTTAATACATCATCTGCGTATGCAAACTTAATTGAAGAATGCCTAGATGCCGGTGTAAAAATTGATGCAATTGGAATTCAATCTCATCAACATCAAGGTGTTTGGTCAATGGAAAAATTGGAAGAAGTTCTTTCTCGTTTTGAAAAATTCAATCTTCCAATTCATTTTACAGAAAACACAATGGTTTCCGGTCATCTAGTTCCTCCTGAAATTCAAGATTTGAATGATTTTCATTATGAAGATGATGCTTCTACCGCCGAATTTGAAGAAAAGCAAAAAAATGATATGGAAAAATTTTATCGGGAAATTTTCGAAAATCATCCAAGTGTAAAAGCAATTACAAATTGGGATTTTGCAGATGGCGCTTGGCTTAATGCTCCTTCAGGTTTGATTAGAAAAGATAATTCTGAAAAACCTGTTTTTAAAATGCTAAAGAACTTGATTAAAAAAGAATGGTGGACTAAATTATCTTCTAAAACGGATAATAATGGTTTTTGCGAAGTTGAAGGATTTAAGGGAAATTACGTCGTTTGTGTTGGCAAAAAAATCAGCAAAGAATTTTCGCTTGAAGATAAACTGCTTGAAATTATAATTTAAAATTTATTTTAAACGTTTATCTTAAAAAACTTAGAAAAAATTATTCGGAATTGATAGAAGGTTTTATGAAATCTAACATCACTGATATGACAGTCGGTTCGCCGTCAAAACATCTTTTGCAATTTTCAATTCCTCTTTTAATTGGAAATATTTTTCAACAACTTTATAATATGGTTGATTCTATTGTTGTTGGAAATTTTGTTGGTCCAAACGCAATTGCTGCAGTTGGAACTTGTGGTTCTATGAATTTTTTCTGCTTTTCGCTAAGTTCGGGACTTGCGATTGGAATTGGAATTATTGTTGCTCAATATTTTGGTGCAAAAGATTATAAAAATGTTAGAATCACGATAGCAAATTCAATTTACGTTTTAGGAATTGCTGCTATTGTGATTTCTGCTTTAGGATTTTTTCTTTGTCCTTATGTTTTGCGTCTTTTAAATTGTCCAGATTTAATTTTGCACGATGCTACAATTTATATGAAAACAACATGTTGTGGAATTATTTTTGTAGTTTTATACAATGGGGTTGCTTCAATTTTGCGTGCATTGGGAGACTCAAAATCACCTTTGTATTTTTTAATTTTATCTTCTGTTATAAATCTTGTTTTAGATTTGATTTTTGTTCTTGTATTTAAGTGGGCTGTTTTTGGAGTAGCAATCGCGACTGTAATTTCGCAAGCGATTAGTGGAATTGTAAGTTTGATTTATGCTTATAAAAAAGTTGAATATTTTAGACTCACAAAATCAGAACTAAAACCTCATATTCATATTATTTTATCTTCTTTTAAGTTAAGTTTGCCTATTGCGTTGCAAAATTGTTTAATTTCTATCTCTATGATGATTTTACAAAGCGTTGTAAATACTTTTGGCGAAAAAGTTATGGCTTCTTACACAATTGTAATGCGAGTTGAGCAACTTGTTCAGCAACCTTTTAGTTCTTTAGGTTCTGCAATTACAACATATAGTGGACAAAATTTAGGTGCAAAAAAAATTGATAGAGTAAAACTTGGTTATAAACGCGGAGTTTTAATTGCATTTATATTTTTTGTATTTGTTTTAGTTTTATTCCAATTGTTATCAAAATATATTGTAGGATTTTTTGTAAAAGATAATGAAGTTATAAGAATCGGTGCTACAGGATTAAGAATTACATCTTGGTTTTATTTTTCTTTAGCGATGATTTATGTTCCTCGTTCTGTATTAAATGGGTGTGGAGATACAAGCTTTGCAATGATAAATGGTGCAACAGAAGTTATTGGAAGAATAGTTTTTGCAAATATTTTAACAAAAATTGCTTCTATCACTCTGTTTGGTCATGTTATTCCAATTGGATATTGGGGAATCTGGCTTACAACTGCAATTACTTGGACTTTAACCGCAATCGTTTGCATTCTCCGTTATAAAAGTGGCATTTGGTTCAAAAAATCTGTAATTAAATAAAATAATTTTATTTTGAAATCTTTTCTAAATCAAAAGGCGTTTCTTGGTAAACGTAATAATTTAACCAATTTGAATAAAAAAGATGAGCTGTCGCTCGCCAATAACTTGTAGGCATTCTGTTTACATTATTTGTTGGAAAATAATTTTTTGGCAGAGCGATTTTTAAACCTTTATCAATATCACGATAATATTCTTGAGCCAAAGTTAATGTGTCATATTCAAGATGACCTGTCATAAAAATTTGTCTATTATCTTTTGATTTGATGATTGTAGTTCCGGCTTCTGCACTTTCTGCCAAAATTTGAAGTTTATTACATTTTAAAATATCTTCTTTGTGAATTGTTGTATGCCTTGATTGTGGAATTGGAAAAGTATCATCAAAACCGCGTAAAAGTGGTTCATTTTCTATCACTCTTTCATTCATAAAAATTCCAAACATTTTTTTATCTAATGGATATTTTTGAATTCCATAATGGTGATAAAGACCAGCCATACTTGCCCAGCAAAGATAAAGTGTGGAAAAAACATTTTCTTTTGCATAATCCATAATTTCGCAAATTTCTTTCCAATAATCAACTTTTTCAAATTCAATTTGCTCGACAGGTGCTCCAGTTATTATCATTCCATCAAATTTTTGTGTAAAAACTTTACTTGAGGGAATATAAAATTTTTTCAGATATTCTTCTTGTGTGTTTTTACTTTCATGATTTTCCATTCTCACAAGTGAAATGTCTATTTGCAATGGTGAATTTCCCAAAAGTCTAAGAATTTGAGTTTCCGTAGTTTCTTTTGTTGGCATTAAATTTACAAGTGCAATTTTTAGAGGACGAATATCTTGTTGAGATGCACGTTTTTCTGTCATCACAAAGATGTTTTCTTTTTCAAGAATTTTTCGTGCAGGTAAATTTGAATTAATTCTAACTGGCATAATGGCATTGTAGCAAATACAACTAAATTTTGCTATAATTTTACGATAACATTATGAATGACAAAAAATCTGCAATTAAAAAATTAAAACTTTTAGTTTATAACGGAAAAGTTGAAATTGAAGCATTTAGAAAAAAAATAGATGAAGCCTATAAAACTGTTTTTCTTCCAAATCATGTTGAATGTAGCAATTATAAATATGGAGGAATTTCTTGTGATGTTCTTTCTCCCGAAATTTATGCTTCGAACCGAGTTATGATTTATATTCATGGCGGTTCTTATGTCGGCGGTTCGAGAGTTGCTTATAGAAGTTTCTGTTCATCACTTGCAACAAAATGCTTTTGCCGAGTTGTAATTCCGGAATTTAGACTTCCACCTTCTCATCCTTATCCGGCAGCAAACGAAGATATTCAAAATGTTTTTAAATCACTCTTTACAGAAGAGCAAATTGCATGTTCATTAAATTCTCCAAAAAACGAAAAGCCTCAAATGCCAGAAATAATTATTGCAACTGATTCAAGTGGAACTTCAATAGCTTTTTCGTTGATTTTTAATCTTAGAGAACGTTATAGAAGTTGCATAAAAAGTATGATTTTATTTTCACCTTGGCTAGATGTTTCTTCATCATCAACAATTCTTTCTTCAAAAAAAATGTCTGATGAAGTTTTAAGTTCTGATGCAATAAAAAAGAGTAGTTTAATTTATACTTACGAATCAAATACAAAAAGCCCTTACGTTTCGCCTTTGCTAGCAGATGATTCTTTTTTGCAGAATTTTCCACCAATTTTTATTCAAATGGGCGAAAATGAAATTTTATTAGAAGATGCAAAAAAATTTGCAAAAAATATGAATGAAATCAAAAATACTTGTGTGCTTGATGTTTGGAAAAATATGCCTTTTATGTTTCAAATGGTTCCGGATTTTATTCAAGAATCTCATCTTGCGTTAGACAGAATTGGAATTATCGTAACGGAAAATTTTGCCGGACAAAATGCAATTCAAATCGAAAATAAACCAAAACTTGAACATAGTTTAAAATCAGAGGCATAAAATGGAACTTCTTTCTCCTGCTGGAAATATCGAAAAACTAAAATATGCTTATGCTTACGGCGCGGATGCAGCATATATCGGATTAAAAAAATTTTCTTTGCGCGTAAAAGCGGATAATTTTTATGAAGATGAATACAAAAAAGTTATAGAATTAAAAAATAAATATCCTCAAAAAAAACTTCATTGTGCATTAAATATTTCTTTTCACGATGAAGAAATTGATGCTCTGAAAAAAAATCTTGATTATTTTAAACTTTATCCAATAGATGCTTTTATTGTACAAGATATTGGAATTGTTCCACTTTTACAAAAAGAATTTCCAAATGTTTCCTTACATTTAAGTACGCAAGCAAGTTGTGTAAATTCTGAAGCTGTAAAAATGTATAAAAATATCGGATTTAAAAGAATTGTTCTTGGAAGGGAAATTTCTCTAAATCAGATTCGCCGCATAAAAGATTCTGTTCCTGATATCGAACTTGAAACTTTTGTTCACGGAGCAATGTGCATTGCGTATGCCGGCCGATGTTTAATGAGCGCATATTTAACCGGAAGAAGTGCTCAAAGTGGATTTTGTTCTCATACTTGCAGATGGAATTTTCAAATTGGTGAAGATTTTCCAAAAAATCATCATTTTACAGCGGAAGAAGCAAAAAAAATTGCAGAAAGTGGAAATCTTTTGATTGAAGAAGAACAGCGAAAAGGAGAATTTTTTCCTATTTTTGAAGGTGATGATTTTACGGCAATTTTATCATCTAAAGATTTAAGAATGATTGAACATTTAAAAGATTTGCAGGATTCCGGCGTAGATTCATTAAAAATTGAAGGACGAATGAAAAGCACTTATTATGTTGCGATGGTTACTCGTGCATACAGAAAAGCCTTAGATGCTTTAGAAGGAAAAATCACACAAAAAGAAGCAGAACCTTTTATAAAAGAGTTGGATAATGTTTCGCATAGAGAAAGCACAACTGGTTTTTATTATAAAAAATCTGATGCAGATAAAACAACTTGTGGGGCAAGTGATAGTAAATATGAACTTGCAGCAGAAATTGTAAAAGAAATAAAAGATGATGATTTTGAAAATCTTTACAATTTGGGCCAAAAAAATTATAAAATTTTTGCAGAAAATCTTGAAAAAATGCATCCGGAAGCAAAAAAGGCTCGCTTAAAAGATTTAGAAATTCATACGGATAGAAAAGTCGTTCCTTTTGAAAAAAATCAAAATTGGCATTTATATGAAATAAAAGCTTTAAATAAAATAGATATTTCTATGGAAATACAGTTCGTTTCTCCGCAAATTGCATTTCAAACTGCAAAAACAGGCGAATGGCAACTTATAAATCCAGAAACTGGAACTTTAATGAATTGGGTTTGCGATGGACATCCTTGTGCACTTTATACAAAATATGAACTTTTTGAAAATACTCTTATTCGGGCGGAAGATCCTGAATTTGTAGAAGGTAAAATTCGCGACACAGGAAGATAAACTAGGAATGTCTAATTTTTCGTAAGAAAAAATGGGGCAAAAATCAAAAATTAAGTGCTTTTCCTTAAAAAGTATTTATCAAATTGTAAAGGCGTATTTAGAATGATATACTTTTATTACGTTTTGGAGGATAAATACAATTATGGAAATGACTTTGCGATGGTACGGGACAGGTTTTGATTCTGTAACTCTTGAACAAATTCGACAAGTGCCAGGTGTTCATGGCGTTATCACAACTTTATATGATTCTGTTCCCGGAGAAGCTTGGGAACTTTCTGCAATTAAAAAATTAAAAAAAGAAGTTGAAGATGCGAATCTTAAAATTGCAGGAATTGAAAGTGTAAATATTCACGATGATATAAAAATTGGTGGTGGAGAACGCGATAAGTATATCGAAAATTATATAAAAACCTTGGAACGTCTTGGGCAAGAAGATATCCACATGGTTTGTTATAATTTTATGCCGGTTTTTGATTGGACTCGTTCTGAGTTGGCACGTCCTTGCCCGGATGGTTCTACGGTTCTTGCTTACAATTCTAAGGCGATTGATTCTGTAAAACCTGAAGAAATGTTTGCAAATCTTGATAAAAATTCAAATGGTTTTATTCTTCCCGGTTGGGAACCAGAACGCATGGCTCGCGTAAAGGAACTTTTTGAACTTTATAAAGAAATTACTCCGGAAAAACTTTTTGATAATCTTGTTTATTTCTTAAAAGCGATAATGCCTGTTTGCGACAAATACAATATTGATATGGCAATTCATCCTGATGATCCTGCTTGGCCTGTTTTTGGACTTCCGCGCATTATAACTTGTCAAGAAAATGTCGTAAAAATGCTAAAAGCGGTTGATAATCCTCATAATGGATTGACTTTCTGCACTGGTTCTTACGGAACAAACAGAAAAAATGATTTGTGTGAAATGATAAAAGCTGCAACCGGAAGAATACACTTTGCTCACATCAGAAATTTAAAGTTTAATACATCAATTGATGATTCTGTTTTGGATTTCCAAGAATCTGCTCACCTTTCAAGTGCCGGAACATTTGATATGTTTAAAATTGTAAAAACTTTATATGAAACAGGTTTTGATGGTGTAATTCGTCCTGATCATGGTCGTATGATTTGGGGCGAAAAAGCAATGCCCGGCTATGGTTTATATGATAGAGCACTGGGAGCCGCATATTTGAATGGACTTTGGGAAGCTTGTGAAAAAAGTTTTGATAGAAGTAATGTAAAACTTTATAGATAAATTTGTATAAAAAATTAGAAGGAAATTATGAAACTTACAAACGAAGGCTTAAAAAATAAATCTGAATGGGAAAATAAAGGTTATAATTTACCAAAATATGATAGAGAAATCATAGAAAAAAATACAAACAAAAATCCCTTTTGGATTCATTTTGGTGCGGGAAATATTTTTAGAGCATTTCAAGCAAATGTTGTGCAAAATCTTTTAAACGAAAAAGTTATAAATTCGGGATTAATTGTCGCTGAAGGTTACGATTATGAAATTATAGAAAAGCAATATCGTCCTCATGATAATTTAAGCGTTTTGGTTACATTAAAATCTTCCGGCTCGGTAGAAAAAACGGTTGTTGGTTCGATTATGGAATCTTTAACTGCAAATTCTGAAAATGAAAAAGATTGGGCTAGACTTTTAGAGATTTTTAGAAATCCTTCTTTACAAATGGCAACTTTTACAATTACAGAAAAAGGTTATTTGCTTAAAAATGCTACCGGTGTTTTTATGCCCGGTGTTGAAGATGATTTTACTTCTGGTCCTGTTTTACCAAAAAGTTACATTGGAAAAATCGTAACACTTCTTCACGAACGATTTATAAATGGAGAACTTCCAATCGCTATGGTAAGTATGGATAATTGTTCTCATAATGGCGATAAACTTTATTCTGCTGTAAATGAATTTGCAAAAGAATGGGAAAATCGTGGAGTTTGTAAAGTTGGATTCGTAGATTATATAAATAATGAATCTAAAGTCAGTTTTCCTTGGACGATGATTGATAAAATTACTCCACGACCTGACGCAAAAGTAGAAAAAATTCTTTATGAAGATGGTTTGGAAAATCTTGAACCAGTAATTACTTCTAAAAAAACTTATGTTGCTCCTTTTGTAAATGCAGAAGAAACTCAATATCTTGTTATTGAAGATAAATTTCCTAACGGAAGAGAAGAACTCGAAAAAGCTGGTTTGTATTTTACGGACCGCGAAACTGTAGATAAAGTTGAAAAAATGAAAGTTTGTACGTGCTTGAATCCTCTTCATACATTTTTAGCTTTAAGCGGATGTTTGCTTGGTTACACTTTAATTTCTGATGAAATGAAAGATGATGATTTGGTTCGTCTTGTAAAACGTCTAGGCTACGATGAAGGATTGCCGGTCGTAGTTGAGCCAAAAATCATAAATCCTAAAAAATTTATTGATGAAGTTGTAAATATTAGAATTCCAAATCCTTTTATGCCGGATACTCCGCAGAGAATTGCTTGTGATACAAGTCAAAAACTTTCTATTCGTTTTGGAGAAACAATAAAAGGTTATTTAGGAAGAAAAGACTTAGATTTATCAAACTTAAAAGTTGTGCCTTTAGTTTTTGCTTTGTGGCTTCGTTATCTTATGGCAACTGATGATAATGGAAATCATTTTGAATTAAGTCCTGATCCTCTTTTGAATGAAGTTTGTAAATATGTAGAAGGCATAAATTCATCTTCTAGTTTAGAAGAAATTGATAAAAAAGTTTCTCCATTACTTCATAAAAAAGAAATTTTTGGTGTAGATTTGTACGAAGTTGGTCTTGCAAAAACAGTGGAAACTTATTTTTCAAAGTTAATTGAAGGAAACGGAAGCGTAAGAAAAACTTTGCATTCGATTTAGTTTTTTTAGTATGTGAGGGGTCTGTCCCCTCGCTTGTAAAATTAAAATATGCTGAATGTTTGTACAACAATAACTTCATCGGTTATCATAAGTATGTTTGATAAAATATTTTTAAAACTTGGTGATGAAGTTGTTTTGGGTGAGCCAAGTTATGAAGTTTTTTTTGAGTTGTTAATGAAGTATATTTGAAATTTGTAACAAAACCTATTTTTTAGATTCGTTGTGATTTTTTATGAATTAACAAAAAATAAAGTTTAAAAATCTTGAAAAAAATCACGATGTTTGATAAAAATAACGAAAATCTAAAAGTTTTTTAGAAAACGGAAATTAAATTTTTATAAAACGGAAAGCGCAATGAAGTGCAATTTGCATTTGTTTGTGACTTTCCGTTTTTTTTTTACAAATTTTACGAGGGCAAAAATATGATTACAATAAATGATATTTTAGATTTAACTTTATTTAAAAAATTTAAAGTTCTTTGCGGTCGAGAATATCTTTTAAATACTGTTACAACCGCTGTTATAATGGAATTTGAAAGTAGTAGAGTTCAGTATGCGGGTTATCGCTACGGATATTTTGTATTTGTTTCATATTTTTTTGCGTCTACAAATCCAGATTTAGTGAATGGTTCTATTAGAAGTTTAATTCAAAAGCAGGTTTCTGCAATAGCAATAAAAATTTTGCCGGAGGAACAAATTCCTCAAGACATAATTCAACTTGCACAAAAAAATCATGTTCCGATTTTAACTTTTTATGATGAATTTATGGAGGATTTGATTATCAACATAAATGAGTCGATGAAAACTCGAGCTCAATACATAATTCAAGAGGAAAAATTAAATCTTATTTTGAATTCCCATAAAAGTTATGATGAAGTTCAACGAATTGCAAAAGAAATAAATCTAGAATTCAAAAAAAAAGTAATTTGTGCAAGTTTAATTTCTAAGGAAGCTTCTTCAAATTTGCAAGTTCATACTTATTTTGATAATTTGATGTATCATAGAGCTAGACTTGAAAATAAAAACTCTTGGTGTTTTGTAAAATCAGGTTTTAACGTTGTTTTAATTTGTTCGTTTGATGAACAAGAGTTAAAAGAACTGCATCCGCTTTTTTATATTCGAGATGTTCTTTTGAAAAATGGATTTATTCCAAAGTCTTTTTATATTGGTTATGATTCAACTCCCACTGATTTGGGATTTTTAAAAGAGTGCGTAAAAAAAGCTCAAGTTGCAGGAATTATTTGTAAATTTCAAAATTCAGAAACACTTTCGTATAAATATATTGGAATTTATAAATATGCAATCGCTATTGTAGAAGATGATATTTTGAGTGCAGAAATTATGAAAAAAATGGAGATATTAAAAGAATACGATAAACTTCACGAGACAAATTTAATAAAAACTCTAATTTCATTTGTAAATAATAATCGAGATTATGCTCTAACTTCAGAAGAATGTTATCAACATACAAATACAATTCGCTATAGAATAAAAAAAGCAGAGAACCTTTTAGATTTGGAAGAATCTACCGCAGATGAAGAAATAACTTTGATAATACGTTGCTATCTTCTTATAGAGCAAAAAGCATTATCGGCATTTGAGGGGTGATGATAGGGGACAGACCTCTGTAGTCTAAAAATGCATTAAAAAATAAAATAATTTAGTCTACTATTTATGAGGTTTCGATAATCATCACAAAATTTCAAAATGCCTACGCCGCGAGAATTGAGCAATGCGAAGCAGTTGCAGTCTATGTGGAGATTGAGTTTCTGTCCTGGCAAGTGGTAGTCTGTTTTGTAGATAAGTTGTCGAAAACAACACATAGACTGCAACCGTCCGTTAGGTAAGTTGCGAAATGCGAGTTGGTGTACAGACTCGGCCCAAATTATGGCGTTGAAAAAAAATCATAAATCTGTTATTATTTTTGAACTTTTAGAGATATAAGGAGCTTTAAGAAAATGAGTAAAATGACTATTAATGCCAAAACTCGTACAGTGACTGGAAAAGTTGCTGCAAAAAAACTTCGCGAAGTAGGTAGTATCCCTGCAGTTATGTACAATAACAAAGGTGAATCAACTATCCTTGAAGTAAACGAAGTTGAATTCAACAAAGTTTGGAGAACTATTACTCCAACAACTTCTATCAATCTTGTTGTTGATGGAAAAGAATACACTGCATTAATTAAAGATGCAGAGTACAATATTCGTAACGATAAAGTTCTTCACGCAGACTTTTTTGTTCCTGCTAGCGACCAAAAATTGGTTATGAATATAAAAGTTCATTTCAAAGGAACTCCAGCGGGTGTTCTTCGTGGTGGTTTCAAAAAAGAAAGAAACAATCAGATAAAAATTAAAGCAACAATTGCAAATCTTCCGGAAACAGTTGAAGCTGATGTTTCTAAAATCAATGTTTCTGAAGCTCTTCGCGTAAAAGATTTATCTTTAGGAAAAGATGTTGAAATTCTTACTGATGCAAATCTTCCATTGGTAACAGTTTCTCCAGCACGCGGATAGGTTTTTGGTATAAAAATATCATACTAAAAATCTTAAGAATGCCATGCGGATTCGATTTTTCTACGAAAAATCTATTTTTTTTTAATTTAAAATGAAAAATCGTAGATTTTCTGAATCTGCCTGGCTTTTTTTTAATATGTTAAACGATTTTGAAAAAAAAGTTTTAAAAAATCTTTTAGAATTGAATGCCTTTAGTAAAGCTGAAATTTCATCTCTCGGAGTTGCAGTTTCCGGCGGAGCGGATTCAATTTCTCTTTTAACTGCAATTTCTCAAATTTCTTTAGAATTTCCTCTTCAAATAAAAGTTATAACTGTAAATCATTTTATTCGTCCCGAAAATGAAACTTGTGGTGATGTTGATTTTGTAAAATCTTATTGCGAAAAACTTTCAAGAAATGGAATAAATCTTGATTTTTTTGTAAGTGAACTTAAAAAGGGCGAAGTTTTTGAAGTTGCAAAAAATCGAAATTGTGGAATTGAAGAATCTGCGCGTTTTTTGCGCTATCAAAAATTTGATGAATTTATAAAAAAAAACAATCTAAAATATTTATGTCTTGCTCATAATCAAAATGATCAAATTGAAACTTTAGTGATGCGTTTTTTGCAAGGAAGTTCTGCAAATTACGGAATTCGTTCTCAACGCAAAAATTATATTCGCCCGCTTTTAAACATTTCGCGAAGCGAAATTGAATCTTATCTTAACGAAAAAAATATTTTGTGGAGAACTGATTCTACAAATTTTGATACAAATTATCTTAGAAATAAAATTCGTCTAAAAGTAATTCCTTTTTTTAATGAAGAATTTCCCGGTTGGCAAAATGCAGTTCTAAAAGGTGGCGAAAAACAACTTGAACAAAATGATTTTATAAATCAGATTATAGAAAAAATTTCCATAAATTTTGTTGAAAATTCTTCACAAAAATGCGTAAAAATTCTCAGCGATGATTTTTTTAGTTTTCCGAAAGGATTACAAATTCAAATTCTTTTAAAAATGTGTAATCTTTGTGGTTTTGAAAATCGAATTCCATTTGTTTTTTTGAGTGATGTTATAAAAGATTTTTCGCAAAGAAAAGAATGTAAAAAATATTATGATGATTTAGAAATTTCTTACAAAAAAAATATCATTTTTGTAAAAAAATATGTTAAAAACGAAACTGATTTATGTTTTTTTGATATAATTAAAAAAAGTGGAAGTTATGAGTTTCCTTTTGGAAAAATTGAGTTTTTGCCTTTGGAAGATTCGTTTTATAAAATTATTTTAAATGGAATTGATGTAAACGCAAAAGTTCAACTTCCGGTTTGTGTAAGAAATTCTAAAATTGGAGATGTCGTTTTAGATTCTTATAAAAATTATAAAAAAGTTTCGGACGTTTTTTCTGATTGGAAAGTTAGCGAAACTGAAAGATGTTTTATTCCAATCATTCAAGATTTGAGCAAAAATCAAAATATTTTGTGTATCTTAGGTTGCTCAAAAGGGTTTAATAATTGGATTGTAAAAATTACGAGTTAAAAATGAAAAAAAATTTTATTTTAAGTTTTATTTTGTTTTTTTGTGGATTTTGCTTTGCACAAAATAATATTTCTGTCGCAAATAGAAATTCTGCAAAACGTTGTTTAAAACTTGCAGAAAATTATTTAATAAATAAAGATTGGAATAATGCTTTGCGACAATCAGAACTTGGACTTTCTTACGATGATTCAATTTCTGATTTATTTTACGTAAAAGCTGCTTGCCTTAGCGGACTAAAAAATCCAAAAGCTGAAATTCTTCCAATTATAAACACGGCTTTTGAAAAACAAAATTGGATTAGTTACAATCAAACCGGAGCAAGAATTTTTATTGCAGATTTACTTTGCGACACCGGAGAATACGAAAAATCATTAAATTATTTAAATCAAGAACCATTTATTTATTCTGCCGACGCAGAATTTATCCGCATAAAAAATTATTATAGGATTGGAACTTTAGATTCTGTAAATCAAGCAAGATTAAAAATAAATTCTGCAAGACGAATTTATCCAAATGACGTTCGGTTTCCAAAAATATTCTTTTTGTTTGAAGAACTTTATCTTTCAATTAATACGATTTTTAATAATGACGTTTCAAATGAATCTCAAGAACTTGTTCAAAATATTGCAAATTCTTACATTGCAAAACTTCCTGATTACGAAAATAAAGATTTAGAATTAGAACTTCTTTCTGCTTTTTTTGCTCAAGATGATGAACAATCTCGTCTTGTAAATGCAATCGATGCAAAAACTTCGCAAAATCATCCGCTTTTAGCAATTTTAGGATTAAAAACTGGAATTTATACAGAAAATCAAGCGTTTGAAAAATTTGTAGATGCTTGCAACGGAAATATTTCTCTTATCACTTTTGAACTTTTTATGAAAAATCTAAAAACCGAAAATGCTTGGAACGAAATTTTAGAATATTTTGCAAATTTTGAAGGTACTTTTTATATCGACTCAAATTATGATTTGCAAAATGAACTTGTAGTTCAATATCGAACCGGACGCCCTTATTACATCAGTTTGGATTCAAACAACAACGATTATAAAGAAATTTATTGCGAATGCGATTTTGGAACGCCTAAAAAAATCTGGATTTTAAATAATGCAATCACTTATGAATACGAAAACTATCCTTATGTTTCAAAAGTTTACAATGAAAGCCAAAACCAAACTATAAATTATCTTTACGATGATTATGTTTATTATCCTTTTGAATTTGCGCCGGAACCTTTTTTGCAAATTCTGGGTTTAGATTTTTTTGTTCCTGTTGCAGGAACTTTTACTTATCCGGAACAAAAAGATTTGGAAAAAGCGTCTAGCGTAGAATTTCCTATTTCTGAACGCGAAAATGCAAAAGTTGTTTATACGTTAGATTTTGGAACTCCAATTTTTGCAAAATTTTTTGAAAACGATATTCAATATGCCTACTGTAATTTTGAAACCGGTTTTCCTTTTGTTCGCTATGTTGATTATGATAATGATTCTTCCTATGAAACCGCCGAAACTTTTGATTTGTATAGCGAAAACGAAAATTTTACAAATGATGATGAAGAATTAATACGTTCTGTTTTTGGAAATATTTTTCCACAAGATTACAGAATTTATCTTCGCAAAGTTTCAATCGACAGAAATGCAAATACAATTTACGAATATACAGAAGAATTTTTAGAAAATAGCGGAAAAATTTCTTCTTGGGACGACGATGATGATGGAATTATAAACTATCAGCACATAAAATATCCAAAAAATGATGATAATTCTACAACAGAGGAAACAATTTTTTATGATGAAATTGGAATTGAAAAAGTTAGTGTTTCTTTTTTAGACGGAAATCCTTACGCAATGCAAGTTCACGGAAATGATATTTTAATTTTTGCTGGTACTTTGGAAAATTTTTATTGGATTGATGAAAACGGAACCGAAGAATATGAACGAGAAATTCTTTCAAAAATTGGGAAGTTAGAGCAAGGAAGCATAGAAATTGTAAAAGTTGCCGAAACAAGAATTTCTGTCATAAAAGTTGATTCTTTTTATTTTTGCAAAAAAGTGCCGGATAGCTATGCAGAGGAAGAGTGATGAAAAAAAAATATATTTTGTTTTTTTGTGGACTAGTTTTTAGTTTGATTTTTTTTAGTTGTGCTTCTGTAAAACAACCAAAAGAAGTTTTTAAACCTTTAGATTATACAAATGATGATGTTGTAAATGCAGAAATTGAACGCATAAATAATCTTAAAAGTACAGAACCTGTAAAAGCGTTGTGGCGGGCAATTTTACTTCAAAACGACGATGTAATCAAAGAATGTCAAGAAATGGTAAAAAATCAGTATGAGTTTGCTCTTGAAGAAAAAAAATATTTTGAAGCAAGATCTTATTATATATCACTAAAAAATTCGTCTTGGAATTTTGAAAAAAATGAAGAAGAAAAACTGAAATCCCTTTTTGTTCAAGATATTCCGGGATTTTCAATAAAATCGCAAAAATTACCAAAAAAATTAAGTGATTGTCTTAATGCAACTGTTACAATTTGGGTTGATCGTGGTGTAAAAATAGAAAATGGAGCTGGTTATGCTGATATTGTTTTAGGCTCCGGCTTTTTTATTGATGAACGTGGCTATATTGTAACAAATCATCACGTAATTGAGTCGATGGTAAATCCAAAATATGAAGGATATTCAAGACTTTACATAAAACTTCTTTCAGATTCTGATACGAAAATTCCGGCAAAAGTTGTTGGATATGACTCGAAACTAGATTTAGCATTGCTAAAAGCAGAACTTAAACCAGAATTTGTTTTATCTTTAGGTTCATCATCAGATTTAAGTGTTGGTGATAAAGTTTCTGCAATCGGAACGCCTTTAGGTTTTGAAGGAACTCTAACTTCGGGAATTGTTTCTGCAACCGGCCGAAAACTTTTAACTCTTGGAGATGTTTTTCAAATTGATGCTGCTGTAAATTCGGGAAATTCCGGCGGACCTTTAATTGATGAAAATATGAAAGTTCAAGCAATCGTTTTTGCAGGTATTTTGCAATATCAAGGATTAAATTTTGCAATTCCGGTTGAATATTTAAAACAAGAACTTCCAATTTTATACAACGAAAATGAAGTTTTACATCCCTGGATTGGTGCTTATGGACACACAAAAAAATTCGGAAATAAAAAAATAGGTTTGGAGATTCAATATACAATGCCAGGAAGTCCATCTTATCTTAATGGTTTAAAAAGTGGCGATGTAATTACAAAAATTGAAGATTCAAATATTACTTCACTAGAAGATTTGCAATTAGTTTTTATGAGTTATCAGCCAGGAACAATGGTAAAAATTACTTATTTAGAAAATGGTGAAAACGAAACTTCCAAATGCATTTATTTGGAAAAACGTCCGGAAAATCCTTCTACAGAATTTTATAAAAGTGATTTGATTTCCGGTTCGTTTATCCCACTTTTTGGAATGGAACTTGCAAGTTCTTCAAGTATGAATCATAAAGAATATGTCGTTCGAAATGTTATAAAAGGAAGTTCGGCGGACGAATTAAATTTTAGCGAAAATGATAAAATCACCGTTCAAAATGTTGTTTTAAATGATGAAAATTCAATTATTTTTGCACAAATTTATGCTCAACGAAAGAAAAAAGGCTTTCTTGATGTTACAATGATTCTTTCAACATCTTACGACAGTCCATATTATTTTTAATTTTAGATGCCGAAGAAGTATCATTCCTATACTTGTTGTGGGAATATTTTTCGGTTGATTTTTAATTTTGAGGTTTTTATGACACAAATGAAATTTAAACGCAACTTTTGTATTGTTGCCCACATTGATCACGGAAAATCAACTTTGTCTGATCGTTTAATTCAAAAAGCAAAAATTATTGACGACAGAAAGATGATGAATCAAATTTTGGATAATATGGATATTGAACGCGAACGCGGAATCACAATAAAAAGCCAAGCAGTTACAATTCCATATCACGCAAAAGATGGAAATGATTATGAATTAAATTTTGTTGATACTCCAGGCCACGTAGATTTTTCTTACGAAGTTTCTCGTGCCATTGCTTCGTGTGAAGGAGCTTTACTTTTAATTGATGCAACTCAAGGCGTAGAAAGTCAAACAGTTTCTAATATGTATATGGCTTTGGAACATGATTTAACAATTGTTCCCGTAATTAACAAAATAGATTTAGCTTCTGCCGATATTGAAGCTTGTAAAAAACAAATAGATACAGAACTCGGATTGGATTCTTCTAAAGCGTTGTGTGTTTCTGCAAAAACCGGAGAAGGCATAGACGACCTTTTAGAAGCTATTGTAACAGAATTTCCTGCTCCCCATGGAAATCTCGACGGAAAACCTTCTGCACTTATTTTTGATTGTCATTATGATGCTTATAGAGGCGTTATTGTTCACGTAAGAGTTATGGAAGGTCGTTTTAAAACTGGCGATCAAATAAAAATGATGTCTACAAATCGGGAATATAAAGTAGAGCAGTGTGGAATTTTTAAAATTAATTATGAAGAAACTGGCGTGTTGGAAGCCGGTGATGTTGGTTATATAATTTCCGGCTTAAAAACCGTAAGTGATGTTAAGGTTGGCGATACAATTACGTCTGTTCAGAATTCTATAGAAAAACCATTAGACGGTTTTAAAGAAGTAAAGCCTGTCGTTTATTCTTCAATTTATCCTATGGATTCAAACGATTATGAAGAATTAAAAGATAGTATGGAAAAATTAAAACTTAATGATGCTTCTCTAATTTACGAAAAAGATAATTCTTTAGCGTTGGGAAATGGTTTTCGCTGTGGATTTTTAGGCCTTCTTCATCTCGAAATTATTCAAGAACGCCTAGAACGTGACTACGACCAAGCAGTTATTTTTACCGCACCTTCTGTTCGCTATAGACTTCATCTTACAAGTGGAGAAGAAACTTTTATAGATAATCCTTCAGAATATCCACAAGGAAGAATTTTAGAGGCGGAAGAACCTTATATAAAAGCCTCAATAATTACTCCGAGTGAGTTTTTAGGTTCAATAATGTCACTTTGTACCGAAAAACGTGGAATGCAAACAAATATGCAATATCTTGATACAAAACGAGTTGAACTTACTTACGAAATGCCACTTTCAGAAGTTCTTTTTGATTTTTATGATAAATTAAAAAGTTACAGTCGCGGTTATGCTTCTTTTGATTATGAAGTAATTGGTTATCGTCCAACAGATTTGGTAAAAGTTGATATTTTATTAAACGGAAAAATGGTTGATGCTCTTTCATTTTTATCTTTTAGGCAAAATTCAGTTGAGCGTGCAAAAAAAGTTTGTGAACGCTTAAAAGGCGAAATTAGTCGTCAGCAATTTAAGGTCGCAATTCAAGGTGCAATTGGAAGTCAAATTATTGCTCGAGAAACAGTAAATCCTGTTAGAAAAGATGTTTTGGCAAAATGTTATGGCGGTGATATTACCAGAAAACGAAAACTTTTGGAAAAACAAAAGGAAGGTAAAAAACGAATGAAAATGATAGGAGATGTCGAACTTCCTCAAAGTGCATTTCTTGCAGTTCTCAAAGAAAAAGAAGAATAATTTTTTTGCAATTTTTAAAGAATTTTCAAAAAAACATCAATTTCGGTTCTTATTCTATTTAAAAAACTTTGTGAATATTGAAAATTATAGCCGTCCGGAAAATGCAAATAAAGATATTCCTTGTTTTTTACCAAATTGATAATTTCTTCTTTTGTATTTTGAATTTTCATTTGTCCGCTTAAAATATCTTTTAATTTTGAAAGTTCATTTTTTTCGGTTTTAAGATGATTTTCTAAATTCTTTATAAAATCAGAAGAAAAGCCGTTGTTAAAAATATTTTTTTGAGAAGTATAATTATTCATTTTATTTTCAAAATACGGTTTTTTGTATTCAAGCATTAAATCAAGTCCAAAATTGTTGGAAGAATACAAATTTTTGCAATTGGAAAAAAGTCCTATAAATAAATTTGCATAATTTTTTAAGATTTGTGTTGTATATAAAGATTTTTCATCATTTTTTATAATTTTTTTTGTGTTTTCATTCCAACAAGTTTTAAAAATATTTGCAGAATTAATTTTATTTTTAGTAAAAAATCTTGAATCTTCTGCAAACGAGCCTTTTGCGTGCGTTCTTCCGACCGAAAATGAAAAATCTAAGCCATAAATAAAAATTGGAATTGCATCATTTTTTCGAAATTTAAGTGCATAAAAAACAGTTGTAAGTCCAACTGAACCAAAAGGCTTACTTGAATAAGGAAGAATGTGATTTTCTTTCATTTTTGAAATAAAAGATGATTGAGAATATTCTGTCGTAAAAAAAGAAAGTCGTTTTTTATCAAAATTATGAAATATTGAAGTTTGAGAAGAAAGTCCTGCAAAAATTTGGAAATTATATTTTTTTGTTCCAATAAATGCTTTTGTAATTACAATTTGTGCTTCCTCAACAAAAACGCCATTTGGAATAATTTTATGTTTTAAAAGTGGTTGCAAAGCTGTATCAACACACAAAATAAAATATTTTTCCCGATTTTTAATAAAATCATTTATTCCGGTATCAAGACTTTCGCCTGCACCCAAAACGATAATTGGTTTTTCAATTTGCCCAAAATAATTTTCAATGGGAGTTGTTTTTTTTAAGATTTTAAGATTTTTAAAAAAGTTTTTTGAATAAAGATGCCCAAACTTTGTAAGAGTTACTCTATTTGACCAAAAAGTCATTAATGCATTTACGCAAGCAGAATAAATTTCCTCATAAGTTTGATTGTAAAATTGAACGCCTGCCGAAAATTCAATTTTTATTACACGGCGAAATTTGTAAGTTTCCGGAATTATAAAACCGCTTTTTAATTTTATATTTGATGACGTTAAAATTGGTGGAAGATTAAAAATCTCATCTTTTGTTAAAAACGTGAATTTTGGAATATTTTTAAAATCTTCATTGTGATTATTTATAAATTCTTTTAAATTTTCATCTAATTCGCAACCGAGCATAATGCAGTTTTCTGGAAGTTTTTTTGAAAGCTCTTTTAATCCATAAGTTAAAACCGGAGAAAAGCACAAGACGATTGTTCCTGGCAAAATTTGCAATTTTTCGATTGTTTGCAAAATTAATTTTTGTGGTGCGTATTTTGAATAGAGAAATTTATTTTTGTAAGAAACAGAAAAGCCCTGCGGTGTTTGTACAAGGCAGGGCTTTTGTTGAATTATTTTTTCCAATTTTAGTTTGACATAAAGTTAGAGAAATAAACTTGTGCAAAGTTATTTTCTAATTTTGGGCTATCCATAATAAATTGGCGAGAAGATGATGCATCATAATTTTCAATTTGTGTGATTGCAGAATTTTCATCATCAGATTTTTTTTCTTCTGTTGAGTACTGTAAAACAATTATACTTCCGTCCATTACAATTGGAGAAGAAACTTCGTTCAATTTTAATGAAAATGCAGTTTTTAAGAAGTTTTCGTTTGTATCAGCTCCGCTAAGACCAGGCAAAGTTGTATCAACTGAAGTTGCAATAGTTTCGCTTCCATAATTCAATGGGAATGGAGGAATATCAACATTTGTAATATTTTGTTTTGCACAGGCTGTATCAAAATCAGAATTTAAAACTTCTGTCGTAAAGTCTGTTGCTTTTGCTGTAAAATAATCTTCAATGCGAGTTGATTCATAATTTGTCAAATAAGTTGAAACTGTAGAAAGTAAATCTGCAGAATCAAAATCCGGTTCAGTTTTTGCGGAATTTGCCTTAAAAATTGAAAAACCTGTTGTTGTTTCTATAGGCTCAGAAACTTTTCCTTCTTCCAAATCTGTGATTTTTGCTAAATCATCTTTTGCTGCTAAAATGTTTTCGATTTGATATTGAAGTTTATTTGTGAGTTTGCCTTCTGTATTAGAGAAAAGTTTTTCTGAATATTCTGTAATTGAATCTTCAAAAGAAAGTTCTCCATTGGCAATGCGTTTTGCAACTTTGTCGGCAGTAGCTTTGTCTTCTACTGTAATTACTGATAAATCATAAGAATTGAATTTTGCAGCATTTTGTTTTGCATAGTTTAATTTTTCTTCATCCGGATAATCGCTCAAAGAAAAAACTGCCATGTGGAAACCGCGTTTATTTGCATTGTATGAATCAAGAAAATCTAATTCTGCATCAGATTCTTTTAAGCCGTATAAAGCTGCTCCTCCAAAAGTTTCGTCTTGAGAGCCAAAATTATCATCAAAATATCGTTGTGATATTAAAGCAGAAGTAATTTGGTTTTTTAATTCCAATTTATCAGAATCAGATGTTTGACGATAAAGTTTATCTGAATATTTTCCATTTTCATCATAAAAATAAGGAATCATTCCTCGTTTTACAGCTGCATCAGAAACAACATACTTACTTTTTTCAACATAATCATTGTAAGCATATTTCATTACAGTTGAATCAAAAGCATAATTGAAAATGTAGTAATATGCTGATGAATCAAGATTTTGTCCATATTGTTGGAACATTTGTGCATATTGCTGAACAAAATTTGTAAAATCAGAATTTTGTTCATATTTAATTTCTTTTTTTCCATATTTTCCGAAAGATAATGCTTCGTTCTGATTAGCTGAGCTGCCCGAAAAAGCAGGCAAAAGTACAAAAACAAAAGCACAAATTAAAAGAACAATAAGTGAACCAATTGTGTAAGCCGTATTTTTTTTCATTTTGAAAAACCCTTTAGTAATTATTTAATTTAAGTAGATAATTTTAACACACGGATTTTTTAGTGTCAATTAAACGTATCGCGGTTTTTTTATTACTATAAAATACATAATTATTCATTTTATGAAGTAAAATGAGATAGCAGATAAAAACATCAAAATATGAAGAAAATATTTCTATCTGCGTAGGGGACAGACCCCTAAAACTTCTTCTTTTGTCAAAAAACGATAACTTCCTAATTCCATATTTTCATCTAAACTAAAATTTCCTATTTTGATTCTTTTTAATTCTGCAACTTCATTTTTTTCGGCTAAAAACATTCTTTTTATTTGATGAAATTTTCCTTGTGTGATTGTTACGTAACATTCTCTTTGTGTTAAAAATTTTATGATTGCATTGTCTACAAATTCTTCTGATGATTTTTTTTCGGCTGGTAAAATTATTCCATTTTTGAAATGATTTATGTAATCTGTTTGCATTTTGTCTAAAACAGGATTTTTCAAAGTAACTTTATATGTTTTTGGAATTTTATTTTCGTTTCTTGTGATGAAATTTGAGAAAAATCCATCTGTTGTAAAAATTAAAAGTCCGGTTGTATCGCAGTCAAGACGTCCGACTGTGTGAATTTTTTCTCCACGTTTTGCGTGTAAAAGATTTTGCAATTCCAGAGGCAACAAATCATAAACTGTTTTATGAGAGTCAGAAACTGAGGAACAAACATAACCGCTAGGTTTGTTCATAATTAAGTATATTTTTTTGTTGTTGTTTGAAATCATTTTGTTTTTGTATTTCGTTCCCAAAAAACGCCATCTTCATAACCTTGAATTTTTTTATTATTTTCTGCCAAATTTAAGCGTTTTTGTGCCAAAAGGGCATACTCAGTGTTAATTTCAATCCCACAAAAATTTCTTCCAAGTTTTTTTGCAACAACACTTGAAGTTCCGCTTCCTAAAAAAGGGTCAAAAATCATATCATCTTTTTTTGATGAAGCCAAAATCAACTTCGCATAAAGTTTTTCTGGTTTTTGCGTCGGATGTTCTGTGTTTTCTGGCATTGACCAAAACGGAACAGAAATATCATCCCAAAAATTTGAAGGACAAGTTAAACGAAATTTTCCTTCTTCAGAATCTTGCCAATCTTTTGGTTTTCCATTTTCTTTATAAGGAGCAATAACTTTTCGTTTTATCATCACTGCATCTAAATCAAAATAATAATCTTTAGGATTTTTTACGGCAAACCAAATATCTTCCATTCCGTTTTTCCAATTTGATTTTGCTCCGCGACCTTTTTCTCGTTGCCAAGTGATTCTATTTAAAATTGTTAAATATTTTTGAACGACTTTTTGCAGGGCGGATGTGCATTTCCAATCTCCGCAAATGTAAAGACTTCCGTTATCTTTTAATTTTTTGCAAACTTGGGGAAACCAACTTTCAAGATATTTTTCGTATTCATCATCACTACGTTCTGAAAATGTCATTCCGTTAAAATTTTTTGTAAGATTGTAAGGTGGATCAATTATTATTAAATTGGCAAAATCGTTTGGAAGAACTTTTAATGCTTCTAAAATATCAGAATTTATTGTTTTGTTAAAAAAAGATTCGCCAGAAGCAATTTTTTTTGCAGTTGTAAGTTGATTTTTTAATTCAGAAATTTCTTCCGGCAAAAGTGTGAGTGTTTTGTTTCTTGGAGCACGATTTTTTTGATTCATACTCCAAGAATAGCACATATTTTTTTTTTAGTCTTGCGGACCATACCAAAATACAACTTCCAAAGTTTTCATATCTTGGAAAACTGATGCTTTTTTGTCGATAATTGTGGCAGAACAACCTTCTTTTGAACCGGATTTTGTCCTAACTCCAGTTTTTGGAACTGCGGAAACCCATTCATTGATGATGTTTACGCGAGTTGTTTTTCCATTATCCGAGCAAGTGTAAGTTTTTGCAGTCAGATTTACAGGATTTCCATTAACTTTAATTTCTTTTATTTCAATCACCCAATCAGGATAAAGGCTTTCTCCATTTGCAATTCCAAGTGCACTAAATGAAAAACCTTTGCCAACTTGAGATTTTGTGCCACTGAAATCAATTTTCACAGAATATTCACCTTCGCCTTTTATTTCTGCATCAACAGCTTCAAGACCTTTTGTCTTTGAGTTTGGTTTATAATCATCACCAACAGAATAATTTGTTCCCCAATTTTTATCTGTGTACATAAGATATGCTATACCAACATCTTTTCGTCCTTCAAGTTTGTTTCCTGAAAGACTTGTTTTTGCCGATGACAAAGTTTTTTTAATATTATTTTCTGCGGTAGATTGTACTTTCTTGTAATCTTTATTTTCTTTTTCGTAGCGACGAGAATCATACAAATTTTGTAATTCTTTATGAATTAATTTTGCTGATGATTTATCATAAAAACAACCCGAACCTGTATCCCAAAGAACCGGAACATAGTTATATAAATCACAATTATCAAGGAAATTTGTTGTCCAAGCCAAAGTTGAAGTTTTATAAGTTCCATTTTGAGGTAGAGCTCCATATTCCCCAATTATTATGCCGTATCCTTTTTCTGTAAATTTTGTAAGCATTTTAAGAGTTTTGTCTTGATATTCGTATTCAGATTTACTTCCCCATAAATCTCCGGAACCAATGCAAAAATCTGAAGGCTCATAATAGTGAACAGAAAGAAAAAGACGATTTTTTATGCTATCGGTTGGCATTTTAAATCTTTCATCACAAGTTTTTTTTATGTCGGTGTTGTAACCTGGAATTAATAAAAATCTTTTTGCGTTGTTTCCGCCTTGCGAGCGAATTAAATCTACAAATGTTTGATTAATTTTATTTGCGGTGATATAGCGTCCTTCTTCGGAAAGTGCACCTTTTCCCCAAAAACTACCATTATCATCATTTAAGCGGTCTCCGATTTCTTCGTTTCCACCTTCAAAAATGAGTTTGTATGAATAATTTTTAAATCGTTCGCCAATTTGCGTCCACATTGATTTGTAAAGTTCCATTGCATCTTCGCGTTTTGAAGCATCTTTTTGACCAAAAAGGCCCCACCAACCGCCGTCCCAATGGTCATTGATGATTACGTACATTCCTGCATCGAGAGCGTAATTTACCAAAGTTTCAATTCTATCTAAATAAGTTTTTCCGATTGTGTAATCGCCATTTGTGTAGTCAATTACGTTTGTCCAAGCAACAGGAATTCTTAAAGTGTCAAAACCTGCTGACTTGTAGCCTTCAATCATCTTTTTTGTTGTGATTGGTTGTCCCCAAAGTTTTTCGTAAGATGTTGCGACAGCATTAGTTCCCATTCCAGAACTGCGATATGCTTCCATTGTGTTTCCAAGATTGATGCCGTTTCCGAGCATTTTAGAAAATTCTAAGGCTGTAAGTTTTTCGTTTATATCTTGTGGCTTTGTAACGATTGAACTTGCCGTGCCTGGAATTTTTACGTGCTTAGAATTCACGTATTTGTTTTGTGCAATTACCGAAAATAAAATGGCGTTTGCCAAAACTAAAGAGATAATTTTTTTCATAGTTTTCTCCTAATATATTTATTTTTTTTTTTGTAAAAATCTGCAAGTTTAATAGGGGGACTGTCCCTACGTGAGTTAAAATACATTCTTCAATTTTTAATGTTTACTCACTAATTCATTTTACTTTGTAGAATGAGCTTAATAGGGGGCTATCAATTTTAAAAAATTGCAAGCATTATAAAAATCCAAATAAAAATTAAAACTGCGGACATTTTTGTTCCAATTCCACAAAGGAATCCTAAAAATGCACCAAAAGCAGCTTTAAAAACTTTTTTCATACTAGAATGATCGTGAATTAATTCTCCGATAAGTGCTCCTACAAAGGGGCAAAATATAATTCCCCAAGGACCAATAAAAAATCCGACAATAAGTCCAATTGTGCATCCCCAAGTTCCGGCTTTTGAGCCACCAAATTTTTTTGTCATTGTAACCGGAAAGATGTTATCTAAAATTGAAACTACAATGGCAATAATTCCTGTCAAAATGAGCAACCAAATTGGAGTATGAATAAACGAAATCCATCTTCCAATTAAAAGTCCAATCCAAGCAAGTGGGGCACCTGGCAAAACCGGGACAACTGTCCCCACAAGACCAACTACGAGGCATAAAATTGCAATTATTAAAAGAATTATGTCTAAAGTCATTAAAATGATTGTAAGGTAAAAATTATTTTTTATAGAAAAAAAAAGGTTAAAAAAAAAGACCAATTTACTGTATTTATTTAAAACAGAAAATTGGTCTTAAAATTCTAAATTTTATGATGATTATTTAGCTTTTCCTTGATTTGCAACTGCATTCATTTTTGCAGCGATTGCATCTTGGTCGCCAAGATAATAATGTTTTGTAACATTAAAGTTATCGTCAAATTCGTAAACAAGTGGAGTTCCTGTTGGAATGTTAAGACCCAAAATTGCTTCCGGAGTCATTTTATCCAAATAGTAAACTAAAGCACGCAAAGAATTTCCGTGTGCTGCAATAATTACGCGTTTTCCGGCTTTCATTTGAGGTTTGATTTCTTCTAAGAAATATGGAACTACACGAGCAATTGTTGTTTCCAAAGATTCATTTTGTGGCAAGAAAGATTCGTCCACATTGCGGTACATTGCCTGTTTTTTTGCAGAACGTTCATCATCATCAGAAAGAACAGGAGGTTTTACATCAAAAGAACGGCGCCAAATTTTTACCTGATCTTCACCAAATTTTTCAGCGGCTTCAGATTTATTTTTTCCCTGTAAATCACCATAGTGACGTTCATTTAATTTCCAAGTTTTGATAACAGGAAGCCAGTTTCTGTCCATTTCGTCAAGAATTCCATTTAATGTGTGAATTGCACGTTTTAGGTAAGATGTATAACAAACATCGAAATCATAACCTTCAGCTTTGAGAAGTTTACCGGCATTTTTAGCTTCTTCTCTACCTTTTTCGCTTAATTCAACATCTGTCCAACCTGTAAAAAGATTTAATTTGTTCCATTCACTTTCGCCGTGACGAACCAATACTAATTTTGTCAT
>CAZIQK010000033.1:0-7252 GCA_964541735.1 uncultured Treponema sp.
TTTCTTATTGCAAAATCGACGACAAGGTTTAGGGAAGAGAAAAATGTTAGGGTGGAAAGGTCGTTTTTTTTGTAAAATAGGGGTCTGTCCCCCTATTCCCAAAACTCTATTCAATCGTTGTAAAAATCTTTATTAATTTTCCGCCACCTGCAAAAGTTCCAAATGTGCTTCCAATTGAAGAAAATATAAAAACCAGTAAGACTCTAAGAATTCTATTTTTGTACCAACCTTTAATACTTGAAACATCATCTTGTAAAGTTTGCATATCTTTTATTTTTGGTTTACAAATTATTGCTTGAACAATTCCTGTTACAAATCCTACTCCAACGAAAGGGCATAGTGATGTAAATGGGGCAGAAACAAACGCAACTAAAATTGTTAAAGGATGTGCCATTGATAGTAGGGACATTACGGCTGCTGGAATTCCGTTCCATAAGAACCAAGTTGAAAGCATTTGAGACCCTGCTTTTGCTCCACCGTAAATAAAACCAACAACAATAAGTCCAATTATAATTACTGGAATTATCCAAAGTGCAATTTTTCCGCCTATACTTTTTGGTGGAACTTTAGAAATATTAGAAACATCTTCATTTTCTGTTTTATCAGCAAATGCTTTAATGTGAGAAACAACTCCGTTTAGGTGTCCGGCTCCTAAAACTGCAACAATATTTTTTCCTTCAGCAGTAAAAATATTACTTGCAAGATATTTATCGCGTTCATCAATTAAAACTTCTTTTACAACAGGCATATAATCCGAAAGTTCACTCATCATAGAATCCATTTCGTTGCCTTTTTTGAGTTTTTCTATTTCATCTTCAGAAACTTCTTCTTTTGAAAATGCACTAGAAAGTAATGTTCCTAAAAGTTTACTTTTTCCCCAAAAAGAATTTTTCGCCCAAGCTCTGCGAAGTGTAATTTGAATAGGACGATCTACCATTTTTGTAGGAATTTCCATTTCGTTTGCAACATTCATTGCAGCAAGCATTTCATCACCAGGTTTTACGCCAACATTTTGTCCCATTCTTCGTTGAAATGATGATAGAATTAAATTTGCCAAAAGTAAAAATCCTTGATGATTTTTTAAAACTTTTACAATGTCTAAATTTGCATATTTTTGAGGATTTTTAATAGACTCTGCTCGTTTTTCATCCAATTCAATGCAAACACAATCTGGTTGTAATTCTTTTATTGTATTTTGAACTTCTTCTATGCTTTCTGCACTTACGTGAGCGGTTCCAATCAAAGTGATTTTTCTACCATCACTTAGTTCGATTATTCGTTGTGTTGATTTTCTATTTTCATTTTCTTCAATTTGCTCTGTTTGTAAAAAAGTTTCTGCTTTTTTGTTTGCATCATCTTTAGTTCGAAGTTGCTCCATTTTTTAGACTCCATTCTGCAATTCTATATTCAAAAAACATAGGTGCATTCATATTTGTAACTTTTGTGTAATATTCGTTTGCCATTTGTTCAGAACCATTTAGCTCGTAATATAATCCCATATAGAATAACATTTTACCACGTTTATTACTATTATCTTCTTTTGTGATTTTTAAAGTTAAAGAATTTTCTGCCGTGCGAGTGTATGTGTCAGACCAAAAACGAACCATTTCGTATTCAATAGAACTTCTATCTAATTTTTTCAAAATTGGAGTTAGTGAGTTTTTTGCTTGAACTTTATTTCCTAATTTTAGATAACTTGCTGCAACCATCAATTTGTAGGCATAACTTGCAGAATAATCATAAGCTTTATTAAAATATGTAATTGCATCTTCATATTGGTTTGTGTGATAAGCAAGGATACCCATCTCTTCATACGCGTAAAAATATTTTGGATTTGTTTCTACAACTTTTTTATAATAATAAAGTGCATCTTCAAAATTTTCTAATTCATCATGAACTCCTGCAAGATAAGCATAAGCTAAAAAATATGATGGGTCTAAGTTACTTGCAGTTTTCCAAGCGCTGATTGCATTATCATATTTTCCTTGATAACGAAGATATTTTCCGTAATCCATCCAATAATCATAATTTTTTGATTCATATTTTAATGCTTCAGAAATATATTTTGACGCTTTTAAGTAATTTTCATCTTCACCGTAAATTTTTCCTAAATAGGCAAGTGATTGAGAATTTTTAGGATCTTTTTCTATAATTTCTAAAAAAGTTTTTTCAGCGACATCAACATCATCACAATAATAAGAAGTTTGAGCATAACCGAATTTTGCATCAAGATTATCAGGTTCAGTTCTTAATGCTTTTTTATAACATTCTCGTGCAAGTTTCCATTTTCGGTTTAAGGAATAATCTTCAGCTTTTTGAATATTTGCAGTTACATTGTAAGGCTCTTTTTCTAAAATTTTATTTAACGTTGCTTTGTATGATTTTGAATCACCTTTTGCACGTTGTGCATGCGAAATTAATTCAAGTGCATCTGAATTTGTAGGATTTGTTTCTAAAACTTCATTTCCAACGTTGATTGCATTATCGTATTGAGAGTCGCTTATGTATAACGCTCCTAAAAGAAGTTTTAAATCTTGGTCATCTTTTAATGATTCTGGAATTTCTTCAAATAATGCGATTGCACCTTTTGTATTATTTTTTTCGAGTTCTGCTTGTAATTTTTTAGCAAATTGTATGTTTGGCGGATCTTCCGGTTCTTTTTTCGTCGTTTTTGGAGACACAGATGTGTTTTCATCTTTTGGCTTTGTTGCACAACTTGTTGTAATTCCAAAAATCAAACTAATTCCTAAAATAATGCAAGTAACAAATGATAGTTTTTTCATTTTTTCCTCTATTTTGAATATTTTCTAAAATTTGCAGTTATTGCTTTTAACTGCGTCATCGACTAAAATAATATCACAATGAGCATGCGTGTAATAAAAAGAGCTATAGGACTGCTTATTGTCGATATTGTTTTAATCATCGGCATTTTTGTCCTTCAATTTAGAACAGATTCTACAATTATCGAAAAAATTGGAAATCTTCAAGTTTCTTTAGAATTAAATGAAAATCAAGAATACGAAAAAATCTTAAAAAATAAGTTACAAATATCTTACAATGGATTAAATTTATTTTGTAACGACCAAAATCCTGCTCAAATTTCTTATTCAAACTCTGATGAAAAAAAATCTTTAATTTTGCAATCCTACGAAAAAGGTGATTTATCTTATAAATTTAATTTTAGTGATGATGTTTCTTTTTCAGTTGCAATTTCTTCTCAAGAACCAAATGCAAAATTTTCAACTTTTGTAGAACTTCCTTCAAATGTTTCTAATTTTTATTTGCCTTACAATTTTAATTACAATATGAAAATTCAAAAAGAAGATGATTCTAAAATTATTGTTGATGGAAAAAAATCTTCTTGGGAAATTTCTGCGGCAAATCTTTTGCCTTCAATAATTTCTTACACTAAAAATGAAAATTCTAGTTATTATACAATTTACGATGACACAGTAACTCAATTTAGGTTTGAACTTCTTACTCAAACTCCATTTGCAGATAATCTTATTTATTTGCAAAATGTTGAAAAATTAAAAACAAATTTAATTTCTGCATTTAAGACGAATTCTTCAAATTTGACTGAACAAATTGTAGTTTCGTATATTGCTGCTCAAAGTGAAAATGGAAATTATGTTTCTGCAATCGAAGAAATTCCTACAAGTTTTAAAAATGGAAATTCTAGAACTTATCTTTCTTCTCCATACTTAAATAATCTTGCAAGAATGAATGTTCTACTTGATAATTCTATTAGCGAAAATAAAAATTTAATTACAAATGCAAATTCCAATTTTGATTTGAATCTTTTTACAACAAAAAATCTTGCTTTTTATATGTATATTTATCCAAACAAGAATGTTGTTAATTCTGTTTTACAAAAAGCAATTACAAGTGATATAGAAAATGCTTCTTTAATGCAAGTTTGTGGCATTTTAAGAACGTACACAGAACTTTTTAGTTATGATAAAAATCTTGCTTTAGTTTTATCTCCGATTTTGGAAAATTGTATTCAGAAAATTGAAAAATTATGCAATTATGACCAAAATATTCTTACAATTTCTGAAAACGATACTTTTGTTTCTGTAATTCAAGCTGTTGAAATTGGAGTTTCTCTTCTTCGTTATGGAACTCTTGTTGGAAATCAAACTTATATAAAATCCGGATATGTAATTATAAATTCTTATATTAGCGAAACTTCTTCTTTTGATTTACGAACTCTTTGTAATCTTTATTCAATTTTAGCTTATAATAATTCTTATTATCCTCACTTTAAAAAGATTGAAACAAATGATAATCAGAAAATTTGGGCTTGGACTTGTGCAAAAGATATAACTTATTCTTCTCAAAGTGAAGATTCTATTTCGTTTAGAATAGATTTTCCTGAAAATTATACGCATTATGTGATTTTTAAAGGAATTCCTCGTTTTAGAACGATTTATATTTATGATATGGCATTTAGAACAGATCCTCGTTTTGAAGCGTATAATTCTTCTGGTTATGTTTATAATCGTGATAACGAAAGTTTATTGTTAAAATCGCGACATAAGCAACGTTTTGAAACTGTTAGTTTTGATTTATATGATGAAAATTATGTTGAACCTGCTAGACAAAATCCAATAGTTCAAACACAAAATGTTGAAGAACAAACATATACAACAAAAGAATCTACAAAAATTGAAACTGCAGAACCCGCAGAAAATACAGAAAATCTTTTAGAAAACTAATCTACAGAAGAAAATTAAAAAAAGGGCGTTCCCTGCCAACTTGTCTGTAAACAGACTCGTCGGCAGGTCGGGTGTTCCAGCCTTCGCTAACGCTCATTCCTCCGTTAGCACTTCGGAACTTCGGGCTTCCATACCCTAACGTACGTGAGCTAAAAATGCATTCTTCAAATTTTTATGACATTTGCTCACTAGTATATTTTACGAGGGGACAGACCTATGTAGGCTAAAAATGCATAAAGTTATCATCTATAACGACTATCTGTGTAGTCTGCAGAAAACTTTCTAAAACTTTTTTACAAATGCTTTTGCGTTGTTTGAACTTCTTTTTGAAGAACGTTCTGATTGCGTATGTACATTTGGTCTTGAACCTTTTTGGCGACCTTCAAATCTGTCTCTTTTGGAATCTTGTTTTGAAGAGCGATTTCTTTTTTCGCTGGAAAATTCTCCACCACGAGAACGAGATTTTCTGCTTCCTCGTCCATCTTCTTTGACATCAAAATGAATGTGAGGAAGTTTTCTGTTAGATTTTGACATTTCTACAGCTTTTTTTGCAGATGCAGTAGGTAAACTAGCAAGCGAAAATTGTTGTGCAACATCAATATCATCAACTAGGCGACCTGGAATATGCAACATTTCGCTTAAATAATCTGCAATTTCGCGTGCGTGGTAACCATCTTTTTTTCCAAGAGAAATAAAAATACGCAGTTGGTCGCCTTTTGTTCCAAAATCTTTTGTGGAAATTTTTCCATAATGTTTTGGACTTAATTTTTCGCCATAAAAAACAGATAAAACATTTGCCAAAACTTTTATTGCATCTTGATTTTGTGTTAAATCTTCAGCAATTTTTAAATATTTTTCTGGAATTTCAAAAAGTTCTGCAGTGTCGTCTGTATTTTCTGCAATTTTATCAATCTTATCATTTTGATTAAAATCTGATTCTTGTGTTTCTTCCGAATTTTCTATATTTAGATTTTCTTTTTTATCTTCTGTAATTTTAGAATTTTCTATACTTTCGCCATCTTTAACAATTTTAAAAATTTTAGATTTTAATTCGTTTATAAGACGAGTTTCTTTAATTGTTAAAACTTCATTTACGGAAGGAATTTTTTCTTCAACGAGTTGGCTTTTTGTCGCTTTTGAAACATTTTTTACAAAGTAAGAAAGTTTACGTCTTTCTTCAGGGCGAACAAAAGTAATTGCTATTCCAGTCGTTCCCGCTCTTCCGGTTCTTCCAATTCTATGAACGTAAGTTGCTGTGTCAAATGGAAGTGAATAATTTACAACGTGAGTAAGTCCGGAAATATCAATTCCGCGAGCCGCAACATCTGTTGCAACTAGAATGCGTGTTTTTTTTGAGCGGAAACGTTCTAAAACTTTTTCTCGCTGATTTTGCATAATATCACCATGCAACGCAGCGGCTTCGTATCCACGTAAATCCAACTGACGAGTTACGTTGTCGGCATCCATTTTTGTCATTGTAAAAACAAGTCCATAAAAATCTGGAGACATATCTATAAGCCGAACAAGAGCTTCTATTTTTTCGCTTTCTTTTACAATCCAATATTTTTGGTCAATTAAAAGAGCTTCATCGACAACTTTTTCTTCCTCAATAATATCGTATTCGCCCATAAAATCAGAAGCAATTTTTAAAATTGGAGAAGGCATTGTTGCACTAAAAAGTAAAATTCTACTTTGTGGATTCGCTTGTTGAAAAATTTCGCGAATATCATCAATAAAACCCATATCAAGCATTTCGTCGCCTTCATCAAGAATAAAATATTTTATTTTTGATAAATCTAGAGTTTTTCGTTCAAGATGATCTTTTATTCGGCCTGGAGTTCCAACGACAATTTCGCATCCGCGTTTTAAATCTTTTATTTGAGCTGAATAAGATGCACCACCGTATAAAACTGTTGTTCTGGGAAAATCTTTTATAGAAAAAGATTTCATTTCTTCGCAAGTTTGAACGGCAAGTTCACGAGTTGGTTCCAAAATCAACGCTTCTACATTGTTAGATTTTTCTCGAATTGATTGAATGATAGGAAGTCCAAAGGCGGCAGTTTTTCCTGTTCCAGTTCTTGCTCTTGCAATAAGATTTGTGTCTCCGTTTAAAAGTCTAGGAATTGCAAGAATTTGGATTGGAGAAGGCGTTTTAAAACCTTTTTTTTCTACAGCTTTTAATGTGTATTCATCTAAGCCTAAATCTTCAAAAGAAACTTCATCAGCTTCATCTTGCTGGATATTATTTGATTTTAAAACAGATTCCAGCATTTTTTCGTTTTCCATAAAAATAACCTCTTTGTTTTCCACCGAAAGCAAAGTTTATTTTTTTTATAGATTAGATATAAAACTTTCGCTTCCGCATCACACTCTTTATGATGAGCATTTAATATAGTAGAAAAAGAGTAGATTTTCAAGAAGTGAAAAATATGAAGGAGAAAAGAAAATTATAGAAATTGACAAAAATATTCAGAAGAAGGAACCTCATCAACTACAAAATAAATTCACCCGAATTTGCACAAATGCAAAAA